>NZ_CP059896.1:996000-1609500 GCF_014126615.1 Ciceribacter thiooxidans
GTGAGGTTCATCTTCTCGCGGGCGATTCGGACGATGTTCTGGAGATCCTGCTCGCCCGGATAGAGTTCGATGAACTCTATGATCGAGGCGATGTCGCGTGTCACCGCCGCCGAAAGCCGGTCGGTCACCATCTGCCAGTGGCGTTCCATGAAGACGAAGGCGAGCACCGTCTGCAGGATCAGCATCGGCAGGATGATGATTAGCAGAGACCGCGCGTAGAGCCCTGTCGGCAAGCGATGCCGCAGCCAGCGCGAGAATGCCCGGTAGCCGCTGCCGCCGGAGCGTTCGTGATCTCGCCGGATGCTTTCGAACAGGGCCATGGTGTCCTTTACTGTCGTCGTATCGTCCGGTGTTCGCCTAGTCCATGCTGAGGCGGTAGCCGATCCCGCGCACGGTCTGCAGCCAGACCGGATTGGCCGGATCATCCTCGATCTTGCGGCGCAGCCGGTTGATCTGCACGTCGATCGTCCGCTCGCCAACCTCCGTATCGTTGCCCACGAGCTCGTGGCGGGGGATGGTGTCGCCGGCGCGGCTGGCGAAGAGCACCATGATTTCCTGTTCGCGGTCGGTCAGGCGAATGAGTTCCGAGGCCTTCTTCAGTTCCCGCCGGGAGAGCGAGAAGGTGTAGGGGCCGAACATGACCTGTTCGATCTTCGGCGCATCGGCGACGGCGTTTCGCCTGAGGATGTTGTTGATGCGCAGCACCAGTTCGCGCGGATCGAAGGGCTTGGCAAGATAGTCGTCGGCGCCGGCTTCGAGCCCGGCGATGCGCGATTCCGCCTCGGACCGTGCCGTCAGCAGGATGACCGGGATGTCTTTCTCGTCGGCGATGCTGCGCGTCAGAGAAAGCCCGGACTCACCCGGCATCATCACGTCGAGGACGAGAAGATCGAAATTCAGCCCCTCGAGCTTGCGCCGCGCCTCGCCGGCGTCCGCCGCGACGGTGATGCGGAAGCCCTGTTCCGTCAGGTAGCGGTGGAGCAGGTCGCGGATGCGCGTGTCGTCGTCGACCACGAGGAGGTGGGGCGCGTCGTCAGCAATCGTCTTCTTTCTTGCCATTCATTCGTCTCCGGACGTCTGCGGCTCGCCGGCTCCCGGCGTTCGGCTCATGCCTTCGAGGAAGCGTTTCACCGTCTCCCGCATCTCGGGGGTGAACCCTTCGAGTGCCCGTGATATGCGCAGTGATTGCGGTTGCGAGAGGGCAAGGGCGAGTTCTCGTCCGGCAAGCGTCGGATAGAGCCGGCGCTGGCGACGGTCGGCCGGGCCCGCGATCTGGCGGATGTAGCCGGAATCGATGAGCTCCTTCAGCACGCGGGCGAGGCTCTGCTTGGTGATCTGCAGGATGCCGAGGAGGTCGGCAACCGTCATTCCCGGGCGACGGCTCACGAAATAGACGACGCGGTGATGGGCACGGCCGTAACCGATCTTGGCGAGGATCGCATCCGGGTCCGAGACGAAATCGCGATAGGCGAAGAACAGGCGCTCGATCGTGTCAAAATCGATCGTCGTGTCGTCGACGACCGGCATTTGCGGAAGTTCCTTCCTGGCAGTCTTGCCCGCAGACTGTCGCATCACTTTCTCGTTTCCTTTCGTTCGGCCCGTCCGGCACTCGTCGGCAGGGATCGGATCGATGTCCCGACAATTGCCGCCAAAACTAAGCGGAGATCATCGGAAACACCAATGGAAATAGCGCCATCGCACAGTTTCGAGGTGGTGAGAAAGCGTTCGCCGGCGCTGGC
Source organism: Ciceribacter thiooxidans (assembly GCF_014126615.1). Taxonomy (NCBI): domain Bacteria; kingdom Pseudomonadati; phylum Pseudomonadota; class Alphaproteobacteria; order Hyphomicrobiales; family Rhizobiaceae; genus Ciceribacter; species Ciceribacter thiooxidans. The sequence continues at coordinate 997,740 of NZ_CP059896.1, forward strand.
GATCGCCGTGCCGCCGATATCGGGACGATCATGCCGGTGCGGAGGCCTTGGTTTTCGTTTCCGGCCAAACATGTTATGCGCCGTGCCGGCAAACGGCGAGAGCGGAGCTCGAGAGAACGTCATGGGACAGTTGCAGGCCGGAATCATCCCGGTCACACCCTTTCAGCAGAATTGCACCATCCTCTTCGATTCGCAGACGAAGGAAGGCGTCGTCATCGACCCCGGCGGAGACGTCGACGTCATCCGCGAGACTGTCGAGCGCAACGGCATCACCATCGGGGAAATCTGGCTGACGCATGGCCATATCGATCATGCCGGCGGCGCGGACGAACTCCGGGAGGCGCTCGGCGTCCCGGTCGTCGGTCCCCACGAGGACGATCTCCCCTTGCTGCAGAATCTCGAAAAACAGGCGCTGATGTTCAACGTCCCGATGGCAGTGCGTAACGTGATCCCCGACCGCTGGCTGACGGATGGCGACCGGGTTTCCTTCGGCGAACACGTCTTTGAAGTCTATCACTGCCCAGGTCATGCGCCGGGACACGTCATCTTCTTCAACAGGGCGCAGAACTTCGCCCATGTGGGAGATGTGCTGTTCAACGGCTCGATCGGTCGCACCGACCTGCCGGGCGGCGACCATCAGACGCTGCTGAACTCGATCAGGGACAAGGTGCTGCCGCTCGGAGACGATGTCGGCTTCATTTGCGGCCACGGACCCGGTGGTCGGATCGGCGAGGAACGCCGCACGAACCCCTATCTCCAGGGGCTTTGATACGGCCTGAAACGAACGATGCGCCGGCGAGGCGGCGCATCGGATATTCCTGTCGTCTGGGACCCGGATCAGCCGGCGGTGCAGAAGTGCTCGCGGCCGTCATAGCCGACATAGGTGCCGGAACGCGGGTTGAAGCTGCGGTAGCGGTCAGAGCAGTAGCGGTACCACTGCGGCGACCAGGGTTCGAGATCATAGGTGACGTAGGTGCGGCGGGGTGCCCGCGGATACTCGTCGACATAAGCCGGCTGCGGCTGGACATAGACCGGTGGACGCTCGACATAGACCGGATCCGGCTCGACGTAACGCGGCTGGGCGAGCGCGCTGCCCGCAGCAACGCCGGCGGCCAGCCCGACGACGCCTGCGATGATCGCGGCATCGTTGCGATGGTGGCGATGGCCGGCCAGTGCTGGTGTTGAAACCGATACTGCGACGGTCGCGACCGCTGCCGACAAGAGGGTGATTTTTGCGAACTTGCTCATGGCGTTGCCTTCCTGCGTCTGCGAATTTTTTCGCATTGTCTATCGGACGATGAGGAGAAGTTAAGGCAGCCGACCTGAACGGAAGCTGAATAAAAAAACCCGGCAGTTATGCCGGGCCGCTACGCGAAGACGAAAGCCGTCGTGAAGGTCAGCCTGCGATCTGCAGGTTGACTGCCTTCGGGCCCTTGCCGCGACGGTCCGGCTCGGTGTCGAAGCTTACTTTTTGGTTCTCGCTCAGACCGTTGAGTCCGGAAGCTTGAACGGCGGAAATGTGGACGAAGATGTCCGCGCCACCGTTGTCGGGCTTGATGAAGCCGAAGCCCTTGTCGGTATTGAAGAATTTTACAATGCCAGTCTCGGCCATGCGTCAGGTCCTTTTCTCTCTGCCCGATATCGCGGGCAGCATTGCAAGTTCACCCCACGTCGGAGTGGTGCAGGCGCGTCTTGACGCAGGAGGAAAAGAACCCTTTTTGAACAACCAAAAAACGCCGAACCAGTCTTCTCGACCGCTTCGCCGCTCGGCTGCCCGGATATCTTTTGCGCATCCGGAACGCATTGTTTTTCAGGTCTTCCCGTGCTCGTAAAACTGCCCGAACGGCGCAACAGTGCTTTCTTTATAAAAGATTGGCAAGCGAAACTTTTTGGACAACGATGCCCAACGCATTGTAGCCATAAGGTTTTATGGGATTTCATTGAAATCCTTCGTCATTTTTACGAGTTTTCGCGGGCTAGCCCGAAAGGGTTATATCGACCTAGCCCGATATGGCTATCGCGGAAGGAAGTGCTCGCCCTACGGGTGTCGGGAATCGCATGCGTGTCGTCGACAACGTCAGGCGGTGGCCGCCCTTCGTCGGGTCAGTTCCGGCACCAGTTCCACCATCAGCATTGCCGCAAACATTACCGCACATCCGGCATAGCCGATCGCCGGAAGCGAATCGCCCATAAGAACAGCCCCGAAGAGTGCACCGAAGAGCGCCTCGGACGAGAGGAAAATCGCCGCCTGCGGCGCCGTCGTGTAGCGCTGGCCGATGATCTGGAGGACGAAGGCGAGCCCCGAGGAGAGAATGCCCGCATAGAGGATCTCCGTCAGCGAGCCGGTGATGGCATCGGCGGTGATGGGTTCCAGCACCGCGCCGCCGACGGTCCCGCCGAATGCGCAGACGCCGAACTGCAATGCGGCGAGCGCGAGCGGTCTGCCGCTTTTCCCGACTGCGATCGGCGTCAGGGTGATCTGGATTGCGAAAAGCACGGCACAGACCATGATCAGAAGGTCGCCGTCCGTCAGGCCGGAGAGTGAACCGCCGCTCAGGAGCAGGATGCCGAGCAGCGTCAGAACAGCCGCGGGCCAGACTATCCAGTGCGGCTTGCGGTGCAGGATCAAGACCGCGATCGCGGGCACGAGGACGACGTAAAGCCCTGTGAGGAAGCTCGCATTGGTGACGGTTGTCGTCTTGATGCCGATCTGCTGCAACGTCTGGGCGGCGAACAGGACGGCGCCAATGACCACGAATGCCGTGATATCGCCGCTTGCCAGCGGTCGGGCGGCGTTCTTCGCCTCACGCCAGGCGAAGGGCAGGACGGCGAGAAAGGCGAGGCCGAAGCGAATGCCGTTGAACCAGTTCGGTCCGAGCATGTCCATCGCGCTCGATTGCGCGACGAAGCCGCCACCCCAGATGGCGGCGGCAAGCAGCAAGACCAGGTTGGCCTGAATTCGGGACATCGCGGATGAGCTTTCTCTCGGGGAGGTCGGATGGCGGCAAGCGTTATCAGGAGGCCGCCCGGGCGGCAAGCGAGACGGCGAGGGTCAGGGTGTGCCGGCGCGGGAAACCCGCAGAAGCGCGCCGTCGTCTTCGTCGGTCACTAGCAGCACCGCGCCATCGGGCGCGACCTTGACGTCCCGCAGCCTGCCGAATTCACCCTCGAACAGCCGCTCTTCGTGCGCTGGGGTGCCGCTGTCGTCACGCTCGACGCGTGCGAGCAACTGATATTTGAGCGCGGCGACGAGGAAGTTTCCCTCCCATTCGGGAAACATCTTGCCGTGGTAGACGTCGATGGCGCCCGGTGCGATCGATGGGTCCCAGTAGTAGATCGGCTGTTCATAGCCTTCCGCCGCCTGCCCGATACCGATTTCGGCTCCGGAATAGTGCTTGCCGTAGGCGATCACCGGCCAGCCGTAGTTCTTGCCGGCCATGACCGCATTGATCTCGTCGCCGCCACGGGCGCCGTGCTCGACGACGAAAAGCTTTCCGTCCGCCGGGTCTATGACGATCCCTTGGGGATTGCGGTGGCCGATCGACCAGATCTCATGGGCGGCCGTTTCGCTTCTGGCGAAAGGATTGTCCTCGGGGATGCTGCCGTCGGGCTTGATGTGGAGGATGGAGCCCGCATGGTCGCGAGGGTCCTGCGCGCGGTCCATTTCGCCCCGTTCCCCGATGCCGAAGAAGAGGCTTCCGTCGGCGGCGATGGCGATCCGCGAACCGAAATGGACTTCGGTCCCGGTGAAGCGGTTCATCTGGAACAGCTTCACCGGGTGTTCGAGGCGATTCTCATCCGGTGAGAGCGTGGCGCTGAAGAGTGCCGTGCCTTGTCCGCCGCTGCCGGGGATGGCGGCAGTGAAGTAGAGCTTGCGGCTGCGGGAAAAGTCGGGCGCGAGCGCGACGTCGAGCAGGCCACCTTGCCCTTCGGCATAGACGTCCGGCAGACCGGACACCGGCTCTCCGACCTTGCCGTTGCGGATAATCCGCAGGCGTCCCGGCCGCTCCGTGACGATATAGGCACCGTCCGGCAGGACTTCGACCGCCCAGGGGTGGTCGAGGCCACCGGCGATCTTGGTGACCTCCAGATTGGCCCTCTGCGAGGGATATTCCTCGGCGAGCGCGGGTGAAGCGGCGAGACCGAGCAGCAGCGCGGCCGCGACCGACATTCGCGGGTTGAATGATCCTCTGATGCGCATGATTCCTCCCGTTCCTTCCCGCCTCTTCATCCGGAATATTGGAAGATTGCGCTGGATTGGCAAGATTGTCGCCGGTTACGAGCGCGCGAGAGTCTCGCTCTTGCTCGGTTCCGCTATCGCCGGCCGCGGCGCTTGCGCTCCGCCTGGATGAAATCACGAACGCTGCGGCGCCAGAAGGAGACGCTGGCCGACGCCATCCCCACGAAGCCGATCATCATCAGCACCATCAGCAGGCGCCGGTCGGTCGACCCGGCGACCCCGGCGCTCTGTGGGCGGGTAACCGCCGTAATCGAGCCGGTGGTGAATGGAGAAACTTCCGGTTCCGGCGCTGTGGTCGCACCGGCGGCTCGTGATGCGGAAGGGTGCGCGGCCGTGCCGACGTCCGCCTGTGCGGCGCTCGCTGATGACGGCGCGAGTCCGGTTCCCGATGCGAAGAGAAGGGCCGCGGCGAGAAGAAGGGTTGCGGTGCTCGCACGGATGCCCCTGCGTGCGGCCTTTTCATCGTTGTCGATCAGCATGACAGAAGCCCTCAGGACGCTCTTTGCCTCCCGGCCGCGAAACACCCGGCCGATCCGCAGCCGGCAGAAGGACGTCGCAAACGGGGAGACTGGTACTCTTATGGATTTCGGCGTCGTGCTCGCCGGCTCCGATGCAACAGTGCGCCGTCTTTGTGGACTTCTCCGGGACGGGAATGTGGCGCAGATGTGTCTTTCTGCGGCAATTACGCGGCAGGCTTAACGCTTGGTGAATGCCGCGTAGGGTCGAGGTCGTCAGCTGCGGCGCTTGCCGAAAACGGGGGCGGCTCGCTGGGAGGGCGTCTTCACCGCGGCGTGGCCGGCTGTCGGGGGCGCCGACTGTGCGGCTATCGGCAGGTCCACATCGCGTTCGGCGAGCGGCAGGATGATCTCGGGATATTCCGCGTTGAAGTTCGTCGGAGCGATTTCGGGTCTCGCAAGCGCATAGCCTTGCATGAGCGACACGCCGAGTTCTTCGCATAGATCGACCTGCCACATCTCTTCGAGGCGTTCGAGGATCGTCTCCGTGCCGTGCTCCGAGAGTTGGCGCACGACGACCCGCAGCAGCGCGAAGCCTGCGGAATTGTGCATGTAGTCGCGCACCCAGTCGCCGTCGAGGCGCACGAAATCGGGTCGCAGCGTGCGGACCCGCTCGATGTCGGTGTCACCGGCGCCGTGGTCGGTGAGGGAGACGCGGAAGCCGGCCTCCCGGAGCCGCTCGACGTGGCGCGCCAGCCGCGGCAGTTCGATCCCGGACGCGCCGGAGATATCGCAGATGATGCGGTCGGGCTCCATGCCGCCGCTGTGGGCCGCCAGACGAATGCGGTCGAACTCGACGCGCAGGCGCGTCGGGTCCGGATAGAGCGCCGGATTGAAGCTGACGAGGGCCATGGCCCGCTTTCTGTGCAGCAGGCCGGCATTCAGGATGTGGATGGTCCGCAGCAGGCTTTCGATTTCCGGGAGGTCGTTCGGCTCGACCAGCGGGAAGAAGTGTGCCGGGGCAAAGGGCTCGCCGTTACGCTCTGCGCGGACAAGGCCCTGGAAGGAATGGATGTCGAGTACCTTCGGGGACAGCCGACGGAAGACGGGTTGCAGCGCGCATCTGAGGACGAAGGGACCGTAGACGGTCGACCATGCGCCGTCCTCGCCCCGGATCAGGTTGTTGAAGATGCTCGCTGTGGTCATTCAGAACGGCCCGCACGGATGAAACTTTGCCCGCATGCCTCCGTTTTATCGCGGAAGGCTTACCTGCCGATTAATTGCGCGACAGTCCGGCGGCCTTATGTTTTCCCGGCACTGTGGCCGGATTGGGCTTGAAACAGCGGGGTGATTTCGCCATAGAACTTGAACCTGGAGCCCTGCACCTCGTGGTTCCCCCGTTCAACAGCTTCAGGACACACAAATCATGGCATTTCTCGCCGACGCCCTCTCGCGCATCAAGCCTTCCGCGACCATTGCCGTCACGCAGATGGCCCGGGACCTCAAAGCCCAGGGCAAGGATGTGATTTCGCTGTCCGTCGGCGAGCCGGACTTCGATACGCCGCAGAACATCAAGGACGCGGCGATTGCAGCGATCCAGCGCGGCGAGACGAAGTACACCCCCGTTTCCGGCATCCAGCCGCTGCGCGAGGCGATCGCCGCCAAGTTCAAGCGTGAGAACGGGCTGGACTACAAGCCGAGCCAGACGATCGTCGGCACGGGCGGAAAGCAGATTCTCTTCAACGCCTTCATGGCGACAATCAATGCAGGGGATGAAGTCGTGATCCCGGCGCCCTACTGGGTGTCGTATCCGGAGATGATCGCGCTGTGCGGTGGCACGCCGGTCTTCGTCAAGACGACGATCGAAAACAATTTCAAGCTCACCGCCGAGCAGCTGGAAAAGGCGATCACGCCGAAGACCAAGTGGTTCATGTTCAACTCTCCGTCCAACCCGTCGGGTGCCGCCTACAGCTATGATGAGCTGAAGGCGCTGACCGATGTGCTGATGCGGCATCCGCATGTCTGGGTGCTGACGGACGACATGTACGAGCATCTCGTGTTCGGTGATTTCGTCTACTACACCCCGGCCCAGGTCGAGCCCGGCCTCTACGACCGCACGCTCACCATGAACGGCGTTTCCAAGGCCTATGCGATGACCGGCTGGCGTATCGGCTACGCCGCCGGCCCGATCGAGCTCATCAAGGCAATGGACATGATCCAGGGCCAGCAGACCTCCGGTGCCTGCTCGATCGCCCAGTGGGCCGCCGTCGAGGCGCTCAACGGTCCGCAGGACTTCATCCCGACGAGCAAGAAGGCCTTCGAGGAGCGCCGCGATCTGGTCGTCTCGATGCTGAACCAGGCGAACGGCCTCGTTTGCCCGAAGCCGGAAGGCGCCTTCTACGTCTATCCGTCCTGCGCGGCGCTGATCGGCAAGAAGGCTCCCTCGGGCAAGATCATCGCGACCGACGAGGACTTCGTCATGGAACTGCTCGCCACCGAAGGTGTCGCGACCGTTCACGGCTCGTCCTTCGGCCTCGGACCGAACTTCCGCGTTTCCTACGCAACATCCAACGAGAAGCTGGAAGAGGCCTGCCGCCGCATTCAGCGCTTCTGCGCCGACTGCAAGTAACGGGCGCACGACAGGAACGGGAAAGGGCGGGGCCTTGCGGCTCCGCCCTTTTCTTTTGGACAGCGGGGAGATCAGCCCGCGACGCTCGGTGCCGGGCTGGAGGGCGGGCCGAGGAAGCGGTCGCGCTCCCGCCAGAGAGCCGGCAGACTGAGCAACGCCAGCGACCCGAGGGCGATCATCGTCTTCGTGACCTGCGTCAGTTCTTCGGTTCGCCCGTCCACGTAGAAGATCACGTAGACGATCAGCACGTGCCAGACGTAGATCTGCAGCGAATGGCGGCCGAGGAGCTGCAGGTAGCGCAGCGAGAAGATGCCGGTCAGAACCGAGGCGATCCGCCGGACCACCGCGTGATCGTGGCGGGGGCCGGCAATCAGCAGCCACGCCATACCATAGGCCGCGGCGGCGAAGTTCAGCAGGTATACCGGCCCGAAATCGGCACGGATTTCCATGAGCCCGAACTTCTCCAGGACGATGCCCGGCATCAGGCCGTGCGCGGTCAAAAGCCTGAGCGGCAGGAAGAACAGGCAGACAGCCAGCGACATCTTGGCGAGGAAGGTATGGTCGGGATGAAAGACCTCCTTCCACTCTACCTTCTTCATCGAGGTCAGCGTGCCGGCGATGATCCCGGCGAAGAAGACGATCTGCCAGCCGAGCAGGTTGAAGCTCGCGCGGATGCCTTCCTTCTCCGGCGATGCGCCGAGCCAGCCGTCGAGCGGGTAGGTCACGAGCCGGTGCAGTCCAAGCTGACCGGTCATCCAGATGAGCAGGGAGGCAATGGCGACGGTCCGCCAGCGGTCGTCGAGGCAGAGTTTGATGACGAAAGGCGCCGCCACCATGTAGATGATGTATTGCGGCAGGATGTCCATGAATGTCGGCTGAAACAGGAAGCCCGCGATGGTTCCGAGCCGCAGCGGGTCATCGAGCCGGGTGCCGCCGAGCCAGTTCTGCCAGATCACGGATGCGCCGGGCAGCAGCAGTTGCAGCGCCAGGATTACGAGCACGATGCCCATCGCGTAACGATAGAGCTCCAGCGCCCGCGCCCAAAGCTTGTCGCGACCGACGGTATAGCCGCTCTTCATCATCTTGCGCGCATAGACCATCCCGGACAGCAAGCCGGAAAGGAAGACGAAGCCTTGGGCATCCTCGACGAAGGCGAGGTTGCGGTGGTTGATCTGGACGAGCCACAGCCCGCCGGCGAAAACCAGATGGTTGAGCAGCATGAAGACGAGGAAATAGCCTCGCATGCCGTCGATGAGGTCCAGTCTCTTCAATAGCTGTGCTCCCGACTCGCTTCGCCCCGCCTCGCGCGGAAGCGTTGTTGTCGTTCATTTTGGTTACATTGCGGCGCAGCACGCCTGTGACCACGAGGGCTGACCGGGGAAACGGCGATCCGAACCGAAGGTTCCAGAGTTCGTGCGGAAGCGATGTCGTTTCCCGGAGCGTCTGACGAAGGAGGGGCGTCCTACCGCCGCAGGTCTGTCGCAAGCTGTTTCGGACGAAGCGTTTTCGGCGTATCATGATCGTCATGTCGCCCCGCCGTTTGCAGATCGGCGGCTTTGATGAGATAGTGCCGTGGGCGAGAAAACGCATCCAGGAGACATGCATGGTCAAGGTCACCTACGAAATCGTGCCGCACGACGGTGGATGGGCGTACAAGCTCGGCGGGGTCTATTCGGAGACCTTCGCCAGCCATGACGAGGCCCTCGAAGCCGTTCGTATCGTGGTCCAGGAACAGCAGGTCGGCGACGAGCCGGTCGAGATCAGCTATCAGGACGCGTCCGGCAAGTGGCATGAAGAATACAGCGACGGCGGCGATCGTCCCGAGGTCGAGATCATAGACCGGTTCCGTCCGGGCGAGGCGTCCGTCTAGGAGGGCTGACACCGGGATCGCCGGAACGGGGATGGATGATCCTGCTCGTTCTCGAAAACGCTCGCTCCTTCAAGGGCCTGGCGACGTCATCTCATCGTTGATGACAATATGTTCGAGCGCTTTCGAAACGTGGAACCGGCCGCCAAATTCCCGGCAGAGCCATCATTCCCCTGCAATGTAGACGAGCAATCCCTTCACGAGTGCGTCGAAGGCGACGCGGCATCGCGGCGTCGTCTTCAGATCCTCGTGCATGACAACGTAGGTCTCCAGCGAAAGATCGGGCGCTCCGGCAAGCAGACCGACCAGATCCTTGTCGCGGCGGGCGAGCCCCCTCTGGCACATGCCGATGCCCAGCCCCGCGCGGATCGCGGCCAGTTGGGCAAGATTGCTGTCGGTGCGGAAGGAAAAATCGAGCGCCGCGAGTTCCGGCCGTTCTTTCATGATTGCCCGTACATAGGCGAGTTCCCGGTCGAAGCCGATCAGCCGGTGTCCGTCCAGGTCGCCGAGGCTCTGCGGCGTGCCGTGGCGGGCGAGATAGCGCCTGTGGGCGTAGAAGCCGAGCGGGATCGCGCCGGCGCGGCGGCTGAGGAGCGCCTCCTGCCTCGGGGCGGTCATCCGCACCGCGATGTCGGCCTCGCGGCGCAGCAGGTCTTCGACCTCGTCCGAGAGGGAGAGCTCGACGGAAAGCCCGGGATGGCTCTCCTGAAGCTCGGCGAGAATGGGCGGCAGCACCTCGACCCCGATCACCTCGCTGGCGCTGATACGCACGGTGCCCTTTACCTCGTCCGATGCGGCGCTTGCCATGCGCGAGAGTGCGGCGGCGGTGGCCGCCATCGTCTCGGCGTGGCGTTTCATCTGCAACGCGGTTTCCGTCGGCAGGAGCCCCCGCGGCGTGCGCAGGAAGAGCGGCGTGCCGCTTGCCGCGTCGAGCGCATCGAGGTGACGCCCGACCGTCGGCTGCGTGAGGCCGAGCACGCGGGCGGCGCCCGAGAGCGACCCTTCCTCGAGCACGGCGAGGAAGGTGCGGTAATGATCCCAGCTTTCAGATTTGACGTTCATACATTTATGTATATCAACTGAAGAGAATATCGCAATTCCGTATATCTCCTTTTCCGTGCATCCTCCGGTCACAGCAACACACGGAGCAATGTCATGACAGAAGATCTGATTTCACGACCGACAGCGCTGGTGCTGGGGGCCACTGGAGGCATCGGCGGCGCCATGGCCGCGAAGCTTGCGACGCGCGGCTACGGCGTCCGTGCGCTGCACAGGAATGCGTCGGCGATGGCGGCGCGCAATCCCTCGATCGACTGGCGGCAGGGGGACGCGATGAACCGCGGGGATGTCATTCGCGCGGCGGAGGGCGTGTCGCTGATCGTGCATGCCGTCAATCCGCCCGGCTATCGCGACTGGGCGCGTCTGGTGCTGCCGATGATCGACAACACGATCGCCGCAGCGAAGGCATCCGGCGCACGCGTCGTGATGCCGGGCACCGTCTACAATTTCGGCCCCGAGACCTTCCCGGTCCTCGATGAAGAGAGCCCGCAGCGACCGGTGACCGTAAAAGGAAAGATCCGCGTCGCGCTCGAAGAACATCTCGAGGCGGCGGCGGCTGATGGCGTGCCGGTCATCATCGTCCGGGCAGGGGACTATTTCGGTCCCGGCGCCGGCAACAACTGGTTCGCCCAGGGGCTGGTCAAGCCCGGTGTTCCGGTGAAAGCCGTCACGCTGCCGGGTGCGCCCGGTATCGGTCACCAGTGGGCCTATCTGCCGGACGTCGCCGAGACGATGATGCAACTCGTCGAGCACGCCGATCGCCTGCCGCGGTTCGCCCGCTTCCATATGGAGGGCGTCTTCGATGCGGACGGGCTGCAGCTTGCCGAAGCGATCCGTCGCGTCGTTGGTGACCCGAGGCTGCCGATCCGGCGCTTCCCGTGGTTTTTCGTGCGTCTCGCTTCGCCCTTCGTCCCGCTATTCCGGGAAGTCATGGAGATGCGCTATCTCTGGCAGGAGCCGCTGCGGATGAGCAACCGGCGTCTCGTCGAGGTGCTCGGTGCCGAGCCGCATACGCCGCTCGACCGCGCCGTCGCCGAGACTCTCGCAAGCCTCGGCTGCCTGCCGAACCGACAGAAGGCGGGCGGGTGGCTCGTCGCCGCCCGCGGTTGAGCATTTCGGTTGCCCCGCAGCAGATGCCGCGGGGCAATGTCCTTCCTCAGGGGAGGAAGGGGTAATCCGTATAACCTTCGGCCCCGCCGCCATAGAAGGTGGCGCGGTTCGGCGTGTTGAGTTCGGCGTCTTCCTGCAGCCGCCGCACGAGATCGGGATTGGCGATGTATTCGCGCCCGAAGGAAACCATGTCGGCGTAACCGCTTGCCACGGCGACCATGGCGCTGTCGCGGTCATAGGCGTTGTTGACCATCCAGACGGCATTGCCGCCCTTGCCACGATAGGCCGCCTTCAGGCCGGCCCAGTCGAACGGCTTGTCGCCCTGCCGGAAATCGCGGTCGCCGCCGGTCGCCCCTTCGATTACGTGGATGAAGGCGAGGTCGAAGGCGGCGAACTGTTCGACGAGATGGTTGAAGAGCGGCTGCGGGTCCGGGTCGGAGGCGTCGTTCGCCGGCGTCACCGGCGAGATGCGGATGCCGGTACGCTTGCCGCCGATTTCCTTCGACACGGCTTCGACGACCTCGAGCGCGAAGCGGACGCGGTTCTCGATCGGTCCGCCGTAGGCATCGGTGCGGTGATTGGTTCCGGAGCGCAGGAACTGGTCGATCAGGTAGCCGTTGGCGCCGTGGATTTCGACCGCGTCGAAACCGCAATCGATCGCGTCGCGGGCAGCGCGCCGGAAGTCCTCGATGATGCCCGGAATTTCGGAGAGTTCGAGCGCCCTGGGCTCGGAGGTGTCGACGAAAGCGCCGTTGCCGTCCTCGCCGATGACGTAGGTCTTCGACTTGGCGCGGATCGCCGACGGTGCGACCGGTGCCGCACCGCCCGGCTGCAGTGAGGTGTGGGAGACGCGGCCGACATGCCAGAGCTGCACGGCGATGCGGCCGCCTGCCTCATGGACGGCGTCCGTTACCTTGCGCCAGCCGGCGAGCGCCTCTGGCTTGTAGAGCCCCGGCACCTGGGCGTAGCCCTGGCCCTGCTGGGTGATCGCGGTGCCTTCGCTGACCAGCAGACCCGCCGTCGCACGCTGCACGTAATAGGTGACGTTGAGGTCGTTGGGGATTGCTCCAGGCGAGCGATTGCGGGTGAGCGGCGCCATCGCGATGCGATTGGGCAAATGCATGTCTCCGAGCTGGATCGGATCAAAGAGATTTGTCATGAGGGATGCCTTTCGGGAGGATAAAGAGGCGCTCGTCCGCCGACGGGAGGAGGGCGGTGCGATCGTCGCTGGCGGAGAATGGCCGGATCAGAGTCTCGAGGCAATAGCCTTGAGGAATGCGCCTATGGTCTCCTCGTTGCGCCTGTAGAAGACCCACTGGCCGACTCGCGTGGAGCAGAGCAGGCCCGCTCTCTGCAACGTCGAGAGGTGAGCCGAGACGGTCGATTGCGACAGGCCGCAACGTTCGAACTGACCGGCACTGACACCGACCTCGAATGGATGCTGCTGGGCGTCGAAATGGTCGTGCGGATTCTTCAGCCACGTCAGCATGTCGACCCTGGTGGGATGTGCAAGCGCTTTGAGGACTTCGTCGAGGTTCATCTTCGTCGCTTCCGTATCGTGCGTCTTCCGCGTTGACATATGAGCATGAGCTCGAGAATCAACACCTGCGAATACGATATATTTCGAAAGTACGAGATATTGTCAGCCCCGAAAGGGCAAGGAAAAGAGCAAAAAAAAGAGGGCCACCGGATCGCTCCAGGGCCCTATAAGTGTGAAGGTCAAAAAACCTCCAGAGGGGAACAGCTGCTGCGGTGGAACTGGGAGGAAAAGCCACCATGTGCATCAGCTGAGTGCGATATGGTCGTTATTTGTGCAGTGAACAATGCATTATAATGCATGCCTGTCATGCGCATGTTGCAGACCTATGGAAATCCGCACGCTGCGCGTGAATTAGAAGTTCCAGTTTCTGGCCTTGGCGACGATGAAATCGCGGAAGGCTTTAAGCTTTGCTGCGTTCTTCATCTCGTCGGGATAGCAGAAATAGGTGTCGAAGGACGGCACGTCGGCGCTGGTCACGAGTTGCAAGAGGCCGGGATCGCGGCCGACGATGTAGTCCGGCAGCATTGCGATGCCGATGCCGAGCAGGCAGGCGCGCTTGATCGAGGTGAGGCTGTTGATCTGCAGGTGCGGGTGGCGCGGGTTGTCGGAGGTGCGGCCGGCGACTTCCAGCCAGTTGACGTCGAGCAGGTAGCTCGGCGCGGGCTCCCCGAAGGTGATGATGCGGTGGTTGTCGAGATCCTCGATCGACTGCGGCTCGCCGTAGCGGTTGATGTAGGAGGGCGCCGCGTAGACATGCATGTGCACGGTGAACAGCTTGCGCTGGATGAGGTCCGACTGCTGCGGCTGACGCAGGCGGATCGCGCAGTCCGCATGGCGCATGTTCACATCCAGTTCCTCGTTGTCGAGGATGAGCTGGATCGACATGTCGGGATAGAGCTGCAGGAACTCCTGGATCTTGTCGGTGAGCCAGCCCTGGCCGAGGCCGACCGTCGTCGTGACGCGGAGCTTGCCGCTCGGCTTCTCCGTCGTCTCGGTGAGCTGCATCTTCACCGTTTCGAGCTTCAGCAGCACGTCGTGGGCGGTGCGGTAGAGAAGCTCGCCCTGTTCGGTGAGAATGAGGCCGCGCGCGTGCCGGTGGAAGAGCTTGACGCCGACCTCCTGTTCCAGCGCGCTGACCTGGCGGCTGATCGCCGACTGGGACAGATGCAGCTTGTCCGCCGCGTGCGTGAACGAGCCGGCTTCCGCTGCCGCATGAAAGATGCGCAGCTTGTCCCAGTCCAGTGGCATTCCGCCGCCTCTCATCATGGTCACTCCGCCGCTTCGGCTCGGGTGGAGACGGCCGTCAGGTAGCGTTCGGCCTCGAGGGCCGCCATGCAACCCATGCCGGCGGCGGTGATCGCCTGACGGTAGATATCGTCGGTCACGTCACCGGCGGCGAAGACGCCCTCGATGCTGGTGGCGGTGGAGTCCGGTGCCGTCCAGAGATAGCCATTGGACTTGAGCTTGAGCTTCTCCTTGAAGAGTTCGACCGCCGGGGCATGGCCGATGGCGACGAAGACGCCGTCGATTGCCATCTCAGAAATCGCGCCGGTCAACGTGTTCTTCAGGCGGACCCCGGTCACCGACGGCGGCATCGGCGGCTTGGCCGCCTCACCGGTGATCTCTTCCACTTCCGTATTCCAGACGACCTCGATGTTGTCCTTCGCAAACAGGCGTTCCTGCAGGATCTTTTCCGAGCGGAAGGAATCGCGGCGGTGGACGACCGTCACAGACTTCGCGATGTTCGAGAGATAGAGCGCCTCCTCGACGGCCGAGTTGCCACCACCGACGACGATCACGTCCTTGTTGCGATAGAAGAAGCCATCGCAGGTGGCGCAGGCGGAGACGCCGAAGCCCTGGAAATGCTGCTCGCTCTCAATACCGAGCCACTTCGCCTTGGCGCCGGTCGCGATGACGAGGGTGTCGGCGGTCCAGACCGCGCCCGAATCGGTGCGGACGGTGAAGGGGCGGCGGTCCATGTCGACCTCGGTCACCAGGTCGTTGACGATCTCGGCGCCCACGTGCTCGGCTTGCTTCAGCATCTGCTCCATGAGCCAGGGTCCCTGGATCGGATCGGCGAAGCCCGGATAGTTCTCGACATCGGTCGTGATCATCAACTGACCGCCCTGTTCCATGCCGGCGATCAGCACGGGGCTCAGCATGGCGCGCGCCGCATAAATCGCGGCCGTGTAGCCGGCCGGGCCGGAGCCTATGATCAACACCTTGGTATGGCGGGCAGTCATGGTCGTTCCTTTCAGGGGTGTCGCAGAAGATGAGCGATCGATTCGCATCGGAGCCCTATGTCTGCCGCCCCATTTATGATTGCTCCATGCGTTTATTCAAGGTCAGCCTTGCAATAACAGCACGGCATCCACACCGTACCGCAATAATTGTGCCTGACGAGGACTGATTCTTGCGTAATTGCGGGAATGCGGTACATATCCGCCCAGTCATATCTGAGAAGGTTTCTCCCTTGTTCCGCGCCGAGCTGGACGCCATCGACATCCGTATCCTCCGCGAGCTGCAACGCGACGGCCGCATCACCAATGTCGAGCTCTCCGAGCGCGTCGGCATTTCCGCGCCGCCCTGCCTGCGCCGCGTGCGCAAGCTGGAGGAGGCCGGCATCATCGAGGGCTACCACGCGTTCCTCAATGCGCCGAAGCTCGGCTTCGATCTCGTCGCCTTCTGCATGGTCGGCCTCAAGCACCAGTCGGAGAGTAACCTCAAGGCATTCGCCGCGGCGACCGAAAGCTGGCCGGTCGTGCGCCAGGCCTGGATGGTCTCCGGCGACAGCGACTTCCTGCTCCATTGCGTTGCGGAAAACCTGACGAAGTTCCAGGACTTCGTCATCGAGGTGCTGACGGCCAACGACCACGTCCACACCGTCCGCACCATGCTCACCATCCGGCAGGTGAAACGGCTCGGGCTGGTGGAGATTTGAACGCGGGGATACCGGTTGCATGCTGACTTCCAAGAACGTGCTGCTGTGCATCTTCTCCTATAATATGGGGAGCACGCTCGAGCGCTGCATCCTGTCGACCTTCAAGATGTGCCCCGGTTTCGACGTCGCACTGATCGACGACCAGAGCGAGGATGACGTCACCAGGGCGGTGATTGAAAAATACCGCCCGCGCATGAAGCTCTGCGTGACCTCGACGGAAGACAAGCAGGGCCGCCGCCACGGCAATCTCTACGGCAATATCCAGCGCATGTGCCGCTATGCGGAGGAGGAGGGATATGACTTCATCTTCCTCATCCAGGACGACATGCAGTTCGTCCGGCCGTTCGATGATGCCATCCTGAAGCAGTATGGCGAGCTTTTCGCATCCGATGACAAGGTTCTCCAGGTCGATCCGCGCTTCCTGCGGAAGGGCTACGCTTACGATATTCTCGAAGATGTGAAGGCCTACCGCTTCCCAGACGGCGACAATCGCCGCTCCTATGCCGATGTCGGCATCCTGCGCCTGTCGACGCTGAAGAAGCTCGGCTGGACGTTCCGCGAGAGCGAAGCGGAGAACAAGAAGGTTCTCGCCGATCTCGGCTACGTCCGGCTCTTCCCGTTCTCGCCAATCGTGATGCATGTTCCGTTCCCGCGGACCTATCGCGCCGGCAAGCTGAAAACGTCGCTACTTCCGATGCGGCGCGGCGACTATGAATTTCACGAGATGACGCCGCGCGAACGGGAGCGGATGGACCGCCGCAGCCTGCAGGAGATCCCTTATTTCCGGCGCTTCCTGCGACCCAAGAACATGCTGCTGGCAAGGCTGGTCTATGCTCTCGTCACCGATGCGTCAGCGCTTCGCTGACAGCGACGCGTCAGCCCTCGGCAACACCTCCTCCGGCGCATTCGTTGGGTAGTGAGATCTGTTCTATCTGGACGTTATGCATGCGAAAGATCGAGAAGAAGTATTTGCGCGTCGTCGGCGCCCTGCGCCGCTTCCTCGGGCTGCAATATCGCTCGCCGCTCGGCGAGAAGGATGTGTTCGAACTGGTTCGTGACAGGCGCGTGGCACTGGTCGGAAATTCGCGGGCGCTCTCCGGCACGGCGTTCGGCGCGGAGATCGACGACCACGATCTCGTCGTCCGGTTCAACAGCGCTCCGATCCCGTCCGCTGTTTCCCACGGGGCGAGAACGGACATTATCGCCACGAGCATCGAACTCGAGAAGTCGATCATGGCCGAGCGCGGTGCCAGCCATCTCTTCTGGATGTCGCCGCCGCGCAACGCCCTTCAACGCTGGATCGTGCGATGGCCGTCCTTCTTCCTCTATCCGCGGGAGAGCCACAAGGTCCTCTGCGCCCAGGTTGGCAACCGGCCGACCACCGGGCTGATGGTCATCGAACTTCTCAGCCGTTCTCCGTGCAGGTCGGTCGACCTCTATGGTTTCGACTTCTACCGGAGCGGCTCGCTCTCGGGCGGGCAGACGAAGGCGACCTCCCCGCACGACTACGATACGGAAGAGGAATTCGTCTCGCGGCTGATGCTTTCCGACAAGCGCTTCACGCTCCGGCGGCCGGGCCTCGACACGTAAGGCGTGCTCAATCCCGCCGGGCAGCGCGCGCGATTTCGTCGAAGAGGGCCGCGGTTCGTGTGCGGCACATGGCGATGCCTTTTCCGATCGCCTGCATTTCGTCTTCGGAATAGGCGAGGATGTCGGGGCGGGCGAGCAGGTCCGGCAGGTCGTCGATCCCGACCAGACGTTTGTCGCCGAGTCCGAGATCGTGCATCAGCGCCCGGATCTTCCAGGAATTCGATTCGATCGCCAGGAACGGCGTCCGGGTAAAGAGGCAGAAGCAGACGGCGTGGAAACGGCCCGTCACATGCAAGTAGCCGTGCTGGAGGGCGTCGATGAAACCGGCTTCATCCCTGTTGAACAGCACATTGCCGTGCGTCCAGCCGAATGCGGCGGCGTGGAGCCGGATATAGGCCTCTCGCAGGAGCCTCAGCGGTGTCGCCACATGCGGCTTGCTCGCCTTGATCGTCCTGAGGATCGGAAGCAGGCGGGCGTCGGCACGTGAATCGGCCAGCGCCAGCAGCCGGCGCGAGACCTCGCGCGAAACGGAATCACCGACCAGCAGCAGGTCGCGTGTGACGCCCGGCGCGGCCTCCTCGAAGCCGTCGGAAAGGGAGAGGTCCGGGACGAAGCCGACGGCACGGCCAGCATGACGGCCGGCCTCTTCGGCGCTCCACGAGTCGCGCGTCGAGATGATCGTCATCTTTTCGAGATAACGGGACCATTCTTCTGGGTTTTCCTGATAGATCGCGTTGATCAGCGCGACCGGCTTGTCGCCGCGGGCGGGGTGATCGACCACCCGGAGAAGCCGGGCTCCGGCTTTGGCGCCGTGATGGAGCGTTCCTTCGCCGTTGATGACGATGACGTCGCTCTTCGCCATTGCATCGAGGAAGGGCCGGTCGTTTTCCCAGTCGTTGCGCACGCCGCTGCGCGCGAGCACGCGAATGCCGCGGCTCGCGAGGTTCTCCTCGATGAGACGCATGACCCGGAAACAGCCGAAATGGCTGTCGCCTCGGGTGTCGTTCAGGATGACCGCATTCGCCACAATTCGCGTTCCTTCGGCGCTGCACCTTGCCAAGCCGGCACAGGCGTCTTTATCTGTCCGCCTGACGGGGGATCAAGCTCTTTCGGCGGAAAGGTCCGGTAGGAACGGCGTTCCGGCTGATGATGGGCCAGACGTGGCCGAGGGGCGTGCAGCGAGAAATGGAGTGCGAGTGTCTGGATCGAGGTCGAAACCTCCCCTGTGGCGGAAGGCAGTCAAGCTTCTCATGCGCCTCCGCGGGGCCTCCTTCGCCCATGCCTATGCCTGGACGCCCGGCCTTTCCCTCGCCAAGCCGGCGCGTGGTGGCGATGTCGGCGCGATCACCTACCGCGCCGCGACGGTCGGAACCCTGTTGCATCCCGATGTCCTGGCGAAGCGGGCCGGCGCGGAGATTTTCGTCGTCGGCTCTGGTCCTTCGGTGAAAGAGACGCGTGTCGGGGACACCGGCCCCGCGACGGCGATCCTCCTCAACGGGGCGATGAGCCTGATCGGCAACGAGATCGCCACCCCTCTTGCCGTCGCCGTCGAGGACGAGCGTTTTGTCTGGCGGCATTTCGACCTGATGCGCGCGAAGATCGATGCCGATCTGCTCTGCCTCTTTTCGGTCGGCGTCATCCGCGCGATCTGCGAGCTCGACTGCTCCTGGCTCGCGGACAAACGCGTTATCCTGGTCGATGACATCCGCAAGCCCTACCGGGTACGGCGCCGCAGCATCGCCGAGCTTGCCGGCCTCGCCTCTGCCACCGTGTCGGACGACGGCATCGCCGGCTTTTCGGACGATCCCTCCGTCGGCGTCTTTCAGGGCGGGTCGGTGGCGATCAGCGCGATCCAGTTCGCCGCCTATTGCCGGCCGCGGTCGATCGGGCTCTTCGGTATCGACATCTCGAATGCGGACCGGCCGCGCTTTTACGAGAAGACCGGGGACACGGCGAAGTCCGGCATCGCCGGCGCCGAGGCGCGCATTGTCGGGCACATTGTTCTTGCCCATGCGATCTGCCAACGGAAAGGCATCGATCTCATCAACTATTCGCCCGTCTCGGCGCTGCGCGGGACCGCGATCGGTTACGATCCGCGGTTTGCGGCGACGCCCGGCTGACGACGCCTCCCGTCTTCACTGCGCGAGTGATGCGTAAATCTCTCCGAGCCGGCGGGCTTCGCGCTCGATGCTGAATTTCTCGGTAACATGGGCCAGCGCCCGGGCGCCTGCGGCGGAAAGCCGTGCCGGATCGTCCATGAAGGCTCCGGCGGCGGTCGTCATTGCTGCGAGGTCGTCGGCCGGGATGACGACGCCCGTTTCCCGCTCTCCGGTGACGATCAGTTCGCGGAAGGCGCCGACATCGGTGGCGACCACGGGCACCGCAGTCGCCATCGCCTCCAGCGGCGTCAGGCCGAAGCCTTCCCAGCGCTGCGGGGCGACGAAGAGGTCGAGCGCCCGGTACCAGTCGTTGATGTTGGTATGCTCGCCGACGAAGAGAATGCGGTCCGAGAGGCCGGCCTTAGCCACCCGCTCCCTGAGTTCCGTCTCGAAGGCGGCGTGCGAGGCAGTCGCCCGGCCTGCGACGATCGCGATCCAGTCCGGCCGACCGGGAAGCAGGGCGATCATCGTGTCGACGAAGAGGTCGGTGCCCTTCTGCCGGCGCACGCGGCCGAAGCAGCCGGCGATCTTCCGCTCCGGATCGAGCCCGACCGCCTGCTTGGCTGCCGCCTTGTCCGCCGGTGGAAAGAAGCGCGCCGTGTCGATGCCGTGCATGACGACGCTGTTTTCGACGTCGAGATAGGCGGCGGTGCGGGCGCTCGTCGCGACGACGGCGTCGACGCGGGCAATCAGAGCCTTCGTCCAGCGGGTGTGTCGGCGCTGCGATGCGGAGGTGAAGAGAATCTTGAGCGGCATGCGCAGGAGATCGCGCAGCACGAGCCCGGCCAGCATCTCGTTGTTGCGCCGCGCGTGCCAGACGCGCTTGTGCCCGTTTCGCGGTCTCTTCCAGAGGCGCAACAGGTCGGCATAGCCGATCCGCGGCAGCGAGTTGGGAAGGCCGGGCCCGAGGGTCGCAACCTTCTGGCCGAGCCGGTTCTGGACGGGAACGAGCTGGATGATCGTCGAGGTGACGCCGGAAAGCCTCTGCTTGAAGTTCGGCGCGATGACCTCGACGTCGGCGATATCCGTCACGCGGGCAATCCTCGTTCCGGCGGCAGGAGGCTCAGCCCCACTGCACCGCCAGGATCTCGTAGGCCTTGGAGCCGCCGGGGGCGACGACCTCGATCGAGTCGCCCACTTCCTTGCCGATCATGGCCCGCGCGATCGGCGAGGAGATCGAGATGCGGCCGGCCTTCACGTCGGCTTCCTGGTCGCCGACTATCTGGTAGACCTTCTCTTCGTCCGTGTCCTCGTCGACGAGCTTCACCGTCGCGCCGAACTTGATCTTGGAACCCGACATCTTCGAAAGGTCGATGACTTCCGCGCGCGCAATCAGGTCCTCGAGTTCCGTGATACGACCCTCGTTGTGGCTCTGGGCTTCCTTGGCGGCGTGGTACTCGGCATTTTCGGAAAGGTCGCCATGGGCGCGCGCTTCCGCGATCGCCTCGATGATCCGCGGGCGCTCTTCCTGTTGCCGCCAGCGCAGTTCTTCCTGCAGCTTGACGAAACCGTTCTGCGTCATCGGTACCTTTTCTACCATTTCGACTTCCTTCGCATGTGGCGCCTGCATGGTGCAGACATAAAAGAAAACAGGTCCCGGAGCGGTACTCCGGAACCATGTCTCAAATCACTTCGATGGAAAGTATAGCAGCGCGGTCGGAATTTCCAGAGTTTTTGTCGAGACCGCCTGCGGAGTTCAGGCCTGCCAGGGTTCGATCCTGTAGTGGGAGGGAAGGTTTTCCGGCCGATAGGAGCCGCCCGGCAGGGGCGCGGTCATACGGTCGACGACCGACTGGTGGACGAGGGCATCCGCGGGGATGAAACGCGGGTCGGAAAGCGGCAGATAGACGCCGCCTGCGGTGCCGTTTCGCCGCCACGAGCTGTCCGGGATCCGCCGCGGCACCAGCTCCAGAAGGCGCCAGCCGAGGTTCATGCTGTCGTGATCTGCTCCCGTGGCGTCCGGCGCGACATAGGGCTTTTGCGGGTTCTGCCCGAGCACGATCTCGTTCACCGTGCGCGTGATGACCTCGAGGCCCTTGTCGATCGCCTCCTTGACCATCCATGCGAGCGGAATCTTGATGAGCGTGCTTTCCCTTTCCGGATGACCGCCGCCGACATCCCCGTGGTAGCCGGCGAACCAAACTTCCTTGACGTCCTGCGGCGGAGGATCGTCCTTCGGCCGGAAGGGGCCGCCCCAGTACGGCTGGTCGGTGTCCCAATATTGCGGCCGGAACATCGTTCGTCGCTCGTCAATTGCCAGCGCCTGGCGAACGATCTCGACGCTCGGATTGCGCCGGGTGAAGGGATGTGTCTTCAGGCGCACGCCCGAGGGACCGTTTTCGATCACCGAACCGACGGTGTCGAAGAGCCCGAGCATCTTGATCTTCGGGCGGAAGGTCTTCAGCGTCCGCTCATGCAGGCGCATCGCGGAAAATGCCGAGGGTGTTTCCTCGCCGGGGCCGGCATCGCTCTCCGGTGGCGGCACGAAATCCGGGATCGCCTTGTAGGCGCTGTAGGCATAGTCGACGAGGTTCAGGTTGTGGCGGCTGACGAGCCCGAGCGCGTGGATGAAGCCGGCCAGCACCCTTGCGGTATAGGCGCCGCGACTGAAGCCGAAGAGAAAGAGGCGATCGTGCTCTCCGTCCTTCTTTCCGCCCCGGGCGCGCGGCGCCGCTTCGTAATTCTCGACGATGAAGCGGTAGGCGTCCTTGACGTTCTGATCGAGGCCCCATCCGGTCGCCATGCCCCAGATCTCGACCGTATCGCGATAGGGCTTCAGCCACGCGTTCACTGCGCCGAAGGTGCCGACGCCCGGATCGTAATAGACGATCTGGTCGGTGTTCCGCTTCAGCGCCCCGAAGAGGCGGAGGATGTTGGTTCTGTCCTCGGCAATCTCGTTCGAGGTGCCATCGAACAGGAGAACGATGTTCTTCGCCATACCGGCTCTCTCCTCATGCGTGTCCCATGCAAATCCTAACGCATTGCGCTAGTCGGTTCAAACCGGCCGTCGCACGGGAAGGTCGATTGACGCTCGGTGTGCTCCGGCGGATAATCGCGGTCAGCGGCGACCGTCTGCTGTGCGAGCCAGGCACACCGCCGGGTCCCGGGGGAGGGGTCATGAAATCGACGGCGGCACTGACACTTGCGGCCATGATCGCATTTGCGGCCAACTCGCTTCTGGCGCGGCTTGCGCTGGGGGCTGGATCGATCGATGCCGCAAGCTATACGGCGCTGCGTATCATCTCTGGTGCCGCCTTTCTCTTCTTCTTCATTTCCCGCCGTTCAGGGCCGGTGCGGATGTCGGAAATACCCGGCAATTGGATCGCCGCTACGGCGCTTTTCGCCTATGCGATCGCCTTCTCGCTCTCCTACCTCATGCTCGGGGCGGCGACCGGCGCGCTCATCCTCTTTTCTTCCGTTCAGGCGACCATGGTCGGTTACAGTCTTGCTCGTGGAGACAGCCTCAGTCTGCGCGAGCTCGCCGGCTTCACGATCGCGTTCCTCGCCTTCGTCTATCTGATCCTGCCCGGTGTCGGGCGGCCTGATCTCACAGGATCCGTGCTGATGGTGATTTCCGGAATATCCTGGGGTGTTTACACGCTCAAAGGGCGTGGCTCGACCAGTCCGCTGCGTGATACGGCCGGCAACTTCCTGCGCGCCTCCGCCTTCTGCCTGCCGCTCGCGCTCTATCCCATCTGGGGCGGCACGGCGTCGGCGAGCGGCGTTCTGCTGGCGCTCGCCTCCGGCGTCGTAGCTTCCGGCCTCGGTTATTCGATCTGGTACCGGGCGCTGACGGGGCTCACGACGTTCCAGGCGGCGCTCGTGCAGCTCTCCGTCCCCGTCATTGCCGCCTTCGGTGCCATCGTGTTTCTGAACGAGGCCTTGACCGCGCGCTTCGCAATCGTCAGCCCCTTCATCCTCGGCGGCATCGCTTTTGCGATCGTCGCCAAACAGAAGCGGCACGTATGAGGTGTCGAAAGGCCGAAGCGCAGGCATACGCCGCGACCGGAATCGGAGCACCGGCGGCTCCGCCTTCTCAATGAGACGAGGCGCTCTCGATTGCAGGCGCGCCGGCGTAGACACGACGCGCGACGGCGGCGAGCAGCACGAGTGTCACCGCGGCGAGTGCGCAGGAGACGGCAAAGCCGAGGGCGAAGCTGCCGCGGGCGAGATCGAGCCAGGGGGCCGCGGTCTCTCCTAGGGTCCGGGCGACATCGACCGCGCCGGCGAGCGTCGAGCGGCTCGACTCGGCCATCGGCGGCGGCAGGGCACCGAGGTCGGCACCGTCCATTTCGAAGCGGTAGACGACGCTGCCGAGACTTCCGAGCAGGGCCACGCCCAGTGCGCCGCCGAATTCCGCGCTCGTTTCCGAGAGCGCCGAGGCCGCGCCGGTGCGCTCGGGCGGGGCCGAGCCGACGATCAGCCCAGTCGTCGTCAGGATCACCGGCACGAAGCCTATGGCGATCAGGCCGCTCGCGCAGAGGACGCCGAAGAGGCTCTGGTGATAGGCGGCGACGCCCATTGCGGCGGCACCGGCGGCGTTGACGACGAGGCCGAGCAGCACCGTTCTCACGGAGCCGAGCCGGTTGGTGATCCGGTAGGCCTGCAGTGACATGACCGTAAAGACGAGGCCCGGCAGACCTGACCAGAGTGCTGCCTTGAGCGGGGAGAGGCCGAGAACGAGCTGCAGGTACTGATTCTGGAACAGGAAGATGCCGAAGACGAAGAAAACGCCGGCGAGATTGACGAGCAGCGATGCCGTGAAGGCCGGAATCTTGAAAAGGGCGAGGTCGATCAGCGGATCGGCGAGTCGCTGCTGGCGCCGTATGAACAGCGCGCCGACGGCGAGCCCGATCGCCACCGGCAGGAGATGAGTGCCCGTCATTCCTTCCGTCGCGATCTTCTTGAAGCCGTAGATGACCGGAAGCACGGTTGCGAGCGACAGGGCGACGCTCGGCAGATCGATCCGGCCGGCGCTGCCGCTGCGATATTCCGGCAGCAGGAAGGGAGCCGCTGCGACGAGCACCAGCATCACGGGCACGTTGATCAGGAACACCGAGCCCCAGTGGAAATACTGCAGCAGGACGCCGCCGATCAGCGGGCCGATCAGCCCGCCGAGCGCGAAGGCCGTACCCCAAACGCCGATCGCCCGGTTGCGTTCGCCTTCGTCGGCAAAGAGATTGACGACGAGGGAAAGCGTCGAGGGCGCTATGGTGGCGCCTGCGACACCGAGGCAGGCGCGCGCCACAATCAGCATCGGAGCGCTGGTCGAAAATGCGGCGAAGATCGACGCCGCACCGAAGGCCGAGGCGCCGGCAAGGAGCACCTTGCGCCGGCCGATGCGGTCGCCGAGCGTGCCCATGGTCACAAGGAAACCGGCCACCATGAAGCCGTAGATGTCGTTGATCCACAGCAGTTCGGCCGCCGTGGGATCGAGATCCGTGACGATTGCCGGCATGGCGAGGAAGAGCACCGAAAGGTCCATGGAATAGATCAGGCAGGCGATCGACAGGATTGCCAGGCCAACCCATTCGCGGCGACCGGCCTTGCCGGCCGGCCTGTCAAGCGGCGTGTGCATGGAACGCTCCTTCTGGAAGAACCACAACCCTGCGGCAAATTTCGCTAATAGACAAATGTCAAATTTTGATGGGACGGCGCCGGATGCCGACGGTCGACGGAAGAAAAGGAACGCTTGCGACGCCGGGGTCGGCGGCCGTCAGGGTCCGGCCGCGCGTGCCGTGCGTTGCACGTAGGCGTCGAGCTTGGCGAGCGTCTGGTTGCCACCCTCGACGGCTCCGAACTCCAGGGTCGCGTCGCGGGCCTCCTTCGTCGCGAAGACGAGGATCAGCGAGACGCGGGTTCTGCCGCCTTCGTCTTCGAAGGTGATGATGCCGTTGAAATGGGCCGCTTCCCCGAGTTCGGCGCCGTGCTCATAGGCGATACGCGAGGGCGGGGAGATCTCCGTATACCGGATCCAGTTCGGCCATACCTTTCCGTCAGGGCCATACATCGTGTAGTGCCAGAGCCCGCCGACGGCGAACTCCATCGCATGCGTCTCGTTGGTGAAGCCGTTCGGTCCCCACCAGGCGTCCAGATGCCGGGCATCGGAAAAGGCTTCGAAGACGAGATCGCGCGGTGCGCCGACGGTGCGTTCCACACGCAGGACTTTTGCGGGATCGAGGACATCGGACATCTCAGTGCACTCCTTTGGTGCCGCGGAGGACGGCTTCCAGACGATCGAAATTCTGCTCGTTGGCGGCGTGGAGAAACCGCTCCAGTTCCAGATTTTCCTCCGTCCGGTCGAAGAGCATCCGCCAGGTCAGCCGGGCGCCGCCGTCGCCTTCGTCGGTGAAGGTCATTTCCAGCGAAAAGGCATGCACCGGCTCGTGATGGAAAGCACGGATGCTCGCACCGTGGGAGACATCCTCGAAAGTCCAGCGATTGTCGAACTCCGTGCCGTTCGAGGCGGTCATGGTGACGAGCCAGGTACCGCCCGGCCTGAAGTCGAATGCGGTGATGCGATTGGTGAAGCCGTGCGGACCCCACCAGCGCGCGAGCTTTTCCCGATCGGCGAACGCATCGTAGAGTGTTTCGCGATCGACCGGAAACAGGCGTTCGTTGAGGATTTCAATCTTGTCGCTCATTTGCCTTCCTCTTTTGCGCGGTCCTTCTGGAGGGTGGCGAGATAGGTATCCAGCCGGCCAAGCCTGTCCTCCCAGAGCGTCCGGTAGTCCGTCAGCCAATCGTCGACGCCCTTCAGCGGTTCGGGCTCCAGCCGGCAGGGGCGCCACTGCGCGGAGCGTCCGCGCGAGATCAGCTTTGCCCGCTCGAGCACCTTCAGGTGCTTCGATACGGCGGGCAGGCTCATGTCGAAGGGTGACGCCAGTTCATTCACCGTCGCCTCGCCCTCCGCGAGCCGGGCGAGAATGGCGCGGCGGGTCGGATCGGCGAGCGCGAAGAGCGTTTCGGAAAGCGGATCGGTTTGCATTATTAACCATAAAGTTAAATAACTCATCGGTTAAATACAGAACAAAAAGAAGCCGGTCAAGTGGTGCTTGACCGGCCTCGCGTCTGGGGATCGTCTCAGAAGTAGCTCTGCAGCGGCCGGACTTCGAGCTGGCCGTTCTTCAGCGCCCGGATCGCCTCCGCCGCGGCGAGCGCGCCGGCCATAGTGGTGTAGTAGGGCACCTTCTGCATCAGCGCGGCACGGCGCAGCGACTTCGAATCCGAGATCGCCTTGTTGCCGTCGGTCGTGTTGATGACGAGCTGGACCTGGCGGTTGCGGATCGCATCCTCGATGTGCGGACGGCCTTCGAGCACCTTGTTGATCTTGATGGCGTCGATGCCCTTCTCGGCGAGGAAGCGCTGGGTGCCGCCGGTCGCCATGACCTTGAAGCCGATATCGGCGAGCAGGCGCACGGCGGGCAGGACCCGTTCCTTGTCCTCGTCGCGGACCGAAACGAAGACCGTTCCGTCACGCGGCAGCTCGACGCCGGCGCCGAGCTGGCTCTTGGCGAAGGCGAGCGCGAAATCGGTGTCGAGGCCGATGACTTCGCCGGTCGAGCGCATTTCCGGGCCGAGCAGCGTGTCGACGCCGGGGAAGCGGGCAAACGGGAAGACGGCTTCCTTGACCGCGATGTGCTTCAGGTTGCGAGGATCGGGCTTCTCGCCATAGGCGGCGATCGCCTGGTCGAGCTTTTCGCCGGTCATGATGCGGGCGGCGATCTTGGCGATCGGAGCGCCGATCGTCTTGGCGACGAAGGGCACCGTGCGCGAGGCACGCGGATTGACTTCGAGAACGTAGATCGTGCCGTCCTTGATCGCATACTGCACGTTCATCAGGCCGCCGACGTTGAGCGCCTTGGCCATAGCCTTCGTCTGGCGTTCCAGCTCGTCCAGCAGTTCCGGCGAGAAGGAGCGCGAGGGCAGCGAGCAGGCCGAGTCGCCGGAGTGGATACCGGCTTCTTCGATATGCTCCATGATGCCGGAGACGAAGACGTTCTCGCCGTCGCAAAGCGCGTCGACGTCGACCTCGATGGCGTTGGTCAGGTAGCTGTCGAACAGCAGCGGGTTCTTGCCGAGCAGCGTGTTGATCTGGCCGGTCTTGTCGTTCGGGTAGCGCTGCTTGATGTCTTCCGGAACAAGACCCGGAACCGTGTCGAGCAGGTAGGATTGCAGCATGCTCTCGTTGTGGATGATCTGCATGGCGCGGCCGCCGAGCACGTAGGACGGGCGAACGACCAGCGGGAAGCCGATCTCGGAGGCGACGAGGCGAGCCTGCTCGACCGAATAGGCGATGCCGTTGTTCGGCTGGTTGAGGTCCAGCTTCATCAGCAGCTTCTGGAAGCGGTCGCGGTCCTCGGCAAGGTCGATCGCGTCCGGCGCGGTGCCGAGGATCGGGATGCCGTTCTTTTCGAGCGCTTCTGCGAGTTTCAGCGGGGTCTGGCCGCCGAACTGCACGATGACGCCGACCAGCGTGCCGTTCTCCTGCTCGGCGCGCATGATCTCGATCACGTCTTCGGCCGTCAGCGGCTCGAAATAAAGGCGGTCGGAGGTGTCGTAGTCGGTCGAGACGGTTTCCGGGTTGCAGTTGACCATGATGGCTTCATAGCCGGCATCCTTCAGCGCGAAGGCGGCGTGGCAGCAGCAATAGTCGAACTCGATGCCCTGGCCGATGCGGTTCGGGCCGCCGCCGAGGATGACGACCTTCTTGCGGTCGGAGACCTGCGCTTCGGAACGGGCATTGCCGACGAAGGGCGTCTCATAGGTCGAATACATGTAGGCGGTCGGCGAGGCGAATTCGGCCGCGCAGGTGTCTATGCGCTTGAAGACAGGCCGGACGCCGAGCGAATTGCGCAGCATCGCCACGTCCTTCGGCTTGCCGCCGGTCAGCGAGGCGAGGCGGGCGTCGGAGAAGCCCATGGCCTTCAGCATGCGCAGGTTTTCGGCGTCTTCCGGCAGGCCGTGCTCGCGGATGCGAGCTTCCATGTCGACGATCGCCTTGAACTGGGCGATGAACCACGGATCGATCTTGCAGCCTTCGTGCACTTCCTCCGGCGACATGCCGAGGCGAAGGGCCTGGGCGACCATGCGCAGGCGGTCCGGCGTCGGCGTGCCGATGGCGGCGCGGATGGCGTTCTTGTCGTCGCCACTATCGCCATTGGAGCCGAGGCCGGGGATCTCGATCTCGTCGAGGCCGGTCAGCCCGGTTTCGAGCCCGCGCAGTGCCTTCTGCAGCGATTCTGCGAAGGTGCGGCCGATCGCCATCACCTCGCCGACCGACTTCATCGCGGTGGTCAGCGTCGGTTCGGCGCCGGGGAATTTCTCGAAGGCGAAGCGCGGAATCTTGGTGACGACATAGTCGATCGACGGCTCGAAGGAGGCCGGTGTGGCGCCGCCGGTGATATCATTCTCGAGCTCGTCCAGCGTGTAGCCGACGGCGAGCTTGGCCGCGACCTTGGCGATCGGGAAGCCCGTCGCCTTGGAGGCGAGCGCCGACGAACGCGAAACGCGCGGGTTCATTTCGATGACGACGAGGCGGCCGTCCTTCGGATTGACGGCGAACTGCACGTTCGAGCCGCCGGTCTCCACCCCGATCTCGCGGAGAACCGCGATCGAGGCGTTGCGCATCATCTGGTATTCCTTGTCGGTCAAGGTCAGCGCCGGTGCGACCGTGATCGAATCGCCGGTATGCACGCCCATCGGGTCGATGTTCTCGATCGAGCAGATGATGATGCAGTTGTCCGCCTTGTCGCGGACGACCTCCATTTCATACTCCTTCCAGCCGAGCACCGATTCTTCGATCAGCACTTCGGTGGTCGGCGAGGCGTCGAGGCCGGAGCCGACGATTTCGAAGAATTCCGAGCGGTTGTAGGCGATGCCGCCGCCGGTGCCGCCCATGGTGAAGGACGGGCGGATGATCGCCGGCAGGCCGACGTCGTCGAGCGCCTGGGCGGCGATCGCCATGGCATGGTTCATGTAGCGCTGCTTGCGGTCGCTCTCGCCGAGGTTCCACTGGTTCTCCAGTTCGTCGAGCGCCTTGTCGAGCTCGGCGCCGGAGAGCTTCGCCTTCAGTTCGGCGCGCGCGGCCTCGTGGGTCTTGCGGTCCGCATCCTTGATCTCGGTGGCGTTCGCCAGCATCGACTTCGGCGTTTCGAGGCCGATCTTCGCCATGGCCTCGCGGAACAGCGCGCGGTCCTCGGCCTTGTCGATGGCGGCGGGCTTGGCGCCGATCATCTCGACATTGTAGCGGTCGAGTACGCCCATTCTCTTGAGCGAAAGTGCGGTATTGAGCGCCGTCTGGCCGCCCATGGTCGGCAGCAGTGCGTCCGGACGTTCCTTGGCGATGATCTTGGCGACCACTTCGGGCGTGATCGGTTCGACATAGGTCGCGTCGGCAAGGCCCGGGTCGGTCATGATGGTGGCCGGGTTGGAGTTGACGAGGATGACACGGTAGCCTTCCTCCTTCAGCGCCTTGACGGCCTGTGTTCCCGAATAGTCGAATTCGCATGCCTGACCGATGACGATCGGCCCCGCGCCGATGATGAGGATGGACTTGATATCTTGGCGCTTCGGCATCGGCGTCTTCCAATTTCTTGTTGCGCGAAAGGCCGGCCACGGTGAATTCACCGGCCGGGGCGCAAGGAGGGTCTTTTCAGGCTAGAAGCGGCTTATAGGGAATTGTTCGCCGTAGCGGAACCCCAAATTTCATCGTGCGCGAGGAAAGTTGGGGAGGGCGCCCGCAGCGTACGCATACGGGGCCAAAAGCGGGCCGGTGCGCCAGTCGTTTACGCGCAATCAGTGGCTCTGGCTCTGCGCGGGTACTCCGGCAAGTCCGTCAGTCCGCCTGACCGGCAATCCGGAGACGCCCCGCACGACCGCGACGGCGGCCACGGCCAGCAGGCCTCCGGCAAGAACATCGACGAGATAATGTCCGCCATGGGTGAGGGTCGACAAGGTCATCAGGGCGTTGAGAAGGAGAAACGGGTAGCGAAGCCAGCCCGTTCCGAACGTGAATGCGATGCAAAGAACGGCAGTGGCGGTATGGACGGATGGAAAGGTCAGCAGCCCCTGGAGCTCGCCCAAGGACAGGACGAACTCCGGCCGGTTGCGCACGGCGTGGAACTCCTCCAGAAACAGGTAGCCGAAATGGGCGTCGACTGCGTTCAGCGAGGACGGTTCGATCCCGTAGGTGACGTACGCCGCAGCGGCGGGGAACCAGACGGAGATCGTACTAGCCCCGATGCAGACCAGGCCGAACCCGAATACGAGTCCGAGGCCGTGTTGAGGGCGACCGCTGAGGATCAGCAGCACCGGCAGAAGCAGCACCTGTAATGCGAAGGAGGTGTAGGCGAGCATCAGCGCCCGGGCGAGTGCCGGGATGCCGTCGATGTAGCGTATCAAGCCCCTGCCGTCGAAGCCGAGCACCTCGTCGGCCTTGCTCAGGAAATCATCTGCAAGCGGGTGGCCTTGGGAGATTGCGAGATAGCTTCCGACAGCGACGAGGAGCGACAACGCTATCGTGAATGCCAGCGCTTCCATCATCAGCGAGAGACGGAGTGCGCCACGCCTGGCGCAGATGCGGCCGGCAAGCGCCAGTATCGCAACCGTGGCAGCAGCGGTTGTGAAGGACGCATAGTCGATGCTGATCTTCGACCGCACGAGAAGACCGGCGACGACGAGGGTGCTCGCCAGAACGACAAATGCGAGCCAATTGCGAAGATTGACCACCTCCCTTGTCATTCGTCTCTCCAGTTGTGACTTTTGTCGCTGCAACCGTTTGCATACGCAACTTAAGATTTAGTTTCTCTCTTGAGGGGACAAAGTGCAGCGGTGCGTTGTGTCGGATGCGCACGCCGGCGGTACGATCAGCAGGCTTGTCCCTGTATCCGCGCGTGCTAGCCTGCGGGCACTTGGGGGGCTCACATGTTTGCAGACTATTTGAATTACGACGCGCTCGGACTGGCGGAGCTGGTCCGGCGCAAAGAGGTATCGGCGCTCGAACTCGTCGAGACGGCGATCGCCCGCGTCGAGCGGGACAATCCGAAGCTCAATGCCGTCGTCCGGCCGATGTTCGACACCGCGCGGCGCCAGGCGGCTGAGCCGGCGGGGGAGGGACCGTTTGCCGGGGTTCCGTTTCTCGTCAAGGACCTCCTGGCCCAGGTCGAAGGCGTGCCGACCTCGAACGGCAACAGGCTCTGGGCGCGCATTCCCGCGACGGGAGAGAACGAGCTCGTCAAGCGCTGGCGCAAGGCCGGGGTGATCTTTCTCGGCAAGACCAACACGCCGGAATTCGGGCTGACGCCTTATACCGAGCCGGAGGTCTTCGGCCCCTGCCGCAATCCGTGGGATACGAACCGCACGCCGGGCGGATCGAGCGGTGGTTCGGCGGCGGCGGTCGCGGCCGGCATGGTGCCGATGGCGTCGGGCGGCGACGGCGGCGGGTCTATCCGCATTCCCGCTTCCGCCTGCGGCCTTTTCGGCATGAAGCCGACGCGCGGGCGAACACCCGCCGGCCCCTTCATCGGCGAGGCCTGGTCGGGCTTTGCCGGCGAGCACGTGCTGACCCGTTCGGTGCGCGACTCGGCGGCCATGCTCGATGCCACCCATGGGCCGGATATCGGTACGCCGCATCCGCTCCCTGCCTATTCCGATTCCTGGCTTGAGGCGGTTGGCCGCCCGCCGGGAAGGCTGCGGATCGCGGTCTCGGATGCGCCGATGCTCGGACAGGCTGTCGCCCCGGAGGTGAAGGCCGCCTTCGCCGAGACGGTGCGGCTTCTGGAAGAGCTCGGGCACGAGGTGGTGGAGGCGGCACCCGCTGTCGACCGGACGGCGTTCTCCATGGCGTTCCTGACGGTACTCGCCGCCGAACTGCGTGCCGACATCGCGTTCACCGCCGAGACCGCCGGCGTGAAGATACGGCCGGAGGATTACGATCCGTCGTCCTTCGGGCTGGCGCTCCTCGGCCAGGCCTTCTCCGCCGCCGAGCTCGCCGCGGCGATGCGTTACCTGAAGCTTGCCGCCCGGTCGATTCTCGGCTTCTTCGAGAGCCACGACGTATTGATGACGCCGGTCCTTTCGAGCCTGCCGGTGAGGATCGGGGCGCTGCAGCCGAAGCCGATCGAAAAGATGCTCATCCGGGTGATGGGACACGTCCGCGGCGGATGGTTGCTGAAGAAACTCGGCATCGCCGAGCAGCTCGCCGCCGAGACCTTCGGGTTCATTCCCTGGACGCCGGTCTTCAACGTCACCGGACAGCCGGCGATGTCGGTGCCGCTCTGCTGGTCGCCGGAGGGCCTGCCGGTCGGAATGCATTTCGTCGGCCGCTTCGCCGACGAGGAAACGCTCTTCCGGCTGGCGGGCCAACTGGAACAGGCCCGGCCATGGAGGGACAAGCGCCCGAACCTCTGACAACCGTCGCAGACCACGCCGCTCCGATGGTCGGCGGGAACGCTTTCGGCTATAGACTGTTGTCTCGCCGTCAGAGGAAAGAAGCCGGAAGAAGAGGTGCCGACATGGAATGGAGAGGTCGACGTCAGTCGCGGAATATCGAGGATCGTCGTGGTACCTCCAGCGGCGGCGGCATGGGGCGCGATCCGTTCGGCCGTTCGGGCCTGCGCATCCCTGTCGGGCGGCGCGGCGGGGGCCTGAGCTTCTCGACCATCATCATCCTCATCGTCCTCTACTTCGTCCTGAAGATGATGGGCATCGACATGCTGCAGATGCTGGACGACGGTTCGACCGGCGGCTCCGGCTACCAGCAGACGACTGAGCGCGAACTCTCGCCGCAGGAAAAGGAGATCGGCAATTTCGTCGGAGTCGTACTCGCCGAGACCGAGGACACCTGGAACACGATCTTTTCGGCGTCCGGCGAGCGTTACGAAGAGCCGAGGCTGGTGCTCTTTTCCGGCGTGACGCGGTCAGCCTGCGGCACGGCATCGTCGGCGACGGGCCCGTTCTACTGTCCGGGCGACCGCAAGGTCTACCTCGACACGGACTTCTTCCAGCAGCTCGCCCGCCAGTTCGGCGCGTCCGGCGACTTCGCCCAGGCCTATGTCGTTGCCCACGAGGTCGGCCATCACGTGCAGAACCTGACGGGCATCCTGCCGAAGTTCAACCAGATGCGCCAGACGATGGGCGAGGGCGAAGCAAACCGCATGTCGGTGCGCGTCGAGCTGCAGGCCGATTGCTTTGCCGGCATCTGGGCCAAGCGCACCGACCAGAAGGGACTTCTCTCCGCCGGCGACATCGAGGAGGCGCTGAACGCCGCGCAGCAGATCGGCGACGATACGCTGCAGAAGCGCAGCCAGGGCTATGTCGTTCCCGACAGCTTCAACCACGGCACCTCGGCGCAGCGGATGAAGTGGTTCAAGCGCGGCTACGACGCCGGTAAGGTCGAGGCCTGCGACACCTTCAAGGGCGACGTCTGATCGCCGGCGCGGATGCCGCAGCCGGCGTCCGCCTGCCTATCTGAACATCCCTTCGCGCAGGTTGATGCGGTATTCGAGCCAGGCCTTCATGGCGCAGAGCATCTGCATCCAGCCCTGGCAATTGCCGTAGGAGGCGCGAAGCCCCCTTCCGTCGGGCGCCAGCCTTCCTCGGCGATGGTGACGAGCGTGCGGGCGTCGTCGAGCGATTCGAACTCCATCGTCACGGTGGTCTTGTATCCGGCCGGCGTCGTCGCTGCGTCGCCGTCGGCGGGCGCGCCTTCGTTCGCCTCCCAGCGCAGCACGATGCGCCGGTCCGGTACGACCTCCACCACCTCGACCGGGAAGGCGCCCGGAAAATCATGGAAATCCCAATAGACCGTCGCGCCGGTTTCGAGCCGCCCCTTGGCGCCGCCCGTGGTGAAATAGCGTGAGAGCGTGGCGGGATCGACGACGGCTTCGAAGACCTCGCCCACGGGTTTGGAGATATGCGCGGATACTCTGAACTTCAGCGGACCGTTCATGACCGTCTCCTCCTCTTGGCGGAGTTTTAATAATGTTATAAAAACATAACATGTCAAGTGCGAATCAGGAGGATCTGGTCTTCAAGGCGCTGGCCGCGCCGGTGCGGCGGGCGATGCTCGACCGGTTGAAGGCAGGGGCGCTGACCACCGGGGCACTTTGCGAGTCTTTTCCCGCACTTGACCGCTGTACCGTGATGCAGCACCTGAAGGTGCTGGAAGGGGCCGACCTCGTCATCGTCAAGAGGGAAGGGCGGGAGCGCCGCAACATCCTGAACCCGTTGCCGATCAAGGCGATCCATGACCGGTGGATCGGCGAGTATGCGGCGAATGCCGTGTCGCTGCTGGACCGTTTGAAACAGGACCTCGAAAACTGAATGCCTGCCGCCAGTCTCCAAAACCCCGACGCTTTTGCACGGCACCATAAGGCGAATTGATATGTCGACGAGTTTTGCTGAAGGAACGCCCTTTCGGGTTGCGCGTTCCGGACGGCTCGCGTAACGGTGACGCTGTCCGCCGCTTGCCAGATTTCCTGCAAGCGGCTTTTTTCGTCCAGGGTTCTGAACATGTCCACGCAAACCGCAGTTCGGCCGGTCGGCTCTTCCAACAGCTGGGGCGCGCATATCCGCGCAACGCTGGCGCTCGGGATCCCGCTGATCGGTGCGCAGCTCGCCCAGCTCGGCATCCACACGACCGACGTCGTCATCGTCGGGCAACTGGGTGCGCAGTCGCTGGCGGCAATGGTTCTTGCCGGCCAGTTCTTCTTCACCATCTTCATCTTCGGTTCGGGGCTGTCGATTGCGGTCGTGCCGATGGTGGCGCAGGCCTATGGCCGCGGTGACGTGGTCTCGGTCCGCCGTTCGCTGCGTATGGGCATGTGGGCGTCGATTGCCTATTCTGTTCTGACCATGCCGCTCTTCCTCAATGCCGAACGCATCCTGCTCGCGCTCGGCCAGAAGCCCGAAGTCGCGGCGCTGACAGCCGGCTATGTGATGATCGTCCAGTTGGGCCTGCTGCCGGCACTGCTCTTCGCCGTGCTGCGGGCGCTCGTCAGCGCCATCGGCCGAGCGGGGATCGTGCTCTACGTGACGCTCGGCGTTCTGCTGATGAACGGCGTGCTGGCCTATGGCCTCGTGCTCGGTCACTTCGGCCTTCCGGCGCTCGGCATGACGGGGGCTGCGATCGTCGCCGTCTGCGTGCAGTGGGCGAGCTTCCTCGCCATGGTCGTCTACATACAGACCCGCGAGCAGACCCGCAGGTACGAGCTCTTCGTCCGCTTCTGGCGGCCGGACTGGCACGCGCTCTGGGAAGTCGTCCACCTCGGCCTGCCGATCAGCGTGACCGTTCTCGCCGAGGTGAGCCTTTTCACCGCCGCCTCGCTGCTGATGGGGCGGATCGGCACGATCGAGCTCGCCGCGCACGGGATTGCCCTCCAGCTCGCTTCCATCGCCTTCATGATCCCGCTTGGCCTCTCGCAGGCGGCCACCGTCAGGATCGGTGTCGCCCATGGTCGCGGCGATTATGCCGAGCTCGTGCGCGCGGCGATCGCTGTCCTCGCCATCGCAAGTGTGATCGCGATCGCCGGCGGCATCCTGTTCTTCTCGTTGCCGCGGGTGCTCAGCAGCATCTTCATCGACACCCGCAAGCCCGAGGCGCCGGCCGTGCTCGATTTTGCCACGCACCTCGTCGTGGTCGCCGGCATCTTCCAGCTCGTCGACGGGCTGCAGGCGATCGCAAGCGGCCTGCTGCGCGGGCTGAAGGATGCGCGCGTGCCGATGGTCATGGCGCTCATCGCCTATTGGCCGATCGGCTTCTTCCTTGCCTGGCTGATGGCCTTCCCGCTCGGGCTCGGCGGGGTCGGCATCTGGCTCGGCTTCCTCGTCGGGCTCGGCAGTGCCTCGTTCCTGCTTTGCGCCCGCTTTTATCTCAGGGTGCGTTACGAAATGCGAACGGCCCGGCAGTGATTGCCGGGCCGTCGAAATGATCCGCTAATAAGAGAGTCCGATCAGCGCTCTGCGAGCGCCATCTCGCCCTTTCTCTCGCGCACCATGTTCATGAAGCGGCGGAAGAGATAGTGGCTGTCCTGCGGGCCGGGCGAGGCTTCCGGGTGATGCTGGACCGAAAAGACCGGCTTGCCGACGAGCCGCAGGCCGCAATTCGAGCCGTCGAAGAGCGAAACGTGAGTCTCCTCAACGCCTTCCGGCAGCGACTTCGAGTCGACCGCGAAACCGTGGTTCATCGAGACGATCTCGACCTTGCCGGTGGTGAAGTCCTTCACCGGATGGTTGGCGCCGTGGTGGCCCTGGTGCATCTTCTCGGTCGTGCCGCCGAGTGCCAGCGCCAGCATCTGGTGACCGAGGCAGATGCCGAAGACCGGCAGGCCGCTGTCGATGAGCTTGCGGATGACCGGCGCGGCATAGACGCCGGTCGCGGCCGGGTCTCCCGGGCCGTTCGAGAGGAAGACGCCGTCGGGATTGAGCGAAAGGATGTCTTCGGCGCTGGTCGTCGCCGGTACCACCGTCACCTTCGCGTCGAGCCCGGCGAAGAGGCGCAGGATGTTGCGCTTCACGCCGTAGTCGACACAGACGACGTGGTATTTCGCATCCTTTGCGCCGAGCGTGCCGAAGCCCTTGTTCCAGACCCAGGGGGTTTCCGTCCAGACCGAGGACTGGCCGGAGGTCGCGACCTTGGCGAGGTCGAGACCTTCGAGGCCGCTCCAGGCTTTCGCTTCCGCCTTCAGCGTCTCGATATCGAAGACGCCGGCAGGGTCATGGGCGATCACCGCGTTCGGGGCGCCGTTCTCGCGGATCCAGGCCGTCAGCGCGCGGGTGTCGACGCCGCAGAGGCCGATGATGCCGCGGGCCTTCAGCCAGGCGTCGAGGTGCTGGGCGGCGCGGTAGTTCGAGGGATCGGTGATGTCGGCCTTGAAGATCACGCCGACGGCGCCGTGACGGGCGGCAGGCGTCAGGTCTTCGATGTCTTCCGCATTGGTGCCGACATTGCCGACATGCGGGAAGGTGAAGGTGACGATCTGGCCGAGATAGGACGGATCTGTGAGGATCTCCTCGTAACCGGTTAGCGCAGTGTTGAAGCAGACCTCCGCCTGCACCTTACCCGTCGCGCCGATCCCACGGCCTTCGATCACGGTCCCGTCGGCGAGAACGAGAAGGGCGGTTGGCTTGCGGGTGGTCCAGAGGGCTGTCGCGGTCATATTCCGTTCCTTGGTTTAGCCGTCTGCCCCCGGTTCCCTTGAAGAACCGGCTGACAGTGGCCATCTTCTGTCGCAGATCGAGGCTGCGCGGCAATGCGCGCTTGAAGCCCTGATTACATTTTCGTGCAGGTGCCGGAAAATAGACGGATCGCTCCGCCAGGTCAATTCTTCACTGTGGAAACCGTGGAATTAACGTCCATCGGATTCAACGGCTTGTCTAATTGATTTGCCTGGGCGGGCGGCACTGGCTATTACTGCGGGTCAATTGACAAGGAAAAGCCACAATCGACCCTGCCGGCCCAACGGCTTTTTCGCGGAGAAAAGAACATGATGCGAGACGTGCTCGCCAATTCCCTCAAGGATGCCCTGAAGGCCAAGGATACGTGCCGGACGTCGACGTTGCGACTGATCCAGGCTGCGATCAAGGACCGGGACATCGCCAATCGCGGACTGGGCAAGGACCCGGTCAGCGACGACGAAATCATGCAGATCCTCGTCAAGATGATCAAGCAGCGGGACGAATCCGCCCGCATCTACGAAGAGAACGGACGTCCGGAACTCGCCGCCCAGGAGCGCGAGGAAATCGGCGTCATCAAGAGCTTCATGCCCGAGCAGTTGCCCGAGGAAAAGGTGCGCGAGCTCTGCGCCTCCGTCATCACGGAGACCGGCGCGCAGGGCCTGCGCGACATGGGCAAGTGCATGAATGCTCTCAAGGAGCGTTATCCCGGCAAGATGGACTTCGCCAAGGCCTCCGGCGTCGTCAAGGACCTGCTGAAGTAAACAGCGCCATTTTGAAACGGACTGCTGCAACTCCGCCTTCGGGCGGAGTTTTGCGTTCAGCGCTTCGAGCGTTTCTGCTCGGTCACGAAATGGCGCAGGACCGCGTTGATGCGCGTCTGGTAGCCTTTTCCGGTCGCCTTGAAGAAATCGACGATATCCTCGTCGAGCCGGATCGAGATCGCCGTCTTCTGTTGCGGGGTGACGGCTACCGCCTTCGACCAGTCGATGTCGATCAGGTCCTGCCAGTCGGGGTCGTCACGCATCGCCGCGACGATGTCCTCGTCGGTCATCGCGTCGACGCGTTTCCAGTCGGTGCGGCTCTTTTCGCCCCTTGCCCGCTTGCGCAGTATGTCGTCACGGGTAACGCGCGTAATATTCTCGTTGCTCATTTGGTCGTGCGACGCGAGCTGAAATTATCCGGCAGATATCGCCCCTCATCGTGTAGACCACGGCGATCAGGCGCAAGTCATCCGGGCAAATTGCAACCGTGCGTCTCTCTCCACTTCTATCGGAAGGATACTCGACGCGCGGCAAGGCCAAAGCCAATACCGCGTCTTCGAAATCAATCCCGTGTTTCTCTATATTCCTCAGCCGTTTGCCTTCGTCCCATTCGAAGCGGGAGAAGTCTGGTTGAGAGACATCCATAAGGTACCGCTTCCTTCAGGACGAAAGAGGTTGGATTCAAGTTTCGTCCGTTCGGCCCACGAGCTTTCTGGTCGTCGAGGTGTCGACAAAGACCAAGTCGACAAAATTGTATATACAAACGTAAGTACAGTCAACGGCTGTGAATAACGGGTATGGATCGTCGGCGCGATGGTATTTGCCGTGCGGGGGGCCTATATGGATGGATCGACCCCGAGGACATTCATGCGCTTTTCCCAACCCTTTCTCGACGAGATCCGCGACCGCGTTCCGATTTCGGCGGTGATCGGCCGGCGTGTGTCCTGGGACCGCAAAAAGACCAATGTCTCACGCGGCGACTACTGGGCCTGCTGCCCCTTCCACGGGGAGAAGTCGCCGAGCTTCCACTGTGAGGACCGCAAGGGGCGCTATCACTGCTTCGGCTGCGGCGTTACCGGCGACCATTTCCGCTTCCTCACCGATCTCGAAGGCCTGAGTTTTCCGGAGGCGGTCCAGCAGATCGCCGACATGGCGGGCGTACCGATGCCGGCGCCCGATCCGCAGGCCGAGCGGCGCGAGAAGGAGCGCACGACGCTCCTCGACGTCATGGAGATGGCGACCGTCTTCTTCCAGGAGCAGTTGCAGACGGCGAACGGCGCAAGGGCGCGGGCCTATCTGCGCGAGCGCGGCCTTTCCGGGCGAACGATCGAGACCTTTCGCCTCGGCTATGCGCCGGAGAGCCGCAACGCGCTCAAGGAACATCTCGCCGGCAAGGGCGTGCCGAAAGAGCAGATCGAAGCCTGCGGGCTGGTACGCCACGGCGACGACATTCCCGTCTCCTACGATTATTTCCGCGACCGCATCATGTTTCCGATCCTGTCGTCGCGCGACAAGGTCATCGCCTTCGGCGGCCGCGCGATGGCGCCGGATGCGCTGGCGAAATACATGAACTCGCCGGAGACGGAACTCTTCCACAAGGGCAACGTGCTCTACAACTTTTCCCGCGCGAGACGGTCGATCCAGGGGGCGGGTGGCGCCGACACCATCATCGCGGTGGAAGGCTACATGGACGTCATCGCGCTCGCCCAGGCGGGTGTGGCGAATGCCGTCGCGCCGCTCGGCACGGCGCTCACCGAAAACCAGCTCGACCTCATGTGGAAGATGACGCCGGTTCCGGTGCTCTGCTTCGACGGTGACGGTGCGGGCCAGCGCGCCGCCTTCCGCGCCGTCGATCTCGCGCTTCCGCATCTGAAACCCGGTCGCTCCGTCCGCTTCGCGCTGCTTCCGGACGGCAAGGACCCGGACGATCTCGTGAAGCACGAGGGCCGGGCGCCCTTCGACAAGGTGCTCACCGAGGCGCGCCCTCTCGCCGACATGGTGTGGCGGCGCGAGGCCGGGGGCGGCGGCTTCGACACGCCGGAAAAGCGCGCCGAACTCGAGGCGCGACTGAAGCAGGTGGTGTCCGTCATCGCCGACGAGAGCGTCCGGCGTCACTACCAGCAGGACGTTCGCGACCGCCTCAACACCTTCTTCCAATCGAGCGCGCCGGCCGGACGCGGCGACCGCCGCGGCGGTTTCGAGCGCGGGCAGCGGCAGGGACAGGGACAGGGACAAGGCAGGGGCGGGGCTCCGGGTCAGGGCTATGGCCAGCGTGGCGCGGCGGTTTCCGACCGGCTGGCGCGCTCGGGCATGGTCAAGGGGCGCTCCGACCAGCCGACGCTTCGTGAGAGCGTGCTGGCGCTCACCGTCGTCAACCATCCACAGATACTGCAGGACGATTACGACGAGGTCGCCCATATCGAATACGAGAACCGCGACCTGCAGCGCCTCTGGTCGGCGCTCCTGACCGCGGCGGCGGGGGCCGGCGCGCATCTCGATCGCGACCATCTCGTCACAAGGCTCGACGAGCAGGGTTTTTCCGAGCTCATCCGCAGCCTCGACCAGCAGATCCGGAATGCGCGGCTCTGGACGGCGACCGAGATCGCCGCCGGCGAGGATGCGCGCGAGGGCTATCACCAGGCACTGTCGCTGCACAAGCGCGCGCGGGCGTTGAAGAAGCAGAGGCTCGAACTCGAGCGCGAGATCGCCGACGCGACGGAGGCCGAGGATGCCGACCGCATCGACCAGCTGATCGGCGCGCTGCATCAGGTGCAGCTCGAGATCACCCGCATGGAAAACCAGGAGGCGATTGTCGACGGTTTCGGCGTGATGTCGGGGCGCGTGAAAGGTGCGGCGACGGGGCACCACTGACCATTGCCGCAAACATCGGCGGGTGCGGCTTTCCCCCTTGTCTTCCGCGGTTTCGATCCTACATCTGCGGTAACAAACGAGGACGATGGCTCGTAGCCGTGGTTTTTCTCCAATTTTCCTGGGTATTGATGCCTGGAGAGCTTGACGCCGGGAAAATTTGTGGGAATCACCAGAACAGGCATTTGTAGGTGAATTGGATCAGGGCGGATCTATATTACCATGTGCGGTCATTCGAAAGCGCAAGTGTGCGGCGTGGCCGTTGGTACTCCCGTAGTTAATCGGGGATTAAAGATCACTCCGTTAGGTCAGTGACTGTGATTCGCGGCGGACAGGGCACCGTTCGAGCCCGTCCGCGTGGCGTCACGTGATAATGACAGCGTCAGGGAAAGCGACGAGATAAATGGCAACCAAAGTCAAAGAAAACGAAGAAGCCGACAGCGAACGCGACGTTTCGACGGACGGTCCGCTTCTCGACCTTTCCGACGACGCGGTCAAGAAAATGATCAAGGCGGCGAAGAAGCGCGGCTACGTCACCATGGACGAGCTGAACTCGGTGCTGCCCTCGGAAGAAGTCACCTCGGAACAGATCGAAGACACCATGTCCATGCTTTCGGACATGGGCATCAACGTCATCGAGGACGAGGAGGCCGAAGAGGCCGCTTCCGACGACGATGACGGCGACGAAGCCGAGGAAGGTGGCGAACTGGCGCCGGCCGCCGGCACAGCGCTCGCGACAGCCAAGAAGAAAGAGCCGACCGACCGCACGGACGATCCGGTGCGCATGTACCTGCGCGAAATGGGCTCGGTCGAGCTTCTCTCGCGCGAGGGTGAAATCGCCATCGCCAAGCGCATCGAGGCTGGCCGCGAGACGATGATCGCGGGCCTCTGCGAAAGCCCGCTGACCTTCCAGGCGCTCATCATCTGGCGCGACGAGCTCAACGAAGGCACGACGCTGCTGCGCGAGATCATCGATCTCGAAACCACCTATTCCGGTCCCGAGGCCAAGGCTGCCCCGCAGTTCCAGAGCCCGGAAAAGATCGAAGCCGACCGCAAGGCGGCGGAAGAGAAGGAAAAAGCCAGGCGCAGCCGCTCGTCGAGCGAAGACGACATCACCAATGTCGGCGGCGAAGGCCTGCCGCCGGAGGAAGAGGAAGAAGACGAGGACGAGAGCAACCTGTCGCTGGCGGCGATGGAAGCCGAGCTGCGTCCGCAGGTCATGGAAACCCTCGACCTCATCGCCGACACCTACAAGAAGCTCCGGAAGCTGCAGGACCAGCAGGTGGAAGCCCGCCTTGCCTGCGCCGGCACGCTGTCTTCCGGCCAGGAGCGCCGCTACAAGGAACTCAAGGACCAGCTGATCACGGCGGTGAAGTCGCTGTCGCTCAACCAGAACCGCATCGACGCGCTGGTCGAGCAGCTCTACGACATCAACAAGCGCCTCGTGCAGAACGAAGGCCGGCTGCTGCGCCTTGCCGAATCCTACGGCGTCAAGCGCGAGGCCTTCCTCGAACAGTATCAGGGCGCGGAGCTCGATCCGAACTGGATGAAGTCGATCGGCAATCTGGCGGCACGCGGCTGGAAGGAATTCGCCCGCGAGGAAAACCAGACGATCCGCGACATCCGCTCGGAGATCCAGAACCTCGCCCAGGAAACCGGTATCTCGATTTCGGAATTCCGCCGCATCGTGCACATGGTGCAGAAGGGCGAGCGTGAAGCGCGCATCGCCAAGAAGGAGATGGTGGAAGCCAACCTCCGTCTCGTCATCTCGATCGCCAAGAAGTACACGAACCGCGGCTTGCAGTTCCTCGACCTCATTCAGGAAGGC
The DNA here is from genome assembly GCF_014126615.1 of Ciceribacter thiooxidans. Taxonomy (NCBI): domain Bacteria; kingdom Pseudomonadati; phylum Pseudomonadota; class Alphaproteobacteria; order Hyphomicrobiales; family Rhizobiaceae; genus Ciceribacter; species Ciceribacter thiooxidans. Next base: position 1,040,964 of record NZ_CP059896.1, read on the forward strand.
AATATCGGCCTGATGAAGGCGGTCGACAAGTTCGAGTACCGCCGCGGCTACAAGTTCTCGACCTATGCCACCTGGTGGATCAGGCAGGCGATCACCCGTTCGATCGCCGATCAGGCCCGCACGATCCGCATTCCGGTGCACATGATCGAGACGATCAACAAGATCGTCCGCACCTCGCGCCAGATGCTGCATGAGATCGGCCGCGAGCCGACGCCGGAGGAACTGGCCGAAAAGCTCGCGATGCCGCTCGAGAAGGTGCGCAAGGTCCTGAAGATCGCCAAGGAGCCGATCTCGCTCGAAACCCCGGTGGGTGACGAAGAAGATTCGCATCTCGGTGACTTCATCGAGGACAAGAACGCGCTGCTGCCGATCGACGCCGCGATCCAGGCGAACCTGCGCGAGACGACGACCCGCGTCCTCGCCTCGCTGACGCCGCGCGAAGAACGCGTTCTGCGCATGCGCTTCGGCATCGGCATGAACACCGACCACACGCTCGAAGAAGTCGGCCAGCAGTTCTCGGTCACCCGCGAACGTATCCGCCAGATCGAAGCCAAGGCGCTCCGCAAGCTGAAGCATCCGAGCCGGAGCCGCAAGCTCAGAAGCTTCCTGGACAGCTGACCGTATCCGGAAGGCGATTATTTGAAACCCGGTTTGCGAGAGCAAGCCGGGTTTTCGCTTTGTGTACGCTTCGCGCGATCGTCCTATTCCCTTCCGGGGCATGAACGGCACCGTTGTTCGTCGGCGTACGTGGTGATTTCTCTCTCATCGGTGACGATTGCGGACTTTATCCCGTCTCCTTTCCGACTTACATGCTCTGCATGAACGACGAGACGGTAAGGCCGCGCAGCAGCTTTCTTCGATGGGGCATTCCGGCCTCCGTCGTCCTGCATCTCGTCTTTGCCGCCGTCCTCTTCTTCGAACTGCCCTTCGAGATGCCCGCGCCGCAGAAGGAGGAGAGCGTCAGCGTCGAGATCGTGCCGCCGCCGGAAGAGAAAAAGCCGGAGCCGCCGCCTCCTCCGAAGGAAGAGAAGAAGGAAGAGCCTCCACCGCCTCCGAAAGAGGAGAAGAAGGAAGAACCGCCGCCGCCGAAGCAGGAGGAGAAAAAGGCGGAGCCGCCTCCTGCCGCCGCCGAGGGGCAGCCGCCGGGCAGGCGCGTACCGATCCCGACGCTGCGCCCGGTCTTTGCCTTCGGCGAGAAGGACAGCGGCCCGCGTGAAGCGCGCGACGGCAATGCCGCCGAGGAACCGGCGGCGAAGCCTCCCGAGGAGACGCCGAAGACCGAGCCCAAGCCTCCCACCGAAACGGCGGAAAAGGACAAGCCTGCGGCCGGGACGAAGCCGCAGCCGAAGATTAATCTACCGAAGGCCGACATGGCGGACGAGACGGCGAAGCCCGGCGCCGGTGACCTTGCCGCCGAAACGATCGCCGCGCTCGAGGAAGCCGCGCCAAAGAGCGCGCCGAACACCGAACCGAAGCCGGATGCACCCGCCAAAACGGACGTGCCGAACGACCTTCCGGAGGTGACGAAGCTCTTTTCCACCGCGATCACCGACAACCCCGTTGCGAAGACGGCGATGGGCGACATGCCGCGGGACGAGCGCGCCGCCGAGCTCTGCGTGACCGAGTTGCGCGAGCAGCTCCGCCGCGCCTCGCCGCCTTACCGGCCGGAACTCCTGCCGTCGTTCGGGCTGAAGAAGGGGACAGTGCTCGACGTCCGTAACGCCGCCTTCCGGGCGAGCGCCCGCTGGTACGAGCTGCAGTTCCGCTGCGAGCTCGACGCCGACGCGATGACCGTGCGCTCCTTCGCCTTCGCGGTCGGCAAGGAAATCCCCCGCAGCCAATGGAAAAGCCGGGGCTTTCCGGTCTTCTGAGTCCCTTGTTACCCGAGAAGTGCGAGGCGGCCGGCGATCGTCCACATGACGAGCGCGATCACCCCGTCCAGCAGGCGCCATGCGGACGGTCGCGCGAAGAGCGGGCGTAAGAGGCGCGCGCCGTATCCGAGCGAGAAGAAGAACAGGAAGGAGCCGGCCGCCGCACCGAGCCCGAAGGCGGTTTCGCGGCCCGGATACTGCGTCGAGATCGAACCGAGCAACACCACCGTGTCGAGGTAGACGTGCGGATTGAGCCAGGTGAGCGCAAGGCAGGTCGCGAGCGCCGCGGCAAGGCTCTGCGCCTCGGTGGCGGAGGGGTCGAGGGCGGCGTTGCCGGCGATTGCTGCCCGCAGGCTTTTCAGGCCATAGAAGCCGAGAAAGGCGACGCCGCCGAAGCGCAGCGCCGATTCGAGCCAGGGCAGGGCGCCGGCCGTGGCGCGGAAGCCGGAGACGCCGGCCGCGATCAGTAGGGCGTCGGAGGCGGCACAGGTCAGGCAGATTGCGAAGACGTGCTCCCGCCTCAGCCCCTGACGGAGCACGAAGGCGTTCTGCGCGCCGATCGCGACGATCAGGCTGAGGCCGAGGAAGAAACCGGAAATCGCTGCTGTCGTCATCGGACCTCTCTGTCAGAAATGGTCTTTGACTACGCCTCGGCGAACGATTAGAGAAATTAAATATTCGGCGATTGGATAAGGAAAATTCATCAATGATGGACTATGCGTTGCTGGACGCGCTTGCAACCGTTCTGCGCGCCGGGAGTTTCGAGAAGGCCGCGCGCCTTCTCGGCCTGACGCCTTCGGCGGTGTCGCAGCGGATAAAACTCCTCGAGGAACGTCTCGGTGTCGTGCTCGTCGTCCGCGGCCAGCCCTGTACGGCGACGCCCGCCGGCCAGAAACTCTTCCGCCACGCTGAAGAGGTGGCGCTGCTCGAAAACAGCCTGCGCGAAGAGATGGGCATCGCCGGTATCGCCGCCGAACGTCCGAGCATCCGCATCGCCGTCAACGCCGACAGCCTGGCGACCTGGTTCGTGCCGGCCATGGCGGCAGTCGACGACTGCCTGTTCGATCTCGTGCTCGACGACCAGGACCACAGTGCCGAGTGGCTGCGCCGTGGCGAGGTGCGCGCGGCCGTCACCGGCGACAGCGGTGCGGTCCAGGGCTGCGACAGCCGTCCGCTCGGGGCGCTGCGCTATCTCGCGACGGCAAGCCCCGCCTTCGTCCGGCGCTGGTTCCCCGACGGCGTGACGCCTGAAGCACTCGCAGCTGCACCCTGCCTTACGTTCAACGCCAAGGACATGCTGCAGGCGCGCTGGATCGGAAAGGTTTTCGGAGAGTCGGTCGCCACGCCGACCCACTGGCTGCCCTCGTCCGAGGCCTTCGTCGACGCGACGCGCGCCGGCATCGGCTGGGGCATGAATCCGGAGATGCTGGTGCGCGACCTGATCGCCGAAGGCAGGCTGGTGCCGCTCGTCGCGGATGCACCTTATGACGTGCCGCTCTATTGGCACTGGAGCCGCTCGGTGCAGCCGGCGATCCGCGGCATCACCGCGGCGGTGGTGCAGGCGGCCGCGGCCGTCCTGCTGCCGGCGGAGACTTGAGCGCCGCCACCCCTTGCCGCGGTGACGATCGCGCGCTAACTCCTCGGAACGGGTAGAGGAAGCGGGGGAGAAGAAAGATGCGCCTCAAGAGCCAGATCGATGCCAGCCTCGCGGCGCTCAACCGCCGCGATTTCGACGCCCTGATGGGGCTGATCGACGACGATGCGGCACTCGACATGCCGGACGGCAGCCGGGTGATCGGGGCCGATTCGATCCGCAACACGCTCGCAGCCTTCGTCCTCGGCCGCGACATCCGTCTTTCCGACATCGTGGTGATGACCGGCGAGGCGGATCTCCGTGGCGCTGCCGAGGTTACGCTTTCGGCCGTCGTCAAGGCAGAGCCCGGCGAGGACGAACCGGAGAAGGGACGGGTTTCGTTCCCGGCGATCTTCGTCTTCGAACGGGACGACGGGCCGTTCCAGAGAATCAGCCTGTTCTCGGCGACGCCGCTCTGAGGCGACTTACGACAGATAGTCTTCAAGGACGTTGACGATCATCGCGTGGTCTTCCGCCGAGGCGAGGCCGGAGACGGTGATCGCAGCGACGACTCCGGTGCCGGTGACGCGGACCGGAAAGCTGCCGCCGTGGCAGGCGTAGTCGAGCGGATCGAAGCCGTGGTCGGGACCGAGCGCGCGGCCCTTGAGGCGGTAGCTTTCGCCGACGCGCATCGATGACTTGTGCATCCTGAGCGTCACGTTGCTCTTGCGCCGCGCCCAGTGGTCGTTGTCGGGCGACGAGCCGGGGAGCGCAGCATGGAAGAGGGTGCGGTCCGGCGTGCGGATGTCGATCACCACCGGGGCTTCGTCCTGCCGCGCGGCCCGGACCAGCCGCTCGCCGACCTCGTAGGCCACCGTCTCGTCGAAGGCCGAGAAGACGAGCGCTTTCTCCTGCGCCTCGAGTGTGTCGATCAGGCTGGTGTCCGTGCTCATGGCGTGCTCCTCTACTGGGCTTGACGGCTGCCGCGGACCTTGCGGCGACGGGGCCTCGAATGTCAAATGCGTCCGTGCCGGCCGAAGAGGGAGGCGAACATGCCGCAGACCATTCTCACCATCGCGACCTCGGGGCAGGGGCTCTACGAGTTCACCGAAGAGGCGCGCCGTTTCGTTTCCGGCCACGGCGGCGAGGGCCTGCTGACGCTCTTCGTCCGCCACACCTCCTGCTCGCTGCTGATCCAGGAAAACGCCGACCCTTCCGTGCAGGACGACCTCACCCGCTTCCTGCGCCGGCTGGTGCCGCCGGCCGACGATCCCTCGATGCGCTGGGTGACCCACGACAGCGAAGGGCCGGACGACATGCCGGCGCATATCAAGGCGGCGCTGACGCCGGTCTCGCTCTCGGTGCCGGTGAACGACGGCCGGCTGCTCCTCGGCACCTGGCAGGGCATCTATCTCTTCGAGCACCGCGACCGGCCGCACCGGCGTTCGGTCGTTCTGCACCTTTCCCCCTGATTTCCGCTGTCCCACCGATGAACGGCACGTGAACGGCGGGTTCTGACGGCGTTCAGCCAGGCGCGGCTATCGTCTTCCCAATCGACAGGCAAACGGAACCCGAGGGTTCCGCGCCACTGACCAAGGAGGAAGACATGCGCAACATTCTCGCAAAGGCAGGCGTCGCGGCCCTCATCGCCCTCGGCGCGGTTTCTGCGACGGCCGGTTCCGCCGCAGCAGGCGCGGATTTCGGCGTCGGCATCTATATCGGCGAACCCGGCTACTATCCCGGCGAGCGTTACGGCTGGCGCGATTCCCGTGACCGCTACGAGCGCCATCATCGCCACGACCGTTACGAGCGGCGCCAGTACCGGCCCTGCAATCCCCGCCGCGCGGTGGAAAAGGCCCGCTGGAACGGCCTTCGTCATGCCCATGTCCGGCGGGTGACGCAGCGCAGTGTGGTCGTCTCCGGCTATCGCTACGGCGAACGCGACCGGATGGTCTTCGCCAACGTGCGTGGCTGCCCGATCACCCGCTACTGATCGCGCGCCCGCACCGCTGGGGGCGCCGGCCGCTCCTGCCCCGGGTCAGGTCCGGGCAGGGGCGGCCGTTCGCATTTTTTCGGTCTACTGCTTGATCGCGTAGGTGATGTTGACGGTCACGCTGTAGCTGTTCTCGCCGGCCTCTATCGGCGCCGGTGCCCCGGCGATCATGTCCTTCTCCATGGCGGCGCGGAACATCGGTTGCGGCATCGGCCGGGCGAAGTTCTCGCTGATCTCCACCACACGGCCGAGCGTCACACCGGCGGCTTCGGCGAGCGTCTTCGCCTTGGCGATCGCCTCGGCGGCGGCGGCCTTGCGGGCCTCGCTGATCGCGGCATCCGGCTTGTCGTTGGTGAAGACGATGCTGCCGCCCTGGTTGACGCCGAGCCGCACCGACTGGTCGATGATCGCGCCGAGCTTGCCGAGATCGCGGACCCGCACCGTCAGCCCGTTGGTTACCGCATAGCCGATGATCTCCGGTTCGCGGATCTGCTCATCGTCGTTGCGGTCGCGGTAGCGCGGCGTCACGGAGAAATCCCTGGTCTGCAGGTCGCGGGCCTCGATGCCGCCCGCCTTCAGCTCGGCGATGACCTTGCCCATCGCCTCGGTGTTGGCGGCGAGCGCCTCGGCTGCGGTCGGCGCCTCGCGCAGGACGCTCAAGGAAAGGACCGCGAGATCGGGCGCCAGTTTCGCCTCGCCTTCGCCGGAAACGATGATGGTGGCTTCGCGCAGCTTTTCCTCATCGGCGAAAGCGGCGACGGGGGAAAGCGTGGTGGCGCAGGCGAGCGCCGCGAAGGCGAGGGAAGGCAGGATACGGCTCGTCATCGTCTAGTCCTCTGGTTGATCGGTCCCTTCGCATAGCGTGATGGCGGGTGATTGTGTAGCCATTGCGGCAATGGCTTGTCGCCTCCACCGAATTGCGTTAGAGCGGACCTAGCCGGCGGGGACCATTGCCGCCGGCGGCGCCTGGCGCCGGGCCTGTAGCTCAATGGTCAGAGCCGGCGGCTCATAACCGCTTGGTTGGGGGTTCGAGTCCCTCCGGGCCCACCATTTTTCTTTCTTTGCCGTCGTCATCTTCTTTTTGGCAGACACTTTCCGCCGCCATCGCAACGGCTCACCGCAATCCGTGTCTTTTTCAGATTGTCAAAAACCGCTCAGGCTTCGCCGCCGGTCGGGATCGCTCCCTCCGGGTCGGTCACCTCAGTCTCGGACGCGGCGCCGCGAGGGGCCTGTCAGAGTATAAGTAAGTGGCTCCTTGCGGCGCCCCGTTCGGCGTTCTTGCCCACTGCATGCGTCTCTCTGGCATGGCGGCGCCTTTGCCGGGACTTGACGTCTCGACATCGGCCGGCGCGGATCGGCGTCGAGCGCGCATCCGTCCGGTGACGGACCTTCGCTGACGCCTGGCCGGTGGCCCGGGAAGATCCCGCCGGATGGTACCGTCCGGCCTGACCCTCGCCGGCAGATGGAGGAGCGGCATTTGCGCCGGCCCGATCCACCCCGCCGTCTTTTCGCCGGGGGGCTTTTTCAAGCTCCCGGGCGCCTGTCTGTGTGCCTCTGAGGCACGCCCGCGTTAGCGGCGGTGACGGCGAGCCGGTCCGGACCGTCTCGCCTTCCGCCTCCCGCGGGGGGAGACCGTTGCAGCGGCCGGGGTTTTCGACCTGCGACAGTCGTCGACCCCGGCGCCGGTCCCGCCTCGCCAGACTTCGCATGGTCCGGTGTATCCGATGGCGGAACGGGGTGATTCTACGACAGGTCGGGAGAGGGTGAACGAAAATGGGGGGTGGGACTTGATTTTGTTGGGGAATTTTTGCCGAAACCCCGCAGTGGGGCGGTTTTCGTCTTCTCCCCAGCGGGGAGAAGGTGGCCGAAGGCCGGATGAGGGGGAACATCGTTCGCCCTCGCCAGATCGTTTGCGCGGTGCCACCCCGCCCCCTCATCGCCTCGCTCCGCTCGGCACTTCTCCCCGCTGGGGAGAAGAGGGAGCACGCGGCGACGCCGCAGGCACGGCCGGTCTTCGAGCGCGAGGAGAGAGACGCGGCGGGGCTCACCCTCCCCTTGAGGCGTGGTTCGAAGAACGGGTTGAGACACGCGGCTCAACCCGGAGGACCGCAGGTCCGGGGTGGGGTGAACCTCCGCGGATGCCGAGCTGTCACCCCCACCCGCGCGTTCCGCGCGACCTCCCCCCTCAAGGGGGAGGTGGGAGGGCCTCGCCACCGCAATCGATTCACCGGATCGATTGCTTCGCTTTGCGAACCGCGCCTCACCCCCGCTTGCGGGGAGAAGGGACAAGCGGCACCGCCGCCATTGGCGGTCGGGGTCTTCGAACTGTCAGGAAAAGGCCAGCACGGGGGCCGAGATGATGAAAAGGCCGACCACGGTGATTGCCGCCAGTTTCAGTCTCCGGATACGCCGGGTACGTACGCCACTCCAATCATACGCCATCACAGATCCTCATGATCAGTCTGCACGACAGGGCTGCATTCGCGGTTGGCGAGTATGCCCATAAACAGTGTTTCCTGCAAGAAGGTCGTACACGGTCGAACTGGTGCGGAGCTTTCCTGCGGGCGGTCCGCCGTTGATATTTGTCAACGCGAGGCCACCAGCCCTCCTTTATGGTCGCGCCACATGTTGTAAGGTGAGCCATGGCCGAGCCACTCTTCCTCGTTGAAAACGTCACCAAGTCGTACCGGACGGGCGACGTGGAGGTTAAGGCCTTGCGTGGCATCAACCTCACCCTCGAAGGCGGCGAAATCGTCGTCATGCTCGGGCCGTCCGGCAGCGGCAAGTCGACGCTTCTCAACATCATGGGCGGGCTCGACCAGGCGACCTCCGGCCGGGTCCGCTTCGCCGACCACGAGCTGACGAGCCTCTCCGAGCGGCAGTTGACGCTCTACCGACGCGACCATGTTGGCTTCGTCTTCCAGTTCTACAACCTGATCCCGAGCCTCACCGCCTGGGAAAACGTCGCCCTCGTCACCGAGATATCGCGCAATCCGATGGAGCCCGGCGAGGCGCTGGAGATGGTGGGGCTCAAAGAGCGGATGGACCATTTCCCGGCGCAGCTTTCCGGCGGTGAGCAGCAGCGGGTGGCGATCGCCCGGGCGATCGCCAAGCGCCCGGAGGTGCTGCTCTGCGACGAGCCGACGGGGGCGCTCGACTCGAAGACCGGCATTCTGGTCCTCGAAGCGCTCTGCCGGATCAACGAGGAACTGAAGACGACGACGGCGATCATCACCCACAACGCGGCGATCCGGCAGATCGCCCATCGCGTGCTCACCTTCCACGACGGCCGGATCTCCGAGACGGTCGTCAATACTGAACGCCTGCCGCCCTCCGCCGTGGTCTGGTGAGGCGCCGATGTCGATGCTCGACCGCAAACTCTTCCGCGACATCCTGAGGCTCTGGGCCCAGGTGCTGGCGGTCGCGCTGGTCATGGCCTGCGGGGTGATGACGATCATCCTGGCGATTGGTGCCTATCGCTCGCTCGAAGAGACGCGTGCGGTCTTCTACGAACGCTACCGGTTCGGCAATCTCTTCGTCACGGCGAACCGCGCGCCGCTTCACCTCAGGGAACGCATCGCCGCGCTGGAAGGCGTAGGCGGCGTCGATCTCCGGATCGTCGACTACGTGCTGCTCGACATGCCCGGCATGGCCGAGCCGGCGACCGGCATCGCGGTCTCGATCCCCGACAGCGGCCAGCCGGCGGTGAACCAGCTCTATATCCGCAGCGGCAGGCTGCCGGAGCCGGACCGCCCGCACGAGGCGGCGGTGCTCGAAAGCTTCGCGCTCGCGCACCGGCTGACGCAGGGCAGCACCTTCGACGCGATCATGAACGGTCGCAAGCAGACGCTGACGGTGACCGGCATCGTGCTCTCGCCGGAATACATCTATGCGATCGGGCCCGGCGACATGGTGCCCGACCCGCGCCGCTTCGGCGTCTTCTACATGACCCGCACGGCGCTCGAGGGCGTCATGGACATGGACGGCGCCTTCAACAACGCGTCGTTCACCGTGCTGCGCGGTGCCGATACTGCTCATCTGATCTCCGCAATCGACGATCTGCTCGACCCCTATGGCGGGCAGGGCACGTATCTGCGCAAGGACCAGATCTCGCACACCTTCCTCGACAACGAGCTCATCCAGCTTCGCGCGATGGCGGCGATCATCCCGCCGATCTTCCTCTTCGTCGCGGCTTTCCTGGTCAATATGATCCTGACGCGGCTGATCACGCTCGAACGCGAGCAGATCGGGCTTCTGAAGGCGCTCGGCTACCGCGATTTCGAGGTCGCCTGGCACTATGCCAAGCTCACCATCGTCATTGCGCTGATCGGCGTCGCCATCGGCTTCGGCGCCGGCAACTGGATCGGCCGCGGACTGACGCGGCTCTATGCGGAATTCTTCTCGTTTCCGTTCCTGATCTTCCGCGAGAGCGTCGATCTCTACGCGATCTCGGGCGGCGTCAGCGTCGCGGCGGCGGTCGTCGGTGCCGGCAAGGCGATCTGGTCGGTGATCGTGCTGCCGGCGGCGGTGGCGATGCGGCCGCCGGCGCCGGTGCGCTTCCGCTCGCTCTTCCGCCGGCAGCTGAGCTCCAGGCTGTTTTCGCAGCTGACGATCATGGCGGTCCGGCAGATCATCCGCACGCCGGTGCGCTCGCTTCTCACCTCGCTCGGCGTCGCGCTCTCGGCGGCACTGCTGGTGGTGGCGATGTTCTCCTCGGATTCGGTCGACTACATGGTAGACCAGATCTTCTTCCGCATGGAACGGCAGGACGCGACGCTCCGGCTCGACCGGGAGCGGTCGCCGGCCGCCCTCGACGAGATCCGGCATATGCCGGGGGTGACGCGGGCCGAGCCCTTCCGCTCGATCGCGGTCAAGCTGCGCAACAGGAACCACGAGAAGGATCTCGCCATCCTCGGCATGCCGGAGGACGGCGAACTCGGCCGGATCATGGACGCGGACATGCGGCCGCTCGAGCCGCCGTCCTCGGGGCTGCTCGTCATCGGCCGCGTCGCCGAGGCGCTGGAGCTGAAGGTCGGCGACATGGTCGAGGTGGAACTGGTCGAGAAGGATCACCGGCGGATCGAGGTGCCGGTGACCGGCATCGTGCAGAGCCTCGTCGGCATCGACGCCTATATGCGCATCGACGCGCTCGACCGGCTGATCGGCGACGGGCGGCGGATTTCCGGGGCGCGGATCTCGGTCGATCCGGTGCAGAAGGAGGCGCTCTACGACAGCGTCAAGAACACGCCGGCAGTCTCCTACATCATGCTGATCGGGCTCTCGCGGCAGCAGTTCCGGGCGACGATCGAGAAGAATATCGCGACGATGACGACGGTCTATACGACGCTTGCGGTCATCGTCGCCTTCGGGCTCATCTACAATTCCGCCCGCATCCAGCTTTCGGAGCGGGCGCGGGAGCTCGCGAGCCTGCGCGTGCTCGGCTTCACGCGGACGGAGGTTTCGAGCGTGCTGCTCACCGAGCTCTCCGTCGTCGTGCTCGTCGCGCAGCCGTTCGGCTGGCTGCTCGGCTACCTCTTTTCGATGCTGGTGATCGAAGGGCTCGCCAGCGACCTCTTTCGTGTGCCCTTCGTCGTCAATTCGCAGACGTTCGCGATCGCGAGCCTCGTCGTCATGGGCGCGTCGCTCATCTCGGCGCTGATTGTCCGGCGGCGCATCGACAGGCTCGACCTCGTGAGCGTGCTGAAGTCCAGGGAGTAAGGTGCATGTGGTCCAAATGGCTGAAACGGGCGGGCTTCCTGCTGATCGTCGCCGCGATCATCGCGGGGTTCGTCTATGCTCTCAGGGAAAAGCCGCAGCCGGTCGATACCGGCGTGGTCGAGCGCGGGCCGCTCCGGGTGACGATCTCGCAGGAGGGGATCACACGGGTGCGCGACGTCTATGCCGTCTCGGCGCCGATCGCTGGCCATCTCGCCCGCACGGTGCTCGACGAGGGCGACCGGGTGAAGGCGGACGTGACGCTGGTGGCGGCAATCCATCCGCTCGACCCGCCGCTGATCGACCGCCGCAGCGAGGCGGAACTCGCCGCCGCGCGTGATGCCGCGCGCGCTGCCGTGTCGATGGCGGAGACCGACTACCGGCGGATCAAGTCCGACCTCGATTTCGCGCGCGACAATCTCGAACGCGCCGTCCAGCTCGCCAAGACCCGCTATATCGCCGAGAGCCAGCTGCAGAAGGCGCGCACGGACGTTGAGGTCGCCGAGGCGCAGCTCGCCTCGGCGGCGGCGGCGATCGAACTGCGCAAGGCCGAGCTTGCGAGCGCGGAAGCGCGCCTCATCCAGCCGGCCTCCGCGCCGGCCGACCGGGGCGGCAGCTGCTGCGTCTACGTGACGGCGCCGGTGGATGGGGTGGTGCTCACGGTCTTCGCAAAGAGCGAGCAGCCGGTCGCGACCGGCACCAAGATCGCCGAGATCGGCGACCCGTCCGATCTCGAAGTGGCGGTCGATCTTCTCTCGTCCGATGCGGTGCGGATCTCGCCGGGTGCGAAGGCGGAGATCGTCGACTGGGGCGGCGATCGGGCGCTGCCGGCGGTGGTGCGGCGCATCGACCCGGCCGGCTTCACCAAGGTTTCGGCACTTGGCATCGAGGAGCAGCGGGTCAACCTCGTGCTCGACCTGCAGGAGAGCGATCCGCGGCTCGGCCACAATTTCCGTGTCTATGCGCGGCTGACGCTGTGGGAAGGAGAGGACGTGCTGCAGGTGCCGCTGAGCGCGCTTTTCCGCGACGGGCGCAAATGGAACCTCTTCGTCATCCGCGACGGGCGTGCCCGCCAGACGGAAGTCGGCATCGGCCACATGAACGACGAACATGCCGAGGTTCTCTCCGGGCTCGAACCCGGCGACGTGGTGATCCTGCATCCGAGCGACACGCTGAGCGATGGTAGCCTGGTCGAACCGCGGCAGGAGTGAGGGGGAGGCTTTCAGCCTCCCGGGGCCCTGCAGAGACTCCGCCCCTCATCCGGCTGCCGCCACCTTCTCCCCGCATGCGGGGAGAAGGCCCGTGCCGCCGACGTCTCCATTCCCTCTCCCCGCATGCGGGGAGAGGGTCAGGGTGAGGGGCAATATCAAAGAACTGCAGGTTCGCGCCTCAGCCCTCCAGGACCGGGCCGCCGGTCTCGGAGATCAGCCGGGTGAGGCTCGCGGTTGCCGGGAAAAGGGGGATGAGGCAGGCCTGGAGCGCGTGGTAGATGTCGCCCTTGCCGGGGAAGAGGGTGGTCGCGGGAACCAGATCCTCGGTCAGTTCCTCGAACCAGCCGCCATGGGTGCGGTCGAGGCTGTGGCGGGCGATGAAGCTCCAGATGCGGCGGTAGCTCTCCTCGTGGAAATCGCTCGGCAGGTGTTCGGCGAGCCAGTGGGCGGCGCCGGCGCCCTCGCAGAGCGGCCACCAGAGCTTTGAGCGGCGGGCGGGCGCGTTCTCCCAGTCGAGCGTGTAGAAGAAGCCACCGTGGATGCGGTCCCAGCCGAGCGACATCGACTGGAAGAACAGGCCGCGGGCGGCCTCCGGCATCCAGTCGTGGCGCTTGCCGCCGAGCACCCAGAGCTGCAGGACGAGGCGGGCCCATTCGAGCCAGTGGCCGGGCGTGGTGCCGGAGGGGCGGAACATCTCGTTGCCGCGATAATCGCGGTCGAGCTGCCAGTTCTCGTCGAAGTGCTCCGGGACGCGCCAGTCGCATTCGCCGGCGCGGCGGCGGATGACGAGATCGGCGATCCGCTCGGCCTTGTCGAGGTAGTGGCGTTCGCCGGTTGCCTCGAAGGCCGCCATCAGCGCCTCGGTGAGGTGCATGTTGGAGTTCTGGCCGCGATAGCCGGGGACCGGCGACCAGTCGGCGGAAAACTCCTCGGCAATCGCGCCGTGGGCATCCTCCCAGAAACGGGTCTCAAGGATTTCGGTGACGTCGTCGAGCATGGCTTCGGCGAGCGGATGGCCGACAATCTTGGCGGAGGAGGCGGCGAGCAGCACGAAGGCGTGGCCGTAGCCCTGCTTGCTGGCGTCGACCGGGCCGTTGTCGTCCACCTGCCAGAAATAGCCGCCGTTCTTTTGGTCGCGGTGGCGGTTCCAGAGGAACTGCATGCCGTGGTCGACGACATCGGCCGATCCGGGACGGCCGAGCAGGTCGCCGATCGCGAAGCAGTGGACCATGCGGGCGGCGGTGTGGATGCCGCGGACCGGATTGTCGGCGACGAGCGGCGTGCCGTCGCGCTTCAGGTCGAAGAAGCCGCCCTTCGGATTGATGCTCGCGAACTGGAAGAGGTCGAAAAGCTCGTCGGCCCGATCGAGAAGCCATTTGCGGTGATAGGGGCGATCGGCCCAGCGGTAGGCGAGGCCGGCGTGCTTGGCGGTTTCGGGCATGGCTTCCTCCTCGGGGTCGATGGACCCCAGCGCATCTAATCGGTTGAATCCTATATCGGCCGATCGCGGCCGTGTCACGACGGGAACTTGCGGCGGCCTCGGAAGTTGCGTTTTGACAGCTGAAAGATAAACGCATGTTGACATAAACATATCTTTATGTGATTTGCAGATGTCGCGATCGGAACAGGGGAGTGCGCTATGCTCGACACATTGTTTGATACGGATGCCGTCAGGCGCGACGGCGCGGAGATTTCGGCGGCCCTTGCGAGCGCCGCCCGCGAACGCATCCTGGTCATCGACGGCGCCATGGGCACGCAGATCCAGCAGCTCGGTTTCGGCGAGGACGATTTCCGCGGCGCGCGCTTCATCGGCTGCGCCTGCCACCAGCAGGGCAACAACGACCTGCTGACGCTCTCCCAGCCGGATGCGATCGAGGAAATCCATTACCGCTACGCCAGGGCCGGCGCTGACATCCTCGAGACCAACACCTTTTCCTCGACCCGCATCGCCCAGGCGGACTACCGGATGGAAGGGGCGGTCTATGACCTGAACCTCGAGGGTGCGCGGGTGGCGCGGCGCGCGGCGATCCGGGCGGAGCGCGAGGACGGTCGTCGCCGCTTCGTGGCGGGTGCGATCGGGCCGACCAACCGCACCGCCTCGATCTCGCCGGACGTCAACAATCCGGGCTACCGCGCCGTCCGTTTCGACGACCTGCGGCTTGCCTATGGCGAGCAGATCGACGGCCTGATCGACGGCGGGGCCGACATCATCCTGATCGAGACGATCTTCGACACGCTGAACGCCAAGGCGGCGATCTTCGCCTGCGAGGAACGCTTTGCGGAAAAGGGCATCCGCCTGCCGGTGATGATTTCCGGAACGATCACCGACCTTTCCGGCCGCACGCTGTCCGGCCAGACGCCGTCGGCCTTCTGGTACTCGGTGCGCCATGCCAACCCGTTCACGATCGGGCTCAATTGTGCGCTCGGAGCGGACGCCATGCGGCCGCACCTGCAGGAGCTTTCGGGCGTCGCCGACACCTTCATCTGCGCCTATCCGAATGCCGGGCTGCCGAACGAATTCGGGCAGTACGACGAAAGCCCCGACGACATGGCCCGCCAGGTCGCGGCGTTTGCGCGCGAGGGGCTCGTCAATGTCGTCGGCGGCTGCTGCGGATCAACGCCCGAGCACATCCGGGCGATTGCCGATGCCGTCGCAGGTGCCGCACCGCGGCAGGTTCCCGAGCACCGGCCCTTCATGTCGCTTTCCGGGCTCGAACCGTTCGTGCTCACCAAGGACATTCCCTTCGTCAATGTCGGCGAGCGCACGAACGTCACCGGCTCGGCGAAATTCCGCAAGCTGATCACCGCCGGCGACTATGCAGCCGCGCTCTCGGTCGCCCGCGACCAGGTCGAGAACGGCGCCCAGATCATCGACGTCAACATGGACGAGGGCCTCATCGATTCCGAAGGGGCGATGGTCGAGTTCCTGAACCTGATCGCCGCCGAGCCGGACATCGCCCGCGTGCCGGTGATGATCGACTCGTCGAAGTTCGCGATCATCGAAGCCGGCCTCAAATGCGTGCAGGGCAAGGCGGTGGTGAACTCGATCTCGCTCAAGGAGGGCGAGGAGAACTTCCTCGCCCAGGCGAGACTCGTGCATAACTACGGCGCGGCCGTCGTCGTGATGGCCTTCGACGAGCAGGGGCAGGCGGATACCTATGCCCGCAAGGTCGCAATCTGCGAGCGGGCCTACAAGCTGCTCACCGAAGAGGCGGGCTTTGCGCCGGAGGACATCATCTTCGACCCGAACATCTTCGCGGTCGCGACGGGTATCGAGGAGCACGACAATTACGGCGTCGACTTCATCGAAGCAGCCCGCACCATCCGCGAGAAGATGCCGCTCGTGCACATCTCGGGTGGCGTTTCCAACCTCTCCTTCTCCTTCCGCGGCAACGAGCCGGTGCGCGAGGCGATGCATGCCGTCTTCCTCTACCACGCCATCCAGGCGGGCATGGACATGGGCATCGTTAATGCCGGCCAGCTCGCCGTCTACGAGAGCATCGATCCGGAGCTGAAGGAGGCCTGCGAGGACGTGGTGCTGAACCGCCGCAGCGACGCGACGGAGCGCCTGCTGACCGTCGCCGAGCGCTTCCGCGGATCAGGCGGCAAGGAGGCCAGGGCGCAGGATCTCGCCTGGCGCGAATGGCCGGTCGAGAAGCGACTGGAGCACGCGCTCGTCAACGGCATCACCGATTTCATCGAGGCAGATACGGAAGAGGCGCGCCTTGCCGCGGAACGTCCGCTGCATGTCATCGAGGGGCCGCTGATGGCGGGCATGAACGTGGTCGGTGATCTCTTCGGAGCGGGCAAGATGTTCCTGCCGCAGGTGGTGAAATCCGCCCGGGTGATGAAGCAGGCGGTCGCGGTCCTCCTTCCCTATATGGAGGAAGAGAAACGGCTGAATGGCGGCGATCAGCGCCAGAGCGCCGGCAAGGTGCTGATGGCGACGGTCAAGGGCGATGTCCACGACATCGGCAAGAACATCGTCGGCGTCGTGCTCGCCTGCAACAATTACGAGATCATCGATCTCGGCGTCATGGTGCCGGCCGCAAAGATCCTCGAAACGGCCCGTGCCGAGCAGGTCGATGTCATCGGCCTTTCCGGCCTGATCACGCCGTCGCTCGACGAGATGGTGCATGTGGCTTCCGAGATGGAGCGGGACGGCTTCGACATTCCGCTGCTGATCGGTGGGGCGACGACGAGCCGCGTCCACACGGCGGTCAAGGTGAGCCCGCAATACAAGCGCGGGCAGGCGGTCTACGTGACCGATGCGAGCCGGGCCGTCGGCGTCGTCTCGGCGCTGCTGTCACCGGAGGCGAAGGACGGCTATGTCGCGACGGTCCGCGCCGAGTACCAGAAGGTGGCGGAGGCGCATGCGCGGCAGGAGCGCGAGAAGCAGCGGCTGCCGCTCGCCCGTGCCCGTGAAAATGCGATGAAACCCGACTGGACGAGTTATCGCCCGGCGAGACCGAGCTTCCTCGGCACGAAGGTCTTCGACCATTACGACGTCGCGGAACTCCTCGACTATATCGACTGGACACCCTTCTTCCAGACCTGGGAGCTGAAGGGGCGCTACCCGGCGATCCTCGAAGAGGAGAGCCAGGGGGAGGCGGCGCGCCAGCTCTTCGCCGATGCGCGCGAGATGCTCGACAAGATCGTCGCGGAAGGCTGGTTCCGGCCGCGCGCAGTGATCGGTTTCTGGCCGGCGAATGCCGTCGGCGACGATATCCGTCTCTTCACCGACGAGAGCCGGAGCGAGGCGCTGGCGACCTTGCATACGCTCCGCCAGCAGGTTTCGAAGCGGGAGGGGCGGCCGAACGTCGCCCTTTCCGACTTCGTCGCGCCGGCGGCGAGCGGGGTTCAGGACTATGTCGGCGGCTTCGTCGTGACGGCGGGCTTCGAGGAGATCGCGATTGCGGAGCGCTTCGAGCGGGCGAACGACGACTATTCCTCGATCCTCGTCAAGGCGCTCGCCGACCGCTTGGCCGAGGCCTTCGCGGAGCGGATGCACGAGCGCGTGCGGCGCGAATTCTGGGGCTATGCGGCGGACGAGACCCTCACCAACGAGGACCTGATCGGCGAAGCCTATGCCGGCATCCGCCCGGCTCCGGGCTATCCCGCCCAGCCGGATCACACCGAAAAGCGGACGCTGTTCGAGCTGCTGGATGCCGAGGCCGCGACGGGCGTCGAGCTTACCGAAAGCTATGCCATGTGGCCGGGCTCCTCGGTTTCCGGCCTCTACATCGCTCATCCGGAAAGCTACTATTTCGGGGTGGCGAAGGTCGAGCGGGACCAGGTCGAGGACTATGCCGCACGCAAGGGCATGGCGATTTCGGAGGTCGAACGCTGGCTTGGCCCGGTGCTCAACTACGTGCCGGTGAAGACGGACGAACGTTCGGAAGACGCCGCCTGAAGGCGGAGGCTTTGAGTCAATGCCCGCCGGCAAGTGCCTGATTTCGGATTCGAAATTTCGGGCCGTCGGCACTCGCAGGTGTGGGAGACGCCACATGGCGGCCGATGCTCCGACAGCGCTTCAAGGCTATCGCGAAATGATTCCGGTTCCTGCCACAAACAATTGGCAGACAAGGAAAATCCCGGAAAACGTCAGGCGCTCCTGAAGCGCTCCATCACGTCGTTGCGCCCGGGATCGAACATGGTGACGGCGGCGCCGAATTCGAGCGGTTTGAGTGCTGCCGCCTCGGGATAGATGATGCGGTTCGACGTCACTTCCTCCGGCAGCAGGGCCAGCACGCGGCTGTCGGTCGTCGGGGCGCCGTTGGCGATGTGCTCGCGCACGGCGACCGCCGGATCGAGAAGAAAGTCCAGCAGCGCATAGCCGGCGGCCTTGTGCGGCGCGCCTGTCGGGATCGCATAGAAATCGCACCAGAGCTCGCCGCCGTCGGCGCCGATCACGTATTCGATCTCCGGCAGGTCGCGATGAAGCTGCGCACCATCGTTGCTCCAGCACATGCTGAGCCAGGCGTCTTCCGACCGCATTGCCGCCTGATAGTCGCTGTCGATCGCGTAGAGATGGGGTTTGACCCGGATCAGAAGTTCCTCGGCCTTTGCGAGTTCCTGCGGATCGACAGAGCTGAACGGATAGCCGAGGGCGACCAGCGCGGTGCCGACCGTGGTGAGCTGATAGTCATGGACGACAGTGCGGCCGCTGGCTTCCGTCTGCGCGAGCTCAAAGAAGTCCTTCCACCGCGCGACCGGATTTCCGACGCGGCCGGTGTTGACCGCCATTCCGGTGGCTCCCCAGTTCTTCGGCAGGGCGTAAGTTCGCCCGGCGACCGTCCCGGCTGCTGCGAAACGGCCGTCCACAGACGAAGGGTTGAAGTTGCGGACGCGGCCGATATCGATTTCCTCCAGCAGGCCGCGGGCGACGTAATTCGGGATCGCGTAGTTGGTCGCGACGCAGAGATCGCAGGCGTAGGCTCCCGAGCGGATGGCGGCGTACATGTCCTCGTTGGAGCCGTAAGCCTTGACCTCCACCTCGACGCCGGTCGCCGCCGTGAAGGCCTCGAAGGAGGCGGGATCATGATAGTTCGGCCAGGTGGCGAGCGAGACGCGCCGGCCGAGATCGCCGGCGGAAGCTCTGCCGGAAAGCCTCGAGGTTCCCCCGAGCATTGCCGCGGCGAAGCCGAGACCGGTGACGCCGAGAAAATGCCTTCTCGTGACCGAGCCACGCTTCCAGCGGAGAAATTCGTCCCTGAACCGGTCGGCTGCAGACCGGTCGCTACCGTTCATGCTCATGTCGCATATCCCTTTGCCGGGCGGAATCGTAGAGGCCCAAGCTGGAGGGAAACTGGCGCGGGCGCCCCGGACGCCCGCGGCGGGAGATCACTCGCGAAGGAGCAGCAAGTCGGCGGCGTCGAGGCGCAGCGCAACCGTTTCCCCCGCTGCCGGCGGCTTGATGCCCGGGTCGTTGAAGCTGTCGAACGAGATGACGTTGCCGCCGACGCTGACGCCGGTACGGATGACCGAGCCGAGGAAGTGGCTGGAGACGACACGGCCCGTGAGCGACAGGTTGCCGTTCGGACGCTCGGAGAGCGAGACCGCTTCCGGCCGCAACGCGAGCTGGACGGTGGCGCCGGCCTTGCTCGCGGCAAGCGATTCCTTGAGCGAAATCACCTGTTCGCCGATACGCACGGTGGAGGCGGCAGGATCGGCGACGACGGCGTCGATGATGTTCAGTGTCCCGACGAAGGATGCGACGAAGCGGGTCGCCGGCCTGTTGTAGATGTCGAAGGGCGTGCCGATCTGGTCGGCGCGACCGGCATTCATGACGACGACACGGTCGGAGATGGACAGCGCCTCCTCCTGATCGTGGGTGACGAAAACGGTGGTGATGCCGAGCTGCTGCTGGATCTGGCGAATTTCCTCGCGCAGCGAGACGCGGATCTTGGCGTCTAGTGCCGAGAGCGGTTCGTCGAGGAGCAGCACCTGCGGCTTCGGCGCCAGCGCGCGGGCGAGCGCGATGCGCTGCTGCTGGCCGCCCGAGAGCTGGTAGGGATAGCGCTCGGCGAGATGCCCGAGATGGATGAGTTCCAGCATCTCCTTCACGCGCTTCTCGATGTCGGCCTTGGCCATGCCGTGGATCTTCAGGCCGAAGGCGACGTTGTCGAAGACGTTCATGTTCGGGAACAGCGCATAGGCCTGGAAGACCATGCCGATGTTGCGCCGGTTGGGCTTGAGGTTCGCCTGGTCGCGGCCGTCGATGGTGATCGTGCCGCCGGTCGGCGTCTCGAAACCGGCGACCATGCGCAGGATCGTCGTCTTGCCGCAGCCGGACGGGCCGAGGAAGGAGATGAACTCGCCCTTGTCGATGGACATGTTGAAGTCGTGCACGACTTTGACAGGCCCGAAAGACTTCTGGATGTGGGAGAGTGTCAGAAATGTCATGCGTTTCGTCCTCAGGCGGGGCGTTGGGTGGTTTTCTGGAAGCGGGAGACGAGCTGGATCAGTCCGAGGCACCCCCAGGTGATGGCAAAGGCGATGACCGACAGCGCGAACGGTTCGTACGGCTTGTTGGCGCCGATGCGCTGCAAATACGGTCCGAAGGCAGGGCGGTCGAGCAGGGCGGCGAGCGTGAATTCACCGATGACGATCGCGAAGGTCAGGAAGGCGCCGGAGAGCACCGCCGGTATGACGTTCGGCAGGATGACCCGGGCGAGAATAGTGGTCCATCCGGCTCCGAGGCTCTGTGCCGCCTCGGTGAGCGTGGCGACGTCGATGGTTCTGAGGCCGGTATCGACGGCGCGATACATGTAGGGCAGGGCGAGAATGGTGTAGCCGAAGGCCAACAGCAGATTGGTGCCGAGCACCGATCCGGTCAGCGGCAACCAGCTTGCCGTGTTGTAGAGCCTGATATAGCCGAAGACGATGACGATGGCCGGGATCACCAGCGGCAGCAGCGTCAGGAATTCGACATAGGGTCGCGCCCACGGCATCTTGAGCCGGACCCAG
Source organism: Ciceribacter thiooxidans (assembly GCF_014126615.1). Classification (NCBI taxonomy): domain Bacteria; kingdom Pseudomonadati; phylum Pseudomonadota; class Alphaproteobacteria; order Hyphomicrobiales; family Rhizobiaceae; genus Ciceribacter; species Ciceribacter thiooxidans. The sequence continues at coordinate 1,061,796 of NZ_CP059896.1, forward strand.
AAGGCGGTCGGAACGACGAGCAGGACGCCGAAGACGATCGTCACCAGCGCCATGACCACCGAATAGCTGAAGGTCTGCTGGAACTGCGGGTCGGCGAAGACCTTGGCATAGGCGTCGAAGCTGTAGACGCCGCGCCGGGCCTTCAGCGAGAATTCGAACAGACCCCCGAGCGGGACGAAGAAGTAAAGCAGGCCGAAGATCAGCGCGGCCCAGCCGACGATGCGTGTCCAGATGCTCATTTCAGCCACCTTTCGGCGCGGATACGCAGCCAGATATAGATGATGTTGGCAAACGCCGTGACGACGATCATGCCGAAGGCCATGGCATAGCCGAGATGCGGATTGCCGAGGACGTCGCCGCGAATCTGCGCGTAAAGCTGGATCGGCACGATGTTGAGGCTCGATCCCGTCAGGGCGATCGCGGTCGCGACGGCGCCGAAGGCGTTCGCAAACAGCAGCGCGAACGTGCCGAGCAGGGACGGGAAGAGGATCGGCAGTGCGACCATGCGCCAGTATTGCAGGGCCGTGGCGCCGAGCACCTCGGCCGCTTCGCGCCATTCCCGGCGCAGGCCCTCGAGCGCCGGCGTGATGATCAGGATCATCAGCGGGATCTGGAAAAAGAGATAGGTGACCGTCAGACCCCAGAAGCTCAGTATATTGAACCCGAGGTCGCGCTGGAGGACGATCCCGAAATTGCTGCGAAGGAAGACCGTGACGAGGCCGACCGGGCCGAAGGTCGCGAGGAAGGCGAAGGCGAGCGGAACGCCCGCGAAGTTGGACGCCACGCCGGAAAAGGTGAGCAGCGGCGACTTGACCCATCGCGGGACCGTGCCGAACACGACGGCTGCAGCCATGGCAAAGCCGATGAGGCTGCCGAGTGCGGCCGAGGCGACCGAGATCTTCACCGAGATCCAGTAGCTCGAGGGAATCGTCCCGGAATTCAGGTCGACGATGTTCTGCAGGGTGAAACTGCCGTCGCTCGTCTGGAAGGCGCCGATGACGATGTGCATCGTCGGCAGGATCAGAAACATGGTCACGAACAGGGCAAAGGGCACCAGGCCCAGCCATGTGAGGGGTACACGCAATCGACGTGACGGGGAGTTTCGTTCATGTAGGGGCCTTCGCGGCGGCAATGATCAAAATTTTACGAAGTAAGGCTTAGAACTTCGAGAATGGCAAGCTCCGGCCCGACAGGCGGACCGGAGCCTGGACTTCAGGTCGGCTTACTGAACGTTTGCGCCGACGACGCTGTCCCAGCCGCCGGTTACGGCAGCCTTGTTGGCATTCTGCTCCTCGACGGTCGGGAAGACGGCGGCTTCGTAGCTTTCAGCCGGCGGCAGCTTGTCGAGCAGGTCCTGCGGGACCTTGCCTGCCTTGGACATGGCGGTGAAGCGGGCCGGGTGGCAATAGCCCTTCAGCCACAGGTTCTGGCCTTCGTCGGAGTAGAGGTATTCCATCCACAGCTTGGCAGCGTTCGGATGCGGGGCGTAGGCCGAAATGCCCTGGACGTAGACGCCTGCAAGGACACCCGTCTTCGGAACGACGATGTCGACCGGCGGGTTGCCGGCGAGTTCGTCGCGCCATGCCAGCACGTTGTAGTCCCAAGCGATGGCGATCGGGGTCGCGCCCTGGGCGATCGTGCCGGCCTTGGCGATGACCGGAACGAAGTTGCCGGCCTTGTTGAGCTCGGCGAAGTATTCGAGGCCGGCCTTGCCGGACTCTTCGCCAGCCTTGGCGCCCTTGTGCAGACCGGCGGCGAGAACGCCGAGGATGGCCTGGTTGGAGGCGCGCGGGTCACCGGCGAGAGCGACCTGGCCGGCATAGTCGGGCTTCAGGAGGTCGGCCCAGTCGGCCGGGGTTTCCTTGACGAGGTCCTTGTTCACGATGAACGACAGAACGCCGTAATAGTCGCCGTACCAGTAGCCTTCGGCGTCCTTGACGGTGTCGGGGATTTCGTCCCAGGTGGAGACCTTGTAGGGCTGCAGCAGGCCATCGGCCTTCATCTGCGGACCGAAGGCGAGGCCGACGTCGACGACGTCAGGCGCCTGCGGGCCCTTGTTGTCCTTGTTGGCCTTGATGGCCTCGACTTCGTCGGCCGAGCCGGCGTCCGGGTTCAGCTCGTTGACCTGGATTTCCGGATACTTGGCCTTGAAGCCGGCAATGACGTCACCGTAGCCGCACCAGCTGTGGGGCAGGGCGACGGTCGTCAGCGCGCCTTCCTTCTTGGCGGCGTCGATGAGTTCGGCGCTCGGGTCGGCAACAGCAACGGCAGAGGACGCGATGACCATGGCGGTCGAGAGCGAAAGTAGGCGACGGAAGTGGCTAGTCACGGAAGTTCTCCTTGTTTTGTTTGAAGGCGACGCGCGTCTGATATTCGGGTTCGATGATAGTTATGTGACAGCTCGCGGCCCCGCGCGTCGGGGTAGCTTGCTCTTCTTCTCCGTTGAATTTTAACGTTTTTCCTTTCCCCCTCCTGGATCAACGCAATTTGCGAAAAAGTCGGGCCTGCTCGAAGAGCTCCTCGAGAGTCTTCATGCGCTCGCGGGTTTCGTCCCATGCCGAGCTCTGGACCGCCTCGATCAGCGCCTCGACGACGAAGAGTGTCACCACCGAGGAATCCCAGGCGGACGGCGCCTCGATCTGGACCTTGAAACTGTGCAGGGCGTGCTTGACGACCGGTGAGGTCCACTGGTCGGTGAAAAGGATAATCTGCACGCCGGCCGCCTTGGCGACGGCGGCAAGCGTCGCCATGTCCGCCTCGTAGCGGCGGATGTCGAAGATCACCAGCACGTCGCCGGTGTTCATGTTCAGCACGTGCTGCGGCCATGAGCTGGCGTTCGACGACATCAGCGTCGTCTTCGGCCGGATGACCTGCATGTGGGTAAAGAAGTATTCCGCGAGCGCACCGGTAATGCGGCCGCCGACGAAATAGACATTGCGCTTCTTGTCGGCGAGGAGCTTTGCCGCCTCGTCGAAGCTCGTCGCGTCGAGCTCGCTCAGCGTCTGTCGCATGTTGTTCATCACCGCTTCGGCGAAGCGGTTGAGCACGTGGGTGCCCGGCGCGTTGGAGGCCCAGCGGTCGTGCTTGGCGATCGGGTTGGAGATCGAGGCCTCGAGCTCCTGGTGCAGATGCGCCTGAAATTCCGCATAACCCTTGTAGCCGAGCTTCTGCACCATGCGCGCAACCGTCGGCGTGGAGACGCCCGCGTTTTCCGCGACGGTCGTGATGCTGCCCAGGCCGGAGACGGGGTAGTTCTCGAGCAGACTCTCCGCCAGCCGCCGTTCGGCAGGGGTCAACCCCGCGAAATGGGCGTGGATTACGTCCGAGACTGTCTTTGACGTCGTGAGCACGAGTTTTCATGTTCCCCAGTCCGGTCTTCGCCGGCTCATGGGAAATTTATCAACCGTGCCCGCCACGCTGTCAATCCGCATCTTGAAGAGAAATTTTCAGAACCGGATTGACTTGCAGCAAAACGTGAAGAATTCTCTTCGGAAGGTAGAGAGGCGCAAAGCCTCCGGGGAGAATTGCCGAATGCTCTTGAGAACGGATATTCTTTCGGCCGCCGACGGGGATGCAGTCTCCGTGGAGAACGCGGCGGCGGCGGGAGAGGTGTTGCTCGTCTGCGAACATGCATCGCGGACATTGCCGCAGCGAGCGGGGGATCTCGGCCTTTCCGAAGAGGCCCTGTCGAGCCATATCGCCTGGGACCCGGGCGCCCTCGACATTGCCCGCATGCTCTCGCGCTCGCTCGACGCGACGCTCGTCGCGCAGCGCTTTTCCAGGCTGGTCTACGACTGCAACCGTCCGCCGGAATCGCCCGCCGCGATGCCTGAAAAAAGCGAGATCTACGACATTCCGGGCAACCACGACCTGGACGTTGCGGAACGCTACGCCCGGACCGCTGCGCTCTACGTGCCTTTCCATGACCGGATCGCCGCCATCATCGCCGAACGGAAGGCCGCCGGCCGGCGCACGGTGCTGGTGACGGTTCACAGTTTTACGCCGGTCTATATGGGGCGCCGCCGCGAGGTGGAGGTCGGCATCCTGCACGACGAGGACAGCCGGCTTGCCGATGCGATGCTGACTGCTGCCGGACCGCAGCCGTCGTTCCGGGTCGAGCGCAACGAGCCCTATGGACCGCAGGACGGTGTCACCCATACGCTGAAACTGCACGGACTTTCTTCCGGGCTCGCGAACGTGATGATCGAGGTCCGCAACGACCTTCTGAAGGACGAGGCCGGCAAGCAGGCCATGGCCTCATATCTCACCGGATTGTTGCAGGAGGGGCTTGGCCGAATCTCTTCCTGAGTGATCCCTGCATTTCGAGAATTGGCATGGTTTTATAATCAAAAGGGGAACAGATGCCGAAGGGAATGAAGCAAGGGGATGCCGCGGATACCGTTCCGGCGATCACCCTGACGGATGGCGGAGGCTTTCATGCCTGAGGCGATCCGGACCTATGTACGCGTCGTGGACGGATTCAACCGCCGTGTCGGGCGGGTCGTCATGTACGGCATATTCGTCATGATGGGCATCATGCTCTATTCGGTGGCGTCGAAATCCATGCGGCTGCCGGCCAACTGGACGCTGGAAACGGCCCAGTTCGTCATGGCAGGCTACTATCTTCTCGGCGGTGCCTATTCGCTTCAGCTCGACAGTCACGTGCGCATGGACCTCATCTACGGCAAATGGTCTCCGAGGACCAAGGCCGCGGTCGACGTCATCACCATCCTCATGCTCTTCGTCTACCTGTTCTTCCTGCTTTACGGCGGCGTGTCGAGCACGGCCTACGCCCTGAAGTTCAGTGAGACGAGCTACTCCTCCTGGTCGCCCTACATGGCGCCGATCAAGATCGTCATGGTCGTCGGCATCGTGCTCACCTTCCTGCAGGCGACGTCGATTTTCCTGAAGGACCTGGCCGTTGCAATCGGGAGACCGATCGCATGAGCTACGAGATGATCGCCCTCCTGATGTTCACCTCGATGATGCTGTCGATGCTGACCGGACAGCGCATCTTCGCTGCGATCGGTTTCGTCGGCGTCGTCGCCGCGGCTTTCCTCTGGGGCAATGGCGGGTTCGAGCTCGGCTTTTCGGCCAGCATGAAGCTGATGAAGTGGTATGCGCTGCTGACGCTGCCGATGTTCATCTTCATGGGCTACATGCTGTCGGAATCCGGTATCGCCGAAGACCTCTACCGGGCCTTCCACGTCTGGTTCGGTGGCTTGCGTGGCGGTCTGGCGCTCGGCACGATCGGTCTGATGGTCGTGATCTCGGCGATGAACGGGCTTTCCGTCGCCGGCATGGCGATCGGTGCCACCATCGCGCTGCCGGAACTGCTTCGCCGCGGCTACGACAAGATCATGGTCTCGGGCGTCGTGCAGGCCGGCAGCTCGCTCGGCATCCTCGTTCCGCCGAGTGTGGTCATGGTGCTTTACGGCATGATCGCGCGCCAGCCGGTCGGCCAGCTCTGGCTCGCGGGCGTCTTTCCCGGCCTGCTGCTCGCGGTGTTGTTTGCCGTCTACGTGGTGATCCGATGCTGGATCAATCCCGCTCTCGGGCCCGCGCTTCCGAAAGAAGAGCGCGACATGCCGATGATCGAGAAGCTGAAGCTGCTGCAGGCCGGCATTCTCCCCTTCCTCATCTTCTTTCTGATGATGGGACTGTTCGTGCTCGGCGTCACCAGCCTTGTCGAGAGCTCGGCGGTCGGTGCGCTCGGCGCCCTGCTCGCGACCTGGATCAAGGGGCGGCTGACATGGACGCTGTGGAACCGCGTTCTCGAACAGACGCTCGGCATCTCGTGCATGTTCATGTGGATCATCCTTGCCGCACTCTGCTTCGGCGCGGTGTTCGACGGGCTCGGCGCGGTCAAGGCACTGGAAAAGCTGCTGGTCGGCGACCTGGGCCTGTCTCCGTGGCAGATCCTCATCCTGATGCAGGTGTCGTTCCTGATCATGGGCGCCTTCCTCGACGATACGGCCATGCTGGTGATCGTCGCGCCGCTCTACATCCCGCTCGTCGGCAAGCTCGGCTTCGACCTGATCTGGTACGGCGTGCTCTACACGATCACCTGCCAGATCGCCTACATGACCCCGCCCTTCGGGTACAACCTGTTCCTGATGCGGGCGATGGCGCCGCCGGAAATCTCGCTGCTCGACATCTACCGTTCGATCATCCCCTTCGTCCTCATCATGATGCTCGGCATGATCATCATCATGGCGTTCCCGGAGATCGCCCTGTGGTTGCCCCAGCACGTCTACGTCAGGGGATAGAGCGGGCAGGAGCGCCCGCTGGGCGGGCAATGCGCTTGTGTTTCCCGCGGCTTGCCGCGGGGATCATCCGAAAGAAGAAGTGAAAAACAAAGCAGAGAGGGAATAGGACATGACGAACAGAAGAAGTTTTCTGAAGAATGCCGGCCTCGCCGCCGCGGCCGCTCCGGCGGTGCTGGCCGCTCCGAACGTCAAGGCACAGGACAAGAAGATCACCTGGCGCCTGCAGACCTATGCCGGTGCGGCGCTTGCCGAAGAAGTGGTGCGTCCGTGCGTCGACGCCTTCAACAAGGCCGCCAACGGCCAGATGGTGATCGAACTCTATACCGCCGACCAGCTGGTGCCGACGGGCGAACTGTTCCGCGCCATGCAGGCCGGCACGATCGATGCCGTGCAGTCGGACGACGACTCGATGAACTCGCCGGTCGACATCAAGGTGTTCGGTGGGTACTTCCCCTTCGCCTCGCGCTTCAGCCTCGACGTGCCGACGCTGTTCCACAAGTACGGTCTCGCCGACATCTGGGACGAGGCCTATGGCGAGGTCGGTGTGAAGTGGCTTTCGGCCGGCGCATGGGATCCGTGCAACTTCTCGACCAACAAGCCGATCAAGTCGCTTGCCGACCTGCAGGGCCTGCGCGTCTTCACCTTCCCGACGGCTGGCAAGTTCCTCGAGCAGTTCGGTGTGATCCCGGTCACGATCCCTTACGAGGACACCCCGGTCGCCATGCAGACCGGCGAAATCGACGCCGTCGCCTGGTCGGGCATCACCGAAGTGACGACCGTCGGCTGGGACAGCGTGGTCAAGTACTTCCTGACCAACAACATTTCGGGCGGCTGGTGCGGATCCTTCTTCGCCAATGCCGACCGCTGGAAGGAAGTACCCGAACACCTGCAGCAGCTGTGGCGCGTCTGCATGGACAGCTCGCACTACCGTCGCCTGCACTGGTATTGGGGCGGCGAGGCGGCCCTGCGCGCCGGCGGCAGCAAGCTCGAACTCACCTCGATCCCGGATGCCGAATGGAAGACGGTCGAGGAGAAGGCCTTCGCCTTCTGGGACGAGATCGCTGCGCAGAGCGAGCGCAATGCCAAGGTGGTCAAGATCCTCAAGGACTACCAGGCCGTCATGGAGAAGGCCGGTCAGCCCTACCGGAACGGCTGATCGCCGCATGAAACCCCGTCCGGGGCGCTGCGCGTCCCGGACGGTTCCCCGACGAGAATTCCCCCCAAGGAACGAAACACGCCTGTCAGGAAACACCGATGTCTGCACAGTACACTTTTGACGATCTGAAGATGGATGTGGCCGAGGGCCGCATCGACACCGTTCTCGCCGTGCTGGTGGACATGCAGGGCCGGCTGATGGGCAAGCGTTTCCAGGCCGAATTCTTCGTGGAGAGCGCCTACAAGGAAACCCACAGCTGCAACTACCTGCTTGCGACCGACATGGAGATGGAGACGGTCTCCGGCTACCAGGCGACGAGCTGGGAAAAAGGCTATGGCGACTACACGATGAAGCCGGACCTTTCGACGCTGCGCAAGACGCCCTGGCTCGAAGGCACGGCGCTCGTCATCTGCGACGTCCTCGACCACCACAGCCACGCCGACGTGCCGCATTCGCCGCGTGCGGTCCTCAAGAAGCAGATCAAGCGTCTCGAAGACATGGGCATGAAGGCCTTCATGGCGACCGAACTGGAATTCTTCCTGTTCGACCAGACCTATGACGATGCGCGCATGTCCGGCTACCGCGACCTCCAGCTCGGCTCGGGCTACAACGAGGACTACCACATCTTCCAGACGACCAAGGAAGAAGACGTCATGCGCGCGATCCGCAAGGGTCTGCAGGGCGCGGGCATTCCGGTCGAGAACACCAAGGGCGAGGCGTCCGCCGGCCAGGGCGAGGTCAACGTCCGCTATGCCGACGCGCTGACCATGGCCGACCGGCATGCGATCATCAAGAACGCCTGCAAGGAGATCGCCTGGTCGCGCGGCAAGGCGATCACCTTCCTCGCCAAGTGGAACTACAATTCCGCCGGCTCGTCATCGCACATCCACCAGTCGCTGTGGAGCGCCGACGGCAAGACGCCGCTGTTCTTCGACGAGAACGGCGAGCACGGCATGTCAACGACGATGAAGCACTACATGGCCGGTCTCCTCGCCCATGCGAGCGAGATCACCTATTTCCTGGCGCCCTACATCAATTCCTACAAGCGCTTCATGGCCGGCACCTTTGCGCCGACCAAGGCGATCTGGTCGAAGGACAACCGCACCGCCGGCTACCGGCTCTGCGGCGAGGAGACCAAGGGCATCCGCGTCGAGTGCCGCGTCGGCGGCTCCGACCTCAACCCCTATCTCGCCATGGCCGCGCTGATTGCCGCAGGCATCGACGGCATCGAGAAGAAGCTTGAACTGGAGCCGGCCTTCGTGGGAGACGCTTACGGAGCCCGCGAGGTTCGCGAGATTCCCCGTACGCTGCGTGCGGCGGCGGAATCGCTGCGCAATTCCGCCATGCTCCGGGCGGCGCTCGGCGACGACGTCGTGGACCACTATGTCCGCGCGGCCGAATGGGAACAGGAAGAATACGACCGCCGCATCACCGATTGGGAAGTGGCGCGCGGTTTCGAGAGAGCTTGAACCACACAGACAGGAATTAAGATCATGACAATGATCCAATGTATCTCGCCGATCGACGGATCGGTCTATGCCGAGCGCCAGGCGATGCCGCTCGATGCGGCGAAGGACGCCGTCCAGCGTGCGCGCAAGGCGCAGAAGGCCTGGGCGCGTCGCCCGCTCGAAGAGCGGGTGCAGCTCGTGCTGAAGGGGGTCGCCCGCCTCAACGAAATGTCCGACGAAGTGGTGCCGGAACTCGCCCACATGATGGGCCGGCCGATCCGCTACGGCGGCGAATACAAGGGCTTCAACGAGCGCTCGAACTACGTCGCCTCGATCGCGGCGGATGCGCTCGCGCCGCTGGTGATCGAGGACAGCGCCACCTTCGAGCGCCGCATCGAGCGCGAGCCGCACGGCGTCGTGCTCGTCATTGCGCCGTGGAACTATCCCTACATGACGGCGATCAACACGGTGGCGCCGGCGCTGATGGCCGGCAACACGGTCGTCATCAAGCATGCCACCCAGACGCTGCTCGTCGGCGAGCGCATGGTGCGCGCCTTCGTCGAGGCCGGCGTTCCGGAAGACGTCTTCATCAACCTCTTTCTCGACCACGCCACCACCACGGCGCTGATTGCCACCGGCAGCTTCGACTTCATCAACTTCACCGGCTCCGTCGAGGGCGGACGGTCGATCGAGCGGGCGGCCGCCGGCACCTTCGCCGGCCTCGGGCTGGAACTCGGCGGCAAGGACCCCGGCTATGTGATGGAGGACGCCGATCTCGACGCCGCCGTCGACACGCTGATGGACGGCGCCACCTACAATTCCGGCCAGTGCTGCTGCGGCATCGAGCGTATCTACGTGCACGAGAGCCTCTATGACGCCTTCGTCGAGAAGTCGGTCGCCTGGGTCTCCAACTACAAGCTCGGCAACCCGCTCGATCCGGAAACCACGCTCGGGCCGATGGCGCACCGGCGCTTTGCCGCCCATGTGCGCGAGCAGATCGCCGCTGCCGTCGCCAAGGGTGCCAAGGCGCTGGTCGATCCGAAACTCTTCCCTGAGGACGACGGCCACGCCTATCTGATGCCGCAGATCCTCGTGAACGTCGATCACTCGATGTCGTTCATGAAGGATGAGACCTTCGGCCCGGCCGTCGGCATCATGAAGGTGAAGAGCGACGCCGAAGCGATCGAGCTGATGAACGACAGCCCCTACGGCCTCACCGCCTCGCTCTGGACGCAGGACCCGACGCGCGCCGCCCATATCGGCCGCGAGATCGAGACCGGTACCGTCTTCATGAACCGCGCCGACTATCTCGACCCGGCGCTCTGCTGGACCGGCTGCAAGGAAACCGGCCGCGGCGGATCGCTGTCGGTCATCGGCTTCCAGAACCTCACCCGTCCGAAATCCTACCACCTCAAGAAGGTCACGAAATGAATATCGTCGCAAACTGGAGCTATCCGACCGCCATCAAGATGGGCCGGGGCCGGATCAGGGAGCTCGCCGACGCCTGCAAGTCGCTCGGCATGAAGAAGCCGCTGCTCGTCACCGACCGCGGGCTCGCCTCGATGGCGATCACCCAAGGAGCGCTCGACGTCCTCGAAGAGGCGGGCCTCGGCCGCGCGATCTTCGCCGACGTCGACCCGAACCCGAACGAGAAGAACCTCGAGGCCGGCGTCAAGGCCTTCAAGGACGGCGGCCATGACGGCGTCGTCGCCTTCGGCGGCGGCTCGGGCCTCGACCTCGGCAAGTGCGTCGCCTTCATGGCCGGCCAGACGCGGCCGGTCTGGGACTTCGAAGACGTCGGCGACTGGTGGACGCGGGCGAATGTCGAGGGCATCGCCCCGATCGTCGCGGTTCCGACGACCGCCGGCACCGGCTCGGAAGTCGGCCGCGCCTCGGTCATCACCAATTCCGAAACCCATGTGAAGAAGATCATCTTCCATCCGAAGTTCCTGCCGGGCGTCGTCATCTCCGACCCGGAACTGACCGTCGGCATGCCGAAGATGATCACCGCCGGCACCGGCATGGACGCCTTCGCCCACTGCCTGGAGGCCTATTCCTCGCCGTTCTTCCACCCGATGAGCCAGGGCATCGCGCTCGAAGGCATGCGGCTCGTCAAGGAGTTCCTGCCGCGCGCCTATGCAGACGGCACCGACATCGAGGCGCGCACCAACATGATGGCAGCCGCCGCCATGGGCGCCGTCGCCTTCCAGAAGGGGCTCGGCGCGATCCACTCGCTCTCGCACCCGATCGGCGCGGTCTACAACACCCATCACGGCATGACGAACGCGGTGGTGATGCCGCCGGTGCTGCGCTTCAACCGCGCGGAAATCGAGGAGAAGATCGCGCGCGCCGCCGCCTATCTCGGTATTTCCGGCGGCTTCGACGGCTTCTACGACTACGTGCTGGCGCTCCGCTCCGAGCTCGGCGTTCCGGACAATCTCACCGCCATGGGCATCAAGCCCGACCGCATCGACGAACTGACCGCCATGGCGATCGAGGACCCGAGCTGCGGCGGCAACCCGGTCAAGATGACCTTCGAGAACACCAAGGCACTCTTCCTCGAATGCTTCTGAGGCGCTTTGCTCTCAGTTGACGTGCAAGGGTCCGCAGTCCCAGCTGCGGGCCCTTTTTCTTTTCCGCATCAATGGGCTGGCGGATAAGGCGCAGGGCGGCGGGCGAGCGCCGTTTGCCCTTTGTTAACCATAATGAACGAAGGTGACGGTGATCGACGCCATGAGCGCGGTGTCGGAGTGAGCGATGTCGGCTCGCCGCACTTTCGAGGACAAACGCATGCCAGTCATCTCATTCGCCAACGCCAAGGGCGGCGCCGGAAAGACCACCGCGGCGCTGCTGCTCGCCACCGAACTCGCCCAGCAGGGTTTTCGCGTTGCGATCATCGACGCCGACCCGCAGCACTGGATCAGCCAGTGGCATGAGATATCCGGCACGCAGCGCAATATCGAGGTGATCTCCGAAGTCTCCGTCGCCTCGCTGCAGGGGCACATCGCCGAATGCGCGCGGACGGCCGACTATACCGTGATCGACCTCGCCGGCGCGCGCGACGCGATCGTGACCACCGCGATCGGCCTTTCCGATCATGTGATGATCCCGGTGCAGGGCTGCGCGATGGATGCGCGCGGTGCCGCGCAGATCCTCGACCTCATAGGCCTCATCGAGGAGAAGGGCAGGCTTACGATCCCGCACTCGGTGGTGCTGACCCGCGTCACCTCGATGGTGACGACGCGGGCGCTGCTTGCGATCAAGGGCCTCCTACAGGCCCGCGGCGTCAACGTCGTCAACACCCCGATCGTCGAGCGCAACGCTTTCCGCGAGATCTTCGACTGCGGCGGCACGCTACACACGATGGACCCCGCAAAGATCAGCAATCTCGACCGCGCCCGCGAAAACGCCCGCGCCTTCGCGCTCGAAGTCATGCGCGTGCTGCCGGTGAAGGTCGTGCGCTCGCAGCCCGCCCGCCGGTTTCTGCGCGTCGTCGGCAACGCGGCGTGATGGTGAGAGGTGAGTGAGAGGGTCGCTGGCTGGGGGAGTGGCGAGTGGATAGGAGCGGCATAGGTTCGGCGTCGACGAGTCACCAATTTGCTGGGCAAAACAGATATCCGCTGGTGCATATCACGAGAGAAAACCGACCTCCTCGGCGTAAGGGCCGACGAAACCTTTCGGTACTTTGTCGCATTGGCATGGCACCGCAATGCCGTTGCCTGAGAGATCATCCTTGTGCTGCGGGTCGAGGCAAGCCGAGGTCGCTGTATATGGGGGCAAGTTCCTCATCCGTGAGAGGGCCGTTGTTTGGCGCGGTCCGAGGCGCAATTTTGATCGCCCAATAAACAAGGAGGACGGCGGGTTGACGAAACAACAGGTCGACTGGTGCGCGCCCTTTGATGCACTCAGCCAAGAACGCTTTCTCCTTAAGAAATCTGCCTAGGTTTTCCTCAAAGTCCTCTTTTGCCCATTTGCCAAAGTGGTCAATCAGCAATGCGTCGAGCGGCGAAGGCTCGGGTTCGAGCCCGGTGAAGGAGCGATACAAGCGGTCGACTGCGACCGAAACCTCGCGACTTGGAGCCAGTGCTGCGTCCAACCATTCCCTCACCTTCATGAAGTAGTCGTCCGTGGCCTCCATCAGTGCCATGCTTTTGGCGGCGGACCGCTTCACGTCTGGCGACGCCTGAACGCTAGGCTTATATATGGTGTCGTGGGTTAGTTCGCTGTACGCATGTTGGAGTATTGTTCGTACCTGAATTTCGCAGGGAGTTCCTGCCGCTATGGTCACTCCTTCGAACGTCAACTCATCTCTAGACCGAACTATGTAGTGAACGGATTGATAGTCGAATTCGTATGGCCGGAGCCTCCGCTCATCTTCGTAGTCCCGGGCCAGTATTGCGGTCCAGATGGGGCAGGTCGTGATCGCGCGTTCGACAATTTTGATATCCGCCGACACTAGGACAACAAAGCGCAATCCGACCTTGTCTTCAATATCGTTGTATGGGTCAGTATAAGGCTTTCCTCGCCTAAAAGCCTTCGCCAATAGCGACGGCTCTTCCTTCGTTCGTGGCCTTATTGGGATACGGAGAAATAGCTCGATAGAAGCTGGGCGAATTTCCGAGGCCACCGCTGCAGTTAGCTCGACCGAGACGAAGTTACCCCATGCAACATACATCGGGCGCTCGATACGCCACCGTTCGAGGAGTCTCGTTTCCCGGTCGGTCATTGTTCGCCGGTGAGGCGCTCGCGAACTATAATTCGCGTCCAGCCGCCACTAAGACCGTCCACTCCCTCAGCCGGAATGGTTTCCATTTGTACCTTTGTCTTGAGGGCCTCAGGCGAGGCGGACAGCTCAATGTCTCCGCCAAACTTCAGTCGGCGCCTGCGAAGCCGATTGCCCATCTGAGATGTATCTCTCACCACGGCGTTCGGCGTGAACTTCTTGACGTTCATAAAGTCAGCATAGTGGTCTCTGAGGTCTGGCGGCAAAAATCTGCTGCCAAACTGATCAGCAGTAAACGTCGGATCTTGGTCGTCGCGGACGAATACGTAAAGGCTATCGACCATGTCGCGCTTCTTCTCGGGGTCTAGGTTCGAACCCCGAATGAACTCCTTTGTCAGATCGAAGAATTTCATCGTCTCGTAGGGGCCGTCGCTTGGCAACGCACAGCCAAGGAAGCCTTCATAGAAGTACGTTGCCGCAGCTTCTCGGTTACTAGCGGAGATATTGCTGTCGAAGATGAAGGCACGCCGGCCTTCCGGCTTCGGCTTAGACATATCATCGAACGCTAGGATGCCAATCTTGTAGAGACGCGTCGCCGGGGTGAGAAAAATGTTGTTGAGAAACTCGATGACAGCGCTGGTGCCAGCAATTGAACGTCGGAACCCTTGCTGGATCTCCGCCTTGATGACACCGACAAACGGTATGGAAGCTGTGCCGAATGTTCCATCGAATACAATGACCATTCCGCCTGGTATGCGCCGGGCCATCTGCGATTCTGCGAGTTTGGTTGCGATTTCTCTGGACCCGATTAGGAATGTCGCGTCGTCGGACCCGACGAGCTTTTCGGTAGTTTCCAAAAAGCTGCCGGGGCCCGACTTCACAATTCGCATCTCAAGACTCTGCGTCTGCCCCGACAGCGCGTCGGTCATCCGAAGTCGAAATGCCCCCATGGCGTCCGCGCTTAACAATTCCAAACCGTTGGCATACACAGGTGGCTGAATAGATCTGTCATCGTTACGACGAAAGACCTCGTGAACCGCGACGCGACTCACCTTCAGATTTTCAAACAACATTATAGCCCCCTCCACCTTACCGAGTAATGTTTCGCATAGTCTACTGTAACGGTAAAGGCTGTGGGCAAATTATTCTTTCGGCAGTAGGAACATCCGGTCTGAGCACCGGTGCGGCAATTTTCGGCAGCACGTCAGCTCTGCGTCACGGGCGGTCACAGTCGGGACAGCGAAGTGACCGTAGTTCCACCAATGGTTGGTGATCGCTCGTGCCATCCCAGCCTTTGCGTGTTATGAGCACGCATGCTCATTTGATTCATACTGCAAGCTGGAGAGACACCATGGGAATTATCGCCGCCATCGTTTTTCTGTCATTGGCCGCATGGTGGTTCGTGCCTTCGCCGAAGACGGGCATCTCGTGGCTGGGGATGATCTTCTTCGTTCTGGGGCTCGCTCCCATCGCCTCCATCACCAGCTTTCATCCGTATATGCTGCTGGCAATCGCGCAGTCGATCGTAACGCTGCCATTGATCCCAGTCGGTATCGCGGTCATGGCTGTGGGCCATTACCTCGCGACGTCGAAGGCGCAGAAGACCAAGCTCTGAGGCGGAGAGGGGGCAAGTCGCCGATCCAAACCCTTGAATGTCTTGCGGCGACTATGCCTCTCAATCCACAAACTCGACCGTCACTCCCGGCGAGACCATCTTCGCAAGCTCGGTCGCGTCCCAGTTGGTGAGGCGGATGCAGCCGTGGCTCTGGGTTCGGCCGATCTTGGAGGGTTCGGGCGTGCCGTGGATGCCGTAGGTGGGCTTGGAGAGCGCCATCCAGACGGTGCCGACCGGGCCGTTCGGCCCTGGCGGGATCGCGAGCACCTTGTTGTTGCTGCCCTGCTGGAAATTGATCTTCGGATTGTAGGTGTATCCGGGGTTCAGCGCCACGCGCTCGACGGTGACGATGCCGGACGGCGAGGGGGTGTCGGCCGAGCCGATGCTCGCCGGGTAGGCGGCGACGAGGCTTCCGTCCTTGCCATAGGCGAAGACCTGCTTCTTGCCCTTGTCGGCGATAATGCGGGCGACCTTGCCGGCCTTCGGCTTGCCGGGCACGACGACCTTGATGATCGTGCCGGGAACGGTGAAATCGACGCCCGGATTGAGCGCACGCAGGTAGTTCTCGTCCATGTGGAACTTTTCGGCAAGCATCTCCACGGTCGAGGTGTAGGCGAGCGAGGGGAGCTCAGCCTTGAGGCTGTAGTCCTCCGGGATCGAGGCGACATAGGGGCCTGCGGCATCACCCGGCGTGATCGTGTAGGAGGTCACGGCCATGCCGCCCGACATGCGCAGGCGTTCCAAGATGTCCTCGGCATTGTTCGGGTCGATGGTCTCGCCGGTCATCTCCTGCCAGGCGACGAGCGCCTTGTTGACGTTCTGGCCCATCTTGCCGTCGATGACGCCCGGCGAGGCGGCTTCGCGGTCGAGGAAGACCTGCAGCGCGGTGATTTCGAGCTGGGAGAGATTGCTTTTCACCGGAATGTCGGGCGTGACGATGGTCTGCGGCGCCTGGTCGACCGGCGGCGGCATGTCGGGCCCACCCGACGGCATGTCCGGCAGCGGCTGGTCGAGCGGCGCGCGATCGATCGTGCCCGGTCCGGGGATCGCGCCGGTGACGACGCCGTCATCCTCCCAGCCGGGGGCAGGGGCGCCGAAATCCTGGTAGCCCGGCTGTTCCGCGCCGGGGCGGCGGCGGGGGAAATAGGTGTCTGCGCGCACTTCGGTGGCGATCACCCGGCCGCGACGGTCGATCAGGACACGGCGGCCCATCTGGTCGCGGCTCACCACGACCTCGCCCTCTTCGGGTGTGTAGCCGAGGATGTCGCCTTCCGGCGTGACGAGCAGTGTGTCGCTGCGATAGGGATCGAGCCCTTGCGCCTCGGCGGCCGTTACCGCCGCCGAGCCTGCGGCCAACGTTGCTACTACCAGTCCTGCTTTCCACATGTCGGCCACGATGACGAAGTTCCTCAGATGAATGTCGGCTGCGACTGACGCGACAAATTTGACACTAGTGTGGAAAAGGTGAATTCATGGTGAATATTGACCTAATCGTGATTGTCGGTGTGCCGCTTTTCGCAAGGCGGGGGTCGTGCGACAAACCTTCCCGCAGGAGCAATTCATGATCGAATTCAAGGGGCTCGCCGGCCCTTCGCTGACCATCGACCGCAGCTCCGTGCTCGATATCGGCGCCTGTATCGTCGATGGCGTCGATCTAGCGCCGGGGCGGGCGATCCCCGACGACGGCGATCCGCGAATCGACCATTCGCTGGAAGGCTTCCTCTTCACCTGCGGTCCGGACCATATCCGCCACCCCGAACCCATCGGCGAGGGGCGCGGCACCTATCCGCTGCACGGTTCGTTCTCGTCGCATCCGGCGGAAATCCTTTCCTTCGAGACTGTGGAGGGTAACGCGGAAGCGCGGGCGGTTGTTTCCGTGCGGCTCGCCGACGGCGGCAGTGCGAGACTGGAGCGGCTCTGGCGGATCGACGGGGAGACCGGCGAGGTGCAGCTTTCCGACCGGGTGACGAACAGCGGGGAGACGCCGTTCCCGGCGATGTTCATGTATCACATGAACGTCGGCGCCTGGCATTTCGACGACGGCGTGCGGCTTTCCGGCGCCATGCTCGACGGCGGCGGGTTTCCCTGGGCCTTCGGGGAAGACCCCGGCGGGGTCTTCTGCGTGCCGGCGGTCGAGGAGGGCGAACCCTGGGCGGAGATGCGCCTCGGGCCGATCCGGGCGATCGGCGGCAAGACGCTGCGCGTCCGTTTCCGGACCGATACGCTGCCCTTCCTGCAGGTCTGGCGCAACCAGCAGGCGCCGGCGAACGTCCTCGGCATCGAGCCGGTCTCGCATCGATGGGAGCCGCGCAGCGTCCTCGCCGAGCGCGGCGAACTCGAACTGCTGGCGCCCGGAGAGGCGCGCGACTATGCGCTTTCCTTCGCGTTCGTGTGATTGGCAGTCGCGGGCGATTGACGCCCGTCGGCCTTGATCGTAGAGGTTTGTCCCGCATCAGGAAGGGAGAGCCGCGCCATGGACATCAGGCAGATCGACGAGGAATATTCGGTCACCGGACAGATCACCGTGTCGGACCTCGACACCATTTTCGAACTCGGCTTCCGGTCGGTCGTCTGCCACCGGCCGGACCACGAGGAGCCGGGCCAGCCGCTGTTTGCCGAGATCGAGCGGCGCGCCGATGAACTCGGCCTGAAGATCGCCCACATCCCGGTCGGCCCGATGGGCGTGACCTCGGAAGCCGTCGCCGGCATGGTCGACGCGCTCGACGATTTCGAGCGGCCGATGCTCGGCTATTGCCGCTCCGGCGCCCGCTCGACCGCCATCTACCAGAAAAGCCTGCAGCTGCGCGACTGAGCGGCTGCCGCCTTCATCCTTCGACACAACAGGAGAATTGACATGAGCATCAAGCGCATCGAACCCGGCGCCCGCATGAGCGGCGCGGTCGTCCACGGCAACACCGTCTATCTCGCCGGCCAGGTCGGTGAGGGCGCGACCGTCACCGAACAGTCGAAGTCGGCACTCGCCGAAGTCGACCGCCTGCTGGCCGCCGTCGGTTCGGACAAGTCGAAGATCCTGCAGACGATCATCTATCTCTCCGACATGTCGACGTTCGCCGAAATGAACGCGGTCTGGGAAGCCTGGATCGACCCGAAGAACCCGCCGGCCCGCGCCACCAGCCAGGCCGCTCTCGCGACGCCTGCCTACAAGGTCGAGTTCGTCGTCATCGCGGCGGTCTGATCTCCACCGTTTCGTGAATGCAGGGCCGGGAGAAATTCCGGCCCTTTTTCGTTAGGGGCGAACATGGATGCGGTGTGTTCGCCGATATAAGCGCAAGCGCAAGATTGCCGTCATGCCGGCCTCCGAGCCGGCGTCCAGTGCGATCAAGTCCTTGATCGCGAAATGGTTTTTTCACGGCGCAGACGCGCCACGGCTGGATGCCGGATCAAGTCCGGCATGACGGAGGATCGGGTGGAACCGGGAGTAATCCCGGCCTTTTTCGTTTGGGGCGCGTCGTTCTGCACCTGCGGATCAGAGCCCGAAGGTGACGAAGCCGTTGGCGTCCATCGCCCAGGCCGGGTTCCAGGCGATCTCCCAGGCGTGGTCGTCGGGATCGGCGACATAGCCGCGAAAGCCGCCGTGAAGCGGTTCGTCGGCAGGCCGCAGCAGCGTGCCGCCGGCATCGACCAGCCGCTGCAGGAGCGGTTCGACTTCTTCCCGTTCCCGGACATTGTGGGAGAGCGAAAAGGCGCCCGGGGCAAGCAGGCCGCGCCGGTTCATGTCGGCCTCCAGCGCATCCTTGTGGAAGGTGCCAAGCACGAAGCCGTTCATCTGGTTGAAGATGATCTCGGGGTTTTCGAAGACCGGCGACCAGCCGAAGCCCTCGACATAAAAACGGCGCGAGCGAGCGAGATCGGCGATGCCGAGCGAGATGACGGAAATCTGTTGCTGCATGACCAAGCACCTTTCGTTGGCGCAGGCACCATGCCTGCGCGTTTGAAGGTCTTGGGCCGTTGCCGCGGCAACGGAAGGACCCGCTCTCGCGGGGGCCGGGCCAACCGCACCGACCTAACCTGTTTCAGACAAGATCGATATAGGGCGGTCGCGCCCGCTGCCAAGAGGCCAGCACGGATATCGTCGGCCGGCACTCTCGTCAGGTCCGGCGGACGCGTAGGCAAGATCGCGGCGGCCTCTTACGAACCTGCCCGCCGGTAGAATGCCAGAGAGCCGGCGAGGGCCAGCAGAGCGCCGCCGCAGATGCGGTCGAGCCAGAGCGCTCCGGACGTGCGCAACATCCTGACGGCCTGCGACCCGAGTGCGGCATAGCCGAACATCACCAGGAAATCGATGCCGGCGAAGACAAGGGCAAGTATCAGATATTGTTGGCTCTGGGGTGCCGCGGGATTGATGAACTGCGGCAGGAAGGCGGAAAAGAACAGGTATCCCTTCGGGTTCGTCACGGCAACGAGGAAGCTCTTGAGAAGGAGCGACCGCGCCGAACCTGCCCCATCTTCTCCGCCCGCGCGAAGGGATACGTCGAGCGTTCCTCTGGAACGCAGAAGCACGACGCCGAGGAAGGCGAGATAGGCGACACCGACCCATTTGACGACCGTAAACCAGAATTCAGAGGCTGCGAGCAGGGCGCCGAGCCCGAGGGCGACCGCTCCGATCAGGACAAAGTCGGACAAGACCGCGCCAACCATGCCGAAGCAGGCACGCCGCATGCCGAAACGCGAACCGTTCGTCAGGGCGAGCAGCACGGTGGGGCCGGGCGTGGCAATCCCGATGAAGGCGACAAGAGAAAATGCAAGAACGGTCACGTCGGTCATCTTCTTCCCTCCATAGATGAACAGCCGTCACGGCGACTCGCGTCAGCTTCCCACTTTTGCTTCGGTTTTGCGACTGATTTGCGCCGGACGACAACGCCCGCACGTCTTGTGATCTCCGACTGTACGGTGACGGTGCCTGACCGGAACGCCGGCATCGATCCGTCTCCCGTCAGTTCGGCTTGCGACCGGGCGATCCCGGACGCTTTCCTCGACTGGCGTCCGCCTTACGCCTTGTTGCGGATCTGGGTCAGCGTGCGTGCGGGCGTGATCGCTTCCGGATCGAGCTTGATGTCGAGGATCGCCGGCTTGCCGGAGGCGCGGGCGCGCTCGAAGGCGGGGGCGAAATCCTCGGTCTTCTCCACCACTTCGCCATGGCCGCCATAGGCGCGGGCAAGGGCGGCGAAATCCGGGTTGGTGAGGTCGGTCGCGCTGACGCGGCCCGGATATTCTCGCTCCTGATGCATGCGGATTGTGCCGTAGATGCCGTTGTTCACCAGACAGACGATGATCGGCAGGTTGTAGCGGATCGCGGTCGCGAATTCCTGGCCGTGCATCATGAAGCAACCGTCACCGGCAAAGCAGACGACCTCGCGCCCGGGGAAGAGCTGCTTGGCGGCGACGGCCGCCGGAAGCCCGTAGCCCATCGAGCCGGAGGTCGGGGCGGCCTGCGTGTTGTAGGCGCGGAAGCGGTGGAAGCGGTGCACCCAGGTCGCGTAGTTGCCGGCGCCGTTGGTGAAGATCGTGTCCTTCGCGGTGTTTTCTTCCAGCCATTCCATGATCGGCCCCATGTGGACCGCGCCGGGGCCGCTTGCGGGTGGCGTCGACCAGGAGAGGTAGGCTGCGTGCATCGCTTCGGTGCGGGCGGCCCAGGCGGGGGCCTGCGGTGCCGGAACCGACTTCAGCGCGGCGGCGAAATCTTCGGGTGCGGCACAGATCGCCAGATCCGGGCGATAGACGCGGCCGAGTTCCGACGGATCGGGATGGACGTGGACGAGGGTCTGCGACGGGTAGGGGACGTCGAGCAGGGTGTAGCTCGAGGACGGCATTTCGGAGAAGCGCCCGCCGATGAGGACGACGAGGTCTGCCTCCTTGATCTCCTTCGCCAGCGCCGGATTGATGCCGATGCCGACATCGCCGGCGTAAGACGGATGCAGGTGGTCGAAGAGCATCTGGCGGCGGAAGGAGCAGCCGACCGGCATTTTCCAGCGCGTGGCGAAATCCTCGATCGCCGCGACGGCCTCCTCGCTCCAGCGGGTGCCGCCGAGGACGAGCATCGGCCGCTCGGCCTTTGCGAGCAGGTCGGCGAAGGCGGCGATCTGGGCGGCACCCGGATGGCTTTCGACCGGGGTCGCGGGACGCGGGGCGGGCGCCTCAACCTCGTCCACCAGCATGTCCTCCGGCAGCGTCAGGACGACGGGACCGGGACGGCCGGAAGTCGCGACGGCGAAGGCGCGGGTGACGAATTCCGGAATGCGGCGGGCGTCATCGATCTCACCCACCCATTTGGCGAATTCGGTGAAGGCGCGGCGGTACTCGACCTCCTGGAAGGCTTCACGCTCCTTCATGTCGCGGCCGATCTGGCCGATGAAAAGGATCATCGGGATGGAGTCCTGCCGGGCGATGTGCAGGCCGGCGGAGGCGTTGGTGGCGCCGGGACCGCGGGTCACCATGCAGATGCCGGGCTTGCCGGTGAGCCGGCCCCAGCAATCGGCCATCATCGCCGCGCCGCCTTCCTGTCGGCAGACGATGGTCTCGATGCCGCTGTCACGCAGCGCATCGAGCACGGCGAGATAGCTCTCGCCAGGCACGCAGGATACACGCTCGACACCGTTGGCAAGCAGCGCGTCGACGATTAGTTGTCCGCCGGTCTTCTTCATCTTCAAGCCTTTCCTTCGATGTCCGCCAGCTCGGCGAGAACCTCGTCCTGGTGTTCGCCGATGCGCGGGCTCGGCCGTTCGTAGCGCAGGGGGGTCTTCGAGAGAACGATCGGTGTTCGCACGCCTGGAATGCTGTTGCCGTCGACGTCATCGAGATCGATGCGCAGACCGCGCGCCTTCACCTGCGGATCGTCGAACATCTCGGCGATCGAGTTGATCGGGCCGGCCGGCACGGCATTGCTCTCGCAAGCCGTCAGGAGATCGCGCTTCACCCATTTCGCGGTCTCGCCCGAAACGATGCGGCGGACCTCGGCCTTGTTGGCGACGCGCGCCTTGTTGGTTGAGAAGCGTTCGTCGTCCGCAACGGCGGCGATGCCGAGGATGGTGCAGAGGCGTTTGAACTGGCCGTCATTGCCGACGGCGAGGATCAGGTGGCCGTCGGCTGTCGGAACGACTTCGTAAGGGGAGATGTTCGGATGGGCGTTGCCGAGGCGGACCGGCGCCTTGCCGGAGACGAGATAGTTCATGTTCTGGTTGGCGAGGACCGCGGCCATGACGTCGAGGAGCGCCATGTCGACGTGCTGGCCCTCACCGGTCTTCATCGCGTGGATCAGCGCCGCCTGAATGGCGGTGACGGCATAGATGCCGGTGAAGATGTCGGCGATTGCGACGCCCGCTTTCATCGGCTGGCCGTCCGGCTCGCCGGTGATCGACATGAAACCGGACATGCCCTGGACGATGTAGTCGTAGCCGGCGAAATTGGCATAGGGGCCGTTCTGGCCGAAGCCGGTGATCGAGCAATAAACGAGCTTGGGATTGATCGCCTTCAGGCTCTCGTAGTCGAGGCCGTATTTTTCCAGCCCACCGAGCTTGAAGTTCTCGATCACCACGTCGGCGGTGGCGACCAGCCGGCGGACGATGTCGCGGCCTTCCTCGCTCTTCAGGTCGACGGCGATCGAGCGCTTGTTACGGTTCGTCGAATGGTAATAGGCGGCCGAGAGGTTCTCCCCGTCCTTGCCCTCGACGAAGGGCGGACCCCAGGCGCGGGTGTCGTCGCCGCCCTCGGGGTTCTCAACCTTGATGACGTCGGCGCCCATATCGGCCAGCATCTGCCCGGCCCAGGGACCGGCAAGGACGCGGGCCAGTTCGATCACGCGGATGCCGGCAAGCGGCGGACGGGGCTTTCGGGCTTCGGTCATGCGGCGTCCTCGTTTTCAGGGCGGCGGCGATCTTGCGGCTAGCGAATAAGGTCCGGCCCTGTCCACCTCGAAGGGCGGTTGCTAAACATTTGCTATAGCGCCGAAATGTCCAGTCGGCACTTGAATTTCGCGCATGGGATCATTCCGTTTCGGACGCAGAAGCGCCCCGAAGGGACGGTCAGCGACCGGCGAGTGCGCGCGCGGCCCAGTCGGCGAAGTCGGCGATCGCGTCCTCCCGGCCGAACTCGTTCAGCGTCTCGTGGCGCATCTCCTCGTAGATCCGGGTCGTGACGTCGGTGAAACCGTGGTGCTCGAGCCGCCGCCCGAGCCAGGCGATCTCGCGGCCGCCGCGTGTCGCCGGGTCCTTGCCGCCGCCGACGAGGTGGATCGGCAGGTTTTTCGGCAGGCGGGCGAGCATGGCCGGAGCGGGCGCGCGGAAGGTGAGCGCGAAGACGTCGCGCCACATCGAGACGCTCGCCTCGAACCGGCAGAGCGGGTCGCGGTCGTATTTCTCGACTTGCGTGCGGTCGCGGGAGAGCCAGTCGCTGTCGGACTGCCGGCCGGGAATGGAGCGGCCCCAGGCACGGAACGTCGCAAGCGGCAGGATCGTGCTCGGCACGTCCGAGCCCTTCAGCATCTGCTCGGCATAGAGCACGGCCTGGGCGAAGCGACCGGCGATGCCGGGGTTGAAGTTGGAATTCCAGACGGCGAGGGCCTGAAAATCCTGCGGGTGGGAGATCGCGGCGTTGAGCGCGATCAGCCCGCCCATGGAATGGCCGAAGAGCAGCACGGGAAGGGCGCCATGGCGGGAGACGGCGAGATCGCGCATCGCCTTGACGTCGGCGATCACCTTTTCGACGCCGCCGGCCGGTGCGAAGCGGCCGAGCGGCGCCCCTTCGGTGGACGTCTCGCCGTGTCCGCGGTGGTCATGGGCATAGACGGCGAAGCCGCGGGCCGCCATCGCCCCGGCGAAGCCGCGGTAGCGGCCGGAATGTTCGACGAGGCCGTGATTGACGAGCAGGATGGCGCGCGGCGTACCCTCTGCCGGCGCATGATGAAAGGCGAGCCTGGCGCCGGAGGGTGCGTCGTGAAAATCGGTCGTCTCAAACATCGGCGATCGGTCTTTCGGTTGAAATGTGGTCTTGTAACGTCAGTCCAAAGCTATTTGCGCGCAATCGGCGGTCATCGCCTGTCCGGCCCCGTTCAACCGGTGCTGCCTCGCGTTTTGCAGGATCAGGTCCTTCGGTGTCAACGAGAGCGGAAGGGACGAACGCCTGCGTCGCTCGTTCACCGCGGCGCCCTTGCGCGGGGGATTGGCAGTTGCCCCGCAGGGCCCTTTCGCCTACATAGCGGCACATCCAGTTCTTTTCCCCCGGGGAGCACATTTTCCATGGCACGGCAGTTCATTTATCACATGGCCGGACTGAACAAGTCCTACGGCAACAAGAAGATCCTCGAGAACATCCATCTCTCCTTCTACCCGGACGCCAAGATCGGCATTCTCGGCCCGAACGGTGCCGGTAAATCGACGGTTCTGAAGATCATGGCGGGGCTGGACAAGGAATGGACCGGCGAGGCGTGGCTCGCCGAGGGTGCGACCCTCGGCTACCTGCCGCAGGAGCCGCAACTCGACGAAAGCCTCAACGTGTTCGGCAACGTCATGGAAGGCGTGGCCGGCAAGAAGGCGATCCTCGACCGTTACAACGAACTGATGATGAACTATTCTGACGAGACGGCGGACGAGGGCGCCAAGCTCCAGGACATCATCGACAGCCAGAACCTCTGGGACCTCGAAAGCCAGGTGGAGATGGCGATGGAAGCGCTGCGTTGCCCGCCCGGCGACGCGACGATCGACAATCTCTCCGGCGGTGAGAAGCGCCGCGTCGCGCTCTGCCAGCTGCTGCTGCGCCAGCCCGACCTGCTGCTGCTCGACGAACCGACCAACCACCTCGACGCCGAGACGATCGCCTGGCTCGAAAAGCACCTGCGCGAATATCCGGGCGCCATCCTGATGGTCACCCACGACCGCTACTTCCTCGACAACGTCACCGGCTGGATCCTCGAACTCGACCGCGGCCGCGGCATTCCTTACGAAGGCAACTATTCCGCCTACCTGACCGCGAAGGCGAAGCGCCTGGCGCAGGAAGAGCGCGAGGAAGGCAGCCGCCAGAAGGCTCTGTCGCGTGAGCAGGAGTGGATCGCCTCGAGCCCGAAGGCCCGCCAGGCGAAGTCGAAGGCCCGTATCCGTGCCTATGACGAGCTGGTGGCGGCGGCCGAGAACCGGCGTCCCGGCGAAGCGCAGATCATCATCCCGGTCGGCGAGCGCCTTGGCAATGTCGTCATCGAGGCGGAGAACATCACCAAGGCCTATGACGGACGCGTGCTCTTCGAAAATCTCTCCTTCAAGCTGCCGCCCGGCGGCATCGTCGGCGTGATCGGCCCGAACGGCGCCGGCAAGACGACGCTCTTCAGGATGATCACCGGCCAGGAGAAGCCCGACAGCGGCGACATCCGCATCGGCGATACCGTCCACCTCGGCTATGTCGACCAGAGCCGCGATTCGCTCGATGGTTCGAAGAATGTCTGGGAGGAAATCTCCGGCGGCAACGACGTGATCAAGCTCGGCAAGTACGAGATGAATTCCCGTGCCTATTGCGGTGCCTTCAACTTCAAGGGTGGCGACCAGCAGCAGAAGGTCGGCAACCTGTCCGGCGGCCAGCGCAACCGCGTGCACCTCGCCAAAATGCTGAAGGCCGGCGGCAACGTGCTGCTGCTCGACGAACCGACCAACGACCTCGACACCGAAACGCTGGCGGCGCTCGAAGACGCGCTGGAAAACTTCGCCGGCTGCGCCGTCATCATCTCGCACGACCGCATGTTCCTCGACCGCCTTGCGACGCACATCCTCGCGTTCGAGGGCGACAGCCATGTCGAATGGTTCGAGGGCAACTTCGAGGATTACGAGCAGGACAAGATCCGCCGCCTGGGACCGGAGTCCGTCAACCCGAAGCGCGTGACCTACAAGCGGCTGACGCGCTAAAAGAAGCGTTGGTGAAAAAGACGATAAGCCCCGGTTTTCCGGGGCTTTTCTGTTTCTGGGAGCGATCCGGCACCGCATCGCGGAAGGGCTCCTGAATTTGCGCTTGCATAAGTGCCGCGATAGACATAAACATATCTTTATATCTTGATTGGGGATTGTAATGGCGAAGCCGATGGAATTTGGCGTGGATGCGCTCGTCGAACTGCTGAAGGCGGCGGGGGAGCCGACGCGGCTTCGGCTGCTCGCCCTGCTTGCCGCCGGCGATCTGACGGTCACGGACTTGACCGAAATCCTCGGCCAGTCGCAGCCGCGCATCTCCCGGCACCTGAAGCTCCTCGGCGAGGCCGGGCTGATCGACCGCTACCAGGAAGGGGCCTGGGCCTATTTCCGCCTGAAACAGGACGGCGATGCCGCCGCACTCGCCGGCATCATCCTCTCGGCTGCCCGCGTCGACGACCCGGTTCTGCTGCGCGACGGCGAGCGGCTCTCCGCCGTCAAGCGCAACCGCGCCGACAAGGCGCAGGCCTATTTCAGCCGCAACGCCTCCGAATGGGACGAGCTTCGCCGGCTGCACGTGGATGACCGGCAGGTCGAGGCAGCCCTTCTCGGCGTGCTCGGGCCGGAGCAGGTGGATGCGCTCCTCGACCTCGGCACGGGCACCGGCCGCATTCTGCAGTTTCTTTCCGACCACTATCGCCGCGCCGTCGGCATCGACGCCAGCCGCGACATGCTGGCGGTGGCGCGCGCCAATCTCGACAAGGCTGGCATTCTCAAGGCGACGGTGCGCCACGGCGACATCCTCAACCTGCCGCTCGACGGCAGCGAATACGACGTCGTGACGATCCACCAGGTGCTGCACTTCCTGGTGCAGCCGGAGCTGGCGATCGGCGAGGCGGCGCGGATGCTGAAGACCGGCGGGCGGCTGGTGATCATCGATCTCGCGCCGCACAGCCTCGAACACTTGCGGGAAGACCACGCCCATGTCCGGCTCGGCTTCTCCCATCCGGTGATGGCCGACTGGCTCGCCAAATACGGGCTCGCCGTCGAGAAGGTGGTCGACCTGCCGCCGGCAAGCCCGGCGACGCAGGCGCTGACCGTCACCATCTGGGTGGCACGCCGGCAGGCCGGCGAGGGCGCCGCGGCAGACAGCATCGAAAATCGGGAGGAATGACATGACGCGGGACGATCGACATCCGCAAGGCAAGAAGCGGCTCGGCATCTCGTTCGAGTTCTTTCCGCCGAAATCGGAAGAGATGGAAGGCCAGCTCTGGACGACGATCGAGGCGCTCGCCGGCTGGAATCCCGACTTTGTTTCCGTAACCTACGGAGCCGGCGGCAGCACCAAGGCGCCGACCATGACGACGGTGCGGCGGCTGATTGCCGACACCACACTGCCGACGGCGGCGCACATCACCTGCGTTGACGCGACGCGGGAGGAAGTCCGCCACGTGGCGGAGGAGTTCATCGCCGCCGGCGTGCGCCGTTTCGTGGCGCTCCGGGGCGACCCGCAGGGCGGCGTCGGCGCGGCCTATGCTCCGCATCCGGGCGGCTTTGCCAATGCCGCCGAACTGGTCGCGGGACTGAAGGAAATCGGCGACTTCGACATCTCCGTCTCGGCCTATCCGGAAAAGCATCCGGAAAGCCCGGACGTTGCCGCCGACATCGACATGCTGAAGCGCAAGGCCGATGCCGGCGCGGCGCGGGCGCTCACCCAGTTCTTCTTCGACAATGATGTCTTCGAGCGCTACCTCGAACGGGTGCGGGCAGCGGGCATCTCCATCCCCGTGGTGCCGGGCATCATGCTCATCCAGAACCTCACGCAGCTGAAGCGCTTCGCTTCGCTCTGCGGCGCGAGCATCCCGGCCTTCCTCGACGAGCGCTTCGCCGGTCTCGACGACCAGCCGCAGGCGCGTGCGGAGGTCGCAGCCGATGTCGCCGCCGAGCAGATCGAGGACCTCGTCCGCCGCGGGATCACAGATTTCCATCTCTATACGATGAACAGGGCGCCGCTCGTCTCTGCCGTGTTGCAACGGCTCGGCCTGGAGCGGGGAGGCGAGGCGCGGTCCGGTGCCGCGGCGTGAGCCTCGCCCGAACTGAAAAGGCGCATACCGTTCATCGTCGGTATACGCCTTTTTAAGATTCTTTGCATATTCTAGCCAGCTAGGACGCTGCTGATGTCCTGTTCCGGCGGCTGGTCATCTGTTCGCTCAGATGAACAGCATGGTGGCTATGAAAACAAACGCTGCACCGACGATCAGGACATTCAAGGAATTGGTAAGTCCCATGTGTGCCTCCTTGCGTTGACCGGGGGATAATATGTCCTTTCTGTGTCAGTTGGGAAGCGAATTATGTGCTGCGATGCAGTGATCGCGGCCTGCCAACACCCGTCAAATTGTCGCATCGCCCTGAAAAACAAGGCCTCGGTGCCTCGCATATTTTCAGTGAATTTGTTTAACGGACCTGCGCCGGCCGCTCTCCTTCGGCCCCATTCATCTCCGGATGAAACGCCGGCAAAGTCGGTTCCTCTTCGGGCGAAGCGGCTGATTTGCCTCAGGCGGCGTCGCGTGCATCATGGCGCAGAACGAGAATCGTCGCAGGAGGAATTCCGCTGGACACCGCCGTTGCCGAAAACGCCGGCCACGCCACCGCGCTCGTCGGCATCGCCGCCGTCGTCGCCGTCGCGGCCCTGCTGGGGCTCTTCTTCCTGTGGCTGCGACAACCGCCGCTGGTCGGCTTCATCGCTGCGGGCGTGGCGCTCGGCCCGACCGGTGCCGGCCTGATCTCCAGTTCGGAGAACGTCACGGTGCTCGCTGAAATGGGTGTCGTGGTGCTGCTCTTCTTCATCGGCATGGAGCTGTCGGTGAAGGCCTTCGTGCTGTCGCTCCGGCAGGCGCTTCTGGTGATGGCGGGACAGTTGCTCGCAGCCATGGTGCTCGCGCTCGGGATCGCCACGCTTTCCGGTGCATCCGGCTCCGAGACGATCATCCTCGGCTTCATCATCGCGCTGTCGTCGACGGTCGTCGCCATGAAGATGCTCGAAGAGATGGGCGTGCTGCGCGGTGACGCGGGGCGGATCGCCGTCGGCGTGCTGATCGCGCAGGACATCGCCGTGGTGCCGATGCTGATCTTCGTTTCGAGCCTCGGCGGCGAGGTGGTCGACTACCGGCTGATTGCGCTGCGCATGGCGGTGGCGCTGGCGCTGCTCGGCGGTCTTTTATGGTGGTTCGGCCGGCACATGAAGCTGAAGGTGCCGTTCGCCGACGCCATCGAGGACAAGGTGGAGATGCTGGCGCTCGGCGCGCTCGCCGTCTGCTTCACCGCCGCCGCGATCTCCGGCGTCGCCGGGCTCTCACCCGCCTATGGCGCCTTCCTCGCCGGCATCGTCGTTGGCAATTCGACGCTGCGCAGCCGGGTGATCCCGGTGATCGAGCCGATCCAGAGCCTGCTGCTCGTCGTCTTCTTCCTGTCGATCGGCCTGTTGATCGACCTTAACTTCATCGCCGAACGCTTCTGGCAGGTGCTGTTCGTCTCGCTCTTCGTGATCGCAGCGAAATCCGTCCTCAACATCTTCCTGTTGCGCAAGACCGGGTCGAGCCCGCAGACGGCGCTGGTTGCCGGCCTGTCGATGGCGCAGATCGGCGAGTTCTCGTTCGTGCTGTCGTCGGCGGGCTATGCGGCGGGTGCGCTCGGTTATGATCTGTTCCGCCTGTCGATCGCCGTCTCGGCCGTCTCGCTGCTCGTCTCTCCGCTCTGGGTCAACGTGATGCACCGGCTGGAGAACATGGCCTCCGAGGGGCTGGAAACCTACCGGCAGGCGCTCGCCGTCGCCTATGCGCACGAGCTCAACGAGGTGAGCCGCGGGCGCGACGTGCTGGCCCGCGGCGTCGATTGGGTGCGGGTCCGCCTCAGGGCCGCCCGCGTCGCCTACGAACAGCGCCGCCGCGCGCGTCGCGGCGACGACAGCTAATTACCACTCAGAGGGCGTTGAGCAGTGCGGGCGTCGCCCAGCCGTCGGCGGGAATGCCGAGGCGCTGCTGTTCCTTCTGGATGGCGACGCGGGTGCCGGCGCCGAGAATGCCGTCGATCTCGCCGACCTCGTGGCCGAGGGCCTGCAGGCGCGTCTGCAGCGCCTTCATCTCGGTGTCGCTGAGACCCGGTTCCGGATTGCCCTTCTGGTAGGGCTCGGCCCCCATCAGCCGCGTGGCGAAATAGGCGGCCGAGGTCGTGTAGATGAACGACTTGTTCCATTCGAGATAGACGCTGAAATTCGGGTAGGTGAGGAAGGCCGGCCCTTTCCGTCCTTGCGGCAGCACGAGACCGACGGGGAGGGCGGCGGACGCGGTATTGCCGTCACGTGGCTTGACGCCGAGCGCGAACCAGTCGCCGGCGGTCATGCCGCCTTCAAGGCCCGTCTTCTCCCAGGGCAGGTTTTCCGGAAGGGTCACTTCCTGAATCCACGGCTCGCCGGCGCGCCAGCCGAGGCTCTGAATGAAGCGGGCGGCCGTCAGGATTGCGTCCGGCGAACTCTTCTTGACGTTGACGTGGCCGTCGCCGTCGCCGTCGATGCCGTAGGCGACGATGTCCTTCGGCAGCATCTGCACCTGGCCGATCTCGCCCGCCCAGGCGCCGGTATTGGTCGAGGGATCGAGATCGCCGTGCTCAACCATGGTGATGAGGTTCAAGAGCTGCGGACGGAAGAGTTCCGGGCGGCGGCAGTCGTGGGAGAGCGTCACCAGCGCGTTGCGGGTGTTGAAATCGCCCTGTACGGCGCCGAAATCGGTCTCCATCGCCCAAAAGGCGGTGATCACGCCGGGCGGCACGCCGTAGTCCCGCTCGGCCCTCGCGAAGACGTCGGCAAATTCCCGCATCTTCTTACGGCCGATGTCGAGGCGAGCCTGGCTGACGGTGCGTTTTGAAAATTCGAGGAAGGTCTGCTTGAAGACGCCCTGGGCGCGGTCGCGCGCGAGCACCTTCTGGTCGATCGCGGCACCGGCGAGCGCCCGGTCGGCGGCGTCGGGGGATGCGCCATTCGACACGGCCTCGGCCTTCACGCCCTGCAGGAAGGCACCGAGATCGCCGCCGCACTCGGTCGCGCCGGTGACGGCGGTGGAGGCGAGCAGGCTTGCGAGGGTGACGATGGTGGTCAGGCGGGTACGGGCGGACATGCGGACTTCCTCATGGGTTTCGGTGGACGTGGTATCGGAAGAGATTTTGGCCAAAGCGAGGAAGAGGCGGGTCATGGGCTCCGGTGCGATGGCGGTGGAAGCGGAGAGGGGGATTTCCCCGGTCCTCCGCCCATGTTCTCTTGCGACACCCATCACTTGGAGACGGAGGCGACCCAGTTCTTCCAGTTCTGTTCGGTGCCGGCGAAGACATTGATGTCGGTCTGGCCGCGAATGCCCGGCACGACGCCGGTCGATGTGTACTGCCAGAAGGCCCAGCGGCGGTCGGCATAGATGTCCTGCGGGTGCTTCGCCACCGAGCGGACCCAGAAATGATAGTCCTGGAAATAACCGGCGAGGTTGTCGCGGTGGAAATCGACGGAGGTGTAGATGATCGGCCGCTTGCCGTAATAGGCCTCGATCCGGTCCATGAACCGCTTCATCTCGGCGCGCACGGTGGCGGCGTTCGGCCTCAGCGTGCAGGTCTTCGAGCTCGGGTTCCACTCGACGTCCAGCACCGGCGGCAGATGCATCGAGGCCTTCGGCACGTTGCGGATGAACCAGTCGGCCTGTTCGTCGGCGGTCGAGCAGAAATAGTAGAAATGGTAGGGCGCGTGCGCCAGGCCGGCGGCTGCCGCTGCGCGCCAGTATTCGTCGAAGCGCGAGTCGATCCGGTCCTTGCCTTCGGTCGCCTTGATGAAGACGAAGGAGACGCCGGACTTGCGCACCGAGGCCCAGTCGACGTCGCCGTTCCACTTGGAGACGTCGATGCCGTGGACCTTGTGACGGTAGGGCGTGTTGTCGCCGAAATCCTGCGGGTCGGTGTCCTGGAAGCGCGGCTTGATCGACGATGTTTCCATCAGGTCGTAGCTCGCGGAGGTGCAACCGCCGAGAAGCAGGAAAAGGGGCAGGAAAGCCAGAACAAGCAACCGCATCGAAGGCCCGTAGATGATATTTGAACCGTACTCCTGAGGCGGCGCGCACGAACGCATGACACAACAGGTGCAAGCCCAATTGTGGCTCTATCATCGTTAAAAAGCCGTTATTTGCAACTGCCGATATCAGCCGGGCATCCGGACGACCGCAAGCCAGGCATAGCCGCGACCCACGGTTTCGAAGCGGAGCTCCGCCCCGGCGACCTTCGCCCGTGTTTCCAGGGCCTCCCGCAGGGTCGCCCGCGGGGTGACATGGAAGCGCGAAAGCCAGGCGATAAGCAGGCGCCGGAACCAGGCCGGCAGGCGCTCCTGCTGGCCGAAGTCGACGATGTGCAGCGAGCCGCCGGGCGCGAGTGCCACAATTGCCGCGTCGATCGCGCTCTCCCAGTCGGGGATCATCGAGAGCGCGTAGGAGATCATGATCCGGTCGAAGCCGGCAGTCCCGAATTCTCCGGCGGAAAAGCTCGTCGCGTCTGCGAGCCGGAACACGGGGAGTGGCAGGCCGCGGAAATTGCGTCCGGCCTGGGCGAGCATCTCGGCGGAGATGTCGAGGCCGAAGAGCCTGGCACCCGGATAACGGCGAGCGGCGAGCAGGAGATTGCGACCGGTGCCGCAGCCGACTTCGAGGAGCGAGCCGTCTTCCGGCACGATGAGTTCGGCGATCATCCGGTCGCGGCCGAGGAGATAGTATTTCCGCGTCAGGTCGTAGATGTGGCGCTGATATCGGTACATGCGGTCCATGCGCCCGGCATGGTCGTTGTGATCGTCCTGCCCGAACAAGATCTCCGCCATCAGCCTTTTCTCTCGTAGATGTGGAAGCCGCCGTAGATCGCCGAGCGGTCGCAGGTGCCGAGTTCGCGCGAGCGTTCGGCGAGATAGTGCCACTGGTCGAGGAGGGCGGGCGAGAGACGGCCGTCGAGCACGCTGCGTTCGGCGGCGGTCCGGAAGATCACGCGCGCGCCGGGAGCGGCGGTGCGGGTGATCTCGCTCCACAGCGCGTTGATCTGGCGGTCGTTCATCCAGTCCTGGGCGTCGAGGAGGACGAAGCGGTCGACGCTTGCCGCCGGCTTGCTGGCGAGCAGTTCGGTGAAGCTTGCGTGATGGACGGCGACGCGACCGGCATTGGTGCGGATCGCGTCATAGTTCTCGCGGGCGAGATAGGTCGGGAGCCGCCCCTCGTCGGGAGAAGGATAGCGGCGGGCGAAGGCCTGCCAGGCGAACCAGTTCTCGGCGATGGGGAAGTCGCAGGCGAGCTTTTCGAGGCGGCTCTTCAGGACCGGGGCGATGCTTTCGCCGTCGGAAAGGCTGGCGAGCTCGTCATATTGCTGCGGCGGGATGCCGAGCCCGAAGAGCGAGCTCTTGCGCCGCGTGATCCAGCGCACCAGCGGTTTGTCGAAGAGCGGGGCGATGTGCGTGTCGAAATAGTGCCGCTGCTCGGAGAGCGTCTTCGCCCTGGTGATGCCGTCGAGGCGAACGCCGTGCAGGGACGCGAGCAGATGGCCGGCGGCGATGAAGCGTCCGAGCAGGCCGGTGCGGCAGAAATTGCGGTCGAAGGCGGTGATCCGCCGGCGGCCGTCGAGCCGGCGCCCGTTCCAGTAGCCGCGGCTTTCGGCATCGAGATTGGGAGCGATGAAGCGGTCGAAATTGCAGCTGTTGGTGCGCATTCCGGCTGTGCCGAACATCCGTACGACGGCCGCGTGGTCGGGCAGGTGCCGGAAGGCGCCGAGCTTCAGCCGGTTCAAGGCCACGTGGTGCGGGTTCAGGTCGACGACGTCGATGCGTTCGGGCGAGCGCGAGAGATAGGCGAGCATGTTGCAGCCGCCCGAGCCGATGGTGACGAGCCGGTGACCCTCGCCGAGCTCCATCGCGGCCATGTCCACCTCCGGGTCTTCCCAGATCTGCGGATAGACGAGGCCGGAAAAGAGCATGCCGAACAGCCGTTCGGAGAGGCCATCGCGGCTCAGCGCCCTGTGCCGGAGAAGCGCCTCGGCAATCTTGCTGCTGCGGGGAAGTTCAGTCTCCGGGGCGAGGTCGGTCATCGGGAAGGCCATCCGTTGAAGGTCTCCGGCGTGTAGCGCGGCGATGCAACAGTTTGATGAAGCGCCCTGTTTACGAGCGACCGGATCGGTTTTGGTCGGGGAGAACGGGTTCAGCTTTTCCGCCGTGCTTCAAAGGCTTTGCGGGAGACGCGGCGGCGGCGCTATGGTGCGGCCGCGAGAGGCGGCAAGCGCCCGGAAAGAGGAGCAGGCGAGGATGAGACTGATCAGGCGGATGGTGAAGGGCTTCTTCCTGCTGCTCGCGACGGCAGTCGCGGCCGCGGTCGTCTGGCTTGCCGTGTCGCCGCCGGCACTGTTGCGGGTCGGCACCGGCTATGCCGCAAAAATCGTCTGCTCCAACGTCTTCATCGCCGGCCGTGATCCCGACGAGGTGTTGAGGGTCGACGTCCAGGCACCGGGCAATCCGCTGCTTAAGCTCATCGGCCTCGACACCGACCGGGAGAAGAAGCGGGTGACGGCCCGCCTTCTCGGCTTCATCGCGCCGAACAGCGCCGTCTACCGCGAGGGCCTCGGCTGCGCGAGCGCCCCGGATGGTGGTGGCGCGATGGCCGGGCCTATTCCTGCGCCGGTGCTCCAACAGGTTGCCGCCGCCTCCACCAATGTGCCGTGGCCCGACGGCGAGGCGGCGACGCCGATCGATCCGAAGCTCGGGATGGTGCTCGCCGATGCCGACCTTGCCGGCCCCGGCATGCGGGCGGTGGTCGTCATCAAGGACGGCCGGCTTGTCGGTGAGGCTTATGGCAACGGGTTCTCTGCCACGACGCCGCTGCTCGGCTGGTCGATGACCAAGACCGTCAATGCGGCGCTCATCGGCCGGCTGATGAGCGAAGGGCGCATTGCGCTCGATGACCGTGACCTGCTGCCCGAATGGAGGAGCGACGGTCGCGCCGCGATCCGCATGCGCGACCTCTTCGCGATGGAGAGCGGCCTTGCGTTCAACGAGGAATACGGTGATGTGACCGATGTCACGCGCATGCTCTACCTGGAGCCGGACATGGCGGCGTTTGCCGCTACGCGGCCGCTTGCGGCGGAGCCGGGAACGGTCTTCAGCTATTCCTCCGGGGGAGCCGTGCTGCTCTCGAAGATATGGATGAACCGGATCGGCGACCGCGAGGCGGCACTCGGCTATCCGCGGAAAGCTCTGTTCCAGCCGCTCGGCATGGCGAGCGCTGTCCTCGAGGCGGACGAGGCCGGTACCTTCGTCGGCAGTTCTTACATGTATGCGACGGGTCGCGACTGGGCGCGCTTCGGCGAGTTCCTGCTGCAGGACGGCGTCTGGAAGGGCGAGCGCCTGTTGCCGGAGGGGCTTGTCGCGGCGATGCAGCGGCCGACGCGGGCCTCGGGCGGCACCTATACGGAAATCCAGGCCTGGGCGGTCGGACCGGGGGACGAGCCCGACAGCAGATTCGGCCTTCCCGACGACACCCTCTGGGTCGTTGGCCATGACGGCCAGACGATCGCGATCGTTCCTTCGAAGAGGCTGGTGGTGGTCAGGCTCGGGCTCACGCCTTCGAAGCTCGGCTATCGTCCGCAGCTGTTCGTGAAAGCGATCGCGGGCGCGCTCGACTGATCCTATTCGAGGACGTAGAGCATGCCCTTGCGCTTGGCGTCGTAATAATAGCCGCGGGCGTAAAGGCGCACAGCGCCGTCATTGCTGTTGTCGGCCACCAGCCAGGCGCCGCGCAGATACTTGGCCGCGTACTTGATGTTGGTCTCGGCGTCGAAGAGGCCGGAGGCCGGGCCTTCGTAGCCCATCGATTTCGCCGTGTTGTACTTGATCTGCATGAGCCCGTAATGGCCGTTGTTGTAGGCCTTCGGGTTGTAGGTGCTTTCGCGGCGGACGACGCGGTGGAGGAGTTCCTCGGGGATCTTGTAGAACGCGGCGTACTTGCTGATGAGGCCGTTGATGACGGTCGGGCCCTTGGCGGCCTGCGGCACCTTCTCCTTCTCGACCGCCGGCGGCGCGCCGGGCGGGGAAATGTCGAACTGTGCGTCGAGCGCTGCGAGCGACGAGGATGCGGACGGTGCCGCATAGGCGAGCGCGCCGGCCGGCTTCTGCGTCGGAACCACGGTCTGGATCGCCGTCACTTCCTCAGGCAACACGGTTTCGGCACTTGCCAGTTCCGGAACCGCGTCGGGCGTGGCCGGCATGGCGGCGGTCTGCATGGCGAGCTGTTCCTGGCCGCTTGCCATGGCGAGCGCGGCTGGTGTCGCGGCCGGATTTGCAAGCGCGATCGCCTTGAAGGTCGGGACCGGTGCCGGCGTCGAGGTTCCGGGAATGATCGGGCCGGGTTCGGCACCGGCGGTCGAGATCAGGCCGGTGTTCGATTCGGCGGTTGCCGGCGTCGCCGCAGCAGTCTGCGCGACGGATGTGCCGGCTGCGGGATTGGCCTTCAGTTCCTGCTTGGCCGCCTGGTCCATGCTGCTCGTACAGCCGGCAATTCCGGCGAGAAGCACGGTGGCGAGGCCGAGCGGGGTTTTGCGGTCCAATCGAGAAATCATCCGGCCATCCGTATGTAAACGACGACTGCCGCGAAGCAGCTTACGAAAAGTTAACATGGGATTTCATAGCCGCTGGGCGGAATTGCGGCAAGCCCGCCGCAGTTCGATGGTTTCAGGCGGCGATCTTGCGATAACCGGCCGTCACGGCGCCGGCGGCGATCAGCAGCGTGCCGCCGGTGCGGTTCACCGCCTTGCGGACGGAGCGCTTGCGGATGAAGCGGCGGGCCGAATCGGCGACGAATGCGTAGATCAGCGCATTGATGATCGCGAGGGTGACGAAGGTCGCTTCGAGTACGGCCACCTGCTGCAGGAAGGGCGCCGACGGTGCCATGAACTGCGGCACGAAGGCGATGAAGAAGACGATGCTCTTCGGGTTGAGCGCGGTGACGGCGAAGGCGTGGCCGAGGATGCGCAGCGGCTTTTCCTCCGGCAGGTTGTCGTTGTCGGCGATCGGTTCGTCGCCGACCGGTGCCCGCCAGAGGCGGATGCCGAGATAGACGAGATAGGCGCCGCCGATCCACTTCATGATCGTGAAGGCCGTGGCGGAGGTGGCGAGCAGGGCGCCGAGCCCGGCGACGGAGGCCGTCATCGCGACGAGGTCGCCGAGCGCGACCCCGGTGACCGTGGCCAGCGCCGTCTTGCGCCCGTGGCCGAGCGCATAGGAGATGACCAGCAGGATGGTCGGTCCGGGGATCGCCAGAAGCACCGCCGAAGCGGCGGCGAAGGCCAGCCAGTGTTCCAGTGACATTTGCCTCACTCCTCTCTCGATGAAAGCAAGCCACCTTTCTCCGGGGCCGTCAATCGGCCGGGGTGAATTTCTGGCCGATGTAATCCATCACTTCCGCGAACCACGGCGTCTTCACGTCGAAGGCCTTGCCGCCCTTGATGCGCGGGAACTCGATGGTGCGCAGCTTGCCGCCCTGGTCTTCGTCGTGGCCGGTGACGCCGGAGACCTTGTTCAGAGCGCTTTCGACGGCAAGATCGACCATGCTCTGGATCAGCCGCAGGTCCTCGTAATTGGCCGGTGCCGAACGGGCATAGTAGCCGGACTTCTGCACCATCGAGCGTTCGGCATCAAGCAGCTTGGCGAAGTGCTTCTGGAACCAGTTGCCGACGTTGATCGTGTCGATCTTCACATGGCCGAAGGCGTCGCGCTTGACCTCTTCGCCGGCGGCCTCGCGGTCGGCGACGATCTCGTCGAGGCAGGCACCTTCCGAGACGAAGAGGGTGACGAAGCCGGTGCGGTCCATGACGTCCTTGAGGCGGGCGGCCTCGGCATCGAGATCGAAATGGGTTTCCGGTAGGTAAAGACCGTCGATGTTCTTGAGCTGGGTGTTCATCATCAGCCCTTCGACATACTCGTTGTTGCGCGTCCGCTGGATGTAGGCACGCGCGGTCGCGGCGGTCAGCCAGCCGCAATGGCGGCCCATGACCTCGTGGATCACCAGCGTGCGGGGGGCCGCACTCTGCTCGTTCGAGACGTGGTCGAAGAAGCGGGCGCCGACTTCCGCCGCCGTCCATGCGCCGAGCGATTGGCGGATCGGCACGACATCGTTGTCGACGGTCTTCGGCAGGCCGACCACGGTGAGGTCGTAGCCGTTGGCGCCAAGGAAGGCGGCGAGATCGGCCGCCGTCGTGTTGGTATCGTCACCGCCGATGGTGTGAAGGATGGTGACGCCGTCGGCGGCGAGCCGTTCGGCAGCGACACGCAGCGGGTTGTCGCCTTCCTTGGTCAGGCCGCGCTTGTGGCAATCGGCCGCATTCGTCAGCTTGACGCGGCTGTTGCCGATCGGCGAGCCACCGTAGCGGTGGAGGAGGTGCGCCTTCTCGCGCATGTCTGCGCTGATCTCGATCTTGTCGCCGAGCAGTACGCCCTGATAGCCGGAGCGGTAGGCGATGAGTTCGACGTCGGGGGCGATGTCCGTATAGCGTTCGATCAGTCCGCCGACTGCGGACGACAGGCAGGGGGCGAGACCGCCGGCGGTCAGCATTGCAACTTTCTGTTTGGCCATCGTTCCTCCTTCAGCGCTTCGTCGCGCTTCTACAGACTAGCGTTCGGGGCGAATGGATGCGACAGACGGGCAGGGCTGTAAAGGGAAAAAATCAGGAAATCCGGGCATTTCCGACCCGTGCGGCGACAAATGCGACGGCCGCGCGGATATAATCGTTTCAATCCGGGGGCGGGCTCCGAGCAAGGCTGTGGATAAGAACGGCGGGCCGCGAAGCAGCGGCATCCGGCTCTCCCGCGACGGTCGGAACCATTGTCCGCGACCACGGTTGGGCCACCGTAATGTGAACAAACTTTAACCCGCAGAAAGACGCGCTCCGCTTGCTTTTTTGCCGGTTATCTGGTGATGCTGGATCATGATTTTCGATTTCGCCTGCGAACAGATATCGTCTTTGTGGGACAGGTTGCTCGGCGCGATCGGCGACGCAGCAGGTAACGCCCTGTCCGGCATTGTCGAGGCGGTTCGTACGGTATTCGAGGGCGACCCCGAAACCCGCAGGCGCGTCTCCTTCTCGGTCGCCATCATCGCGCTCTCGGCGAAGATGGCTAAAGCCGACGGCGTGGTGAGCGCGAGCGAGGTCGACGCCTTCCGTCAGATCTTCGATTTTCCGGCCAAGGAAGCACAGAACGTCGCCCGGCTCTACAACCTCGCGCGCCAGGACGTCGCCGGTTACGAGGCCTATGCCGGCAAGATCATGAAGATGTGCGGGACCGGCAAGGGGTGCCCAGTTCTCGAGGACATCGTTGACGGGCTCTTCCACATCGCCAAGGCGGACGGGCTGGTGCACGAGAAGGAAATGAACTTCCTCGCCCGCATCGCCGAAATCTTCGAGATATCGGAGGAGCGGTTCGAGACGATCACCGAGCGCCACGTGAACCCGGACGGCAATCCCTATGCCGTGCTCGGCGTGCAGCCCTCGGACGATTTTGCGACGATCCGCAAGCGTTACCGGGCGCTCGCCGCCGAACATCATCCCGACCGCCTTCACGCTCGCGGCGTGCCCACAGAGTTCCACGCCGTCGCCCATCACCGGATGGCGAGGCTCAACGCCGCCTATGCGGCGATCGAGAAAGAACGCCGCGCCGCATGACCGTCTTCATTCCCGACTTCAGGGGTGCGCGGGTCCGGCCCTCGCCGAACCATGGCGAGCGCGCCGGTGGACGGCTGCCGGACATGATCCTTCTCCATTACACCGGCATGCCCTCGGAAGAGGGCGCGCTGGAATGGCTTTGTCGGCCGGAGAGCCAGGTTTCCAGCCACTACTTCGTTCACGAGGACGGCCGGATCGTGCAGATGGTGCCTGAGAGTCGCCGCGCCTGGCACGCCGGCAAGAGCACCTGGGCCGGCGAAAGTGACGTCAACTCGATGTCGATCGGCATCGAGATCGCCAATCCGGGCCATCCGGCCGGACTGCCGCCGTTCACCGACGAACAGATCGAAGCCGTCGTCGAATTGTGTCGCGATTGCGGCAAACGGTGGAATATCGCCCCTGAACGGGTGC
This sequence comes from Ciceribacter thiooxidans, assembly GCF_014126615.1. Classification (NCBI taxonomy): domain Bacteria; kingdom Pseudomonadati; phylum Pseudomonadota; class Alphaproteobacteria; order Hyphomicrobiales; family Rhizobiaceae; genus Ciceribacter; species Ciceribacter thiooxidans. The sequence goes on from NZ_CP059896.1 coordinate 1,102,074, forward strand.
TTGCGCACTCCGATGTCGCCCCTGTCCGCAAGGTCGATCCGGGCGAAAATTTTCCATGGGAAAGGCTTAACGCGGCAGGCGTCGGCCACTGGGTGGCGCCCGTGCCGATCAGCGGTGGAAGATTTTTCCAAAAGGGCGATTGCGGACGACCGGTCGAGGCCCTGCAGTCCATGCTTTCGCTCTACGGCTACGATATTGAAATTTCGGGGCAATATTCCGAGGCGACGGAAGGCGTCGTCGCCGCGTTCCAGCGCCATTTTCGTCCCGGACGGGTCGACGGCATCGCCGACAGCTCGACCATAGAGACGCTGCACAGACTGCTCGCGGCGCTGCCGAAATACGCTTGAAACCGCGTCGGACCAAGGCCGTCCGCCTGCACCCGCAGAGGGGCTGAAATACCCCAAATCTCCGCAGGTCACAGGAATTCCATATTACCCGGCTTTAAAGGCTCTCGCTGAAACGCGGCAAAGCTCCCGAAGAGGTGACGGCCGCAAATAACAACGATGAGGGCAGGTGCGACGCCGTCCCCCTGAACGGGACGGCGCACAAGGACGCTTTTTGCGCGAAAAAACGAACACGCGCCATAGCCCCACTGGTTCGGAGACTGGCTTTTCACATGCAGAAAATGATTGTTGCTGCCGCGGCATGCACCGCTATCCTTTTGTCTGGAATCGGCGGAGCAAACGCCCGTGACGACGACAGACGCAGCTTCTCGGCGCCGCTCAAGGTCGTCAAACGCGACGCGGGTTTCCCAAGCGCACCGTCCTTTTCCCAAAGCCCCTACACCCAGATCATCTCCAAATACGCCAAGGCCTACGGCGTTCCGGTGGATCTTGCCCATGCGGTGGTCCGGGTCGAAAGCAACTTCAATCCCAAGGCCCGCGGCAGCGCCGGCGAAATCGGCCTCATGCAGATCAAGCCGGCGACGGCGCGGATGATGGGCTATTCCGGCTCATCTAAGGGGCTCTATGACCCGGAGACCAATATCCGCTACGGCATGAAGTATCTGGCGACCGCCCACGAGCTCGGCGACGGCAAGACCTGCTCGACGATCCTCAAATACAATGCCGGTCACGCCGCCAAGCGCATGAACCCGGTGTCGAAGCGCTATTGCGGCAAGGTGCTGGCGCTGATCGGCAGCTGATCGCCGGAACGTCGATGCCCGCCGGGGAATGCCGCCGAAGTCATCGTCCAGGAGTTTGATCTCGGTCGAAAACCGATTCCGCAATTTGTGAGAGACTGATTCAAGTTAGATTGGCAAATATCTGAACGGGAATCATAATCACGAATGTACGGGCGGGAACGGACATGAGCGATCGCTTCAAATTCATCGTCGTCGGGCGTGGCATGCTGGGGGCCGCCGCCGCGCGGCATCTGACCCTCGAAAGCAAAGGGGTCGCCGTCATCGGGCCGGCCGAGCCGGCCGACCCGGCACGTCACGAGGGGGTCTTCGCCAGCCATTACGACGAGGCGCGGATTACCCGCACGATCGACCCGGACCCTGTCTGGGCCGCACTCGCCAACCGCTCGATCGCACGATACCGAGAACTCGAACGGGAGATCGGCGTCGACTTCTACCACGAGGTCGGCTGTCTCATCGTCGGGCCGAAGCGGGGCGGGAGTGATCCCTATGTCCAGCGCATCTGCGATGCGGCCGATCGCACCGGCGTCGTGCCGAAGATGCTCGAATGCACGTCCCTTGCTGCGCGTTTTCCCTATTTCTCCTTCAGCGCAGGGCAGGAGGGGGTCCACGAGGCGGCGGGGGCGGGATACGTCAATCCGCGGAAGATGGTGCGTGCGCAGTCCTGCCTCGCCCACAGGGAAGGGGCGACGCTGATCGCCGAGACGGCGGTTTCCGTCCGCGACGACATCCGCGGCGTGGCGGTCCGGACCGCCGAAGGCAATACCTATTACGCGGACCGGGTGCTGGTCGCCACGGGTGGATTCTCGATCGCCGAACACTTGCTGCCGCGGCCGCTCGACCTCAAGGTCTATGCCCGCACGGTGGCCTTCTTCGAGATCCCGGAGACCGATCTTGACGCCTTTGCCGGTATGCCGTCGCTCATCCACCATCCCGACGATCCGCGCGAGCACATCTATCTGTTGCCGCCGGTGCGCTATCCCGACGGCAAGGTCTATCTGAAGATCGGCGGCGATCCCGATGACCTCGAACTCACGAGTGAGCCGGAGGTCCGTGCCTGGTATCGCAGCGGCGGGCGCGAGACGACCCGCAGGCATCTGGCGCGGATCGCGTCCGAACTGGTGCCCGGCGTGGCGAAGGCGACCGTCAGCGCGGGCGCCTGCGTCACGTCGTTCACGCCGAGCGGTTACCCGGCGATCGGCTATGTCGATGAGGAACGGATCGCGGTCGTCACCGGCGGTTGCGGCGCTGCGGCGAAGAGCTCCGACGAGATCGGCCGGCTCGGCGCGCGGCTGCTGCTCGACGGCGCATTGTCGCCGGAGGACCAGGCGGTTTTCTCGCCCCGTTTCCGATAAAGTGCGAAGCAGTGCGTCCGGACGGACGTTTTCTGTGGCATTTGCCGCGGCACTCCACTATCTAGCGCTTGCCAGTCGGCCGGGCAGCCGCGCTCTACCAGTGCCGAAAGGCGGTAGGGTGAGGAAAGTCCGGGCTCCACGGAAACACGGTGCCGGATAACGTCCGGCGAGGGCGACCTCAGGGATAGTGCCACAGAAAGGAAACCGCCCCGCCTGCTTTTCCGTCCGCATGAGGACGCAAAAGTCGGCGGGGTAAGGGTGAAAGGGTGGGGTAAGAGCCCACCGCGTCGCTGGTGACAGGGACGGCATGGTAAACCCCACCGGGAGCAAGACCGAATAGGGATGACGCGGGTGCTGCGCAAGCGGTGCCACAGCCGGTTTCCGGGCCAGTCATCCGGGTGGGTTGCGTGAGGCAGCGTGCAAACGCTGTCCCAGATGAATGGCTGCCACGTTCCGGGCGACCGGAGCCATACAGAACCCGGCTTACAGGCCGACTGGCACTCTTCCTTTTTCTGCGGCCGCGGCTCGGCCATCGTCGGCATTTCTTCGGCCAAATTGTTGATCCCGTTGGTAATTCAGATCTTGCCGTGCGGTCCTAGAGGGGTTCGCTGCCGGCTCCTCCATAACCTTTCGTTAAGCTTAACCGCTTATAAACATTTGACGCTCTTCGAGAGCGCAGAGCCGCTCTGTCCCATTGACGCCCATATTGTCCCATGTTATCCCATTCGAGTACCGTTTCAGGGTGGTTCTCCACCTCAAGAATCGAAGTTCAGGGAATGTCGCCCGCACCGGGCGGCCTGCAGTTCTCCCTGTCTTTGGAGGCGGTGCACGTGTTCTCGCGTTTCAGGGGTGGATGGTTCATCTCCTGTCGAAAGGAGCGGCGGCAGGTTTTGATGGACCGCTTCTTGTCCAATGTGACAAACCGGATCGATACGAAGGGGCGGGTGTCCGTTCCGGCGGCGTTCAGGTCTGTCCTGGCGAGGCGCGATATCCAGGAGCTTTACTGCCTCCAGGATTTCGTGTTTCCGGCGGTCAATGTCGGCGGGCCCGATCTGCTGGAGCGATACGAACGGCAGATTTCCGTCGAGGATCCGTTTTCGCCGCTGGCGAACGAGATGTCGCTGCTTGTGCATGGTGGCGGCGTCTTCATGAAGCTAGATGCCGAAGGGCGGTTGATGGTGACCGACTTCATTCGCGACTTCACGGGGATCACCTCGGAGGTCACGTTCGTCGGTCGGGCGGATCATTTTCAGCTCTGGCGGCCGCAGGCCTTTCTCGAGGCGCAGGCGGAGGCAAGGCAGGCACGCAAGCTACGAGGGTTGCGGCCACAGTAAGGCGGGGACTTGGAATGGTGGCTAATCCTGGCGCAGAAAACTCTGGTGCCGATGGCGGACCGGTTCGCCACATTCCAGTCCTGCTGCCTGAGGTGCTCGCGGCGCTCGAGCCGACACCCGGCAAGATCATTCTCGACGGCACCTTCGGGGCGGGCGGCTACACAAGTGCCATCCTCGATGCCGGTGCGGACGTCATAGCGCTCGACCGCGATCCGACGGCGATTGCGGCCGGCCAGTCGCTGGTGGCGGCACGCGGCGGCCATCTCACGCTCATCCATTCCCGCTTTTCCGAGCTCGATCTCCATGCGCCCGCCGGGGGACTTGACGGCGTCGTGCTCGATATCGGCGTCTCGTCGATGCAGATCGACGAGGCCGAGCGCGGTTTCTCCTTCCAGAAGAACGGCCCGCTCGACATGCGCATGTCGGCCGAAGGGGTCTCGGCGGCGGATGTCGTCAACCGCGCCAAGGTCGGCGACCTCATCCGCATCTTCGGTTTCCTCGGCGAGGAAAAGCAGGCGGGGCGCATCGCCCGGGCGATCGAGAAGAAGCGGGCGAGCGAGCCGTTTCGCACGACGCGCGACCTCGCCGGCCTGATCGAGATCGTCACGCCACGCAAGGCGAAGGACAAAATTCATCCGGCGACCCGCGTCTTCCAGGCGCTGCGCATCTTCGTCAACGACGAGCTCGGCGAGCTTGCGCAGGCGCTCTTTGCCGCCGAACGTGCGCTGAAGCCCGGCGGCCGCCTCGTGGTGGTGACCTTCCATTCGCTCGAAGACCGGATCGTCAAAAAGTTCTTCACCGAGCGCTCGGGCAAGGCGTCCGGCTCGCGCCACCTGCCGATGGTGCAGGGGACACCGGCGACCTTCGAACCCGTCGGCAAGGGCATGGTTGCGGCAAGCGAAGAAGAGGCCGAGGCCAATCCGCGCGCCCGCTCCGCCAAGCTTCGGGCCGGCATCCGCACGAACGTGAAGGCGCCGAAGGCGGACATGTCCATCTTCGACCTGCCAGACCTCGCCAGCCTCGACCGGATCGGAGGATGAGCCATGCTGAAAACCCTTGATCTCGTATTGATCGGCTCGATGGTCGCTGCAGCGGCCGTCACCTATTCGATCAAGCATCATGCCGACGAAAAACTACAGGAGGTCCACCGTCTCGAGGCCGAGATCAAGCTCGAGAAGGACACAATCGATCTCCTGAAAGCCGACTGGGCGCTTCTGACCCAGCCGAACCGTCTCGAACGGCTGCTCGCCGTCTACGGGCAGGATTTGCAGCTGCAGCCGACCGCGCCAGAACAGCTCGTGCGGCCGGTCGAGCTGCCGATGTTGAAGAGTGAGGTGCCCCAGCCGAAAGTGGCCGAGGGCGAAAAGAGCAAGGATCCCGTGTCGGATCTCATCACAACAGGATCGGTGAAGCCCTGATGTCTTTCCTCTCACGCATCATGCTCTTGAAAAGCCAGGCGCATTTCGCGACCGGCGGCGAACGCGCCGTCGTCGGCACGACCGTCGCCATCAAGGGGACCGGGAAACGCAAGTCGGAACTCGCCCGCAAGCGCGTCGGCCTGATGATCGCCGGTTTCGTCGTCGCCTACGGCGTTATCGGCGGGCGGCTCGTCCAGTACGGCTACGCACATCCCGAGACGGTCTCCAGCATCATGCCGGCGGACCGGCTGATGGCGTCGCGTCCCGACATCCTCGACCGCAACGGCGAGGTGCTGGCGACCGATATCCGCACGGTGTCGCTGTTTGCCGAACCGCACAAGATCGTCGACCCCGACGAGGCGGTCGAGAAGCTCTCGACGGTGCTGAACGACCTCGACATCAAGGGGACCTACAAGAAGCTCTCCTCCAATTCCCGTTTCCAGTGGCTGCGTCGCCAGCTCACGCCGAAGCAGCAAAGCCAAATCCTGGCGCTTGGCATTCCGGGCATCGGCTTCCGTCCGGAAAAGCGGCGCTTCTACCCCGGCGGCAGCACGGCCTCGCACATCGTCGGCTATGTCAACATCGACAACCGCGGCATGGCCGGCATGGAGCGCTACATCGACAACCAGGGGCTGGCCGACCTCACCGCGCTCGGCATGACCACCGACACGCCGCTCGAACCGGTTCGCCTGTCGATCGACCTTCGCGTGCAGAACATCGTGCATGACGTGGTGGTCGACGCGGTGAAGAAGTTCGAAGCGCTCGGCGCCGGCGGCGTCGTTCTCGACGTCCATACCGGAGAAGTCCTGGCGATGGTCTCGGTCCCGGACTTCGATCCCAACAATCCGGCGGCGAGCGCGCAGGAAGGCTGGCTCAACCGCATGTCGAACGGCACGTTCGAAATGGGGTCGACCTTCAAGTCCTTCACGCTGGCCATGGGCCTCGATTCGGGCAAGGTGAAGCTCTCCGACACCTTCGACGCCCGTTACCCGATCCGCATCGGCCGCTATACGATCAAGGACTTCCACGGCAAGAACCGCATCCTGAGCGTGCCCGAGATCTTCCAGTATTCCTCGAACATCGGCACTGCCAAGATCGCCGACACGGTGGGCACGGAAGGGCACAAGGCGTTCCTGGAGCGTTTGGGCCTTACGACGCGCATGCAGACCGAACTGCCGGAGGTCGCGACCCCGAGCCAGCCGCGGGAATGGAAGAAGATCAACTCGATCACCATCTCCTTCGGTCACGGGGTTTCGACGACGCCGCTGCAGACTGCCGTCGCCGGCGTCGCGCTGATGAACGGCGGCAAGCTCATTGAGCCGACTTTCCTGCCGCGGACGCGGGAGCAGGCGGACCAGGTAGCCCAGCAGGTCCTCCGTCCGTCGACCAGCGACGACATGCGCTACCTGTTCGAGGTGAACGGTATCAAGGGCTCCGGCAAGAAGGCCCGCGTCGAAGGCTTCAACGTCGGCGGCAAGACCGGCACCGCGGACAAGGTGGTCAACGGCCGTTATGTCAGCGACAAGAACTTCAACGCCTTCCTCGCCGCCTTCCCGATCGACAATCCGCAGTATGTCGTGCTCACCGTCATCGACGAGCCGAGAACGGACAAGGGCAATGGCGCGGCGCTCGCCGGTAACTCGGCCGCTCCGATGGTGGCGGACATCATTCGCAGAAGCGCCGCAATTCTCGGTGTAGAACCCAAATTCGGAGAAGACGGCTCGGCGCTGCTCGTCTCTTATTAGAGAAATGCTCGAACTATGCAGGCGATTCGCGAGCGGATCGCCTGTTCTGCAAGGAAACGAAAATACATGCGACTGCGCGATCTGGCCGATGACGAGTTTGGAACGCTGAAAGGACAGCTTGACGGCGAGGTCGGTGATCTCGCGATAACGGGTATTTCCGCCGACAGCCGCAAGATCGCCCCCGGAATGTTGTTCGTGGCCGTCGCCGGGACGAAGGCCGACGGTGCCGCCTACGCCGCCGATGCGGTGGCACGTGGCGCAGCCGCGGTCGTGGCAGGTCATGCCGTCGAGGCGAGTGTTCCGGTCTTTACCGTTGCCAATCCGCGCCGCTTCCTGGCGCTGGCGGCCGCGCGCTTCTACGGTGCGCAGCCGGCGACGATGGTCGCCGTCACCGGCACGGCCGGCAAGACCTCGGTTGCCTCGTTCACCCGGCAGATCTGGGCCGAAGCGGGCCATCCGGCGGCGCAGATCGGCACCACCGGCGTCGTCTCGCCGTCGCGCAACGACTACGGCTCTCTCACCACCCCCGATCCGGTCGCGCTGCACAAGCTGCTCGCCGAACTTGCGGCGGAAGGCGTGACCCATGCCGCGATGGAAGCTTCCAGCCACGGCCTCGATCAGTGCCGCCTCGACGGTGTCCGGCTTTCGGCCGCCGCCTTCACCAATCTCGGCCGCGACCACATGGACTACCATCCGACGGTCGAGGAATACATGGCCGCCAAGATGCGGCTCTTCGATACCCTGTTGCCCAAGGGTTCCCCGGCGGTGATCTTCGCCGACGATCCGTGGTCGGCCGAGGCGATCCGCGTTGCGCGTGCCGCCGGGCACGACGTGCGCACGGTTGGACGCAACGGCGATTTCCTGGCGCTGAAGCGCGTCGAGCACCTTCGTCACAAGCAGGTGGCCGAGGTGCATTTCGGCGACGAAATCCACGAGGTCCATATCCCGCTGGCCGGCGATTTCCAGGTCGCCAACGCGCTCGTCGCTGCGGGTCTTGCGATCTCCACCGGCGTTCCGGTTGCGACCGCGATGAGGGCGCTGGAAAAGCTCCAGGGCGCTGCCGGCCGTCTCGAACTCGTCGCGCATACCGCCGACGGGGCGCTCGCCTATGTCGACTACGCCCACAAGCCGGATGCGCTCGAAAACGTCCTCAACTCTGTCCGTCCGTTCACCACCGGGCGCGTTATCGTCGTCTTCGGCTGCGGCGGCGACCGCGACCGCGGCAAACGCCCGATCATGGGCGAGATCGCCTGCCGGCTCGCCGACGTGGTGATCGTGACCGACGACAATCCGCGCTCGGAGGTCGCCTCCGAAATCCGCGCGGAGATCATGGCCGCCGCATCCTCGGCAACCGAGATCGGCGACCGCGCCGCGGCGATCCGCCATGCGGTTTCGCTGCTGGCTTCCGGCGACACCCTGATCGTCGCGGGCAAGGGGCATGAGGAAGGACAGACGGTCGGCGACGTGACGCTGCCGTTCTCCGATCATGCCGAACTGCGCAAGGCACTGGAGGAGCTTGAACATTGACATTTCTCTGGACGACGGACGAGATGATCGAGGTGATGGCGGGCCGGCCGTTCGGCACGCCGCCCGAAGGGATCTCGGGCATCTCGATCGACAGTCGCACGATCACCGCCGGCGAGGCCTTCTTCGCCATCAAGGGTGACCGCGTCGACGGACACGATTTCGCGAGCCTCGCCGTCGCCAACGGTGCTTCCCTGCTCGTCGTCGCCGAGGCGAAGCTTCCGGCGCTCGGGCGCGTCACCGTTCCGATGATCGTCGTCGAGGACGTGTTGGCGGCGCTGGAAAAGCTTGCTGTTGCCGCACGCGACCGTTCGTCCGCGAAGATCATCGCCGTCACCGGCTCGGTCGGCAAGACGACGACCAAGGAGATGCTGCGCAGGGCGCTTGAACCCTCGGGCAAGGTGCATGCGGCCGTCGCCTCGTTCAACAATCACTGGGGCGTGCCGCTGACGCTTGCCCGCATGCCGGCGGATACCGAATTCGGCGTGTTCGAGATCGGCATGAACCATCCGGGCGAAATCCGCCCTCTGGTGCAGCTCGTGCGCCCGCATGTGGCGATCGTCACCACGATCGCCGCCGCCCATCTCGGCAATTTCGCGAGCCTCGAGGAGATCGCTGCCGCCAAGGCCGAAATCTTCGAGGGCGTCGAGCCCGGCGGGCATGTGCTGCTCAATCGCGACAACGCGCAGTTCGGCTTTCTCGAAAGGGCGGCGCAGGAGGCGGGCGTCGAAAACGTCCACAGCTTCGGCCAGCACGCCAAGGCTGAGTTCCGCCTGGCGGAGTTCGACGGTGCGGCGGAAAGCTCGACGCTCTGGGTTTCCTTCGGTGGTGAAACGCGGGAGGTCGTCATCGGCGCACCCGGCCGTCACATCGCCGAGAACGCCGTTGCGGTGCTCGGTGCCGTATCGCTGGTCGGTGCCGACGTGGATGCCGCGGCGGACGCCTTCGGCTCGCTGTCCGCGGTCAAGGGACGCGGCGAGCGGCATCTGCTGAAGGCCGGCAACGGCAGGTTCACGCTGATCGACGAGAGCTACAACGCCAATCCGGCCTCGATGCGCGCGGCGATTGCCGTGCTCGCGGCGGCTCATCCGTCGGGCGACGGCCGGCGGATCGCCGTTATCGGCGACATGCTGGAGATGGGCGAGTTTTCGGCGAAGGTTCACGCCGAGCTCGCCGGGCCGCTGCTTGCCGCCGGGATCGAGCATGTCTGGCTCGCCGGTCCGGAAATGGCGTCACTTCGCGATGCGCTTCCGGAGAGCGTCCAGGTGGAATACCGCGAGACGACCGCGGAGCTTGCCGATTTCGTGGTGGCGAACGTCCGCCCCGGCGACGTGCTCATGGTCAAGTCCTCGCTCGGCACCGGTTTCGGAAAGATCGTCGCGGCCTTGCTTGACAATTATCAGACGGTCGCCGACATCGGGCGCCGCGATTAATTCTGGGGTTTCGGAAAGGGCTCTTATGCTGATCTGGCTTGTGGAACTGGAAGACCATCTGCAATTTTTCAATCTCTTCCGCTACATCACGTTCCGCACCGGTGCTGCCTTGTTCACCTCGGCACTGATCGTCTTCCTGTTCGGGCCGGCGATGATCGCCTCCTTGCGCATCCGCCAGGGCAGGGGACAGCCGATCCGTGCCGACGGACCGCAGACCCATTTCAAGAAGGCGGGTACGCCGACGATGGGCGGGTTGATGATCCTTGCCGGGATCGTCGTCTCGTCGTTGCTCTGGGCCGACCTTTCGAGCGTCTACGTCGTCTCGACGCTTCTCGTCACGCTCGGCTTCGGCGCCATCGGCTTCTACGACGACTACCTGAAGGTGACGAAGCAGACGGAGAAGGGCTTTTCCGGCAAGGCGCGCCTCGGCATCGAATTCGTCATCGCCGGTATCGCCGTCTATTTCATGATGAACACGGCGCTGACCTCCGGCTCGCAGGGCTCGACCTTGGGTTCCTCGGTCGCCTTTCCGTTCTTCAAGGATTTCCTGATCAACCTCGGCATCTTCTTCGTGCTCTTCGGCGGCTTCGTCATCGTCGCCGCCGGGAACGCCGTCAACCTGACCGATGGCCTCGACGGGCTGGCGATCGTGCCGGTGATGATCGCCGCGGCGTCCTTCGGCATTATCGCCTACTTGACCGGTAACGCGGTCTTCTCGAACTACCTGCAGATCAATTTCGTGCCGGGCACCGGCGAGCTTGCCGTCGTTCTCGGCGCCGTCATCGGCGCCGGCCTCGGCTTCCTCTGGTTCAACGCCCCGCCGGCGGCGATCTTCATGGGCGACACCGGCTCGCTCGCGCTCGGCGGCCTCATCGGCACCGTTGCCGTCGCCACCAAGCACGAGATCGTCATGGCGATCATCGGCGGCCTCTTCGTCGCCGAAACGCTGTCGGTCATCATCCAGGTCGGCTACTTCAAGATGACCGGCCGGCGCGTCTTCCTGATGGCGCCGATCCACCACCACTTCGAGAAACTCGGCTGGACCGAGAGCCAGGTCGTGATCCGCTTCTGGATCATCGCCGTCGGGCTCGCCATGCTCGGCCTCTCGACCCTCAAACTCCGGTGAGGGGGCGATGATCCCGGTCACCACATTCAGAGGCAGGAAGGTCGCACTCTTCGGTCTCGGCGGGTCGGGGCTCGCGACCGCGCAGGCGCTGATTGCCGGCGGGACCGAGATCGTCGCCTGGGACGACAATCCCGACAGCGTGGCGAAAGCCGCAGTCGAAGGCGTCGCGACACAGGACCTGCATGACGCCGACTGGAGCACCTTTGCCGCCTTCGTGCTGTCGCCGGGCGTACCGCTCACCCATCCGAAACCGCACTGGACAGTGGGGCTGGCGCGTGCCGCCGGCGTCGAAGTGATCGGCGACGTCGAGCTCTTCGTGCGCGAGCGCAGGGCGCACGCGCCGGACTGCCCGTTCATCGCCATTACCGGCACCAACGGCAAGTCGACCACCACGGCACTGATCGCCCATATCCTTTCGGCGAGCGGCCGGGACACCCAGCTCGGCGGCAATATCGGCCGGGCGGTGCTCACCCTCGACCCGCCGAAAGCCGGACGTTATTTCGTTGTCGAGTGCTCCTCCTACCAGATCGATCTCGCTCCGACGATCGATCCGACCGCCGGCATCCTGCTCAACGTGACACCGGACCATCTCGACCGGCATGGCACGATCCAGCATTATGCCGACGTCAAGGAACGGCTCGTCGCCGGCAGCGATACGGCGGTGATCGGCGTCGACGACAGCTATTGCGAGCTGATCGCCGATCGCGTCGAGCGCGCCGGCACGAGGGTCGTGCGGATTTCGAAGCGGCAACCGCTTGCAGATGGTTTCTACAATGACGGCCACCGGATCATCGAGGCGCATGGCGGCGCGAACGCAGTCGTCGCCGATCTCAACGGCATCCAGACGCTGCGCGGCAGCCACAACGCCCAGAACGCCGCGGCGGCGATCGCTGCCTGTCTCGCCGTCGGCGTCTCCCCCGACGAGATCCGGGCGGGGCTCCGGTCCTTTTCAGGCCTCAAGCATCGCATGCAGCCCGTCGGCCGACGCGGCGAGGTCGTCTTCGTCAACGACAGCAAGGCAACCAATGCGGAAGCGGCCGCACCTGCGCTTTCCAGCTACGACCGCATTTACTGGATCGCCGGCGGCCTGCCCAAGGAAGGCGGGATCGCGAGTCTCGCGCCGCTCTTTCCGCGTATCGCCAAGGCCTACCTGATCGGTGAGGCGGCGTCGGCCTTTGCCGCGACCCTCGGCGAGGCGGTTCCTTATGAAATTTCCGGCACACTCGAACGGGCGGTCGCCCACGCAGCCGCCGATGCGGCGGCGGACGGCCAGCCTGTGGCGGTGATGCTTTCCCCGGCTTGCGCAAGCTTCGACCAGTACAAGAACTTCGAGGTCCGCGGCGACGCCTTCGTTCGCCACGTCGCGGCGCTCGAAGGGATCGAAATGCTGATCGACGCTCCTGAAGGAGGCAACTGACATGGTGAGCCGCGTTGAGAGGGGGCCTGTGGCCGAGTGGTTCTGGACCATAGACCGTCTGTTCCTTGTGACATTCGTCCTGCTGATGGGCATCGGCTTCATGCTCTCCTTCGCGGCCTCGCCCGCGGTCGCCGAGCGGCTCGGGCTCGACAGCTTCCATTTCGTCAAGCGCCACGCCGCCTTCATGCTGCCGGCGCTCGGCGTCATGCTCGGCCTTTCATTCCTCACGCCCCGGCAGGTGCGGCGGACCGCGATCGTCATTCTCGCGGTTTCGCTGCTCATGATGGTGCTGGCGCTGTTCTTCGGCATCGAGGTCAAGGGGGCGCGGCGCTGGGTGACGCTCGCCGGCATCTCGATCCAGCCGTCGGAGTTCATGAAGCCCGCCTTCGTCGTGGTCTGCGCCTGGCTTTTCGCCGAGCATGCCCGCCAGCCGGAAATCCCGGGCAATTTCTTCGCGATCATCCTCTTCGGCATGGTCGCCGCCCTGCTGATCGCCCAGCCGGACCTCGGCCAGACGATCCTGACCTCCGTCGTCTGGGGCGGGATGTTCTTCATGGCTGGCATGCCATGGCTCTGGATCATGGTGCTCGGCGGGCTCGGCGGCGCTGGCCTCGTCGGCGCCTATGTGACGTTGCCGCACGTCGCCGGCCGTATCGACCGCTTCCTGACGGGCGAGGGCGACACCTTCCAGGTCGATACCGCACGCGAGGCGATCATCCGTGGCGACTGGTTCGGACAGGGACCGGGCGAGGGGCTGGTCAAGCGGATCATTCCCGACAGCCACACCGACTTCATCTTCTCGGTGGCGGCGGAGGAGTTCGGCATCATCTTCTGCATCGTTCTCGTCTCGATCTTCGCGTTTCTCGTGCTGCGCGGCCTCAACCACGCCTTCAAGGAGCGCAACGACTTCAACCGGTTCGCGGTTGCGGGCCTCGTGCTGCAGATTGGTGTCCAGTCGCTGATCAACATCGGCGTCAATCTCGAGCTCCTGCCGGCGAAGGGCATGACGCTGCCGCTGATCTCTTACGGCGGATCTTCGATGATCGCGATCTGCGTGACGGCCGGATTCATCCTGGCGCTCACGCGCCGGCGGCCGGAGAAGCGTGCGCAGGAGCGGAGCCTGTTCCGCTCCGCGCACGGCGTCCCGGCGGAGTAAATCGCAATGGCAAAAGGCCTCATTCTTCTCGCCGCCGGTGGAACCGGCGGGCACCTCTTTCCGGCCGAAGCGCTCAGCCACTCGCTGGTGGATCGCGGCTATACGGTCCATCTCGTGACCGACAACCGGGCCGAGCGCTATGCCGGCATGTTCCCCGCCGAGATCATCCACACCGTGCCGTCCGCCACGATCGGCTCGAAGAGCCCGGTCGCTGTCGCGCGGGCGCTGCTGACGCTTTGGCGCGGATATCGTGCCGCGCGGCGGCTGATCCGCGAGCTGAAGCCGCTCGCCGTCATCGGTTTCGGCGGCTATCCGACCCTGCCGCCGGTGATGGCGGCCGTCCGTCTCGGCGTGCCGACCGCGGTCCACGAACAGAATGCCGTAATGGGCCGCGCCAACAAGGTACTCGCAAGCCGGGTGACTGCGATCGCCGGCGGCTTCCTGCCGGAAGGCGGCGCATACTCGGAAAAGACCACCGTTACTGGAAATCCGGTGCGGCCGGCGGTCGTCGCCGCGTCGAACGTCCCCTATGCGGCCTCACGGGAAGGCCAGCCCTTCCGCCTCGTCGTCTTCGGCGGTAGCCAGGGTGCGCAGTTCTTCTCCTCCGCAGTGCCGGACGCCGTAGCACTCCTCGAAGAGCCCCTGCGGCACCGGCTGACCGTGACCCAGCAGGCGCGGCCGGAGGATGCCGAGCAGGTGACGGCGCGTTACCGCGCGCTTGGCATCACCGCGGACGTCTCGCCCTTCTTCACCGATATGGCGGCCCGCATTGCTGCCGCCCATCTCGTCGTCTGCCGTTCCGGCGCCTCGACGGTTTCGGAACTCTCGATCATCGGTCGTCCCTCGATCCTCGTGCCTTATCCTTACGCACTCGACCACGATCAGTCGGCAAATGCCGCAGCACTCGCGGCGAATGGCGGTGCCGAAGTCATCCAGCAGAAGGACCTCTCCGTCGAGCGGCTCGCCGGTCTTCTGAGGGCCGCGATGAGCGAACCGGAGCGCCTTTCCGAAACGGCTGCGGCCGCCCGCAGATCTGGCATGCCTGATGCATCGAACTTGCTTGCCGATCTCGTAGAGGCTATTGCCGGCGGTAAGCGAGCGCATGTGAAGGGAGCCAAATCATGAAAATGCCGACGACAATCGGCCTGGTCCATTTCATTGGCATCGGTGGGATCGGCATGAGCGGTATCGCCGAGGTGCTGCACAATCTCGGCCATCGCGTGCAGGGGTCCGACCAGAGCGACGGAGCCAATGTCCAGCGCCTGCGGGCCAAGGGCATCGAGGTGTTCGTCGGCCACAAGGCGGAAAACCTCGGCGATGCGGAAGTCGTGGTCGTCTCGACGGCGATCAAGAAGGACAATCCGGAACTGGTCGCGGCGCGCGAAAAGCTGCTGCCGGTCGTGCGCCGCGCAGAAATGCTCGCCGAACTCATGCGCTTCCGCAACGCGATCGCCATCGGTGGCACCCACGGCAAGACGACGACGACCTCGATGGTCGGCGCGCTGCTGGAAGCGGGCGGTCTCGATCCGACCGTCATCAACGGCGGCATCATCAACGCGTACGGCACCAATGCCCGCATGGGCGAGGGCGAGTGGATGGTGGTCGAGGCCGACGAATCGGACGGCACCTTCCTGAAGCTGCCGGCGGAAGTGGCGATCGTCACCAATATTGATCCCGAGCACCTCGACCACTACGGCAATTTCGACGCGGTGCGGGCGGCCTTCCGCCAGTTCGTGGAGAACGTGCCCTTCTACGGCTTCGGCGTAATGTGCCTCGATCATCCGGAAGTGCAGGCGCTCGTCGGCAAGATCGAGGATCGCAAGGTCATCACCTACGGCGCGAACCCGCAGGCCGATGTCCGCTTCTCCAACGTCCGGCTCGAGGGAACGCACTCGACCTTCGACGTCGAGATCCGCCGGCGGCGCACGGGCCGCGTCTTCTCCTTCAAGGACCTGACGCTGCCGATGCCCGGCCGTCACAACATTTCGAACGCCTGCGCGGCGATCGCCGTCGCCAACCGGCTCGACATTCCCGAAGAGGCGATTCGCAAGGGACTTTCGGGCTTTTCGGGCGTCAAGCGGCGCTTCACGCTGACTGGCACCTGGAACGGCGTTTCGGTCTTCGACGACTACGGCCATCACCCGGTCGAGATCAAGGCCGCGCTGAAGGCGGCGCGCGAGGCGTGCAGCGGGCGGGTCATTGCGATCCACCAGCCCCATCGCTATACCCGTCTTTCGAGCCTCTTCGAGGATTTCGCCAACTGCTTCAACGATGCCGACTGCATCATGCTGGCGCCGGTCTATGCGGCGGGCGAGGACCCGATCGAAGGGGTGAACGCCGAGGCGCTGGTCTCTCGCATCAAGGCGAGTGGGCACCGTGACGCGCGCTATCTGCCGGGACCGGAAGATCTCGCGCCGATCGTCGCCGAACTGGCCAAACCCGGTGATTTCGTCGTGCTCCTCGGAGCCGGCAACATTACCCAGTGGGCTGCCGCCCTGCCCAGGGAACTGGAAGCGATTTCGGAAGGTCGGAAATGAAACAGGTCGATGGAGAAAAGCTGCTGGCCTCGCTCGGGGACGGCGTCAATCAACTGCGCGGGCGTCTGACGCCGGATGCGCCGATGGACCGGGTTACGTGGTTCCAGGCCGGCGGGCTCGCCGAACTCATGTTCCATCCGCACGACCTCGACGATCTCGTCACCTTCCTGAAGCTGCTGCCGGAAGAGGTACCGCTCACCGTGGTCGGCGTCGGCTCCAACCTGCTCGTGCGCGACGGCGGCATACCGGGCGTCGTGATGAGGCTCTCCGCCAAGGGCTTCGGGCAGGTGGAGCTTGCCGGCGAGAACCGCATCCGCGCCGGTGCCATTACCCCGGACAAGCACCTCGCCGCCATGGCGATGGACCACAATATCGGCGGCTTCCACTTCTATTACGGCATTCCGGGAAGCATCGGCGGTGCGCTGCGCATGAATGCCGGCGCCAACGGCGGCGATACCTCCCAGCGCCTGGTCGAGGTCGAGGCAGTCGATCGCAAGGGCAACGTCCATGTGCTTTCCGCGGACGAGATGGGCTACAGCTACCGGCATTCGACGGCGCCCGCCGACCTGATCTTCACCAGTGCGGTGTTCGAAGGCTATCCCGAGGACAAGGCGAAAATCCGCGCCGACATGGACGCCGTGCGCCATCACCGCGAGACCGTGCAGCCGATCAAGGAGAAGACCGGCGGCTCGACCTTCAAGAATCCGGAAGGCCATTCGGCCTGGGAACTCATCGACGAGGCGGGTTGCCGCGGGCTGATGATCGGCGGCGCGCAGATGTCGTCGCTCCACTGCAACTTCATGATCAATATCGGCCACGCGACCGGCTACGACCTCGAATATCTCGGCGAGACCGTGCGCCAGCGGGTGTTCGAGAACTCCGGCATCAAGCTGCAATGGGAGATCAAGCGGCTCGGCATCTTCATGCCGGGACGCGAGATCAAGCCGTTCATGGGTGTTACCGAAGAATAAGCACCCGCGCGGGTGCCGGGGCGGCGACCGTCCTCACGGGAATCATCGAAGACGGGCGGCGATTCCGCCCGTCTTGTCGTTTCTTCCCTTCTTTTC
The DNA here is from genome assembly GCF_014126615.1 of Ciceribacter thiooxidans. Lineage (NCBI taxonomy): Bacteria > Pseudomonadati > Pseudomonadota > Alphaproteobacteria > Hyphomicrobiales > Rhizobiaceae > Ciceribacter > Ciceribacter thiooxidans. Next base: position 1,119,327 of record NZ_CP059896.1, read on the forward strand.
ACCGGCTGTGCGGCTTCCGCCGCCGGTGGCCGGCCCCACCGCCGGGGTCCGGAAAAATTCCGAAAATCAAAATATATTTCAATTAATTAGTTCGGATATCCGTCATCCGGTGTGCGAAAAAAATCCGTGTCCGGCACGCGTCGGTTAACGAAAGTAAACACTTCATTAACCTTAATGTCGTTCTACTCGGACAACGGGTCATGTCTCGGCCAGATGGCGGCGGACCTCAGCAATGTTCGGTCTTTCGGAGCCGGGGGCGTAAATGAGTGGCAAGCATGTAGCCGTCCTGATGGGTGGTCTTTCTTCGGAGCGGCCGGTGAGCCTGTCTTCCGGGAATGCATGCGCCGAGGCACTGGAAGGCGAGGGCTACCGCGTCACCAAGGTCGACGTCGGTCGCGATGTCGGTCAGGTGCTTGCGGAGTTGCGGCCGGACGTCGCCTTCAACGCGCTCCACGGCCCCTTCGGTGAGGATGGCACCATCCAGGGCGTCCTCGAATACCTGCAGATACCGTATACCCATTCCGGCGTGCTCGCTTCGGCACTCGCCATGGACAAGGGGCAGGCGAAGATCGTGGCGGCGAACGCCGGCATCCCGGTTGCAGAGGCGCGGGTGATGTCGCGCTTCGACATCGGCCCGGAGCATCCGATCAAGCCGCCTTACGTCGTCAAGCCGGTGCGCGAGGGCTCGAGCTTCGGCGTCGTCATCGTCAAGGAGGATCAGTCCCATCCGCCGCAGGTCCTGACGTCCGCGGAATGGCGCTATGGCGACCGGGTCATGGTCGAGCACTATGTGGCCGGCCGCGAGCTGACCTGCGGTGTCATGGGAGACCGGGCGCTCGGCGTCACCGAGATCGTCCCGCAGGGACACAGCTTCTACGATTACGATTCCAAGTATGTCGCCGGTGGCTCCCGGCATGTCTTGCCTGCTGAAATTTCACCGAAAATTTACCAAAAAATACAAGAATTGGCCCTGAAGGCGCATCAGGCGATCGGCTGTCGTGGCGTGAGTCGGTCGGATTTCCGTTACGACGACCGGTTTTCCGAAGACGGTGAGCTCATCTGGCTGGAGATCAATACCCAGCCCGGCATGACCCCGACCTCGCTGGTTCCTGAGATGGCCGCTCACGCCGGTTTCGGCTTTGGTGAATTCGTTCGTTGGATGGTGGAGGAAGCATCGTGCTTGCGCTAGGCGGCAGAAAGCATAAGTCCCGGGCCGGGATTTCGGCTGCGTCGCCGGCCGGCGAGGCGGTGGTGCTTCCGCGCCCGCTGCGCCGCGTCACGCGCTTTGCGCTCGGGCTCTGCTCCGGCCGGATCGGCATCCCGCAATATGTCGGACGGCTCTCCTTCGTCGGCTATTGCTCCTTCGTCGGTCTCTACGGCGTCGTCGCGGGCGGGCACGGGGCGCAGGTCGCGCAGTCGCTGACCTCTTTCGCCGGTTTTGCCATCGAGGATGTGAAGGTCGCCGGCAACGAGCAGACCTCGGAAATCGACATCCTGCAGCTTCTCGGGCTCGATGGCACGACGTCGCTCATCTCGCTCGACATTAATGCGGCGCGCGACCAGCTTTCCAGGCTTCCCTGGGTCGAAAGTGCCGAGGTCCGCAAGGTCTATCCCTCGACGATCGAGGTCGCGCTGCATGAGCGCAAGGCCTACGGCATCTGGCAGCACGGCACGGAGCTTTCGCTGATCGAGAGCAACGGCAGCGTCATCGGTCCGCTGCGCGACAACAAGTTCGCGACGCTGCCGCTCTTTGTCGGTCGCGACGCGGAAACGGCGGCGGCTTCCGTCGAGCAGGAATTTGCCAAGTGGCCGCAGATCTCCGGCCGTGTGAAGGCCTTCGTCCGCGTTGCAAGCCGCCGGTGGGACATCCATCTCGACAACGGCGTGGTGGTGAAGCTTCCCGAAGAAAATCTCGATCACGCGCTGGCGCTGCTTTCGAAGCTCGATGCCGAGCAGCAGGTACTGGCGCGCGACATTGCCGCAATCGACCTGCGGCTTTCCGATCGTACAGCGATCCAGCTGACACCCGAAGCGCAGGCGCGTCGTCAGGTGGTCCTGGAACAGCGGCACAAGGCCCTCAAGAAGGCGGAGCAGAGCATATGAGCCTTTTCGGTAGCTCCAATTTCGGTCTGCCGCGCCTGAAGCCCCTTTCGGCGAAGCGGTCGCACGTCGTGTCGGTCCTCGACATCGGCTCGACCAAGGTCGTCTGCATGATCGGCCGGCTGACGCCGCGCAAGGAAAGCTCGGTGCTGCCGGGGCGCACCCACAATGTCGAGATCATCGGCATCGGCCACCAGCGCTCCCGCGGTGTGAAGTGCGGCGTGATCGCCGATCTCGATGCCGTCGAGAGTGTCGTCCGGCTTGCCGTCGATGCGGCCGAGCGCATGGCCGGTCTCACCGTCGAGAGCCTGATCGTCAACGTTTCGGCCGGACGGCTCGCGAGCGACGTCTATACGGCGACCATCGACCTCGGTGGCCAGGAAGTCGAATCGAGCGACCTGAAGAAGGTTCTCGTCGCCGCCGGCCAGCAGTCGCAGCGTCACGACCGCATCGTCCTGCACTCGCTGCCGACGGGCTTCTCGCTGGACGGCGAGCGCGGCATCCGCGATCCGCTCGGCATGTACGGCGACGAGCTCGGCGTCGACATGCACGTCGTCACCGCGGAACGGCCGGCGCTACGCAATCTCGAACTCTGCATCAACCGTGCGCACCTTTCGGTGGAAGGCGTCGTCGCAACCCCCTATGCCAGCGGGCTCGCCGCTCTCGTCGACGACGAGGTCGAGCTCGGCTGCGCGGCGATCGACATGGGCGGCGGCATGACCACCATTTCGGTCTTCGCCGAAGGCAAGCTCATCCATACCGATGCGATCGCGATCGGCGGCCATCACGTCACCACCGACCTCGCACGCGGTCTGTCGACCCGCATCGAGGACGCCGAACGCCTGAAAGTCGTCCATGGTTCGGCGCTTGCGAACAGCGCCGATGAGCGCGACGTGATCTCCGTTCCGCCGATCGGCGAGGACGATCGCGACCAGCCGACCCAGGTGCCGCGTTCGCTGGTGACGCGAATCATCCGCGCACGCATCGAGGAAATTCTCGAAATGCTGCGCGACCGCATTCAGCAGTCCGGTTTCAGCCCGATCGTCGGCAAGCGCGTCGTGCTGACCGGTGGTGCCAGCCAGCTGACCGGCCTTCCGGAAGCCGCCCGCCGCGTGCTCGCACGCAATGTGCGGATCGGCCGACCGATGGGGGTCGCCGGCCTGCCGGTGGCGGCCAAGGGGCCGGCATTTTCGACTGCGGTCGGTCTGATGATCTACCCGCAGGTCGCGGACCAGGAGACGCATGCAGGGCAGGGCGGGTTGTTCTCGCCCTTCAGCAACGGGAACAGCCGGATCGCCCGTGTCGGGCAATGGCTGAAAGAGAGTTTTTGAGTTTCTGCCTCGCCGTGGCGGCGCAAGGCAAGAAGAGTTGAAAAGATCAGGCCGGCGTGGCGATGCGGCCGGAGAAAGAAGGAACGGGTAACATGACCATTAAGCTGCAGAAGCCAGACATTACCGAGCTGAAGCCTCGGATCACGGTATTCGGGGTCGGTGGCGGTGGCGGCAACGCCGTCAACAACATGATCACCGCCGGCCTCCAGGGCGTCGACTTCGTCGTCGCCAATACCGACGCGCAGGCGCTGACGATGACCAAGGCGGAGCGGATCATCCAGCTCGGCGCCAATGTCACCGAAGGTCTCGGCGCCGGCTCGCAGCCGGAAGTCGGTCGTGCAGCCGCCGAGGAATGCATCGACGAGATCATCGATCACCTGAACGGCACCCACATGTGCTTCGTCACCGCCGGCATGGGCGGCGGCACCGGCACGGGTGCGGCTCCGGTCGTCGCCCAGGCTGCCCGCAACAAGGGTATCCTCACCGTCGGTGTCGTCACCAAGCCCTTCCATTTCGAAGGTCAGCGCCGCATGCGCCTTGCGGAATCCGGTATCGAGGAACTGCAGAAGTCCGTCGATACCCTGATCGTCATCCCGAACCAGAACCTCTTCCGCATCGCCAACGACAAGACCACCTTCGCCGACGCCTTCGCGATGGCCGACCAGGTGCTCTACTCCGGCGTGGCATGCATCACCGACCTGATGGTCAAGGAAGGCCTGATCAACCTCGACTTCGCCGACGTCCGCTCGGTGATGCGCGAGATGGGTCGCGCGATGATGGGTACCGGCGAAGCTTCCGGCCCGGGCCGCGCGATGCAGGCTGCGGAAGCGGCAATCGCCAACCCGCTGCTCGACGAGACCTCGATGAAGGGTGCTCAAGGGTTGTTGATCTCGATCACGGGTGGCCGCGACCTCACGCTCTTCGAAGTCGACGAAGCCGCGACCCGCATCCGCGAGGAAGTCGATCCGGACGCCAACATCATCCTCGGCGCGACTTTCGATGAAGCGCTCGAAGGCCTGATCCGGGTGTCGGTCGTCGCAACCGGCATCGACCGGACCGCCGGCGCCATGGCTCAGAAGACCTACGAAGCGCCTGCCGCACGGCCGATCATGCGCCCGGCCGCAGCCGTTACCGCTGCTCCGGCTCCGGTCCAGCAGGTGGCCGCGCCGGCCCCGAAGGCCGCCGACCCGGTTGCCGACACCATCCGTTCCGCCGAAGCGGAAATGGAGCGTGAACTCGAGATCGCCATGGCCCGTCAGATGGCTCCGGCTCCGGCCGCCGCTCCTGCCCAGCCGGAATTCCGTCCGCAGAGCAAGCTCTTCACCGCGCCGGCCGCCGCTGCTCCGCAGCAGCCCGGCGTTCGCGAACCGGTTGCCGCCCCGGCCCCGGTCATGAGCCGTCCGGCTGCTCCGGTTCAGCCCGCTCCGGCCCGTGTCGAGCCGGTAGCCCAGCCGGTCCGTCAGACGGTCGAGCCGGTCCGCATGCCGAAGGTTGAGGACTTCCCGCCGGTCGTCCGTGCCGAGATGGATCACCGCGCGAATGCCGCTCCGGCCCCGCAGGATGAGCGCGGCCCGATGGGCCTCCTCAAGCGGATCACCAGCTCGCTCGGCCGCCATCACGAGGAAGAGTCGGTCAACGCCGACATGACGGCCTCCGCTCCGGCCGCCGCCTCGCAGCAGCGCCGCACGCTCTCCCCGGAAGCGAGCCTCTATGCGCCGCGCCGCGGCCAGCTCGACGACCAGGGCCGCACGGTGCCGCAGACGCGGGTCGCCCATGAGGACGACCAGCTCGAAATCCCGGCCTTCCTGCGTCGCCAGTCGAACTGAGGCGCAAAGACGAACGGATTTGGCGCCCGGGTCGCAAGGCCCGGGCGCCTCTGTTTACTGCACCTGCGAAGGGGCGGTGATTGTGTAACGGTTCCAACCGGTTGCCTTCGTTACAATGCGAAAGAAACAGTGATTTGTGCTATCGGGGCACGCTCCATATGTATGGGGTCGGGACAGGGCTGGATTCGGTGATCATTCCGATGTCATGGCCCCATACGATTGAGCGGCAGGCGCATTCGCCAGGCGAAAGGCGCTGCCGCGGCAGATAAAGGCACTCTTCTATGGCAATCGGATTGCTGGGTTTTCAGACCACCATCGCGGCACCGGTCACGCTGACCGGGATCGGCGTGCATTCGGGGACGCCAGTAACCATCAGCTTCCTCCCGGCCGAAGCCGGCACGGGTATCGTTTTCCATCGTCAGCATGGGAACGGAACGGTGACGGAACTGCGGGCGGTTTCCTCGCAGGTCGGCAATACCGATCTCTGCACCGTGCTCGGGACTTCGGCGGCCAGCTCGATCGCGACGGTCGAGCACGTGATGGCGGCGATCTATGCGCTCGGCATCGACAATCTGGTCATCGAGGTCGACGGGGCGGAAATGCCGATCATGGACGGCAGCTCGGCGCCGTTCATCGAGGCGATCGACCAGGTCGGCATCAAGAATCTCGGCGTGAAGCGCCGCTATATCCGCGTCACCAAGCCTGTGCGCATCGAATCGGGGGCATCCTGGGCCGAGTTCCGTCCGCATGACGGCACCCGTTTCGAAGTGGAGATCGATTTCGACAGCCCGCTGATCGGTCGCCAGATATGGCAGGGCGAGATGACGGCCGCGGCCTTCCGCAACGAGTTGTCGCGCGCCCGCACCTTCGGCTTCATGCGCGATGTCGAGCGGCTCTGGGCCGCCGGCTTTGCACTCGGTTCGTCGCTCGAGAATTCGGTCGTCATTTCCGACGACAATACCGTCATCAACATGGAAGGCCTGCGTTACGCCGGTGACGAGTTCGTTCGTCACAAGACGCTCGACGCCGTGGGCGACCTCGCCATGGCCGGTGCGCAGTTCATCGGCTGCTATCGTTCGTATCGCGGTGGCCACAAGCTGAACGCCAATGCGCTCAAGGCCCTGCTCGATGACCGCAGCGCCTACGAGGTCGTGGAAGCGCCGGTGCGCAGCCAGCAGGTCCGAGCGCGCGAATTCGTGGCCGTCAACGTTCCGGAATTTGCGCCATGGTCCGCCTGACCTCGGCAAGATGATGCGAAAGGCCGCCCGTCGAGGCGGCTTTTCTTTTTTCGAAGACGCCGAAGAGACGAACTGCGGAGGGACGCCTGTGTGCGATCGTCCAAATTCGGGATTTCCTTTGCGGCTTGCCACAAAATTGCGTCAAATCACCATCATTGCGTTGCTCTCCTCACGCTTTTATGGCTAGAAACGCCAGTTGGAAGCGGCGGTATTCACGCGGCGCTGCAATCGGGAACTGTCGAATGAGTGAAGTCAAGTCGGGAATGCTTAGAAACGCCGCTCGGGTTGCCAGCGTGTTCTTGATGATGACGGCGACCGGTTCCCTGCTGGCGTCGTGCCAGTCGGACCCCGACATCGACATTACCAAGCTCGCCGCCGAGAGTGAACCGGCGGAAGTGCTGTACAATCAGGGGCTTGCCAACATCAAGGCCGGTAACATGACCGAGGCCGGGCGCAAGTTCGACGCTGTCGACCGCCAGCACCCCTTCTCGGAATGGTCGCAGAAGGCGCTGGTGATGAGCACCTTCGTCAAGTACCGGCTGGGGCGCTATACGGAAGCGACCGCGACGGGCAGGCGCTACCTGAGCCTCTACCCGCGTGCGGACGACTCGGCCTATGTGCAGTATCTCGTCGGCCTTTCCTACTGGAAGCAGATCAGCAATGTGACGCAGGACCAGAAGGCATCGAACCAGACGATCGAAGCCATGCAGAAGGTGGTCGACCAGTATCCGGACTCCGAATATGTCGACGACGCGCAGGCGAAAATCCGTTTTGCGCGCGACCAGCTGGCCGGCAAGGAAATGCAGATCGGCCGCTACTATCAGGAACGTAAGGAATACCTCGCGGCGATCTCGCGCTTCCGTGTCGTCGTCGAGAAGTATCCGACGACGAATCAGGTCGAGGAGGCGCTTGCCCGCCTCGTGGAAGCTTATTACGCCCTCGGCGTCGTCGAGGAGGCGCAGACCGCTGCGGCTGTTCTCGGGCACAACTACCCCGACAGCCAGTGGTATGCCGACTCCTACAAGCTCCTGAAGACCGGTGGTCTGGAGCCGCGTGAGAATGCCGGCTCCTGGATTTCCCGTGCCGGCAAGAAGCTCCTGATCGGGAGCTGATCGTCAGTCTCAAACCAGGCGAGATCTGAAAGCCCATGCTGGTCCAGCTATCGATCCGCGATATCGTTCTGATCGAGCGGCTCGACCTTGCCTTCGAGGCGGGGCTCTCGGTGCTGACCGGCGAGACCGGCGCCGGCAAGTCGATCCTGCTCGACAGCCTGTCGCTGGCGCTCGGTGGGCGCGGCGACGGCTCTCTCGTCCGCCACGGTGAGGACAAAGGCCAGGTGACGGCCGTGTTCGATGTGGCCGACGCCCATCCGGTCCGCCTGCTGCTGCGGGAAAACAGCGTTGACGAGGACGGTGACCTCATCTTCCGGCGGGTGCAATCGGCGGACGGCCGTACCCGCGCCTTCGTCAACGACCAGCCGGTGAGCGTGCAGCTGATGCGCCAGGCAGGCCAGTTGCTCGTCGAAATCCACGGCCAGCACGACGACCGTGCGCTCGTAGACACCAATGCGCACCGCACGCTTCTCGATGCTTTCGCCGGGCTGACGGACGAGGTGGCGGAACTCTCGGAGACCTACCGCCGCTGGAAGGATGCCGACCGGCAGCTGAAGGCCCACCGTGCGCGGGTCGAGGCAGCGGCGCGCGAAGCGGAATACCTGCGTGCCTCCGTCGAGGAACTGGAGATCCTCTCGCCGCGAGACGGCGAGGAGGACGAACTCGCCGACCGCCGCTCGCAGATGCAGAAGGCGGAGCGTATCGCCGGCGATATCGCCGAAGCCTCCGAGTTCCTGAACGGCAACAGTTCCCCCGTGCCGATGATCGCCTCGCTGATGCGGCGCCTGGAGCGCAAGAGCCACGAGGCTCCCGGCCTTCTCGAAGACACGGTGCAGCTTCTCGACGCGGCGCTCGACACCCTCTCCAACGCCCAGATGGAAGTCGAGGCAGCGTTGCGCCGAACGGAATTCGACCCGCGCGAACTGGAGCGGGTGGAGGAGCGCCTGTTTGCTCTGAGGGCGGCGGGACGAAAGTATTCCGTGCCGGTCACCGAGCTGCCGGCGCTCGCCGAGCGGATGGTCGCCGAGCTTGCCGACCTCGATGCGGGTGAGGAGCGCCTCGGGCAGATGGAGACCGCCGTCGCCGAGGCCAAGGCCGCCTACGACCACCGGGCTGCCGCACTTTCCTCGAAGCGGGCGAATGGGGCAACGGCGCTTTCCGAGGCCGTGATGGCGGAGCTGCCGGCTCTGAAACTCGAGCGTGCCCGTTTCATGGTCGAGGTGATGTCCGATCCGGAGGCTGCGACGGCCGAGGGCATCGATACCGTTGAATTCCACGTCCAGACCAATCCGGGCACCCGGCCGGGGCCGATCATGAAGGTTGCCTCGGGCGGCGAACTCTCGCGCTTCCTGCTGGCGCTCAAGGTCGCGCTCGCCGACCGCGGTTCTGCGCCGACGCTCGTTTTCGACGAAATCGACACCGGCGTGGGCGGTGCCGTGGCGGATGCGATCGGCCAGCGGCTGAAGCGGCTCTCCGACAAGGTCCAGGTGCTTTCCGTCACCCACGCGCCGCAGGTGGCCGCCCGTGCCGCGACTCATCTGCTGATCTCCAAGGGTCCGGCCGGCGACGCCGGCGACAAGATCGCGACCAGGGTCGCGACGATGGAACCCGATCACCGCCTCGAGGAAATCGCGCGCATGCTTGCCGGCGCCTCGGTGACCGACGAGGCACGAGCGGCGGCTGCACGGCTTCTCGCCGGCGAAAACTGACGACAAGCCCCTTTCGCTACGGACGGCGATTGCATTCCCGCTACAAACCTGTTTCCCTCCGCTTCGATGTTCGAGACGCTGCAAAGCTACTGGCCGGAGGTCCTTGCCGTCCTGTCAATCGGGATGGGCACGATCGCGGCCGTTCATGCGGCGATGACCAAGCGCGAGGTGCGATCGGCGATCGGCTGGGTCGGCATCATCATCCTGTCCCCGATCGTCGGTGCGTTGATCTATGCGGTGGTCGGCGTCAACAGGATCCGCCGCAAGTCCATCCTGCAGCGGCGACCGCATCGTCACGAGGCGATCCGGCGCGTTCTGTCGCAGTTCAAGCTGCCGGCGGACGAGGTCGAGCGACAGTTCGGCCGACCAATGGCCGCATTGAAGGTTCTCGGCGACCGCGTCACCGGACACTCGCTGTCGTCCGGCAACAGCCTTGCGATCCTTTCCTCCGGCGATGAGACCTATGATGCCATGGCCGCCGCGATCGAGGGGGCCCGGCGCTCGATCGTCGTTGAAACCTACATTTTTGACCGCGACGCAGCCGGGCTCAGGATTGCCGATTGCTTGATCGCCGCGCACAGGCGCGGTGTCGCGGTGCGGGTGCTGGTCGATGCCGTCGGCGCCCGCTACAGTACACCCAGTATTCTCGGTTACCTGAAGGACGCCGGCGTTCCCGCCGCCGCCTTCAACGGCAAGGTCATCCTGGGGCTCCGCCTGCCTTACGCCAATCTTCGCACGCACCGGAAGATTATGGTGGTCGATGGCGCGGTCGCCTTCGCCGGCGGCATGAACATCCGCGAAGGGTTCATGGGCAAGGACGGTGCCCGCGACACCCATTTCCGGCTGACCGGGCCGGCGGTCGCCGATCTGCTGGCGGTGGCGGCGGAAGACTGGGTCTTCGAGACGGGGGAGGAACTGAAGAGCGATGTGTGGAACGTCTCGGTCGGCGATGCCGGCCCGGGAACGCCGTCCTTCGTGCGGGTGATCGCCTCCGGCCCCGACACCAATCTCGAATGCAATCACAAGGTCCTGATGGGGGCGTTCTCGGTCGCCGAGCGGTCGATCCGCATTGTCTCCCCCTATTTCCTTCCCGACAACATCCTGCTGGGCGCGCTGGCGACCGCCGCAAGGCGCGGCGTGGCCGTCGACATCGTCGTCCCCTCGCAAAACAACCTCGCCATCGTCAGCCGTGCCATGATGGCCCAGTTCGACCAGATCCTGAAGGACGGTTGCCGGATCTGGAGCGCAAAGGGTCCGTTCGACCATTCCAAGCTGATGACCATCGACGGGCAGTGGAGCTTCATCGGCTCATCCAACCTCGATTCCCGTTCGCTGCGACTCAATTTCGAGGTCGACCTGGAAGTCTACGATCCGCATTTCGCCGAACGCATCGATGCGAGGATCGCCGCCTCCCGCGAAGGGGCGGAGGAGATCACGCTCGAGGCACTTCACCACCGGCCTTTCATTCTCCGGCTTTTCGACCGTGTCCTGTGGCTCGGTTCGCCCTATCTTTGAGAAGGTCGATGTTTGTCTTGGGAAAAAGCGGTTCAGGCATGAAAAGAAAGACCGGAAGCATTGCGAGGACGATGATCACCTCGATCCGGAACCGGCACGATCGTCCGGCGGCGCACACGCCGCACCACCGATCCGACGAGAGCATGGTCGTCGCCTCCTACAATGTCCACAAATGCGTCGGCACCGACGGCCGCTTCGACCCCGAGCGGGTGATGGAAGTGATCCGCGAGATGGACCCGGACGTCATCGCGCTGCAGGAGGCGGACGAGCGGTTCGGCGAGCGTTCGGGCCTTCTGGACCTGCCGCGGCTCCGGCTGGAGATGGGGCTCACGCACATTCCGGTCCTGCACAAGCCGAGGTCCCACGGCTGGCGCGGCAATGTGCTGCTCTTCAAGGAAGGGGCGGTCAAGGACGTTCACCAGGTCGCGCTGCCGGGGCTGGAACCGCGCGGCGCCGTGGTCGCGGAGATCGATCTCCACCGCGGGCTCGGACTTCGCGTCATCGCCGCCCATCTCGGGCTCTTGCGCTGGGCGCGGCGACAGCAGGCGGACGTGATCGTCGACATCATGACGGAGCGGGAGGAAAAGCCGACGGTTCTGATGGGGGATTTCAACGAGTGGCGTCTCGGCGAGGGGTCCTCGCTCATGCGGTTCGAGCGGGCGTTCGGACCGCTTCCGCCGCCGGTGGCGAGCTATCCGGCGCGTCTGCCCGTCCTTGCCCTCGACCGGATCATGGCCAACCGGTCCGGGCTCGTCGCCGACATCACCGTGCACGACTCGCCGCTTGCCCGCGAGGCATCCGACCACCTGCCGATCACCGCCCGGATCGACATTTCGAAAGCGGTCGTCGACTGAGCGGAGATGTCTTTTCATTCGCGAGAATTCGGCTAATACCGGCAGGTCCCATTCTGGAGAGCGGCGATGGCGAATGACACGATTGCAGTCGAGGATCTGACCGAGGAGCAGGCGGCTGCCGAGCTGGCGCGGCTCGCGAAAGAGATCGCCCATCATGACGCGCTCTATCACGGCAAGGACCAGCCGGAGATCTCCGACGCCGCCTACGACGCGCTGAAGCTGCGCAACGATGCGATCGAGGCACGGTTCCCGGCGCTCGTGCGCGAAGACAGCCCGTCGCGGCGCGTCGGTTCGGCGCCCGCCGGCGCCTTCGCGCAGGTCGTCCATGCCCGGCCGATGCTGTCGCTCGACAACGTCTTCACCGACGAGGACGTCGCCGACTTCGTCGCCTCGGTCTACCGGTTTCTCGGCCGGCTGCCGGACGGTTCGATCGCCTTTACCGCCGAGCCGAAGATCGACGGCCTGTCGATGTCTATCCGCTACGAGAACCGCCGCCTGGTGACGGCGGCGACGCGCGGCGACGGCACCACCGGGGAGAACGTCACCGCGAACATCCTGACCATCCGCGAAATCCCGCGCGAGCTGCCGGCCGGCGCCCCGGACGTCGTCGAGGTTCGCGGCGAAGTTTACATGGCGAAGAGCGACTTCTTCGCGCTCAACGCGCAGATGGAAGCGGAAGGCAAGCAGACCTATGTCAATCCGCGCAACACCGCGTCCGGTTCGCTGCGGCAGCTCGACCCCAAGGTGACGGCAAGCCGCAAGCTGAAGTTCTTCGCCTATGCCTGGGGCGAGATGACCAATATGCCGGCGGAGACCCAGATGGGGATCGTCGAGACGTTCCGCGAATGGGGTTTTCCGGTCAATCCGCTGATGAAGCGGCTGCATTCGATCGAGGAGATCCTGGCGCACTACCGGGAAATCGGCCTCATGCGCGCGGACCTCGACTACGACATCGACGGCGTCGTCTACAAGGTCGACCGCTTCGACCTACAGGAGCGGCTCGGTTTCCGCTCGCGCTCGCCGCGCTGGGCGACCGCGCACAAATTCCCGGCGGAGCAGGCGCTGACACGGCTTCTCGGCATTGACATCCAGGTCGGACGAACGGGCGCACTGACCCCGGTCGCGCGGCTGGAGCCGATCACCGTCGGCGGCGTTGTCGTCACCAATGCCACCCTCCACAACGAGGACTACATCAAGGGGATCGGCAATTCCGGTGAGCCGATCCGCGAGGGTCGCGACATCCGCATCGGCGACACGGTGATCGTGCAGCGGGCGGGCGACGTCATCCCGCAGATCGTCGACGTTGTTCTCGACCGGCGGCCGGACGATGCCGTGTCTTACGAGTTTCCGCAGACCTGCCCGGTCTGCGGCAGCCATGCCGTGCGGGAGGTCAACGAGAAGACTGGCCGGATGGATTCCGTCCGCCGCTGCACCGGCGGCTTCGTCTGCAGCGCGCAGGCGAAGGAGCATTTGAAGCACTTCGTTTCGCGCAACGCTTTCGACATCGAGGGGCTCGGCACCAAGCAGGTCGATTTCTTCTTCGATTGCGGTGACCCGTCGCTGGAGATCAAGACCGCGCCGGATATCTTCACGCTCGAGCGGCGGCAGCAGGCGGCGCTGAACAAGCTGGAGAACCGCGACGGCTGGGGGCGCACGAGCGTCGGCAAGCTCTTCGAGGCGATCAACAGCCGGCGCGAAATCGCGCTCCACCGGCTGATCTTCGCCCTCGGCATCCGCCATGTCGGAGAGACGACGGCGAAGCTGCTGGCACGCTCCTACGGTACCTACGAAGCCTTCCAGCGCGCGATGCAGGATGCGGCGCCGATGCACGGCGATGCCTGGAACGAGCTCAACGCCATCGAAGGCATCGGCGAGGTGGTCGCGACCTCGATCGTCGAATTCTTCAAGGAGCCGCGCAATGTGGAGGTCGTTTCGCGCCTGCTCGAGGAGGTGACGCCGCTTGCCGCCGAGCTGCCGGTCGCAACCGGAAGTCCGGTCGCCGGCAAGACCGTCGTCTTCACCGGTTCGCTCGAAAAATTCACCCGTGACGAGGCGAAGGCGAGGGCGGAAAGCCTCGGCGCCAAGGTCGCCGGCTCGGTGTCGAAGAAGACCGACTATGTCGTCGCGGGGCCGGGCGCAGGTTCCAAGCTCGACAAGGCACGCGAGCTCGGCGTCGCGGTGATGGACGAGGACGAGTGGCTGGCCCTGATCGGGGGCTGACGGACACGGGTTTTCTGCGAACGGGTCGCGTCTTGCTGGCCCCGTGGCCGCTTCTGGTGTATAGGCCTGCCAGATTGCGGGCCAAGGGCGCGCGTGAGAAGGTTGATCCATCCGATGACAGCAATTGCCAGACGTTCCGAACTCCTGATGCCCGCCGGCTCGCTCGAGCGGTTGAAGGTCGCCGTGCTCTACGGAGCGGACGCCGTCTACATGGGCACGCCGGACATGTCGCTACGGACCAAGTCGCAGCTCTCGCTGGACGACGTGAAGGAGGGCATTCGCTTCGCCCATGAGCATGGCGTGCGCGTCTACCTGACGCTGAACCTCTTCACCCACAACAAGGATGTGCCGAAGGTCGCCGAGTACGTCGAGATCTTGAAGGATGTGCGGCCGGACGGCGTCATCGTCGCCGATCCCGGCGTCTTCCATTACCTGCGCAAGCACGCGCCGGAGCTGAAGCTGCATGTCTCGACGCAGGCCAATGTCTGTTCGTGGCTGACGGTCGATGCGTGGAAGGAGCAGGGCGCGGAGCTCGTCGTGCTTGCCCGCGAGGTGACGTTCTCCGAGCTCACCGAAATCCGGGAGAAGTGCCCCGACGTGCGGCTCGAAACCTTCGTCCACGGCGCCATGTGCATGACCTATTCCGGGCGATGCCTGCTTTCCAATTTCATGGCCGAGCGTGGCGCCAACCAGGGCAACTGCGCCAATTCCTGCCGCTGGCAGTACAAGGTGCATCTGCGCCTCCGCGACGGCACGATCAAGGAACTCGAAATCAACGAGCACAACGAGGGCCTCTTCGAATTCGTGCTGGAAGAGGGCGCTCGCCCCGGCGAGCTGATGCCGATCGAGGAGGATTCGCGCGGTTCCTATATCCTGAACTCCAAGGATATGTGCCTGATGCCGAAGCTCGATGACTATCTGAAGCTCGGCGTCGACAGCCTGAAGGTCGAGGGCCGCAACAAGTCGCCCTATTACGTCGCGACGGTGGCGCGCACCTATCGCCGCGCGATCGACGACTACTATGCCGATCCGGAGAACTGGTCGCCGGAACCCTATATGCGCGAACTGGAATCGGTCGGCAGCCGCGGCTTCACCATCGCCTTCCACGAGGGGCGACTGCAGAACTATGCGCACAATTATGAGAACACCAAGACCTTCGGCACCTGGGAGTTTGCCGGCATCATCCAGGAGGTCCGCGAGGACGGCTTCGTCGTCTCGGTGAAGAACAAGCTCGAAGCCGGCGACGTGCTGGAACTGATCCCGCCGAAGGCGACGGACGAGACTGTCTTCCTGCGGCTCTACGAGTTCCGCCATGCCGATGCGCCGGACGTGGCGCTCGAAGCCGTGAACGCCGGGCCGCAGCGGCCGATCCTCGTTCCGTTCACCGCCTTCGACCGCGAGACGGTCGAGGACCTGATCGCCAAGTTCCCGCCCTTCACCATCATCCGCAAGGAGACGCCGCTCACCGAGGAAGAATGGCAGCGGCTGCGCGTCGACAAGGTGGCGCAGAAGATCGAACTCGGCCAGACGGTCTATGAAGGCGCCTACCGCAACGGCGTGAAGAAGCTGCAGGAAGCGATTTCCGAAGACGTGATGGAAAAGCGCTCCAAGACCTCGCGCAAGGGCGTCGAAGGCTGCTGCGGACGCGGCTGCAACGGATGTCTGATGTTCTGGAACGACCCGGAATACGCCAAGGCGCGCGAACTTCTGGCAAAGAAGAAGCACGGCGAGATGCTCGATAGGGATATGCGCGAGGTGGCTCCGGCGGCGGAGTGAGGGCTCCGCGCGGTTAACGCCCAAAGGGACTTCAACCCGCCTGCGCGGATGGCTCCGTCATTGGCGGGTTCGTGGTCGTCAGCGTGGCGAGTTCGCCTTCGTCGACGATCCGGTTGCGGCCCGAACCCTTCGCAAGATAGAGCGCCCGGTCGGCGGCAGAGTAGGCGGCCGCGTAGTCGCGTCCGGCCGCGATCATCGCAAGGCCGCCGGAGATGGTGACGTTCAACCTCTGACCACCTGCGGAAATGACGGTCGTCTCGACGGCCTGCCGCGCCTCGTCGGCCGCCCGTTTGGCCTCTTCTATCGTCATGTCGCGGAAGAACACCGCAAACTCCTCGCCGCCGATGCGGGCGACGAGGTGGTGATCTCCGGCGAGGCCGGCAAACTCGCGGGCGACGGCCACGATGACCTCGTCACCGGCCAGGTGGCCGTAGCGATCGTTGACTTGCTTGAAACGGTCGATGTCGAGCAGCAGGAGGACGCCGCGCTCGTCGCTGGCGAGCGCCTCGGTGAACGCCCGCCGGTTCGGAAGGCCGGACAGCATGTCGGTGCGGCTCTGACGGAGATATTCGAGCCGGGCATCTGCGAGCGCGGTGATCGAACGTCCGACGACGATGGTCGCCAGTACGCCGAGCGTTATCGTGAGCGGGATGCCCATCACCGTGCCGATGAGGATGCCTTGCCAGACGGAATACGGCAGCAGACCGAGCGAGTGGAAGAGAAGGTGGAGGAGGACGATCAACCCCCAGGCGACGAGGGCCATGCGGCCGGAGAGATGCAGCGCATAGCGCAGCACGATGGTGCGGTCATTGAAATCCGTCAGGCTGATGTTTGGTGTCAGCCATCGTTCCAGGTAATCCATCAGCATGCGCGCTCGCGAGAACGTAAGGTCTTCGATACCGGACCGGTCAGAGCTTCAATCATGGGTTATCTCTGATTGATTGTCATCAACCTTCGATGCAGACTTTCGGATGTGACTACCGCGTCATCCGTTAACGGCGCCTTCATGGGCCGTGCCACGCCGCACCTTCCCTCACCCGATGCTGAAGGAACGGTAAACGGCTTCAGCAGACGTGCTCGTTCCACGGTGATCGAGCACAGATCCGGTGGAGAAGGGGAGCGGCGCGCCGGGGCGCGTCAGCCCCGGTTTCCCGCAGGCTTGCCCTTCTTCGGGGCGCCGTTGCCGGCTCCGCCGAACTTGCCTTTCGGCTTTCCTGCGAAGTCCTTCTTGCCGGAAAAATCCTTCTTGCCGGCAAAGGTCTTCCCGTCACCCTTCGGCCGATCGCTCCTGCGATCGTCGGAGGCCCGGTCAGACCATTCGGGTTTCGCCTTCTTGGCGTAGGGCTTCTGTGCGGGGCGGTCGTCCTGGCGTTTCGGCCGTGCCGGCGCATCGGCCCAGACCTCGGCATCCACCGACTGAAGATCGTCCCTGCGCGGCCGGCGACCGGCTTCCTCGGTCTTCCTGACGTAGGGGCGCTTCTCACCACGGGGTGCGAATTCCTCCCGTTCGCGCGGGGGACGGGCTGCTCTTTCCTTCGGCGGCGCGGAGAAATCCGGCGTGCCGGGAAGCTGCCTGACCGTAATCCCGCGTTCCAGTGCGCCGCCCGATCCGATCGCCTGCAGGAAGGTGTCGAGGCCGTCCTGGGCGATTTCGACGAAGGTCTCTTCCGGCTGCATCTTGATGGCGCCGATCTCGTTCTTGGTGATCTTGCCGTTGCGGCAGAGCATCGGGATCAGCCAGCGCGGCTCGGCGTTCTGCCGCCGGCCGACCGAGAGCGAGAACCAGACGCTCGGGCCGAAATCGCCACGCGGCTTGGTGGCGGCGCTTGACGGATTGGCGTAGTCGGGCTCGCGGCGCTGCTTGCTCGCTTCGAGATTGACGGGAATGAGATCTTCCGGTGCGGAACGGCCGGCACGATAGGTGCGGAGGAAGGCGGCGGCGACCTTCTCCGCCCCGTGGGTCGCCAGAAGATCGGCGATCGTCGCCTGTTCGTCCTCGGCCACGGCGTCGGCGAAGGCCTGATCGGCAAGAATGCGCTCGCCGTCGCGGGCGAGAACCTCGTCGGCGGACGGCGGGTTTGCCCAAACCGGTGTGATCTGCGCGCCCTGCAGCAGGCGCTCGGCCTTGCGGCGCTGGTTGACCGGCACGATCAGCGCGGAGATGCCCTTGTTGCCGGCGCGGCCGGTGCGGCCGGAGCGGTGCAACAGCGTCTCGGAATTGGTCGGCAGGTCGGCGTGGATGACGAGCTCGAGGCCCGGCAGGTCGATACCGCGGGCGGCGACATCGGTCGCGATACAGACGCGGGCGCGGCCGTCGCGCATCGCCTGCAGCGCGTGGGTGCGTTCGTTCTGGCTCAACTCACCGGAAAGGGCGACGACGGAAAAGCCGCGATTGTGGAGCCGCGCCGTCAGGTGGTTCACCGCCGCGCGGGTCGAACAGAAGACGATCGCGTTGCGCGCCTCGTAATAGCGCAGCACGTTGATGATGGCGTTCTCGCGGTCGGGGGAGGCGACGACGAGCGCCCGGTACTCGATGTCGACATGCTGCTTCTGCTCGGAGGTCGTGGCGATCCGGCGGGCGTCGCGCTGGTAGCTGCGGGCGAGATCGGCGATCGAGCGGGGCACGGTCGCCGAGAACATCAGCGTGCGGCGGTCGTCCGGCGAGGCTTCGAGGATGAATTCGAGATCCTCGCGGAAGCCGAGATCCAGCATCTCGTCTGCCTCGTCGAGGACGACGGCACGCAGCGCCGAGAGGTCGAGCGCGCCGCGGGTGAGGTGGTCGCGCAGGCGGCCGGGCGTTCCGACGACGATATGGGCGCCGCGTTCGAGCGCCCGGCGCTCGTTGCGGATGTCCATGCCGCCGACGCAGGATGCGATCGTGGCGCCGGTGAATTCATAGAGCCATTCGAGCTCGCGCTTCACCTGCATGGCGAGTTCGCGCGTCGGAGCGATGGCGAGCGCCAGCGGTGCCCCGGCACGGCCGAAGCGGTTTTCGCCGGCAAGCAGTGTCGAGGCGAGCGCAAGCCCGAAGGCGACGGTCTTGCCGGAGCCGGTCTGGGCGGAGACCAGCGCGTCACGGCCCTCGAGCTCGGGATCGAGCATCGCCTGCTGCACGGGGGTGAGCGTCTCGTAGCCGCGCTTGCGCAAGGCCTCGGCGATCGCCGGAACGATGCCGTCAAAATCAGTCATGGAAATCGTCTTTCGAAATCAGGAGTGTCTGCGGTCCAATACGCCGCGCCCGCCGCTTGCGGGCAAGTTTGTGTCGTACCTACCCGTGTTGCCGGCGAAAGTCGAGGGGGAAGGGCCGAAAAGGCCGGATAACGTGAAGGCAGGTGGCGTGAGGCGCGAACCGCCTCACGCGCTCTTCTCCGCCTGTTCGGCACGAAGACGCGCCATGGTATGTGCATCGACATAGCCACCGGCACGGTAGGCATAATCCCTCAATGTTCCCTCTACGCGAAAGCCGAAGCTTTCATAGAGCCGAATGGCGGCCTGATTGTCGATGAAGACCGTCAGTTCCAGACGTGCGATGTTCAGCCAACCGTCGGCAATGGCGACGATCTCACCGAGGAGCGCGCGTCCGATGCCTCGTCTCTGATAGTCGTCGTGCACACCCATGCCGATGCTGGCCGCGTGGGCGCGACGACCCGTAAAACGGTTGAGGCCGATATCGCCGACGATGGTGTTGTCCATGAGCGCCACGAGCGAAACGCTGCCCGGCGCCTCTGTCTCTATGAACTTTCGGACATCCCCGGCTTTGGGATAGGGCAGGCGCAGAGTACCGGCGCGGAAGCCCGGCAAGTGCTGCACGGCGGCTATCCCTTCCGCATCCGCGGAGGTGCGGGCGCGAATGACCAGGCCAGAAGGCCAAGCAGCGGCCGGGTTGATCGGATTCGTGGGCGGTATTTCAGGCATTGTGCTCTCCGTAGGTTTGCCGGGAGAGCGGGGCTTCTCGAACCCTACTCGCCTCGGTAGGGTTCGCTGAATAATGATCGTGCTGTTATCGACGCGACCGCATTCCAGCGTCCCTTGGAAGGACGATGGTGGTGACGGTCATATGCAGGGGCGAAACAATTGCGATCATGCTGAAATGGTGTTGGTCGCGGTTCCCCTTGTCAAGGATGGGTATGGCCTCGACATAATGTCCCGTAACCATTGTCGCGAAATGGCAACATCGCGCCCGTTCTCATCCCAGCCGTGACCGCAGCGCAGAAGGTGGTGCGTGACCTCGGCGCCCGCCTCGTGAAATTGCCGGGCCAGCGTCTCGCCGTCCTGCGGGGCACGACGGCTGTCGGTGGCACCAGTCAGGATCAGGATCGGATAGCCGGCCATTGATGGAAACGGGACGTCCGGCTCGAGGGACAGGGCGCGCATCAAGATTGCCCCCGCGTCAGCTGCCGGGTGTCGCGCGCCAGCGCCGCACAGGCGATCGCGCCGTTGGAATAGCCTGCCAGAACAGGCTTGCGCTGCCCCAACGTGCCGGTCAATTGTTCGATGAGGAATGCGAGTTCGCCAACTGATCGGGCGAGATCTGCCTGGTCGCGGCCACGGTCCGGCTTTCGGCGGAAGAAGGCGTATTTGCCTTCCCAGACGATATTGCCGCGCAGGTGGATCAGCGGCGCATCGGGGGCGATGTCCTGCGCGATGCCGCTCCAGGTTTTCGTCCTGGCCGCTGCCATGCAGCAGCAGGAGCGGGACGCCGCTTGCGTCCGGATTGTCGATCTCGCAGTAGAACCCGGTGATCTCCGGCAATTTCGCGTCCGTTTTGTTGCCTGAATCTTTCTTGCAGTCTATGCCGGGTTCATGTCGTCCACATTGCAGCCTTCGAGCAAGACTATCGCCATCGACTTCGAGACCGCGAGTGAAGCACGCGCCAGCGCCTGTTCGATCGGGCTTGCCTTCATCGAGGACGGTGCCGTCGTGCGGGTCGAGGAGCGGCTGATCCGCCCGCCGGGCATGCGCTTTTCGTCGTTCAACATCGCGATCCACGGCATCCGTCCGGAAGACGTGGCCGGTCAGCCGGAATTCCCCGATGTGATGGCGGAGTTCTTCGAGGACTTCCACGGCGCGGCGATGATCGCGCACAACGCGTCCTTCGACTTTTCTGTGCTGCGGGCGAGCCTCGATTTCTACGGGCTCGCCTATCCGGAACTCTCCTACTACTGCAGCGTCAAGCTCGCGCAGCGCCACTGGCCGGACCTGCCATCGCATCGGTTGAACAGCCTCGCCGATCATCTCGGGCTTTCCTTCGAGCATCACAATGCCGCCGAGGACGCACGCGTCTGCGCGCTTGCGACGCTGGCCATGGCCGAGGAAGTGGGGGTGCGCGGGGTCGACGAACTGGCCGCGCGCACCGGCGTCAATCCCGGCCGCCTGCACCGGGGTGGTTACGAGGCCTGTTCCTTTGCCAAGCGAGCGCGGAAGACGCCTGTCCTTCAGGGGTAGGGACGGGGCTCGGCGGACGAGCAGCGCTTGTCGCGGGCGGGGCCCGATGCCACATAAGGTCCGAACACAGCACAGGAGCGAAGCCATGCCCTTCCGCAAGCCGATTTTCGCCGCAGCACTCGTTCTCGCGGGCAGCATTCCCGCCGCCGCCGAGGTGGTCGGCAAGGTGGGGGTGGACTGGGTCGGCAACGATATCGTCATCGAGGCCGTCACCGATCCGCAGGTCAAGGGCGTCACCTGCCACGTGACCTATTTCGACCGGTCGATCATCGACCGACTCTCCAAGGGCAACTGGTTCGAGGACCCGTCGAACAATTCCATCGCATGCCGGCAGACCGGTCCGATCGAGATCGGTGACATCGATCTTTCTGAAGAGGGCGAGGAAGTGTTCCGCGAGGGGATGTCGCTCATCTGGAAGAAGCTCGTCGTCAACCGCATCTACGACAAGGCGAACGACACGCTCATCTATCTCGTGCATTCGCGCCAGGTGGTGGAAGGGTCCGCGAAAATGGCGATCTCGACCGTTCCGCTGTTCGACCAGCCGGTGACCTGGACGAACGGCAAGCCACGGTGAAACGAGATGCCGGCCGTCGTCCGGCGTTCCAAAATGAACCAAAAAAGGTCGGGCAACTGCATCTCAAATGCGACAGGGCACCATTTTTTACCTTCAGATGTGAGGGGATTTGAGGCAGAATACAACCGATGTGTTGTGAAATCGGCGATATACCCCATCACCGCAGCTCGCACGCATGTCTTGCCAATACTGCTCGACCAAGGGCTGGTGCCCGCGGTCGTTGAATGACGAAGGCCTTGGAGACGGTTCGTTTCCAAGGCCTTCTTCGTTCCGGGAGATGTTCATGCGGATGCGGCCGCCGCCGCGAGCGATCGCCGTCCGGAGGTCGCCGCGTGCGTCTCAGTCGGGGCAGACGTGATCAGGCGGCCTGCGCGAGTTCGTCGGCGATGACGGTGTCGAGGTTCAGGAAGCAGACCATCGACTTTTCGAGCGCGACGATGCCGCGGCAGAAGGCGCGCTGGGCTTCCGGGATGATTTCCGGCGCCGGCTGCAGGTCTTCGGCGCGGATCGTCATCATGTCGGAAACCTGTTCGACGAGCAGGCCGACGAGCTTGCCGGCGATGTCGGTGACGATGATCGCTGCGCGCTCGGAGGGTTCCGTCATCTTCATGCCGAGACGGCAGGCCATGTCGATGACCGGAATGACGGCGCCGCGCAGGTTGATAAGGCCGAGGACGTAAGGCGGCGTGTGCGGCATCGGTGTCACCGGCGCCCAGCCACGGATTTCGCGGATCGCCATGATGTCGATGCAGAATTCCTGGTCGCCCAGGTGAAAGGATACGATTTCCAGATAGGCGCCTGACTGCTTGATTGCGTTCGTCATGTCTGAACTCTTCCCGGTTTGCCGGCGGCTCGGATCGGGTCCGGTCGGCGCGGCGGCATTGCGTCGTCCGCTGCGTCACGACGGAGCCGTGCTCCGCTTTCGCGTCGGTGGTGCATGATCACTGCGGAGAACCGAGGAGATGGATCGGCCATCCCGGCGGACGTGATGTCCAAACGATCCTTACTGAATCATCTTCGCCCTGCGACACTGGCAGAGATTTCTTAAACATCCGCTAATCTTGGGGGGCTCCGCGCCTCGTCAGTCGAGCGCCACGACGCGCCGGTAGAGATGCCAGGTCGCGTGTCCGAGAACCGGCAGCACGACGACGAGGCCGGCAAACAACGGCACCATCGCGAGGATCGCCGCGGCCGCAACAATGACGCCGAAGCCAAGCATCGCCACCGGATTTTCGGCGACGGCACGTACGCTGGTGATCATCGCGGTGACGAAGTCGATGTCGCGGTCGAGCAGCAACGGCATCGAAATAACTGTCACGCTGAAGAGGGCGGTTGCGATGACGGCACCGACGATCGTGCCGATGGCGAGGAAGAGCAGACCTTCCGGCGTCGTGGTCACGACGGCGAGAAAGGCCGGCAGCGAGGCGGAAATCTTGAAGCCGAGGAAAAGCGCGAGCAGCAGACGCACCTGGTAGATCCAGACCCAGAAGACGAAGAGCACCACGAAAGCCATCCAGGAGAGCTGGCGCTCCCGCTGCCGGAAGACCTCGGCGAGCACGCCGCGGCAGGTGATCGGCAGCGCCTGCTCGTCGCGCCGGCTGATCTCGTATAGCCCAACGGCGACGAAAGGCCCGATCAGCGGAAAGCCGATCGCGATGGGAATAATCATCCAGGGCTGGTGATAGAAGCTGAGCACAACGACGATGAACAGGCCGCTGAGGGCATAGATGCCGCCGAAGAACAGGCCAAAGAGCGGGTGCCGGCTGAAATCCCTCAAGCCCTGCCGCAGGGCTATTCTAACGTCGGCAAGGCCGACCGAATTGATTCGGATCTTGTGCGGCGGTACCGCACCGACGACCTGTTCTCCCATGCGCCCCTCCCAAGACTTCCGGCAGACATTCCGGAAAGAAGGATTGCAGATCGGCGGCCTTTGTCCATCTTTTTCGCAAGGCTCGCGAGCAAGATTTGGACTTCTCCCGGGCGGCCGGAGGCGGTATGAAGACCGCATGGAACAGCAGGCGAGAAAATCATCGGGATTTGCCCTCCTGGCGGCGCTCTTCGGTGTCGGCGCGATGGTGACGGGCGCCGTCTTCGCAGGCTGGCTCAACTATGGCTCGGCAATCGTGCTCGCCTATATGGAAAACGGGCTTGCCACCTGCTTCTGAGCCGGCGAGACAAATCCGCGCGCTTTTCCAAGATAACTGCCTCTTGAATTGCGCCGGCCGTCGCCGGGTTGTATCAGCGGGCATCACGTGCGGCGGAACGACTCCCCTTGTGTTCTGCCCGACAAAAACAGGACAGGAACAACATGAAGACGCTGCGGATCATTCTCTGGGGAGGCGTTCTCGTTTTCGCCGGGCTGCTCGGATGGCTGACCTTCCAGGTTACGCAGTCGAAGGAGCAGATCTCGGAAGCGCCGTTCGGCGTGCCGTTCCAGCTCGTCGACCAGACCGGCAAGCCGATCACCGAGCAGGCCTTCCGCGGCAAACCGACGGCGCTCTTTTTCGGTTTCACCCATTGCCCGGAAATCTGCCCGACGACGCTCTTCGAACTCAACGGATGGCTGGAGAAGGTCGATCCGGACGGTACCCGGCTGCAGGCCTATTTCGTCACCGTCGATCCGGAGCGGGATACGCCGGAAATGCTCAACAACTACATTTCCAACGTCACCAAGCGGGTGATCGGCATCGCCGGTCCGCCGGAGAAGGTGGCCGAGGTCATCAAGGGTTTCCGCGTCTACGCCAAGAAGGTCCCGCTCGACGAGAAGGACCCGAACGGCGACTATATGATGGATCATACGGCGTCCGTCTTCCTGCTCGACGCCGAGGGCCGGTTCAAGGGCACCATCTCCTACGGCGAGAATCCGGACGTGGCGGTGCAGAAGCTCGAAAATCTGAAGAACGGTTGACGCCGCCGGCGGTTCTGCAGGCATCTGCCAGGTTGCCAGCGGCGGCCCGGCGTTGTACCGGAGACGACGAGAGAGGGCAGGGCCGGTGATCCTGCCCGTTTCCATGATCAGGAAGGCCCGTCGTGAGTGAAATCCGCCTCTACGTAACCGTCACCGAGAAGGTGGCGAACGACATCCTCGAGCTGATGACCAGCTTCTTCGGCGAGGAGGATTACGCAATCGCGACCACCGAGATCGACGAGAAGAACGACGTCTGGGAAGCCTCGATCTATCTGATGGCGGACGAGGAGGCGGAGGTCCACGACCGGCTCAGCGTGATGCTCGCCGAAGATTTCTCCTCGCTTGCGATCGAGCGCGAAGTCATCCCCGACATCGACTGGATCGCGAAGTCGCTGGAAGGGCTGACGCCGGTTCGCGCCGGGCGTTTCCTCGTCCACGGCTCGCACGACCGCGATAAAGTCCAGATCAACGACCTTGCCATCGAGATCGACGCCGGTCAGGCTTTCGGAACCGGCCATCATGGTACGACGGCGGGCTGCCTCGAAATGATCGCCGACGTCACGCGGGCGGAGCAACCCCGAAATGCGCTCGACCTCGGAACGGGAAGCGGCGTGCTGGCGATCGCCGTGCGCCGCCTCGTGCCGATTCCGGTGCTTGCGACCGACATCGATCCGATCGCGGTGCGCGTCGCCAAGGAAAACGCCCGCCGCAACGGCATTGTCTCGGGCATCGAATTCCGGGTCGCGCCCGGCTTTCATTCGACAGCGTTCGGCAAATACGGCCCGTTCGACCTGATCATCGCCAACATCCTCGCGCGGCCGCTGATGAAGATGGCGCCGCAACTGGTCGCCAATCTTTCGGGCGGCGGTTCGGTCATCCTGTCGGGGATTCTCGCGAGCCAGCGATGGAAGGTGATTGCCGCGTATAACGGCGCCGGGCTGAAGCACGTCCGCACGATCTGGCGCAATGGCTGGGTGACGATCCATCTGCGCGGCTGAGGCGAGGTGAGAGCAGAAGTTTTGCCGCATTGCAGCATTGCTTCTGGTGCATGGCTTCTAAAGGCTCCCCAAATATGAAAGGCGACATCCGGAGATGCCGCCTTTCCGATCAGATCGACTGATCGATGCATGGGCTCGGGAGGAGGAGAAGCCCACGCGTGTCTCGTATTCCGGCGCTGGCGCAGACCTGGGAGGAGGAGGGGTCCGCGTCGCGTTCGATCAGAATACGGAGCTCGCAGCCCGCTTGCGGCGAAGTTCCGCGCGGCTTGTTCCGATGGTTTCCAGCGTCTTGTCGTCCAGCGACAGGAGCGCGTCGTTGACGTAACGGCTGACCTGACGCTCGCGCGCCTCGATGATCCGCTGATAGGCCCTGTGGAGGAAAGAGCTTGCCATCTTTCTGTTCCTTTCATTCCGGGCGGTGATCGCTGTCCGTTCGATGACTGGAATATAGTGAATCCGGAGCCGGGCGGCAGAGGGTAATCCCTCATGGGTGTTATGCGTCTCGCGCATGGATGGCCCGCTGCTTGAGCACTACCCCTGCTGCTCTGAATAAAAACGAGGCAGGCTGCCGCTGATTTTGGCTGACGCAACCTCATCCCGGGTGCGCCGGTCCCGAGAAAACCTGATGAACCGGGCTCGCCTCTTGCTATAAGGCAAATCAGTCATCAGTCAGAGCGAGTCCGTCATGTTCCAGTCCTTCGAGGTGAAGTCCACTCCACAGTTCGGCCGTGCGCGCGTCGAGGCGCTGCGGGCGCGTTTCGCCGCCCTCGGCATCGACGGCTTCCTAGTGCCGCGTGCCGACGAGTATCAGGGCGAATATGTTCCCGAATCCGCCGAGCGGCTCGCCTGGCTCACCGGGTTCACCGGCTCGGCGGGGCAGGTGCTCGTCACCACGGCGGAGGCGATCGTCTTCGTCGACGGCCGCTATGTGACGCAGCTTGCCGAGCAGGTCGATTCTGCCGTCTTCAAGGGCGGCGATCTCGTCGGCGAGCCGCCGCACAAGTGGATCGCGACGCATGCGCCGAAGGGCTTCCGCCTCGGCATCGACCCGTGGCTGCATACCGGCGCAGAGGTGCGGCGGCTGGAAAAGGCACTCGCCGAGAAGGACGGCGCGCTGGTGCTGCTCAGGGAGAACCCGCTGGACCAGTCGTGGACGGACCGGCCGGCCGAACCACTCGGCGCCGTCGCGATCCAGTCGCAGTCCTATTCCGGCGTTCCGGCCGAGGAGAAGATCGCCCGCATTGCCCGCGAGCTCGGCGAGAAGAACCTGTCTGCCGTCCTCGTCACCGATCCTTCGTCTGTCGCATGGATCTTCAACATCCGCGGCAGCGACGTGCCGCATACGCCGCATCCGCTGGCGCGCGCGATCATCGAGGCGAGCGGACACGCCGTGCTCTTCCTCGACAAACGCAAGACCGGGATCGAGGCGGAGACCTATCTCGCCGGACTTTGCACGCAGGTCGAGCCGCTGGAGCTTTCGCCGCGGCTGCAGGCGCTCGCCGCCTCCGGTGCCCGCATCCTCGTCGACCCCGACCTGACGCCGTTTGCCCTTTCCGAGCTGATCCGCGACCACGGCGGTACGGTGGTCGAGGGCAATGATCCGGCGAAGATCCCGCGCGCGGTCAAGAACACCGTCGAGCTCAACGGCTCCGCCGTCGCCCATATTCAGGACGGAGTGGCGGTCGTCGAGTTCCTCTCCTGGTTCGACCGCCAACGGCCGGGCACGGTGACCGAGATAGGGGCGATCCAAGCACTAGAGGAGGCCCGCCGGCGCGTCGGCGAGCGGATGCAGAACCCGCTCAAGGACATTTCCTTCGACACAATTTCCGGCACCGGTGAGCATGCGGCGATCATGCACTACCGGGTGACGACCGAGACCGACCGGACGATCGATTCCGGCGAACTCTTCCTCATCGATTCCGGTGCGCAGTACGTGAACGGCACGACCGACATCACCCGCACCGTCGCCGTCGGGCCGGTGTCGGACGAGAAGAAGCGCTTCTTCACGCTGGCGCTCAAGGGCATGATCGCGATCAGCACCGCACGGTTCCCGAAGGGGACGCGGGGCTGCGACCTCGACCCGCTGGCACGCATCGCGCTCTGGAAGGCGGGGGCGGATTTCGCCCACGGGACCGGCCACGGCGTCGGCTCCTATCTCTCAGTGCACGAGGGGCCGCAACGCATCGCGAGGCTCTCGACGCAGGAACTGCTGCCGGGCATGATCCTTTCCAACGAGCCGGGATACTACCGCCCCGGCGCCTTCGGTATCCGCATCGAGAATCTTGTCTATGTGCGGGACGCCGAGCCGGTCGAGGGCGGCGACATGCCGATGCTCGGCTTCGAGACGCTGACCTATGTGCCGATCGACAAGTACCTCATCGTCACCTCGCTGCTGACCGAGGAGGAGCTCGACTGGCTGGACGCCTATCATCGCCGCACGCGCGAGGAGCTGATGCCACTCATTCCGGATGAGGAGACGCGGGCCTGGCTCGAGCGGGTGACCGAGCCGTTCAGCCGATGAAATAGCGCATCGCCATCACCGCGATCCATCCGGAAACGAGGAGCGGGATGGCGGAGAACCGCAGGCCGACGGCAAGGGCGACCGCCATGGCGACCTTGACGTCGGTGCCGCCGGTAAAGAAGGCGGGCGCGACGAGCGTCGTCAGCACGGCGGCGGGAACGGCGCTGAGCGCCGCTTCGAGGCGCGGCGGCACCGTCTTCAGCCGCGCGATCAGCAGATAGCCGCCGATGCGGGTGAGGTAGGTCGCGACCGCGGCGGCGACGATCAGGAGCGTCATGTAGGGGGTGAGAAATTCGCTCATTCGCCGGCCTCCGCGCGAGCCTCGGCCGCTCGCGGCGCCGCGACCTTGGGCGGCAGCAGTGCAGCGAGCGCCACGCCGGCGAGGGCACCGATGCTGACGTGCCAGGGCGTGCCGACCATGCGGTAGGCGACGATGGAGACGGCGGCGCTGACGGCGACCACCGGCAGGAAATTCGCCCGCCTGCGGAAGCCGAGGACCAGTCCCATGAAGTAGATCGGCAGCAGCACGTCGATGCCGATTGCCGCCGGGTTGCCGATCATGCTGCCGAAGTAGGCGCCAATGGTCGTCGTCGCCACCCAGCCGACATAGATCGTCGCGGCGAAGCCGAAATACCAGGCGAAAGAGACGGATCGCCCGGTTTCGCCCCGTGTCAGCGTCTCGGCGAACTGCGGATCGGTGAGGAAGAAGAAGGAGAGCGCCTTCTGCAGCGGCGAGAAATGCCGGATGAAGGGGGCGATGGCCGCCGAATAGAGGATGTGGCGGAAGTTGACGGCGAAGATCGACAGCACGATCACCCACATCGGCACGTCATGGCCGAAGAGCTCGATGCCGACGAGCTGGCTCGCGCCGGCAAAGACGATGGCGCTCATGAGCGTCGCTTCCGCGACCGTCTGCCCGTTGGCGACGGCGACTGCGCCGTAGAGCGCGGCGAAGGGAATGGTCGAGATCAGGATCGGCGTACTGCCGCGCAGACCGTCGAAAAGATCGGATTTCATGAAGGCTTCCTTTTGCGGAAGAGATAGAGGCGCAGCGCCCGGCGAACAATTGAATTTGGCTGATGGATCGATTGATTCGCCTTACTTATCGTGGCACGCTCCGGCGGTAGCGATCCTTCCCGAAGGAGCAGGCGGATGCCGAAACTCGATTTCTCCAGCGATGATCAGGCGGCGATCGTTGCGCGGGTGAGGGATTACTTCCTCTCCGAATTCGACCTCGATGTCGGACGGTTTGAGGCCGAGGCGATCCTGACCTTCTTTGCGAAGGAGATCGGTGCCCATTTCTACAACCGCGGCCTCTACGACGCCCAGTCGGTGATCGTGAACCAGGTCGACGTCATCAACGACGCGATCTACCAGCTCGAAAAGGCGCCCGGCGACTGAAGGACGCCGGGTCAGATCGTGCCTCCGGTCCTACTTCTTCGGGCGAACCTGAAAGGTATGCTCGGGACCCGGAAATGTCCGCGCCCGGACCTCCGTCGCATAGTCCTCGGCCGCCCTGGAGATGACATTGGCCAGTTCGGCGAAATGCTTGACGAAGCGCGGCCTGAAATCGTTGAACAGGCCGAGCATGTCGTCCGACACGAGCACCTGACCATCACAGGCGGGCGATGCGCCGATGCCGATCGTCGCGGCCGATACCGCTTCGGTAATCTCCCGGGCCAGCGGCTCGACCGTTCCCTCGATCACCATGGCGAAGGCGCCGGCTTCGTCGATGGCGCGGGCATCCCTGCGGATCTTGTCGGCTTCCTTGTCGGTGTGTCCCTTGGAGCGGTAGCCGCCCGAGGTGTTGACCTGCTGCGGCATCAGGCCGACATGGCCGAAGACCGGCACGCCGCGGGACACGAGGAAGGCGACGGTTTCCGCCATTTCCTCGCCGCCTTCGAGCTTGACGCCGTCGCAGCCGGTTTCCTTCATGATGCGGGCGGCGGTGCGGAAGGCCTGTTCCTTCGATTCCTGATAGGAGCCGAAGGGCAGGTCGACGATGACGCAGGCGCGGCTGACACCGCGCATGACGGCCTGGCCATGGGCGATCATCATCTCGACGGTGACGCCGACCGTGGTGTCCATGCCGTAGAGCACCATGCCGAGGCTGTCGCCGACGAGCAGCAAGTCGCAATGCGGGTCGAACAGGCGCGCCATCGGCGTCGTGTAGGCGGTGAGAGAAACGACCGGACGCTCACCCTTGAGTGCCGTAATTTCATTCGGGGTCAGCCGCTTCTGGCGGGGCGGGGTGCTCATGTCAGGCGGCCTCCATGCCGTTTTCGGATGCGATGTCGATCACGCGGTTGTCGAGCAGCTTTGTCTTGCCGATCCGGATATAGAGCAGGATGAGCGCTGCGTCCTCGATGGTTTCGAGCGGCTCCAGCGTCTTCGGGTGACGGACGGCGACGACCTCCGGCGTGGCGAGCGGCTCGCTGCGGATGAAGGCGTCGAGCTTCGCTTCGAGTTCGGCCGGGTTACGGACACCCTCACGGATCAGGCGTTCGGCTTCGTCGAGGGTGCGCGGCACGATCACGGCCGCACGGCGCTCTTCCGCCGAGAGATAGACGTTGCGTGACGAGCAGGCGAGGCCGTCCGCCTCGCGCACAGTCGGGACCGGAACGATCCGCACCGGTTGCGCGAGGTCCTCGACCATGCGGCGGATGACCGACACCTGCTGGTAGTCCTTTTCGCCGAAATAGGCGGTGTCCGGCTGAACAATGTTGAAGAGCTTGGTGACCACAGTCGCGACGCCGGCGAAATGGCCCGGCCGGGCCGCGCCTTCGAGTTCGCTTCCGAGCTTCGGAACGTCGACCACCGTTTCCATCGGACGCGGATACATGTCGGCGACGGTCGGAGCGAAGAGGAAATCGACCCCGGCGGCTTCGAGCATCGCGCTGTCGCGCGCGAGATCGCGGGGATACTTGTCGAGGTCCTCGCTGGCGCCGAATTGCAGCGGATTGACGAAGATGGAGACCACCGTCACGTCGTTCCCGGATCGGGAGTTCGCCACGAGCGTCATATGCCCGTCATGGAGATAGCCCATGGTCGGCACGAAACCGACAGTCTTGCCCGCCCTCCTAAGCGGTGCGAGGCGCAGGCGCAACTCCTCGATGGTGCTGACCGTTTCCATCCGGCCTCCTCCTTTTCGCACTTGCGAAGGCTCACTAGCGCGCGGGCGAAAAAAAGGCAATTGATGAAATCGGGTGCAGGCCTTCGGCTATAGGAGTATGTCGGCGCTGCGGACGATCTCGACGCCCTTTTCCCGCATCTCGGCGATCGCCGTCTTGACGCCTTCCGGGTCGATGCCGCGGCTCGCATCCTCGACGAAGCGGACCTTTACGCCGGGCAGCATTTCCACGGCATCGAGCGCGGAAAACTTCACGCAATAGTCGGTCGCAAGTCCGCAAATGTCGATCTCGTCGACACCCTTCTCCTTCAGATAGTCGGCAAGCCCGGTGAGCGCCGCCCGGTCGTTGTCGCGGAAGGCGGAGTAGCTGTCGACCGCCGGGTTTTGGCCCTTGCGCTGCACATGGTCGATGCTGAGGACGTCCAGGTCCGGATGGAAGGCGGCGTCTTCAGTTCCCTGCACGCAATGGTCCGGCCAGAGCATCTGCGGCTTGCCGGAGAGTTCGCCGATTTCGAAGGGCGATTTGCCGGGATGGGAGGAGGCGAAGCTGCCATGGCCCGGTGGATGCCAGTCCTGCGAAGCAATCACGAGGTCGTATCTGCCGCTTGCCATCAGGGCGTTGGCGACCAGAACGACCTCGTCGCCGCCGGCGACCGGCAGGTTTCCGCCGGGGCAGAAGCCGTTCTGGAGATCGATCAGCAGCAGGGCTCGGGCCATTTCGGTTCCTCATTTCGCGTTGATCGGACAGGATGGCAACCACGCCTCCCGGGATCAAGGGCAAAAGCACCTCTGTATCAACTGGCGCGGATAAATGGCTGATGCGAAAAGACGATTCCGCGTCCCTTGCATGGCGGACTGGTGGCGCTATTCTCTCTTTGGTTGGAAACGGGCGAGGAGACAACTGACATGCCGACACGGAGATTGCACCGGAAGGCACCGTCGCTCACCGCCGTCACCTTCGCTTTCGTGGCGGTGAGCGCGCTCGTGGTCGGCTTCATGCTGTTCTTCCTGATGCGCGAGCGGCTCCAGACCTACGGCCGTGACAACACGGCGACGGAGATCGGCGTCCGCGCCGAGGGTGTCCAGACCGCGCTTGCGCACGGTCTCTACGACGCGTGGTCGCGCCTGAAGGTTCTGGCGCAGGAGGTCGGCGCCGACGATACGGAAACAATCCGGACGAAGCTGCAGACATTGGTTGGCGAGGGAAACGGGCTCTCCTGGGCCGGCTTTGCCGGGCTGGACGGGACGATCCAGGCATCCTACGCGGACGTCATGCTCGGGGAGAGTGTTTCCGCCACCTCATGGTTCCGGACGGGTTTGAGCAAACCGACTGCCGAGGACGTTCGGGAAACCGTGTCAACGGTGTCAGGGCAGGGCCGCTCGCGGTCCTCTCTGATCTTCGCAGCGCCGGTGCGCAACGCAGACGGTCAGGTTCGCGGGGTGCTCTCTGTTCGTCTCGACCTGTCCTCGGCCACGATTCTGCTGCGCGACATGGCGAGGGCACTCGATATCGACCTCGTGCTCATCGACTCTGCCGGCGCCGTGCTCATGCAGACGCGCGGGCGGGCGGAAGATGCGCCCGATCTGCCGAGCCTGCAGGCGGCACGGGCAGGCGCATCGATGGTCACCCTCGAACGCTGGCCGGACGGCAGGTCGTATTTCAGCGCCGCGGTGCCGGAGATAACCTATCGCGACCTGCCGTCGCTCGGATGGAGCCTCGTTGCCCGCGTTCCTGCCGATCTGGCGGTGGCACCGGCGGAGCAATTGTCGCGCGGCATGATCTTCTATCTCGCGAGTTTCGGGCTGATGCTGCTGTTGCTGACGATGATCTTCGTGGAATCCTTCATCCGTCCGTTCGGTGTGCTGGCGCGGACCACGAGCAAGATTGCCGATGGTGCGGAGGTCTATCCGCCGGACACCAACCGCACGCGCGAATTGCAGATGATCACGGCGGCGATCGTGCGTCTCCAGACGCGGCTCCACCGGCATTGA
This sequence comes from Ciceribacter thiooxidans, assembly GCF_014126615.1. Lineage (NCBI taxonomy): Bacteria > Pseudomonadati > Pseudomonadota > Alphaproteobacteria > Hyphomicrobiales > Rhizobiaceae > Ciceribacter > Ciceribacter thiooxidans. The sequence goes on from NZ_CP059896.1 coordinate 1,152,576, forward strand.
ACCCGACAGGTTTAGCGGACGTGAGAACCGAAGACGAGATCGTGCAGGATCGCGCCGATCCTCGTTCGCGTGACACCCGGCGCCGAGCCTTCGGCGTAGAGCCTGCGAAGCAGCGCCTCGTATTGCCTGTCGGTCGTGTCGAGCGAGATCAGGCCGCCGTCGGGTGTCGTCTCGATGACATAGCCCGAGACGTCACCGACATCCCGCACCGAGATTTCGACAGGCGAACCCTCCGCCAGAACCACGCCGCGCACAAGCGCCGATTGCTGGGTCAGGTCGGTGAGCCAGACGCGGTGGAGGCCGTCGTCGAGGCGCATCAGTACGCGCTGCGGCCGGTCGTCGAGATGGCTTTCGATACGGGGCATTTCCACGCAGACCATCATCGTCACGGCAAGCGTCATCAGGTTGTAGAGGCTCCAGAAGAGGACGATGGACTTTCCCTCTCCAGCATCGCTGAAGACGAAGCGGTCGGAGAGGAAGCCGACGAAGAGGCCGACGAGCGTCAGCGCAGCGAGAATGAGGAACGGCGCCATCATGCGCCACTGCACAACGAACTGGCTGCGATCTCCGCCCTTCGCCGTCACCTTGAAACTGCGGTTCTTCGGCCGAATGAGGCCGGTCCAGGTCGCGCGGATGATGGGGATCGCGCCTAGCAACTGGCTGACGTCGTTGACGATCGGGATGACGAGGCCGCGCGAGATGAAGTTCAGGGCAAAGAGCGTCCAGACGTAATAGGCGCCGAAATGGGAAAGGATTTCCGGCACGGAGGCATAGACCGCAATCGTGCCGAAATACCAGTAGAGCAGGGGATAGATAAAGGCTGCGAGACGGAACGGGTAAGTCGTCACCCAGTAGAGCAGGCTGTCGAGGACGCTCCAGCGGTCGCGCAGGCGTAGAGGCATGCGCAACGAGAACGGGCCATAGTCGCTGCGGACGATCTGCATCAGGCCGAGGCACCAGCGGGCCCGCTGCGTGACGTATTCTCTGAGGCCCTCCGGCGCGAGACCTTCCGTCAGCGCCTCGTTGAGGTAGGCGGTGTGCCAGCCCTTGGCCTCCAGCACCAGCGTCATCAGGAAATCCTCCGTTACGCTCTCGGTCGGGAAACCGCCGACATCGACGAGTGCCGTCCAGCGGACGACGGAGGAGGTGCCGCAGCAGAAGGCGATGTCCCAGCCGTCGCGGCTCGGCTGCAGGTGATCGAAGAAGAAGCGCTGCTCGTCGGGATAGGAGCGGCTCAGTCCGAGATTGTGCTGGATCGGGTCCGGATTGAAGAAGTGCTGTGGTGTCTGGACGAGCCCGACGTTGTGGCGATGAAACAGGGCGAGCGCCCGCGTGAGGAAGTTGCGGTGCGGTACGAAGTCCGCGTCGAGGACCGCGACGAAGTCGGGAACCTCGCCACGCTCGGTGAGCCACGCGACCGCATGGTTGAGATTGCCGGCCTTCGAGCCCTTGTTGTCCGGGCGGCGGAGGTAGTTCACCGCCTGCTCGCGGCAGTAGTCCGCCAACCAGTCGCGCCGGCCGTCGTCCAGGACGTAGACCACGGTGTGCGGGTGCTCGAGCGCCTTGGCGCCGGCGATCGTCCGGGCGAGCACCTCCTTCTCTTCGTTGTAGGTGGCAATCAGCACAGCGACCTTGGGAGGAGGGGCGGGGCGCCACCAGTTGCGGGCCGCCGTCGCCTCCGGAGAGCGGTTCTTGCGGCGCATCAGGATGACGAAGGCGCTGAAGGAGGAGACGAGGGCCGCGGCCTCGATCAGAAAGAAGCTCCAGGTGACGAGGCAGTCCCAGGTGGCGCCGAAGGGCGCGAGCGTCTCGGTTGCGCGCCAGACGATGTAGCGGGCCGAGAGGACGATGGCGACGGCAAAGATCAGAACCCGGTGGGAGACCGTCTCCCGGCGCAACACGAAAGGCGTGACGAGAGCGACGCCGAAGACGATCGCCACCACCGCGTAAGCCGATTGCTGCTCGGTCGGATGGAGTTCGAGCATCGGCTATCGCCAGAGCTGCCGCAGCCAGTCGAGCGGTCGTGCCTCGAAGAATGCGCGGCCTGTCCTGCCGATGGCGCAGCGCAGCTTGTCATCGTTCAATAGGCCGGGGACGGCAAGAGTAACGTCGAACCGCTCCAGATGCCGCGGGCTCGCCGCGACCGCGAGATTTCGGTAGACGCCCTGCGCGCCCGGCCCTGCGAGGCGGATGATGGTACCGTCGAAGACCCGCGTTTCGCCGGTCGGGCGAAACTGCGCCCGCTGGCCATGCGTAAGTGTGTTGTAGGTGCTCTCCGTCACGCTCAGCGTGACCATCGTGGAATCGCAGTCGACCAGCTGGAAGAGATCCTGCCCCTGTTCCACGCGCTCGCCGCTGGTCGTCATTAGCGTCCAGAGGATGCCGTTGACATTGGCGGAGAGATTGGCGTGGGAGGTCCGGGCAAATCGCAGGCGTTCGGCATTCAGTCGCTCGCGCTGTGCCGCGAGGATGGCGACCTGTGCGGCAAGCGCGGTCGTCAGTTCCGATTCCTGCCACCGCAGTTCACTGATCCGCTGTTCTGAGTAGGGAGCGTCGTTGTAGCCGTCGCCGAGAAAGACGCCGCGCTCGACGGCATCGAGGCTGACCTGTGTGGCCGCGGTTTCGGCCTGCGCCCTTTCGAGTTCGCGCTGGCCGACCTGTAGGCGGGATTCGGCCTGTTCGAGCTCGCTCATCCGTTCGGCCCCGGTCGTGGTGAGCTTGGTCGCCCGGTCCAGCATGTGCTGGTAGAGGTGGATCTGCGCCTGCCATGCCTCTTCCGCAGCCTTGGAGGCCCTGAGCTCCGCCGTCATCTGTTCGAGCCTCTGGTTCCGGTAAAGGCCCGCGCGCTCCTCGAGCTTCGCGATTGCCTCGCGAACCGCGCCGAGTGCGTTTTCGAGCCGCGCGCGTTCGGCCTCGGCTCTCGCCCTCTCGTCTACGAGGTCCGAAAGCCGCGAATTGTTGGCGAGATCGTCGTCGATGAAGCCGAGCGTCTGGCCGGCGCGCACCCTTGCGCCGAGGACCGGCGCGTCAAAGGTCAGGAGACCGGCAATCGGTGCTCTCGCTGCGGTCAGCCTGGCATTGATGACCGCATCCGCGCTGGCACCGGCCAAATGTTCTCCGATGATTACGAAGAGCGCAAGCCCGACCAGTAGGACCCCGATTGTCAGCCGTGCAAGTCTCATCCGCCGCCTCCCGTATTCCGTGTTGAGGACTGTCTGGCCGGCCACTCAAGATAGCGGCAAACGGGGCGTGCCGCAGCTGGAAAGAGCGGTTGTTAACCGCGAAAGTTGAATCAGGTAAACGGGATGGCGCGCTCACGTTCAGTGAACACGGGCGTGAGGTGGCCGCTACAGCCTGCCGCGTGCCATACCGTTACAACCGCGGCGAACGGCCGTCTTCATTGGAGAAATACCCCGACGCTCGCTGCCCGTCCGGCTGCGTCGATGACGGTCAGCGTCGAGAAGCCGATCCCTTCGGGCGTCCATTGCGTCGTGCGGCTGCGGGAGCGGTCGCCCAGCGGGACACCGTTTGCGAGCCAGCGGAAGGGCGCGCGGCCGGCCTGCAGTTTGACGACGAGGGGGAGCGGCTTGCCGTCGGGGCCGGTGCCGAGTTCGACATGGGCGCCTTCCGGTGGGTAGACGATGCGCGGCGCCTTCTCCCGCGTCGAGGTCGAGAGCAGGCCGTTTGCGCCCATCGAGTACCGTCGGAGCGCAGAGGGCAGATCGGCCTGCGCGATTCTTGCCGCACCGGGGGGGGGGGAGGGCAGCGGTGTGCCGCCGACACCGGATTTGGCGAAAGCCTGAAAGAGGATCGGTGCGGCCGAACCGTAGCCGGTGATGCCCGGAACGGCGGCATTGTCGGGTCGTCCGACCCAGACGCCGAGCACGTAGCGTCCGTCATAGCCGACCGACCATGCATCGCGGTAGCCGTAGCTGGTCCCGGTCTTGTACGCGATGCCGAGCGGCCGGCTGCCGAGTGGCGGCAGGACGCCGCGCAGGATGTCGGCGACGTTCCAGGCGGCGACCGGTTCCAGCATCGGCGCGCCGTCGATGACTGTTTCGGCAGTGTCGCGGACTCCGTCGCCGAGGCGGATCGGCGACCCGCGATTGGCGAGCGCGGCATAGGCTTGGACGAGGTCCTTCAGCGTGACACCAGCGCCGCCAAGCGCGATCGCAAGGCCCGGCGCTTCACCCGTCGGCAGCGCCAGCCGTACACCCGTGCGGCGCAGCCGCGAAAGGAGTTCGGCCGCGCCGACGGCGTCGAGCAGGCGCACGGCCGGGACGTTCAGCGACAGCTGCAGTGCCTGGCGGATGCTGACATCGCCCTGGTAGGTCATGTCGAAATTGCGCGGCCGGTAGCCGAAGAAATCGGCCGGACGGTCCTCGACGATCGTCTCCTGCGCGATCAGCCCCTGCTCGAAGGCGAGCCCGTAGATGAAGGGCTTGAGGGTCGAGCCGGGTGAACGTTTCGCCCGTGTCATGTCAATCCAGCCATAGCGGGCGGCATCGAAATAGTCGGCGGAGCCGACCTCGGCGACGATCTCGCCGGTTGTGGCGTCAGCCATCAGCATGGCGAGCGAGGTCCGCGCCGGCAGGTCGACGGCCGCCTGCCGGGCGACCGTCTCGAGCTCGGCCTGTACGGATTTCCGCAGCGTCGAGCGATGAATGCGAGCCTGCGGATCACCGCGTCGCGCCGCTTCGCCCAGATGGGCGGCGAGTGCGGGCAGCGCCAGCCGTTCCTTCGGCACCGGTGCAATGCCGGCGCGTGCGACCTCGCGTGCCTCCATCATGCCATTGGCCTGCATGCGTTCGAGAACGCGTTGCCGCGCGGCGCGTGCGGCTTCCGGGTTGCGGTCGGGACGTCGCATCTCTGGAAGCTGCGGCAGGGCCACGAACAGGGCCGCCTCGGCGACCGTCAGCCGCTTCGGCTCCTTGCCGAAATAGGCGAGGCTCGCGGCGCGCACGCCTTCGAGGTTGCCGCCATAGGGGGCGTGGGTCAGGTAGAGGTCGAGGATCTGCTGTTTCGACAGACGCCGCTCGATCTGCAATGCGCGGAGGATCTGCAGGAACTTCGCCGGAAACGAGCGCTCGCGGCGCGGTTCCATGAGGCGGGCGACCTGCATCGACAGCGTCGAGCCGCCCGAGACGATGCGGCCGTTCGAGGCAAACTGCAACGCCGCACGGGCGAGCGCGAAAACGTCAACACCCGGATGGTCGTAGTAGCGACGATCCTCGTAAGCGAGCAGCATTTCGACGAAGCGTGGATCTACGTCGGCGCTCGTCGTCTTCAGCCGCCAGCGCCCCTCGGGGGTGGCGAAGGCCCGGAGCAACTGGCCGTCTGCATCGAGCAACTCCACCGATACGGCGTCCTCGGCGGCAATCGGTGGCGGATACGCCTTGTCGAGCGCATTGAGCCCGCCGACCCCGGCCGCCGCCACGAGAATGGCGAGGCCGGCAACGGCAGCGATCTTCCTCCAGCGGGGCATCAGGGTGCCGCCTTGACCTCCATGCGGCCGGTGGCGGTCCGCGCGGAGTATTCCGGCCGGTACATGTCCTCGACCTGCGCCGCCGGATGGGCGTAGGTGCCCGGCGTCACGGCGCGCACGACATAGGCGAGGGTGATTTCCTCGTCATTGTCGGCAGGCCGGTCGATCGCGGCCACGAAGCGGTCGTTGCGGAATTCGAGATGCGCCGCCTCGGTTTCGCCGATCCAGTCGAAATTCTCGAGCTGGGCACTGTCGACGAGGCTCGGATTGTCGATCTCGAAACCCGCCGGCAAGAGGTCGGTGATGAGGATCTGCGAGGGCCAGCTATCGGCTTCGGTGACCGACAGAACGACGACATAGCGTTCGTTCTGCTGTGCTTCGGTGACGTTCGCCTCCTCGCCGTCGAGCGTGTAGTAGGTGCGCTCGATGGTGAAGCCCTCGCCTCCGGCCGGCGGCGGTTCCTTCGGCGCCGCAACCGTTGTCACCGCCGCGGTGATCGGCGCGCTGCTGCGGTTGGTGAGCACGACAGGTTGGGCGAGCAGCTGGTCGCCCGGAATGGTCGCCATGTAGCCGCCGGTATGGCTCGCGCCGTTGACGTCGACCTTGAGCGCATCGTCACCCTTCTGCAGTGCGCGGGCGGCGAGCAGAGTCCAGGTCTGCTCCTGTGTGCTGGTGTAGCGTTTGGTCGAAAGCTCGCGGGAGACGGTCTTGGTGAGCCCCGACAGGATCGGCGGCACCGGCCGGCTCTCGGCGGCGAGCGCGAGGATCGCCGCGCCGTCGCGCAGCGCGCTGCCGTAGTAGTCGGCATAGTTGAAGCTGACCTTGGTCAGAACGGCCTTTTCGGTCATACCAGCGGCCTCGGTGAAGATCGCCTTGGAGCGCTGGCCGTCGCCATAGAGCGCAAGCGCCGCGGCGAGGTGCGCCTTGGAAAGCGGCGTCGGGAACTCCTGGAGCCGGGTGTCGGCATAGTAGCGCAGGTCGCTGATCGCCGCCCGCTTGTTGCGCGCAAGCACGTAGAGCGCATAGGCGAGCTCGTCGCCACGGTCCTTGACGTCGATGTCGTAGCCCGTCTGGTTCTGCAGATTGTCGAGGGCCTGGATCATTGCCTGGTCCGGCACCTCGAAATTCTGCTCGCGGGCACGGGTCAGGAAGTCCGTTACGTAGGAATCCAGCCAGAGATCGCCGTAACCCGGCGACCAGAGGCCGAAGCTGCCGCTCGACGACTGGTAGGAGAGGACGCGGTAGATCGCATCCTGCACGCGCTTGGTGATCTCCTCCTTCTGCGGGAGGCCGGAGACGGCAGACAACTCGTTGAAATAGAGCAGCGGCAGGGCGCGGCTGGTGGTCTGTTCGGCGCAGCCGTAGGGGTAGCGGTCGAGGCTCATCAGCAGGGCAGGGATGTCGAAGCCTTCGGCGCGCATGACGTTCAGGCTGACCGAGGCATCCTGCAGGATGCTGTCGGCAAGCAGTTCGCCGTCGACGATCAGGCTCTTGCCGGCGGCAATCGTCAGCGTGCGACGCTCGGCGACCGGCAGCGTGGCCGGACGGACCGGGATTTCCAGCGACTGGTCGATGGAAAGTCCGGCGCCGGTGAGCGCGATGTCGATGCGTCCGGTCCCCGCCTCGGTACCGGTGAGGGGCAGGTTGATCGCGGTTTTGCCGCCCTGGGTCAGGCTTACCGTCTGGCTCGCGGCCGAGGTGTCGATAGCAAGCGCAGTGTTCGTCGTGACCTCAAGCTGGTAGTCGCCGGACGGTGCATCTGTCGCGGCAATCTCGAGCCTCAGCCGGCTTTCGTCGCCGGGGCTCAGGAACCGCGGCATGCTGGCGGTGACGACCGCCGGATCGCGGATGACGACATCGGTGCCGGCATGGCCGATTCCGGCCTTGCTCCAGGCGACCGCCATGACGCGGGCGGTGCCGTTGAACTGCGGAATGTCGAAGCTCACCTCCGCCTTGCCTTCGCTGTCGAGTTTCAGCGGACCGGAGAAGAAGGCGACCAGTTTTTCTGTCGGCGGCTTGCCCTGCAGCGGCATCTGCGCGCCGTCGCCGCCGGTGCGAAGCCGGCCCATGGCGCCCAGCGAACCGTCGATCAAGCGTCCGTAGAGGTCGCGGATCTCGAGGCCGAGACGGCGCTGGCCGAAATACCAGTCCTCCGGATCGGGTGCTTGGTAACGCGTCAGGTTCAGGATGCCGACGTCGACGGCGGCGACCGTGACATAGGCTTCCTCGCCGATGCCGGCGCCCTTCACCTGAACGGGAATTGTGAGCGGCTGGCGCGGCAGCGTCTTTTCCGGCGGCGCGAGGCTGACCTCGAGCTTGTTGGCGCCCGGATCGACGGCAAGCCAGGTCACGCCGATCGCCCGCATCGGCATGCGGCTCTCCTGGGCCTCGCCGGGGCGGAAGAGGGTCGCGGTCACATAGGCGCCGGCACCCCACTTGTCGGTGACCGGAAGGTCGACCTCGCCGCCTTCGGCGGGAATCTCCGCCGTCTGCGTGGTGATCAGGTTGTCGGTGCCGACGGTTATCAGAAGCTCACCGGCGAAGCGTGGCGACACCTTGAGCTTGGCCGTCTCACCGATCGCATAGTTTTCCTTGTCGAGGCCGATTTCCAGCGCGTCCGGGGTCTCCGTCGAGCTTGCCTCGACGTACCAGCCGGCCTCGAATTCGACGCTGCTCGCAGGTCCATCGGCCATGGCGGACTCGACCTCGAGGCGATAGCGTCCCCAGGCGACCGGCACCGAGATTGCGGCACCGTCGGCGGTGATGTCGACGGTGCCGTCGGCGATCTGTTTCGTCGTGATGATCGGCTCGTAGCTCCAGGAGCTGCCGTCCCGATACCATTGGTAATTGCGCTCGAGATTGACGAGGCGCCACTTGGCCCCTTCAAGCGGCTGCTTCTTGCCCTCCGCGTCGATCGCGATCACGTGGAAGCGGGCCTGCGTGTTCTCGGCGAGATCGCCGGAGAATTCCGGCTTGATGCCGATTATCGGCCCCTCGGGGCGGACCGGCAGCGTCAGCGTCCGCTCGACGGCGCGGCCGCCGCCTTCCTGCATGCGCACGACGACATCGGCGTTCAGCATCTGCGTCGTCGAGGGAACCTCGTCCAGCGACACGTCGAAGCTCGCCTTGCCTTGTTCGTCGAGGATGGGCAGGTCTTCGAGCGTCAGGCGCGTTTCCTCGTCCGTCTCCTCGTCCACGAGGCCGAACAGGTAGTTTTCGAAGGCAGCGCTGGTGCGGCTGCGCTTCAGATTGACCTCGCCTTCGAGCGCCAGGCCCGCCGCCGGCGCGCCATAGAGGTAGCGGCCGTCGACGTCGACGGTGACCGGCGTGCCGATCGCGACGTCCTTCGCCTCGCTCGTCAGGTCGAATTCGATACGGTCGGGCACGAAATCGTCGACGAGGAACTGTTTCTGGCCGATCGCCGCCTTCTTGGGATCGGTGTAGATCTGCATCGTCCAGGTGCCGCGCATGGCGCTTGCGAGCAGCGGCAGGTCGACGGTGTAGCCGCCGAGCTTCGAGTCCGTCTCCACCACGCGGCGGTATTCGACGCCGTCGGGCCGGGTGAAGACGAAGGTGAGCGGCAGGTCGGTGATCGCGCTTGCGCCGGTGTCGCGGGCCAGCGCGGCGGCATGGACCGTCTCGCCGGGCCGGTAGATGCCGCGTTCCGTCCAGGGCAGGATGTCGATCGCGCCCGGCGCCGGACGCCCTGTGACACCGCGGTCGGAAAGGTCGAAACCGGCCCGCTTCATGTCGAGGAAAACGTAGTCGTCCGCGCCGTTCTTCGCGGTGATCGCGGCGGGCGCGAGTGCCGCTCCGCCACGGATCAGCCCGGCGTCGAAGCGCGCGTGACCGTCGGCGTCGGTCACGGCAGTTCCGAGAACCTCGTTGTTGGTCGCCAGCAGTTGCAGTTCGACGCCGGAAAGCGGCTTTGCGCTTGCGAGCGAGCGGACGAAGACGTTCAGTCCGTCGGTACCGGCAAAGGTCTGCAGCCCGATGTCGGAGACGAGGAACCACTGCGTGGCGCGCTGGTTCCAGTCCTCGACGCGGCTGCCGGCCGCTGCCGCCGTCAGCACATAGATGCCCGGCTGGCGCTTCGGCAGGGCCTCGTCGACCGGGAAGCTTGTGACGACGTCCTTGTTGAGTTCGCTGGTGATCTCGATCTTGCCCTGCCAGACGAGTTCGCCGGATTCGTCCTCGATCCGGCTCGCATCATAGCCGTCGAGCTGGGTCAGGAATCTCGACTGCGCGAGCATCGGGGCGATATTGCGCTCGCCGATACGGTAGAGCTTGAGGTCGGCGCTGTCGGTGTTGACGGAGACGATCGGAATGCCGCGGCGGGCGGTCGACGGCAGGACGAAGCTGTCGCCGGTGAAACGGACGGTCGGCGATCGGTCGCGGACGTAGATCGAGAGGTCGACCTGCGAGAGCAGCGGTTCGTCGACGGAGGAGGGCAGGCCGGCGCGCAGCGCGAGGGTGTAGCGCTGGCCATGCTGCAGGCCCTCGACGCAGATCTGGTTGTCCTTGGCCTCGACCGCCTTGGCCGGAGCGCCGTCGAGGAGGACGAAGGGCGCATAGTCGATGCCACGCTTGACGAGCGGATCGGAGAACTGGACGCAGGCACGCGGGGTCGCGCTGTCCGTATCGATCGTATGCTCGACGACGCGGAAGCCCTTGGTCTCGCGCAACTCGTTATAGGCGGTCTGGACGGTCTTTGCCGTCACCAGTGCGAGGCTCGCCTTGTAGGCGCTGAGCGCGGCGCGGTAGTTCTCGCTGTTCTCGAAGGACTTGGCGAGCACGGCGAGCACGTCGGCACGCGCCTGCGCGGTGCGGGTGAGCTGGTAGCCGTTCAGCGCCATTGCGGAGGCCTCGGCCGCGATGTCGGTCCGGCCGGTCACGCTATTGAGCGAGCGGGCGGTTTCCGTCCAGAGGCCGGCATCGTCCGGCGTAATGGACAGTGCTGCCTTGAAAACGGCGAGTGCCGAATCGTAGTTGCCGGCGGAGAGTTCGTTGTTGGCGAGCATCAGGAGGCCGGCCTGACCGAGCTGCTGCTGATCCTCCGTGATCGAGAGATTGTCGCGCATCGCCTGCGCATCCTGGCGCAGCTGGTCGGAGACGAACGGCAGACGGGACGGTGCGCCGATGTCCGGTTCGGCGGCGGTGACGACGATCTTGCCGGCGATGGCTCCGGGGAAGGTGTCGAGGCGGCTGAAGTCGGATTTCAGGAAGCACCACTTCACCTTCGGGTTGTAGGTGAAGGCGCGGCAGGACTGGTCGGCGATGCAGCTCTTCTGGCACTGGTCGAGAGAGACATTCTGCTCGGTCCTGAGATCGAACCCGAAATAGTCGCCGTCCCTGGTGATGACGACCGAGCGTGTCGGCTCGGCGGAGCCGGCCGTAAGGGCCGAACCCAAGAGGCTGAAGGCAAAAACGAAGAAACCGATAGACTTGCGCATCGACATGCCCCCTCTACGCTGTCTGTCCAGACGGCTAAAGTGTTCTGACTAAAGCGGCCGGTTGTCAATCGCGCGCATGCACAAGTCATGCGTCAGCCTTCGTCGAAAACCGGGCAAATGTTGACGTGGAATGCGTGTCTGACGCTCAACCGGCACTTGCTCGGTCGTGCAACCAGTTTTCCATGCCGACGGCGGCGGCCTTTCCCGTGGCAAGGCAGGCGGTCAGCAGGTAGCCGCCGGTCGGCGCCTCCCAGTCGATCATCTCGCCGGCAACGAAGACGCCCGGCAGTGCCTTCAACATGTAGTGTTCGTCGACGGCCTCCCAGCGAATGCCGCCGGCGGAAGAGATGGCTTCGGCGATAGGTCGCGGTCGAAGCAACGGGATCGGCAGCCGCTTGATGACGGCGGCCAGTCCCTCCGCCGTCGCCTTGCCTGCGGCGGGGACGAGCTCCCGGACGAGCGCGGCCTTGACGCCCTCGATCCCGGCACCCTTGCGGAGCCGCGTCGAAAGACTTGCCTTCGGGATCTGTCTCGCGAGGTCGCGGACAAGCCGTTCGGGCGTTCGTCCGGGGGCGAGATCGAGGAAGAGGCAGGCATGGCCCTCCCGCTCCAGCGCGTCGCGCAGGCTCGCCGAATGGGCGTAGACAAGGCTGCCCTCGATGCCGTGGCAGCTGACGACGAATTCGCCTGGCAGTGTGCCGGAAGTCGAGGAGGCGGTAACAGCCTTGACCGGCTCGCCGGCGAAGCGCTCGCGGAAGCTCTCGCTCCAGGCGACATCGAAGCCGCAATTGGCAGGCCGGAAGGGGGCGATGTCGACGGCCTTTTCGGTAAGTGGCGCAATCCAGGCGGCGTCGGAGCCCAGCCGCGGCCAGCTTGCGCCACCGAGGGCGAGGAGGGTGACCTTGCTCGCGACGCGCTTCTTGCCGTCCGGCGTTTCGAAGAGGAGGTCGCCACCGGCAAAGCCCGTCCAGCGGTGGCGGGTGCGGATCACGACACCCTGCGCATCGAGGCGTCGCAGCCAGGCGCGCAGGAGCGGCGAAGCCTTCATCACCTCGGGGAAGATGCGGCCAGACGAACCGACGAAGGTTTTCGTCCCGAGCCCTGCGGCCCAGTCGCGGACCTCCTGTGGGGTGAAGGCATCGAGTGCGGCGCGAAGGCGTGGCGAAGCGCTGCCGAAGCGTTCGGCAAAGCGCTCGAACGGCTCGGAATGGGTGATGTTGAGGCCCGACTTGCCGGCAAGCAGGAACTTGCGGGCGACGGTCGGCATGGCGTCGTAGACGGTCACCGCATGGCCGTCGTGCGACAGCCGCTCCGCCGCGGCAAGGCCGGCCGGACCGCCGCCGACGATCGCGACATCTGTCTGCTCCACCGAAGCCACCAGTCGCTACCCGCTACTCCGCAAGCGCGCGGCGCAGCTTGCGGAGGATGACCCCGCGGGCCTTGTCGTCGGCCGCCTTCGCCAGCTCCTGCTGCAGGTCGAGGACGAGTGACTGGAAGTCGTTGTGCCAGTCGCGATGCCCGACCCGAGCGGGATCGATGCGCGGCTCCGGCAGTTTCTCGGATATGTCGACGGCACGCTCCGGCCTCAGTTCGAAGGCGCCGTCGAGGTGCGGCACGTTGATCATCTCCTCGGCAAGGAAGGCGGCGGCGCGCTTGCGCAGGCCGGCGATGCCGTCCTCTTCCCCATGGACGAGGAAGAGACCGGCGCGGATCGGCTGACGCGTCCTGAGCCATGCGGCGAGCTCCGGTCCGTCTGCATGGCCGCTGTAGATGTCGAGACGGCGGATACGGGCGCGCACATTGATCTCGTCACCCTGGATGCGGACGACGGAGGCGCCGTCCTCGAGGATGCGGCCGAGCGAGCCGGTCGCCTGGAAGCCGACGAGCAGCACCGTCGCCTCGTCGCGCCAGAGCCAGTTCTTCAACCGGTGGCGGATGCGGCCGGCGTCGCACATGCCGCTTGCGGCAATGACGATGTGGAAGCCGCGCATCAGGTCGAGTGCCTTCGACTGCTCGACCGACTCGGTAAAGCGTACGTTGCGGGCGTGCATCGCGTCGGCCAGCAGGCCGCCGCTGTCCAGTTCACGGGCGTGGCGCAGGAAGATCTCGCTCGCGCGGGTGGCGAGGGGCGAGTCGATGATGACCGGGCAGGTCGGGATCTTCTCCGACCGCATCAGGAAGACGAGGTCGGCCAGCAGTTCCTGCGTGCGCTCGACGGCGAAGGAGGGGATGAGGAGCGCGCCGTTCGGGTTATAGGCGTCGGCAACCTCGGCCCGCAGGGCCTCGCGCCGGGTCGCGTCGTTTGCATCCTCCCGGTCGGTGTCGCCGTAGGTGCTTTCGCAGATCACATAGTCCCAGCCTGACGGAGCCTCGGGATCGTGTTGCAGCAGTTTGTGGCTCGGTCCGATATCGCCGGAAAAGAGGATGCGCAGGGTCTTTTCCGGTGTCTCCACCTCCATTTCCACCGAGGCCGAACCGAGGAGGTGACCGGCATTCCAGAATCGGAACCGGACGCCGTCGGTTGCCTGCTGCCAAGCCTCGAGCTCTACCGGGCGTAGCAGCGTCACGGCGATTGCCGCATCGCGGGCCTCGTAGATCGGCGTCACCGGATCGCGGCCGCGGCGGAGATTGCGGCGGTTGAGGAATTCGACTTCGCTTTCCTGGATGTGGGCGGAGTCCGGCAGCATGACCGAGCAGAGATCGATCGTCCCGCGGGTCGCGTATATCGGCCCCTGATACCCCATGCGGGAGAGCTTCGGCAGCAGGCCCGAATGGTCGATATGGGCGTGGGTCAGGATCACCGCGTCGATGGCCGACGGGTCGAAGGGAAAATCCCGGTAATTGAGTTCCTTCTCGGTCTTCGATCCCTGGAAGAGGCCGCAGTCGACGAGGATCTGCCGCTTTCCGATCTCAAGCCGGAAGCAGGATCCGGTGACGGTGCCTGCGGCGCCGTGAAAGCGCAGGACGGGATGGTCATTCATAGGCGGCTCCTCCAGATTGCACTTCGACGGCTTCAGCATAGCCCGGATCGGCCTGCCGTCATTTGACAGGCATCAATCCCATAAGCTCCAACGGGTGCGTGCGTCCACAGGCCTTCATCGGAAAATCTCCGCATTTCGTGATCGATGCCTCGGGGTGGCGCCGCGTCTTCGACGGAACTTTTCCGGAAGCCTCCAGTTGAGGCCGAGGCAGCCCTGGCCGACGGCCCGGCCCCGTATTCCGATCGCAGGGGGATCTCATATGACCAGAATCATTTCGATTATCGTCTTCGGCGTGCTTGGACTCGTCCTGCTCGCCGGAGGGGTGCAATTGCTCATGCTCGGCGGCAGTCCGTTCTATCTCGCCGCGGGTATCGTGCTGGCCCTGACTGCGCTGCTCATCGCCATGCGCCATGCGCTCGCGCTCTGGCTTTACGGGCTTTTCATCATTCTCAGCCTCGGCTGGGCAATCTTCGAGGTGGGCTTCGACTGGTGGCAGCTGGCCGCCCGTGGCGGGCTCATTATCGTTCTCGGGCTCCTGCTTCTTCTGCCGGGCGTTCGGCGGTCGCTCGGCGACCGCTATGCGGAGGAGCGGCGGCCGGCGAGCGCCATCCCGGTCGCGGTACCCGTCGTCATCGCGCTCATCGTCGCCGGCTTCTCGATGACCACCGATCCGGCGGACGTTTCAGGATCGCTGCCGACCGAGGCCGCGGCCGCCCAGCCCAACTACGGCGGCGAGGTTCCCGACGACGAGTGGCACCAGTACGGACGCACGCCCTTCGGTCAGCGATATTCGCCGCTTGAACAGATCACACCGCAGAACGTCTCCTCGCTGAAGGTCGCCTGGGAATACCAGACCGGCGACGTCAAGGGGCCCGACGATGTGGGCGAAACGACCTATCAGGTGACCCCTCTCAAGGTCGGCGACACGCTCTATCTCTGCACGCCCCACAATTGGGCGATCGCCATCGATGCCGCCACCGGCAAGGAGAAGTGGAAGTATGATCCGAATGTCGGGCGCAACCCCGACCGGCAGCACCAGACCTGCCGTGGGGTGACCTACTATGCCGATCCAGCGGCGCCGGCCGGCGAGCCTTGCGCTGCCCGCATCTATCTGCCGACCTCGGATGCGCGGCTGATCGCGCTCGATGCCGCGACCGGATCGGTCTGCACGTCCTTCGCCGACCAGGGCGAGCTGCATCTCGAAGCCGGCATGCCGTACAACCCGGCCGGCTACTACTATTCGACTTCGCCGCCGGTAATTGCGCGGGGCAAGATCATCATCGGCGGCGCGGTCAACGACAATTACTCCGTCAAGGAGCAATCCGGCGTCATCCGCGCCTTCGACGTCCATACCGGCGCGCTCGTCTGGAACTGGGACAGCGGCAATCCGGGGGAGACCGCACCGCTGCCGCCCGGCCGCACCTACACCGCCAACTCGCCGAACAGTTGGTCCGTCTTCTCCGTCGACGAGCAGCTCGGCCTCGTCTACGTGCCGCTCGGCAACCAGGTTCCCGACCAGCTCGGCATGAACCGCAGCGAGAACGTCGAAAAATACTCTTCCTCGATCGTCGCGCTCGATGTCGATACCGGCCGTGACCGCTGGGTCCGGCAGACCGTGCATCACGATCTCTGGGACATGGACGTTCCGGCACAGCCGGTGCTCGTCGACCTGACGGGCAAAGACGGAACCGCCGTGCCGGCACTGGTCGGGCCGACGAAGCAGGGGGACATCTACGTTCTCGACCGTCGGACCGGCGAACCCATCGTTCCGGTGCGGGAGAACCCGGCGCCCGGAGGCGCGATCGAGGGCGATTTCGCCGCCCCGACGCAGCCGATTTCCGATCTCACGCTCCGGCCGCCGCGTCTCAGGGAACGCGACATGTGGGGGATCACCCTCATCGACCAGATGGTCTGCCGCATCAAGTTCCACCAGCTCCGCTACGAGGGGCAGTACACGCCGCCGTCGCTCGAAGGCACGATCGTCTATCCCGGCAATTTCGGCGTCTTCAACTGGGGTTCGGTCGCGGTCGATCCGGCAAGGCAGGTGATGTTCGGCATGCCGACCTATCTCGCCTTCACCTCGCGGCTCGTGCCGCGCGACCAGATCGCGCCGAAGGGAGCGGACGAAAAGGCGAGCGAACAGGGGCTCAACCGCAACGAGGGGGCACCCTACGGCGTCTATATGGGGCCGTTCCTTTCGCCGCTCGGAATTCCCTGCCAGGCGCCGCCGTGGGGCTATGTCGCCGGCGTGGACCTCAGGACCGGCAAGACCGCCTACATGCACCGCAACGGCACCGTCTACGACATGACGCCGCTGCCACTTCCCTTCAAGGTGGGCGTGCCGGGGATCGGCGGGCCGATGATCACCAAGGGCGGCGTCGCCTTCCTCGCAGCGGCCGTGGACGACTACCTGCGCGCCTACGATCTGACCAGCGGCAAGCAGCTTTGGGAAGCGCGCCTGCCGGCGGGTGGCCAGGCGACGCCGATGAGTTATGCCCTGGCGGACGGCAGGCAGTATGTCGTGATCGTCGCGGGTGGACACGGCTCGGTCGGCACCAAGCCGGGCGATTACGTGATCGCCTACGCCCTGCCCAAGCAGTAGTCGCGAACTGCGACGTTTTCCGGCCGGCGCGACGCCGGCTGGAAATTTCGCGTCATGCGTGTATGATCGCTTCCGTGCGGATGTGCCAGACGGAGGGGGAAGCGATGCCGAACTATGCAGACCTCAAGCGGATCACCGACGTCGACAAACGCAGGCGGATCGTCCGCGGCCTCAAGGCGCTCCGGGCCGGGATCAACGCGGAGGGCGGGGCGATCCCGCCGAAGACGGCCTCCGACACCCTGCTGCTCGCTTCGTGGAACCTTCGCGAGTTCGACTCCGGCAAGTACCGCTTCCGCGACGTCGAGCCCTATCATTACATCGCCGAGGTCATAAACCGCTTCGACATCGTCGCGATCCAGGAGGTCCGAAAAAGCCTGTTCCCGCTGCAGCAGTTGAAGCGCATGCTGGGAAGCTGGTGGGATTTTCTCGTCACCGACGTGACGCTCGGCCGCTCCGGAAACTCCGAGCGCATGGCCTTCTTCTACGACCGTCGCAAGGTCGATTTCACCGGGCTTGCCGCCGAGCTGGTGCTTGAGGAGGCGATCCCTGCGGCCGGCCGGCAGGTGCAGTTCGCCCGCTCTCCCTATGTCGCCGGCTTTCGGGCGGGCTGGGCCTATTTCACGTTGGTGACGGTCCATATCTATTACGGCGAGGGAGTGCCGGTCGATGCCCGACGTCTCGCGGAGATCACCGCGCTCGGCAAGACGATCGCGAGCAATGCCGGCGATTTTTCCGGCGCCAACGTCTACGGTCCGGAGGACAAGCCGAAGCGCGACAACCTGCTGCTGCTCGGCGATTTCAACATCTTCAACCGCAAGGACGTGACGATGGAGGCGCTGACGGCAGCCGGCTTCCGCGTTCCAGATGCATTGCAGACCATTCCTGGTTCGAATGTCACCAAGGACAAGCATTACGACCAGATCGCCTATTACAAGGAGCTGCGCAGCATGCGGCCGACGGGCAGGGCGGGCGTCTTCGACTTCTACGACTGCGTCTACCGTGAGGACCAGGAGGCCGACTACGCCGCCGAACGGCAGGAGAAGCCCGGCCGCAGTTTTCGCGACTGGCGCACCTACCAGATGAGCGACCATCTGCCGATGTGGCTCGAGTTCCAGGTCGACGACAGCGACGCCTATCTGGACGAGCTCGGGGCGTGAAACGACCGAAAACGATCCATTTTCAGGGTGAGGCAACCGAACGTTAACCATGACCGTCCTAGACAGGAAGCATCACGTCAGGATGGTATGGATGACTGTAATCAAGACCGAGTATCCGGCAGCAATGCCGAAGGTCGCATTTTTCCCGCTCAAGGGCCGTCGTGCCCTCATTCGCCGGTGCGCCCGCGAACTCGACGAGAGGAACGGCGAGGCTGCCGCCACCTATTGGCGCACCACCTGCCGCGGGCTCGGGGCCGAGCTCATGGAGCGCGGCTGCCCGGAACCGGAGATGCGCCGCCAGATCCTCGACTTCCAGGACATGGTGCAGCAGGAACTGCAATGGCTGCATTGCGGCGACCATCGCCGGGGCCGCGCCGAAAGCTGAGCGAAAGCGCTATTTCGAAACGCCGGTTGTGCCGTCCTGCTCGCCGAGCCGTGTCTTCAGCGATGCAAGGATACGTCCGGCGAGCGCTTCGTAATCCTCGTCGAAATGGTGTCCGCCGGTGATGCCGATGCTCTCGACGCCGCGAGCCTCGAGCGTCGGGCAGGGGTCATCCTCCTCGTCGGTGCCGTAGATGCACTGGACGCGCTTCGGGTCGATCCTGGCGATGTCTTCGACCGGATCGCCGGCACCCTGTCCCCCGACACCGAGCCAGCCCTCGACCGAGATTTCATAGTCGACCTGACGTGACAGCGCCATCAGGGTGACCTGTGCGACCCGCGCTCGGTCGTCCGGCGGCAGCAGGTTGTAAGTCGCCGGCAGGACATCGGCTCCGAAGGAATAGCCGGCGAGCAGGACATGGCGGACCTTCCATTTGCGACGATAGGTGTCGATGATCCGTGCGAGATCCTCCGCCGTTTCCTGCGGCGTGCGCTTCGACCAGAAATAGCGCAGCGAGTCCACGCCGATGACCGGGATGCCCTTTTCCTGCAGCACCGCGCCGACCTCTCTGTCGAGGTCGCGCCAGCCGCCGTCGCCCGAATAGATGATCGCCATCGTATCCATGGCGGGCGTCGCATCGAGAAGGGTGAGCGGAAGGCCGAGCGGATCGTCGGCATTGCCGCCGGCGTCGACGCGGTCGCCGAGGGCCTGGGCGAGGGCGTCGCCGGCGGAGCCTTCGGCATCCCGGACTTCGATGTCGGGATGATCCTTCACCAGCGCGGTGACATGGTCTCGTCCGGCCTTCTCGGCCTTGGCCGAGAATAGCACGCTCACCGCGGCCGGAAGCGGGCCGTCTGTCAGGCCGTAGACCATGCGGTTGCCGATCCGCTCTTTGGCCGCGGGCGTGCAGAGCTGCTTGTCGAGTGGGATGCCGGCCACCGGATCGACGGCGATCGCCTCGCCTATGGTCGCTGCCGGGCTCTGCGCGATCATCGCGAGGGCGAGTGCGGCACCTTCACCGATGCCGGCGACGATCGGCGGATTGAAGACGCTCGTTCCCGCTGCCCGCTGCACCTGGTGCGCGAGCGACTCGACGTCGGAAACCATGTAGACGCAGTCGCCGTCATCGGCGCGCAGCGCCTTCAGATAGGCGGGGAAGTCGATGCCGACCACGATCGCGCCCTTGTCGACAAGCGCCTGCGCCTGCTGCTCCTCGTTGTCGCCCCAGCCGCCGGCGTCGGAGATCAGGAAGATATCGGCACGCACCTCGCCCTCCGGCAGCAGGATATGGTCGGCGGGGATCATGCCGGGCTGATAGGCGGGTGACTGGGCGGCGGCGATGCCGGAGGAGACGAGAAGGCCTGCGGCGAGGCCGAGGCCGGGAAGTCCGAGAGATTTCATTTCGCTACCACGCCTTTCATGCCGCCGCTGATCAGGAAGGTGATGTCCATGAGGGCCAGCGCCGCGCCGGTGCCGTTGGTGACGGCGAGGTAGCGCGGCTCCCATTGCGGATGGAATTTTGACTTGAAGGCCCTGAGGCCCTTGAAGTTGTAGAAGCGTTCGCCGTGCTCGAAGACGAGGCCGCCGATGCGGTCCCAGACCGGCGCGGTCTCACGGCGCGACATGCCGGAGAGCGGCGCCATACCGAGATTGAAGCGGGAGAAACCCGACTCGCGCATATGCTTCATCAGGCTGATGAAGAGGAAATCCATGGCACCGCGCGGTGCGTCGGGCGCAAACCGCATCAGGTCGACCGTCGCCTCCGCCTTGGTGGCCGTCGTCATCACGGTGGCGAAGGCGACGATCCTGTCCTCGTTGGTGAGGATCGCCACCGGCTGCGAGACCACGTATTCGGCATCGAAGGCGCCGAGGGAGAACGACTTTTCCCGCGTGTTGTGGTGGGCGAGCCAGGCATCCGAGATCGCCTTCAGTTCGCCGAGGATCGGTGGCACGTCCGACGGTTCGACGATGGAAAAGACGAGCCCGTCGCGCTGGCCGCGATTGTACGACTGGCGCAGGCCCGAAAGGCGGCTGCCGGCGAGATCGAATTGTTCGAGACCGACGGTTGCGAGCTCGCCGAGCTTGAAGGCGCGCAGGCCCGCATCGATGCAGGAGGGCAATAGCGCCGGCGTGATCTGGTAGAAGACGGCGCGACCACCCGAGGCGCGGGCCATGTCGACGAACTGCCAGACGAGATCGGGGAAATCCTCTTCCTCCCCGACGGGGTCGGCGAGCGCGATCCAGGACCGCCCCTGGATGCCGTACATGATGAAGGCCTTGCCGCTCTGCGAGAACAGCAGCCTCTTGTCACCCATGCGCACGAGGTTGGCGTCGGCGACGTCCTGTCCTTCGACGATTGTCACCGCACGTGCGAGATCGTCCTCAAGCGCGTCGTCGGGCCGCCGCGCGACCGGTCGCAGCAGGCTGAACATCGCAACCGCCGCCGAACTGATCGCAAGGCCGAGCAGCGCCCGCAGGCCGCGCGGGGCTTCCTCGGAAAACTCGAACTGCCACCAGAGTTCATGGCTGTACTGGGTGTCGCGGTAGACGAAGAGCAGGATACCGGCGGCGCCGACGACGGTGACGGCCATCGCCGTCAGCCAGGCGGGACCGAGCGCCTGGCCGAAGAGGGAGGCATGACGGGTGAAACTGCCAGCGCTGGCGAGCATCGCCGCAATGAAAAGCCCGAGCGCGATCGCCTCGTAAACGGCGAGCGCCTTCATCAGCGAGAAGAGGAAGGCGATGGCCGCTGCCGCAAGCCCGATCCACCAGGCGCCGTCGAGGCGCTGGGCGATGCCGCGGGAGGCGACGACGAGCACGAGGCCGAGGATGCTCGACAGGAAATGCGCCGCCTCGACGATCGGCAGGGGCAGGAGCCCGGCAAGGAAGTCGAGGTCGCCGTCTGGCGTCGGCGTGACGCTCGAGAAGATCAGCATGGCGCCGAGCATCAGCGCATAGGTCGAGAGGAGCGCGGGTACGAGCCGCGCGGCGATCTGGACGATTTCGGCGGCGAGCGGCTGTTTCGCGAAGCTCCGCAGCTCGCCGACGACGGCAAGCGCGAGCGCAAACAGCAGCGGCAGGACGTAATAGACCAGGCGGTAGAGAACCAGGCTGCCGAGAAGCTGGTCGGCGCTGATGGTGTTGCCGAGGCCGGCGATCATCACCGTCTCAAAGACGCCGAGGCCAGCGGGAACATGGCTGAGGACGCCGAGCGCAACGGCCGTCGCGTAGATCGCGAAGAAGGCGGGCCAGCCGACATGTGTCTCGGGCAGCAGGACGTAAAGGGCCGACGCGGAACCCGCGAGATCGACGGCAGTGACGAGAAACTGCCTGGACGACGTGCGCGTATCGGGCAGGCGGAGCGTCACACCGGCGATATTGATTTCGCGTCCGTTCCGGCTGAGGAAGACGAGAACTGCCAGCACCACGACGACGGCGACGGCACCGAAGCGGAGCGCCGGACCGTTCAGGCCGACGATGTCGGCGACCCGTGACGCGACGACCAGCAGGGCAAGCGCACTGACCGCTGCGAGGCCGAGGCCGAAGGAGAGCGTCACGAAGGCGATGACGCGGGCGATTTCGCCGGGCTGAAGCCCGAGTTTCGAATAGGCGCGGTAGCGGATCGCGCCGCCGCTCAAGGGGCCGAATCCGGCGGTATTGCCGACGGCGTAGGCGATGAAGGCCGTCGTCATGACCGACGGCAGCGGCAGTTTGCGGCCGATGTAGTCGATGGCGTTGGCGTCATAGACGGCGAGCGCGCCGTAGCTGAGCGCGGTGAAAAACGCCGCCCAGAGGAGCGCCCACCAGGACGTATCCCCGAGTGCGGCGACGACGTCTTCGTAACGCACCTCCGCCGTCAGACGGTGAATCGCGAAGATCATCATCGTGAACACGGCGACGACGGCGACGGCGGTCAGATAGCCGCGATAGCGAGAGAGGAGCCGGCTCGCGCCGGAATGCATTTTACTGTCGGGCAGCATGCCTGGATCCGTTGCGGGAGGTCTGGCGGGTTTCGCATGATTCGATGACAAGCCTGTGCCGGCGTGTCGCCGGTCCGGCGCGATGCCGTGAGGAGGTGCGGCCAAGGGGCTTGCCTGTGCTGCCGGGTTGGCGGAGGTCGGCCGGCATCATCTCTCGTCGATCCTTGTCGAGGCTGGCGCGGCCCGGGGAGCGGGGACACGCGGAATTGAAGCCTCTTTCAGACAACGAGAATGCGAAGGAATAGTGGCAAGCGGCCGGGCTGTGACGGGATTGTATCCGGCGGCAGCTCGAGAGGGGTTCACACCCGCTCGACGAAACCGTCCAGCACGCGTTTCTGGCCGGCGCGGTCGAAATCGATGGTGAGCTTGTTGCCCTCGATCGCCGAGATGTTGCCGTTGCCGAACTTGACGTGGAAGACGCGGTCGCCGAGCTTGAACTTCGACGGTTCGGAGCTTGTGGATTTTGCCACCAGTTCGCCCTCGATCATCCTGCCGCGCGGGCCGCTCTCGCCATAGCCGATGCGTTCTACCGCATGGCCGGAGCGGGTGCCCCAGTTGTCGCGCGTCGCATCCGACTTGTTCTGCTGGGCGCGCTTCCATCCGGGCGTCGAATAGGAGTTGGCAAAGGGATCGGCACGATCGAAGCGCGACTGGCCGTAGCCGCCGCGCCCGTATCCGCCGTAGGAACTTTCCGCTTCTGCGACCTCGACATGGCCTTGCGGCAGTTCATCGAGGAAGCGCGACGGCATGGTCGACTGCCAGAGGCCGTGGATGCGGCGGTTGGAAACGAACCAGATGTGGCAGCGGCGTTTTGCCCGGGTGATGCCGACATAGGCGAGGCGGCGCTCTTCCTCGAGGCCGGAGCGGCCGCCCTCGTCGAGAGCGCGCTGGTGGGGGAACAGGCCTTCCTCCCAGCCGGGCAGGAAGACGGTTTCGAATTCGAGCCCCTTGGCGGAATGGAGCGTCATGATCGATACGGCGTCCATGTCCTCGTTCTGCTCCACATCCATGACCAGCGAGACGTGTTCGAGGAAGCCGCGCATCGACTCGAACGCTTCCATCGAGCGGACGAGTTCCTTGAGGTTTTCGAGCCGGCCCGGAGCCTCCGCCGACTTGTCGTTCTTCCACATGTCGGTATAGCCGGACTCGTCGAGAATCTGTTCGGCAAGCTCGGTAT
The DNA here is from genome assembly GCF_014126615.1 of Ciceribacter thiooxidans. Lineage (NCBI taxonomy): Bacteria > Pseudomonadati > Pseudomonadota > Alphaproteobacteria > Hyphomicrobiales > Rhizobiaceae > Ciceribacter > Ciceribacter thiooxidans. The sequence goes on from NZ_CP059896.1 coordinate 1,175,793, forward strand.
GCGGAGTCGTTTCAAGGCGTTCCGACCAGCGGCGGAAGTATTGAATCACGTCGAAGAGCGCCTTGCGGGCCTTCGGCTTCAGCTCGTCGGTTTCGACCATCTCGGCGGCGGCGGCGAGCATCGGGATGTCGCGCGCGCGGGCATAGTCGTGCAGTGCCCGGACCGTGGTGTCGCCCAAGCCCCGCTTCGGCGTATTGACGATGCGCTCGAAGGCGAGGTCGTCGGCCGGCTGGCAGACGAGGCGGAAATAGGCCATGGCGTCACGGATTTCGAGACGCTCGTAGAAGCGCGGTCCGCCGACGACGCGGTAGTTGAGGCCGAGGGTCACAAAACGGTCTTCGAACTCGCGCATCTGGAAGGAAGCGCGCACGAGGATCGCCATGCCGTTGAGGGCATGCTTCTTGCCGTCGGCGTCGCCGCGCTGCAGCCGCTCGATTTCCTCGCCGACGGCGCGGGCCTCCTCCTCGGAATCCCATGCGGCGTGGACGATCACCTTCTCGTCGTCCGGCTCGGCACGGTCGGTGAACAGCGTCTTGCCGAGACGGCCCTCGTTGTGGGCGATCAGATGCCCGGCGGCGCCGAGGATGTGCTCAGTGGAACGGTAGTTGCGCTCGAGCTTGATGACCTTCGCGCCCGGAAAGTCCTTCTCGAAGCGCAGGATGTTGTCCACTTCGGCGCCGCGCCAGCCGTAGATCGACTGGTCGTCGTCGCCGACGCAGCAAATATTGACGGTCGGCTTTCCCTTTTCCCCAGCGGGGAGAAGGTGGTCCGAAGGACCGGATGAGGGTGACGGTCCGCCAAGGTTTGTGGGTGCCGCCCCTCACCCGGCGCTTTCGCGCCACCCTCTCCCCGCTGGGGAGAGGTGGGAGGGGAACGCTGCGCCAGCAGTCTCAACCACATGTACTGGGCGGTGTTGGTGTCCTGGTACTCGTCGACGAGAATGTATTTGAAGCGTTGGTGATAGTCGCGTAGCACGTCCGGATTGGCTCTGAACATGCGGATCGGATGCAGCAGCAGGTCGCCGAAGTCGCAGGCGTTCAGCGTCTTCAGCCGGTTCTGGTAGGCGGTATAGAGCTCGCGTCCCTTGCCGTTCGCGAAGGCGCGGGCATCGCCCTCGGGGATCTGCGCCGGATCGAGGCCCTTGTTCTTCCAGGTGTCGATCATCGCCGCGAACTGACGGGCCGGCCAGCGCTTGTCATCAAGCCCCTCGGCCTGGATCAGCTGCTTGATCAGGCGGATGACGTCGTCGGTGTCGAGGATGGTGAAATCCGATCTGAGCCCCACCAGTTCGGCATGGCGGCGAAGGATCTTCACGCCGATCGAATGGAAGGTGCCGAGCCAGGGCATGCCCTCGACGGCGCCGCCGACCAGCATGCCGATGCGTTCCTTCATCTCGCGGGCGGCCTTGTTGGTGAAGGTCACGGCGAGGATCTGCGACGGAAAGGCACGGCCTGTCGCAAGAATGTGGGCGATGCGGGTCGTCAGGACGCGCGTCTTGCCGGTGCCGGCGCCGGCGAGCACGAGCACCGGACCCTCGGTCGTTTCGACGGCTTCCCGCTGTTCGGGGTTGAGGCCAGACAGATAGTCCGGGGTGCGGGCCTGATCGCGGGCGGCCATGGCACGGGCGGCAATTCCGCCTGTCGCCGGCGCTGCCGGCTTGCGCGGTGGCGGCTCCTCATCGAAAAAGGGAATGTCGTCGTAACCGTTACTCATGGCGCCCAATGTAGTGATTCGGACCGGAAAGGCGAGTCAAGTCGTTCTGGTTTCATTCCGCCTCGGGCCGGTTCGCAGCTCTTCTACAGAAAATTTCGGGTGATGCCACCGATCCGCTTTCGTCTCTGCCGGCCGATGACAATTTGGTAATGTTTTCCGTCGGGCCTTGCCGAGCATCGACCCCGCGGAAATATTGGCGCATATATCGACCGAATTTGGACGCCTGCGATCGTCCGCGTCTCTCGCGCGGCTGTCCGGCAGTCCTCGCCGGAGCTTTTGAATGCCCTTCTGGAAACAGGTTATCGTTGTTCTTGCGGTGGTTGCCGCGTTCGTCGTCGGCTGGGCCCGCTTCGTGCCGGGTGCCGGAGACATGCTGCGCCGGATGGGCGCGCCCGCCGGCCTGGTTGCGGTCCTGGCCCCCGCCGACGAAACGGCGGCACCGAACGCCAAGGGCGGCGAAGGCAGCCGCCGTGGCGGCAACGGCGCACCTGTCGTCGTCGTGCAGCCGGTCGGTCTCGGAACGGTGAACGATCGGCTGTCGGCGATCGGAACGGGTGACGCCATCCGCTCCGTCGCGGTGACACCCCAGGTCGACGGCACGCTTGCCCGGGTGGTGATCGTTTCGGGACAGAAGGTTGCCAGCGGCGATCTCCTCGCACAGCTCGACAACGACGAGCAGACGATCGCGCGCGATCAGGCGCGGGTGGCACTGAAGAGCGCGAGCGAGAAGGCGAACCTCTACGCCAACCTGAAATCCACGGTGTCACGCATCGAGGCCTTCGATGCGCAGATCGCAGTCGAGGCCGCGAAACTTGCGCTCGATACCGCGGAACTCAACCTGAAAAGGCGCGACATCGTCGCCCCGATCGACGGCATTGCCGGCATCATCACCATCAATCCGGGGGACAACGTCACCACGGGAACGGTGATCGCCACGCTCGACGACCGTTCCGAGATCCTCGTCGATTTCTGGGTGCCCGAGCGCTTCGCGCCGATCCTCAAGGTCGGCCAAGCCGTCGAGGCGACGGCTGTCGCACGCCCAGGGCAGCTTTATCGTGGGGCTGTCGAGGCGATCGACAACCGAATCGATGAGGCGAGCCGCACGCTGCATGTGCGCGCCCGCATTGACAACGAGAACGACGACCTGAGGGCCGGCATGTCGTTTACCGTCACCATGGCATTTGCCGGCGAGGAGCACCCGTCGGTCGATCCGCTCGCCGTACAATGGGACGGCGAAGGCGCCTTCGTCTGGCGCGTCGGCAGCGAAAGCAAGGCCGAAAAGGTGCGTGTCCGGATCGTCCAGCGCAACCCGGACAGCGTGCTGGTCGATGCCGACCTGCGCCCTGGCGACAGGGTCGTGACGGAAGGCATTCAGCGGGTGCGCCAGGGCGGGACGGTTCGGCCCGCCGGAGAGGAGACCGGGGTTCCGGTCGCAAGCCAATGAACGGGCCGTTTTCGGATTTTCCCGGCGGCGGCAGCGCCGGCTTCACCGCTCTCTTCGTCAGGCGGCCGATCCTTGCGCTGGTCTTCAACGCGCTGATCGTCGTCGCCGGGCTTGCAGCCTTCTACGGCATCGAAGTCCGCGAACTTCCCGACGTCGACCGGCCTGTGATTACCGTGCGCACGACCTTCGACGGCGCGTCGCCGGAAACGATCGATCAGGAAGTGACGACGGTCATCGAGGGCGCGGTGGCGCGCGTTTCGGGACTGAAGAACATGTCTTCGACCTCGCAGTTCGGCCAAAGCCGCGTCACGCTCGAATTCTCCGATAGCACCGACCTCAACGTCGCCTCCACCGATGTCCGCGATGCGATCTCACGCGTCACCAACGATCTGCCCGACGATGCGGACGAGCCGCGTATCGTCAAGGCGGACTCGGATTCGCAGCCGATCATGCGGCTTGCGGTGACCTCCGACCGGATGAGCCTCGACGACCTGACCTTGCTGGTCGACAACCAGATTTCCGACCGTCTCGCCACGGTGGACGGTGTCGCCGACATCGATATCTACGGCGACCAGGAGAAGATCTTCCGCATCGACGTGGACCAGGCTGCGTTGGCGAGCCGCGGGCTTACCGTCGCCTCGCTGGCATCCGCGCTCTCCAACCTCGCCTTCGACGTGCCGGCGGGTTCGCTCACCAGCCCGACGCAGGATATCGTCGTGCGCGCGACCGCGGATCTCAGGACGCCCGAGGATTTCGGCAATCTCATCATTCAGAACCGAGTGCGGCTGAGAGACGTGGCGACCGTGACCTTCGGGGCCGATACCGGAACGACGAGCCTTCGCTCGAACGGCCGGGCGGGGATCGGGTTGGGGATCATCCGGCAGGCGCAGTCGAACACGCTCAGCATCTCGAAGGGTGTGGCGGCGGCAGTCGCCGAGCTTTCGAAGACGCTCCCCGAGGGCACCACGTTGCGTATTACCAGCGACGACGCCGTCTTCATCCGCGGCTCGATCGAGGAAGTGGTGCGTTCGCTGGTTCTGGCCGCGATGATCGTCGTCGCCATCATCTATCTCTTCCTGCGCGACGCGCGGGCGACGATCATTCCCGCCGTCACCATGCCGGTCGCGCTGATCGGCACGGTGGCCGCTATCTATCTCGCCGGCTTTTCGATCAACATCCTGACCTTGCTTGCCGTTGTCCTGGCGACCGGCATGGTCGTCGACGATGCCATCGTGGTGCTGGAAAACATCGTGCGAAGGCGCGGGCAGGGGCTCGGTCCACGGGCGGCCGCCGTCCTCGGCACGCGGGAAGTGTTCTTCGCCGTCATTGCGACCACGGCGACGCTCGCCGCCGTCTTCGTGCCGTTGTCGTTCCTGCCGGGGCAGGTGGGCGGGCTTTTCCGCGAATTCGGCTTCGTGCTCGCCTTCTCCGTTACGCTGTCCTCGCTGGTGGCGCTCACGCTCTGCCCGATGCTTGCCTCGCGGCTCCTGAAGCCGCACGAACATCGGGAAGGGGGCGACCTGCTCGGCCGCTTCGGCGACGCCTTTTCGCGCTTTTACCGCAAGACGCTTCACGCGTGCCTCGGCGCACCGGTGATCGTCTTCGCCGTCGCGGTACTGTTTTCGCTCGCCGCGCTGGCAACCTTCTCGCTGATCACCAGCGAACTCACGCCACGGGAAGACCGCTCGGTGCTGATCCTGAGGGTGACGGCGCCGCAGGGTGTCAGCCTCGACTTCATGCGCGACCAGATGCAGCGGATCGAGGAGAACCTCGAACCGCTCCGCCAGGGCGGTGAAGTCGCCAACCTCTTCTCCATTTCGGGTTTCGGCAGCAGCAAGAACAGCGGCTTCATGGTGCTGACGCTCGCCCCGTGGGAGGAGCGCAGCCGCAGCCAGGACGAGATCGCCACCGACGTCAACGCGGCCGCCGCACGCGTCCCGGCGGTCAGGGCCTTCGCCATGCAGCCGAACAGCCTCCGCATCCGCGGCGGCGGCAGCGGCCTGCAGTTCGCGCTCGTCGGTGCGGACCACCAGACCCTGACGAATGCGGCGACGCGGCTCGTCGCCGCGATGGAAGAGAGCGGGCGCTTCGACGGTCCGCGGCTCACCAACGACATCAGTCAGGCGCAGCTCTCCGTTACCGTCGACCGCGAGCGCGCCGCCGAGCTCGGCATCGACTTCACCGGGCTGTCCCAGGCCCTGCAGTCGCTGCTCGACGGACGTTCGATCGGCGATGTCTTCGTCGACGGGGAGGCCTATCCGGTGAAGCTGACCTCCACCACCCGGCCGATCGACGATCCGACCGACCTCGAGAATGTCTTCCTGAGAACCGCCGACGGCAAGACCGTGCCGATGTCGGTGATCGCTACGCTGCGGGAAAAGGCGGTGGCGCCCTCGCTGACGCGTGAACAGCAGCTCGCCTCGGTCGCGATCACGGCGGGCCTGCCGGCGGGACTTTCGCTCGGAGACGCGCTCAACGAAACGCAGACGATTGCCGCGCCGCTGCTGCCACCCGGTGTGCGCATCATGCCACTTGCGGAGGCGCAGACGCTGACGGAAAACTCGAAGGGCATGGGAGCAACGTTCGGCTTTGCGGTCATCATCATTTTCCTCGTGCTGGCGGCGCAGTTCGAGAGCGTCATCTCCTCGCTCATCATCATGGTGACGGTGCCGCTCGGTCTCGCCTGTGCCGTCTTTGCGCTGGTGCTCACGGGATCGTCGCTCAACGTCTACAGCCAGATCGGCCTCGTTCTGCTGGTCGGCGTCATGGCCAAGAACGGCATCCTGATCGTCGAGTTTGCCAACCAGTTGCGCGACCGCGGGCAACCGGTGCGCGAGGCGATCGAGAATGCCGCGAACCTGCGCCTGCGGCCGGTGATGATGACGATGATTTCCACCGTTCTCGGCGGCGTGCCGCTGGTGCTCGCAACCGGTGCGGGCGCGGAGGCGCGCGTCGCACTCGGCTGGGTGATGGTCGGCGGGCTCGGGCTCGCCACGGCGGTAACGCTCTATGTGACGCCCGTCGCCTATCTGGCACTGGCGCGCTTCTCGAAACCGCATGCGGACGAGGAAAAGCGCCTACATCAGGAGATGGCGATCGCGGCCAAGGTCGGCGAGTAGGCGCGTCAGCCTTCCGGCCGCTCCGTGCCGGGGCCGGTGACGGTATAGACGTTCCCGGTCGGTTCGCGATGCAGGTAGCGATTGGAGAGCGCCGCGCCGCCGCGGCGGAGGACTTCGCCGAAGACTTCGTCAATCGCCTCGTTGCGCTGACCCGAAACGAAGAAATAATGCCGCCAGCTTTCGGGGTCGAGGACGATATATGCGGCATTGCCGGCGAGCGGTTCTGCGCTGCCGTCGAGATTTTCGAGAGAGCGTCCGAGTCTCGCCTCACCGAACATGGTCGTCGCCACCTGGAGCGCCGGATCGTCCTTGTTGATGAAGACGAAGATCTCGTCCGCAAAGGTGAGCTTTTCCATCCATGCGCGATGACCGGGCAGTCCCGTCTCGGGGACCGCGAAGAGGATGCGCGCTGCGAGCCCCTTCGGCAGCGCGGTGTCGGCTTCGCCGATATGGCGGAAGACCTCGCCGGCGAGTGAATGGGCGACGATCACGAGCGGCCGGCCGGCAAGGATTCCGCCGGGCGCCTGGCGGTCTGCGATCTGATCGAGGAGGGGGATTAGCCGCTCGCTCGCCGCCTTCGCATTGAGGACGGGAAATTCCGTCACCGATATCCACGAGGGCCAGCGGAACATGATGACATCGGCCCCGGCGCCTTTGGCGAGTTCCCCCATGGTGTAGAGCCCGAAGTCGCCGTCCGGCTCCGGACCGAAGCCGTGGACGTAGAGGACGAGCGGCTTTTGCTGAACGTTAGCAGCAGGAAAGCTGGCGATCGCCGCGTCGAGCTCCGAAAGGGCGAAGTGGTGGCCGTCTGCGGTGACGAGCGAGAAGCTGTCATCAGAGGTGCTTGCCGCGCTCGTCTGCGGGTGCAGGATCGCCGCGACGATGCCGTCATAGTTCCACCAGGCGTAGCCGGAGGCGATGCCGACCGCTACGAACGCCAGAGCGAGATATCTGAGGAACCTGACCATCCCGCATTCATAGGGATGGCTGCCGGCCTGCGCAATGCGGCGCGACGCGGCAGCGCTGTGAATTGGCAGTCCGGGCCGGGCATCGTCACTGGACAAGCAGCGAACTCCTGTCCCATACCAGTTGCCACAGACGTCCCGGGCGCCGTGCCGGGACGTCGGCACAGGGAGAATGACGATGGCAATGAAGGACGTGCAGCCGGGAACGCGCAACGAGGAGGGGATCGCGGCGGTCCTCGGAATCCTGAAACAGACCTTCGGGGAGCGGTTCCAGACCGGCCAGTCCTTCCGCGAGCAGCACACGCATACGACGACCTACCTGCCGGCCCAGCTTCCTGACGGCGTCGTGTTCGTCGAGAGCGCCGACGACGTGAAGACGGTGGTGAAGACATGTGCGGCCCACAAGGTGCCGATGATCCCCTTCGGTACGGGCTCGTCGCTGGAGGGACATCTGAACGCGCCGAGCGGCGGGATATCCATCGACTTCAGCCGCATGAACAGGGTGATCGAGGTGAATGCCGAGGACCTCGACTGCACCGTCGAGCCGGGCGTGACGCGCGGGGAGCTCAACACCTATTTACGTGACACGGGACTCTTTTTCCCGATCGACCCGGGTGCAAACGCCTCGATCGGCGGCATGGCCGCGACGCGGGCCTCTGGCACCAATGCCGTGCGCTACGGCACTATGAAGGACAACGTGCTGTCGCTTACCGTCGTGACCGCCGACGGAGAGGAGATCCGGACTGCGCAGCGGGCGAAGAAATCGTCGGCCGGATACGATCTGACGAGGCTCTATGTCGGGTCGGAGGGAACGCTCGGCATCATCACCTCGGTGACCCTGAAGCTGCAGGGCATTCCGGCGAAGATCGGCGGCGGCGTGTGTGCCTTCCCGAACCTGAAAGCCGCCTGTGACGCTGTCATCATGACGATCCAGATGGGCATTCCGGTCGCTCGCATCGAGCTTCTCGACGAGATGCAGATGAAGGCATGCAACGCCTATTCGAAGCTTTCCTACGCGGAGAAGCCGACGCTCTTTCTCGAATTCCACGGCACCGAGGAGACGGTGGCGTTACAATCGGAGCAGTTCTCCGAAATCGCCGCGGAATGTGGCGCCGACGAATATCGCTACACAGCCAATGCCGAGGAGCGGGCACAGCTCTGGAAGGCGCGGCACAACGCCTACTGGGCAGGGCGCGCGCTGGCGCCGGAGCTAAACGGTCTTTCGACCGACGTCTGCGTACCGATCTCGCGGCTTGCCGATTGCGTCGCCGAGACCCAGGCGGATATCCGCGAGACGGGGCTTCTGGCGCCGATCGTCGGCCATGCCGGCGACGGCAATTTCCATGTGCTGATGCTTTTCGACGACAAGAAGCCGGAGGATCTCGCCCGCGCCGAGGCGTTCATGGCCCGCCTGAACGGCCGGGCTCTCGCGATGGGCGGCACCTGCACCGGCGAGCACGGCGTCGGACAGGGCAAGATGTCCTACCTCGAACAGGAGCTCCACTCGGCGCTGCCGGTGATGCGGGCGATCAAGAAGAGCCTCGATCCGGACAACATCTTCAATCCCGGCAAAATCTTTCGCCTGTGACGGAAAGGAGTGTCGAATCCGATATTTGGGCTGGTGATTGCCGTAGCGGAATGCAAATATTCGCCCTGGACCACTGGTATCTTGGGTAGGGAGCAACGGGAGTCGACGGGTCGTGCTCGGACGCATATTGGTGGCACTCGGTGGTCTCTTGGTGGCGGCGCTCTTCGCGGCGCTGCTGGCGCCGTTCTTTGTCGACTGGACGAATTTCCGCTCTGATTTCGAGGATCAGGCGAGCCGTATCCTCGGCAAGAAGGTCACTGTTCACGGGGCGGTCGAGGCCCGTATCCTGCCGTTCCCCTCCGTCACGCTGCATGACGTCACCGTCGGATCGGACCGCGACGGCTCGCCGCTCGTCAGTGTCGCCCGCTTTTCGATGGATGCGGAACTGGCGCCGTTCCTCTCCGGCGAAGCGCGCATCTTCGACATGCGGATCGAGGAGCCGAAGGCCCACATCCGCCTGCTTTCCGACGGGACGCTCGACTGGGCCCGCGGCAGCGCGGCCGAGATCCCGGCGCGGACCGTCGTGCTGGAGCGCGTGCATGTGAGCGGCGGCGTGGTCGAGTTCATCGATGAGCAGTCCGGCCGAACCCGGATCGTCTCCGGTTTCAATGCCGACATGTCGGCGCGCTCGCTCGCCGGCCCCTGGGCAGTCGACGGGCACGCGTCCGTCGACGGCGAGGCCGGTCGTTTCCACCTTGCGAGCCTGCAGCCGGATTCGAAGACCGGTGCCGTGCCGCTGAATATCCGCCTCCTGCCGGACACGCGGCCCTTCGAGATCGATCTTTCGGGCGGCCTGACGCTGAGCGACGGGAAGCCGCTTTACAAGGGGAGTCTCCAGGCCGCATGGCAGATCGCCGAGGGCGATGCCACGGAACAGCAGGCGTCGGGTGCGAAGCCGGTCGCGCCCAAGGTCAAGGGTGAGTTCGAGCTGACGAACGAACGCGTGCGCGTGCCGTCCTATCGGCTCGAGCTGGGCGACGCCACCAACCCCTATGCCGTTACCGGCGAGGCGACGCTGGATACCGGCGCACGCCCGGAGTTCCTGCTGACGGCCGACGGCCAGCAGATCGACATGAGCCGTATCGGTGAGGAGGCCCCCAGCGGCAAGACGAGCCGGCGTGTCGCCATTTCGATCCGCGAGCGTATCGAACGGCTGATCGCCATTGCCGCCCGTATTCCGATCCCGTCGGTTCCCGGCAAGGCGAGCCTGGCGCTGCCGGCGATCGTCGCCGGCGATACCGTGCTGCGCGACATCCGGTTGGACATCCGCCCGGCCGGCACCGGCTGGACGGTCGAGCGCGGTCTCGCGACGCTTCCCGGCCGAACGCAGGTGGAGGCGAGCGGAACGCTGGACCTCAAGGGCCAGCCGTCGTTTCGCGGCGACCTACTGGTCGCCTCGACGCAACCTTCAGGGCTCGCCGCGTGGATTACAGGCGATGTCGATCCGGCGATCCGCGAGATGAAGACGGCCGGCTTTTCGGCGAAAGTGGACCTCACGCCCGAGCTGCAGCGCTTCGAACGGCTGGAGCTCGCGATGGGCGTGGGCATTCTCAACGGCCGTATCGAACGCGAGTCACGCGACGGTGCGGCGCCGAACCTCTCGGTCGACCTCACCGGTAACGAAATCGATCTCAACGCCGTGCGTGCGCTGGCGACGCTGGTCTCCGGTGACGAGGCGGGAGCGAACCTTTTCGCGCAGCGGATTGCCGGACGTCTCAAGGTCGGGAGGCTCGCCGCCTCCGACGTCGTCGCGAAGGATGTCGATACGGTCTTTACGACCGACGGCGAGAGGGTGGCGGTCGAGCGTCTCAACATCGGCGACCTTTCGGGCGCGAAGATTACCGCGACGGGGACGATCGAGGGAGGGCTTTCGGATCCGGCAGGCGAGGCCGACTTCGCATTTGCCGCCGCCGACCCCGGCCCGTTCCTCGCCATGCTGAAGGCGCATGTTCCGGCTCATCCGGCGCTCGATGCGCTGGTCCGCAACGCCTCCTGGTATACCGGGACGGATCTCAAGGCACATGTCACGCTTTCGGGTTCGGATGCCGCCATGTCGGTCAAGGTGAGCGGCGTGGCGAACGGCAGCCGTGTCGCGCTCGACTACGGCCGCGAGACCATGCCGCCCCAGCCGGGCGCCACGACGATCGAGGCGAGCCTCGAGAACGCGGACGCGCAAATCCTCTTCGGGCAGGCCGGACTGAACCCGTTGCCGATCCCATCCTCCGAGCCGGGCAAGCTCTCCATCTCGCTCAATGCCGAGGCGGATGAGCCGGCCGACACGGTGGTGACATTTTCCGGATCGGAGACGTCTCTGAGCGCCAATGGACGGCTCGATCTCCGGGCCGGAAGTTTCCTGCAAGGCAACCTGCAGGCATCGCTGCGCAGCGGCGACGTCGAGCCATATCTGATGATTGCCGGTATCGGCCTTCCGCAGTCGGGTGCCGGCCTGCCGGTGACGCTGTCGGCCGATGCGGAGATCGGCGACGGCACGGCGAAGATCGACGCGATCGAGGGCGCCGTCGCCGGGAATGCCGTTCGCGGCAATCTCTCGCTCGACTGGAAGGAGCCGGGCCTGCGCGCCGGCGGAGCCCTCGAGTTCGATACGGTCGACCTTGCCTGGCTGGCGGAGGCGGTAGCGGGACCCGTTACCGATCCGGCCACGGGAGGTCTCGCCTCGGCGGGCGTCGCGGCGCCAATGGCAATTCCCGACCTCGATCTCTCGCTTCGTTCATCGACGTTCTGGCCGGGCGTCCTCGGAAAGGCGACGGATTTCTCCGCCCGTCTGACGGGTCGCACGGGTGAACTGGTACTGGCGGACGCCGCGGGCAAGTGGCTCGGCGGCGATCTCAAGGGGCGGATCAGCCTCTCGAACGCAGAGAAGACGGCCTTCCTGCAGAGCCGCATGACGCTGGAGCACGGCGATCTCGCAGCCGTCTTCGCCGGTGCCGGCGACGGCGTGACGCCGCCGCAGATCACCGGACGTTTCGATCTGACGGCGGTCGCCGAAGCGACCGGCGGCACCGTCGCGGACCTCGTCTCTTCGATCAACGGTTCGGGCGAGATGCGGCTGTCGGATGTCGTCGTGCCGCACTTCGATCTCGGCTACCTGCCGCCGCTGCTTGCCGCCGCCGACCTCATCGAGGGAGAGGTCGACGAAAGCAAGGTGCGGCCGCTCGTCGAGAATCTGGTCTCGGAAAGGAGCGCTTCGCTGGAGGCGCTGACCATCCCCTTCAACATCGGCGACGGTGTCTTGCGGGCGCAGAATGTCGTCGCCGGCAATGCACTCGCAAGTCTCGGCGGCGACGCGAAGATCGACCTGCTGAGTGGCGAGACGGAGGCTGTCGTCACCGTTTCCCCGGAGGTGGGGACGGACGCCCTCGCCGGGGCCGCTCCCGACATTCGCATCCGGCTCTCCGGTCGCCTGCCGGCGCCGGAGCGCTCGCTTGATGTCACGGACGTCACCAACTACCTTTCGATGCGGGCTTTCGAGCGGGAGCGTCGCCGCGTGGAGACGCTGCAGTCCAACGTGCTCGAAAAGCAGCGGCTGCGGCGCGAGGTGGCGCTCTACAAGTTCCGTGCGGCGGAACGCGAGAAGGCCGAGGCGGCCGAACGGGCCCGGCTGGAAGAAGAAGCCCGCAGGCAGGCGGAGGCCGACGCGCTGGCCCGCAAGGCAGCCGAGGAAGAAGCCGCCCGACGGGCCGCGGAAGAGGAGGCGGCGCGGCAGCGGGCGATCGAGGAGGGGACCGGAACAGCGCCGCCGACCGAAGGACCGACACCGCCGGCGGAGACGGCGCCGCCGTCCGGTCCGACGACCGGCACAACGCCGCCGAAATTGCGGTTCGACGACTTGCCGGGCGTGAACTGACCGGTGTCAATGTGGCCGCCTGAACGGCAGGTTATGACCTCCGTGGAGGCGTAGTCGGCGCGGCGTGACGGCATTCCGGGGTATTCAGGACAGGGGGCATGACATGCGCATATTTCGATTTCTCGTCCAGGCGTTCTTTGTGCTGCCGCTTCTCCTCTCGGGGGAAGTCCGTGCGGAGGAGCGCTATGTCACCTTCGCCGAGAACCGCGGCTGGACGGTGAGCTACGACCGGCAGCAGAACAACTGTATCGCCGTACCGAAGGTCTCGGACGGACTCTATTTCATCCGCCCGTCGAGCCGCGAGATCGTCGTCATGATCGCCGGGCCGAAATTCGCCTGGGTGAAGGACGGACAGGATTACAAGGTCGAGATCCGCACCGACCGGCAGCGCTGGGACGGGACCATGCGTGCCGACACCGACGAGGGCTTCGGAGGCCTCTATGTCTCGGACCCGAGCGAAAGCTTCATGTCGGCGCTGCGGGGGGCGTCGCGGCTCAGTCTCCGGGTCGAGAACGTCAACTATGGACCCTATTCGCTGAGTGGATCGAGCGACACGATGAAACAGATCCTCGGCTGTGCGCAGGCCGTGGAGCGCGGCGTTTTCAAACCCGCCGAGCCCGATTACATCGGCATGAACGACCTCGTGTCGTGGAAGTCGGAGGATTTCGGAAAGAGCTACACGTCGGAAGGGTGGACGCTGACGCTCAAGGCACAGGACAACGTCGACGGTACGGCGACCGCCTATCTCGAAGTCTCTCGCGAGGGGAAGGGGTCCACCACCATCAAGGCGGAGAGCGTTCCCGAGGGGCGGGGTTTCGGCAAGCTCGGCATCTACAAGTTCGACTGGTCCGATCCGGCCGTTCTCTTCACCTCCTACACGGGCGGTGCCCATTGCTGCATCGAGGCGCGGGTGGCGCTCTCGACCGATGACGGGATCAGGATCGTCGACCTCGGCCGGTTCGACGGCGACGTGGTCCATCCGGTCGATCTCGATGGCGACGGCGTATATGAGTTCGAGCTTTCCGACCAGCGCTTCCTCTACGCCTTCGCGCCTTATGCGGGTTCGGTGCCGCCGGTGCAGGTAGAGGCCCTGCGCGACGGCAAGTTCATCGACGTCACCAAGGAGGCGGCGTATCGGCCGGTCGTCGAGCAGGCGCTGCTGCGAACGATGAAGCTTTGCGGTGAGGAGCAATATCCTGGCGCATGTGCCGGTGCGCTCGCCAATGCCGCGCTTCTCGGTCTCTATAGCAGCGCGTTCGAGTTCATGGTCTTCGACGAGATCAACGCGAAGCTCGAGGACAGTTATCTCAAGTGCTCCGATTCCGCCGCCTGCCGGGGCCGAGGAGGCTTCAAGGACTTCCAGGAAGCGGTCGCCTTCCGGCTCAAGGATTGGGGCTACGACATCGAGCCGGCGATCGGCGAACCGGCAGCGGCATTCTTCGGCGAGCTCGCCAAGACGAAGACGGGCTACAGCGCGCCGGGCGACACGACGGAGGGCGGCTGCGCTATGGGACCGACGCGCTTCGAAGAGGCGCGGGCGAAGGGCATCGTCGCCGTCAGCGGCTACGAGTACAGTTGCCATATCGGCCGGGCCGACGTGCTGCGCGACAGTGTCGTCACCGAGGCGCTCTGCACGGGCGAGGGGAATACTGGCTCGACCGTCAGGTCTTCGAGAAGGACGGCTCAGATCTGTGGCAGCATTCGATGAGCCGCATGGAGATGGGGTTGAAGCCGGTGAAGGCGGCGCCCTGTCCGGCAAAGCCGTAAACGGCGGGCGGCCCGCCTTTCCTAATCTTCCCGGAAATTCCGGCCGCTTTTCAGCCAGTCGAGCACGTGGAGCCTGAGGGCGGAGGAGAGATTGCTGTCCGGCGGACGCTTGTCATCGATTTCGGCGACGAGGGCGGCAAGCGGCAGGGCACGCTCTGCCGCGATGATCTTCAACTCCTCCCAGAAGGCGTCCTCGAGGGAAAAGCTCGTGCGGTGGCCGTGAAGCGTCGCCGAGCGTTTGCGAATCGTCGCTGTTGCCAAACTGATTCAAGTCCCTGAGAAAACAAGTCGCGGACTGCCCGTAAGGTATTGAGGCGGAATCTCTATCAGGATTTGCTGTCGTCCGTGGCCGGGCGTTCGAGCTTGCCCTGGTCGAGCGTCTTCTCGGCCTTTTCCCGGACCGCGCGCGTCAGGTCCTTTTCGGCCCTGGTGCGTCCGAAGAGCGCGCGATTCTGCTCGGCGGTCTTGTCCTTCTCGGCGCGCGCCTTTGCCTTCTTGAACTGGCGGAGGTTGACGACGTCTGCGGCCATGACTGGGGCTCCGGCGAGGCTCGGGGCGGGACGCTCCCGCCCGCGTGCGCCTGCTAATGCTTCTTGCGGAAGGCGTCGAGGGAGACGACCGAAGCCGGTTTCTTGTCTTCCTCGCCGTCCTTGGCGACGACCGGCTCCTGCGGTTCCTCGGCGGCAGCCAGCGGGTAGGCGGTGATCTCGGCGCTCTCCTCGTCCTCGTCTGCGAGCGGAACGTCGAATTCCAGCTCGAAGTTGACGGAGGGATCGTAGAAGCCGCGGATCGCGTTGAAGGGAATGACGAGCTTTTCCGGCGTGTCGGAGAAGGAAAGGCCGATCTCGAACTGGGTCTCGGTGACCTTCAGGTCCCAGAACTGGTGCTGGACGACGATGGTCATCTGCTCGGCATACTTCGCCTTCAGGTGCTGGGAAATCCTGACACCCGGCGCACCGGTCAGGAAGGTGATGAAGAAGTGATGATCACCCGGCAGGCGGCCGGTCGCCGCCACTTCCGTCAAAACCTTTCGAATGACACCGCGCAGCGCGTCCTGAGCCAGAATGTCGTAGCGAATATGGTCCTGCCCCATGTGATCCTGTCTTTCTTCTGTGACGTCTTTTCCAAGGCTATATGCCATGGCACCGGATGCGGGGAAAGCCCCGGTTGGCGAGTCTTACGGAAGCATAATACATGAATTGTCATCAAGGGAGTAGGTGAAGGCTTCTGTTGCCAGGTGCCTTCGAACCCCGCCTTCAGGTGCTAACCAGAAGGGCTTTAGTGTGGGTTTCCCGCACCGCCATTAGGCAGCGAGAGCATAACCCTGAGCGTTGTTGTCGTTTGCAACTACTCTTGTGACCCGATAACGGCGGTATCATGCCGAGCAAAAGTTCGATCTTTACGCCCTTGTCGATCCTATTTCGCCCCCATCAAAAGCCGGTCCGGAAAGAACTCCGTCACCGACCGGTTTTTGGTGGAGGCGCCGGGTACCGCCCCCGGGTCCAATAGGTTTATTACACCGACCGTTTATTGCCATAGCCGGCCCGAGAGCCGGCACTCCCCATATAGGTCGTTCCGGGGCGGATGAAAAGGGGTGGGATACTGCCGTTTTTTCAGTCGCAGCTCGCGGAGGGGCATAAAGCGGATCGGGAAGGGCGCGCGCGGAGGGCGAGGGGTGGCGCCTCCGCGGGCGCTTTCCGTCGGATGCAGGGGCGGCAAAGGTCGCCCCTGCATCCGCGCCGGCACTGTGGGGAACAGTAGGGCGCTGTGCTCCTCAGGCCTGCACGTTGACGATGAAGAACGCCGTCATGTCGCCGTTGACCGTGTAGGCCACCGCGTAGGTGTGGCCCTGAAAGGCAATCTTGGCATGCCGCCTTTAGGGTTGATGTTTTTTGTCGACCCATACCTGCATGGCGCCGGCAAAGGCTATAGGGTCAAGGCCAAGGCTTTTGACGGCGATCAGGCCGGATGGTTCGTATTCCACTCTCATCTCGACACCTCTCGTTTCGCTTGCTTCAAAGCCCACGCCGAGGCTGACGGGAAGAGTGATTTACATTTCAGGTTGCGTCAATTAAAAATACAGCCAAAGATTGCGACTGACAACTCAGTCGCTCGTGCGCCGCATTGCGACGAGCGTGCCGTCGGCGAGCCGGCCGAAGAGGATGCCACGGACCGGTTCGAAGGTGACGATCGCGGTCCCATCCTTGTCGAGCAACGACAGGCCGCGGGGGACCGGCTTCCACGCGCGAACGGAGGCAAGTGTTCCTTTGCAGCCTTTGCCGCGGGCGACGAGGCGACCGCCGCTCCGTTCGCCTTGCAGCTCGATCATGCATCCATCCGTGCCACCGGACTGAATGACCCATCGACCGGCGAACTGTCCGGGGGCAGAGCTGGCGTCGGCGCCTGGTGCGGCAAAGAACATGGCAATGATGACCAAAAGGCTCGTGGCGGTGCGGGACGCGAACGTCGACATCAATACGCTGCCAGTCATCAGCCTCTCGTCCTTCTCTTCGGTTCGGATCTTCTGCCGAATTCCCCAAGTATTCGCCAGTCCTTTCATCTCGTTTTCGAGATTGGACCGAAAAAGGACGGCGGCATGTCGCAGACGGTGCGACATGGCGTTTCGGGAACCGGAAAGCATTCCTCAGGGTGCGTCAACCGAACTTGTTGACGGTTTTCTCGCTCGGGAGCATCTTTCACCTGCAATGAATGCAAAGAACGCGGCATCGAGTATCGGCGGAGACAGGGACATGAAAGACTATCTTGCAGATGTTCATAAGTACGACAGTGCTGCAGATGAAGGGACGGTCGGTCGGATCGTTCGTCATCTCGGAATTGCGTTGCGCGACAGGGATTCCGCTCTGGTTTCCTGCTCGTCCGAATCGGAACTTGCCCGCGTAAAGGCCAACTGGTGCGGCAAGAAGCTCGGCATCGACGGCGACGCGGCCGACGCTGCGATCAAGAGCGCCTGCCTCGCGATGGCCGAGGACCGTTCGAAGTCGCGCGTGACCTTCTACTACCTGGTCGCCAAGGAACTCGGAAAGCTCGACGCCGTCTGAGCGGCGAGTTCCTCGGGGAAAAGATCGAGGAAAGCTTGGTTCCGCCGCCGTCGACCTCTAGTATGAGGGCCCGGATGAATCAGCGGCGGAACCATGAAGCAATATCTCGACCTTCTGAGCCATGTTCTGGAACACGGCAGCGACCGGGGCGACCGCACCGGCACGGGCACGCGTTCCGTCTTCGGATACCAGATGCGCTTCGACTTGTCGGACGGCTTTCCGGTCCTGACCACCAAGAAGCTGCACCTGCGTTCGATCATCCACGAGCTTCTGTGGTTCCTGCGGGGCGATACCAACATCGCCTACCTGCATGAGCATGGTGTGACGATCTGGGACGAATGGGCCGACGAGAACGGCAATCTCGGCCCTGTCTACGGTGCGCAGTGGCGCTCATGGCCGGCGCCGGACGGCCGGCGGATCGACCAGATCGCCAACCTGGTCGAGGGCATCCGTAAAAATCCCTATTCGCGCCGTCACATCGTCAGCGCCTGGAACCCGGCCGAAGTGGACGACATGGCGCTGCCGCCCTGCCATTGCCTGTTCCAGTTCTACGTCGCCGACGGACGGCTCTCCTGCCAGCTCTACCAACGCTCGGCCGACATCTTCCTCGGCGTGCCGTTCAACATCGCCTCCTATGCCCTGCTGACCATGATGGTCGCGCAGGTGACGGGCCTCGAGCCCGGCGATTTCGTCCACACGCTCGGCGATGCGCATCTTTATGCCAACCATTTCGAGCAGGCGAAGCTGCAACTGACGCGCACGCCCAAGCCCTTGCCGCGGATGAGGATCGATCCCGAGGTGAAGGATATATTTTCCTTCAGGTTCGAGGGCTTTACGCTCGAAGGCTACGAAGCCGATTCAACCATCAAGGCGCCGATTGCGGTCTGATATCCGCAACGGACAACATATGCGGGAGAGCGGCGTTGAGCCCGATCAAGACCACCATCGTCGTTGCCGTCGCCGAAAACGGCGTCATCGGGCGCGAGGGCGACATGCCCTGGAGGCTCTCGACCGATTTGAAGAGGTTCAAGGCGCTGACGCTCGGCAAGCCTCTGGTGATGGGGCGCAAGACCTTCGAATCGATCGGGCGGCCGCTGCCGGGACGTCCGCATGTGATCGTCAGTCGCAGCGCCGGTTTCCGTCCCGAGGGTGTCGAGGTGGTGGAGACGCTCGATGCGGCGATGGCGCGCGCGCGGACCATTGCTGCGGCAACCGGTGCCGACGAAATCTGCGTCGTCGGCGGCGGCGAAATTTACCGGCAGGTGCTCCCCCTCGTAGACGAACTGCACGTGACCCACGTCGAGGCGACGGTCGACGGGGACACGTTCTTTCCACCGATCGATCCCGCGCTTTTCGAACGGATCAGCGAGACCGCTGTCCCGGCGGGCGAAAAGGATACGTACCCAACACGTTACGCAATCTATCGCCGGCGGCCTGCGGCATAGTCGACTATTTTACCTTTGTTTCGAAGAAGTTCGTGCCGTTCCGTTGAAAGCGGCTCGCGCGATACCTATAACGGTCCGAGGATCGTCGCACCCATGTGGTGCGGGCGAGGCTGGGAGCATTTTCAACAGAAGAGGTCTTGATGCCCTGGAGCAATCAGAACGGCGGCGGCCCTTGGGGCGGCGGCGGCAATAATCAGGGTCCCTGGGGGCAGGGGCCGAACCGTCCACGCGGCGGCGGCAATACCCCACCTGATCTCGAAGAACTGATCCGCAGGGGACAGGACCGCTTGAAGAACATCGTTCCGGGCGGCTTCAACGGTGGCGTGATCTTTGCGCTGGTCGTTGTGCTCGCCGCCTTCTGGCTGATCCAGGCCATCTACACGGTGCAGCCGGACGAGCGTGGTGTCGAACTGCGCTTCGGCAAGCCGAAGGACGAAGTCTCGATGCCGGGCCTGCATTTCCATTTGTGGCCGCTCGAGACCGTTGAAATCGTCAAGGTGACGGAGCAGCAGCAGAACATCGGTGCCAAGGCGTCTTCGACCTCGACGGCCGGCCTGATGCTCTCCGGGGACCAGAACATCGTCAACGTGCAGTTCTCGGTGCTGTTCACCGTGACCGACCCGAAGGCGTATCTGTTCAACCTTGAAAGCCCGCCGGAAACGCTGCAGCAGGTCGCCGAGAGCGCGATGCGCGAAGTGGTGGGCCGCCGTCCGGCGCAGGACATCTTCCGCGATGCGCGCCAGCAGATCGCTGCCGACGTGAAGAGCATCATTCAGGGAACGATGGACCATTACGGGGCCGGCCTTGCAATCAACGCGGTTGCAATCGAGGACGCGGCACCGCCGCGCGAGGTCGCCGATGCCTTCGACGAGGTACAGCGTGCCGAACAGGACGAAGACCGCTTCGTCGAGGAAGCCAACAAATACGCCAATCAGAAGCTCGGCCAGGCGCGAGGCCAGGCGGCGCAGATCCGTGAAGAGGCGGCCGCCTACAAGGACCGCGTCGTCAAGGAGGCCGAAGGTGAGGCCCAGCGCTTCGTCTCGATCTACGAGCAGTACGCCAAGGCGCCGGACGTCACGCGCAAGCGCCTCTATCTCGAAACCATGGAGCAGGTCCTGAAGAATTCGCAGAAGGTCATCATCGACGAGCAGGGCGGGGTCGTTCCTTACCTGCCGCTCAACGAGCTGAGCCGCAAGCCGCAGGGGGGCAACTGATCATGTCGAATCGTCTGCCCTATTTCCTGATCGCCTTCGCAGCCCTGCTGCTTCTGGTCTATTCGTCGGTCTTCGTCGTCAACGAGCGCCAGCAGGCAATCGTCGTCCGCTTCGGTCAGATCCAGGCCGTGCACAAGGAGCCGGGCCTCTATTTCAAGCTGCCCTTCGCCTTCATGGATGCCGATCGGGTTCAGTACATCGAGGATCTCGCATTACGCCTCGACCTGGACAACATCCGCGTGCAGGTCTCCGGCGGCAAGTTCTACGAGGTCGACGCCTTCGTGGTCTACAAGATCACCGACGCCCGCCGCTTCCGCGAAACGGTTTCCGGTGACCGCGAGTCCGCCGAAGCGCGCCTGCGCACCCGTCTCGACGCATCGCTGCGTCGCGTCTACGGCTTGCGCGGTTTCGAAGCGGCACTCTCCGACGAGCGTTCGTCGATGATGCAGGAGGTCGCAGCCGCCCTCAAGACGGATGCGGAATCGCTCGGCCTCACCATCGAGGACGTACGCATTCGCCGCACCGACCTGACGCAGGAAGTCTCCCAGCAGACCTTCGAACGCATGAAGGCCGAGCGTCTTGCCGAAGCAGAGCTCATCCGCGCCCGTGGTAACGAGGAAGGCCAGCGTCGCCGCGCTATCGCCGACCGCCAGGTCGTCGAACTGCAGGCCGAAGCCCAGCGCGATTCGGAAATCTTGCGTGGTCAGGGCGACGCTGAGCGCAACCGCATCTTCGGTGAGGCGTTTACCCGCGATCCGTCCTTCTTCGAGTTCTACCGCTCGATGCGGGCCTATGCCGGCGCCTTCGAGACGCCGGAGGGAAGCAGCATGGTGCTGTCGCCGAAGTCGGAGTTCTTCCGCTTCTTCAACGGTTCGGACGGCAAGCCGTCGGCTCCGCCGGCGCCGCCTGAACCTCAGGCCGGCAACTGACCGGATCTGGCGATGTCGGATCTGGTCACCGGATTTGCATTCTTCCTGATCATCGAGGGGCTGGTGTACGCACTGGCCCCTCACTTTCTTGTGGCAATGGCGAGACTCCTGCCGGCGATACCCGAGCAGCACTTGCGGTTTTCGGGCCTTGCCGCGGTGGCGCTCGGCGTGGCAATCGTCTGGCTGGTGCGCGGGTAGACCCCATTCCGCCTGTCATCAATCCGCCTTATGGTTCGGGCACTAGACCAAGAACGACAAACGGGGAAACCTCATGACTGCGAACGCCTCCACGAGATCGAAGCGCCTCATCACCGGCCTTGTCGGCGCGGCCTTCGCCTTCGGTGCGACGATCGGGTCTGCGGAAATGGCCGCGGCGCAGCCGAACGGCCCGGAATCGGTGGCAAACCTCGCCGAGGGCCTGACCGGCGCGGTCGTCAACATCGCCACTTCGCAGAACGTGAAGGAGGAAGAGCGCGGACCGATGCCGCAGGTGCCAGAGGGCTCGCCGTTTCAGGAGTTCTTCGACGATTTCTACAAGAATCGCGAGGGCGGCGGCAATCAGAAGGTCAATTCGCTCGGCTCCGGTTTCGTCATCGATCCGAGCGGCTTCATCGTCACCAACAACCACGTGATCGAGAATGCCGACGACATCGAGGCGATCTTTTCCGACGGATCGAAGCTCAAGGCGAAGCTGGTCGGCACGGACACGAAGACCGATCTCTCGGTGCTCAAGGTAGAACCCCCGAAACCTCTCACCGCGGTGAAGTTCGGGGATTCCCGCAAGATGCGCATCGGCGACTGGGTGATGGCGATCGGCAACCCCTTCGGTCTCGGTGGTTCCGTGTCGGTCGGCATCGTCTCGGCACGCGGCCGCAACATCAATGCCGGCCCCTACGACAATTTCATCCAGACCGACGCGGCGATCAACAAGGGCAATTCCGGCGGCCCGCTGTTCAACATGGACGGCGAGGTCATCGGCATCAACACGGCGATCATTTCGCCGAGCGGCGGTTCGATCGGCATCGGTTTCGCCGTGCCGACGGAGCTTGCCGAAAACGTCATCCGCCAGCTGAAGGAGTTCGGCGAGACGCGGCGCGGCTGGCTCGGCGTGCGCATCCAGCCGGTCACGGATGCGGTCGCCGCAAGCGTCGGGCTGAAGAACAACAAGGGCGCGCTGGTCAGCGGTGTCATCAAGGGTGGCCCGGTCGAAAACGGTCCGATCCGCGCCGGTGACGTCATCTTGCGTTTCGACGGAAAGGACGTGAGCGAGAGCCGCGACCTCGTGCGGAGCGTGGCTGAGAGCACCGTCGGCGCGGAGGTCGAAGTGGTGCTCCTTCGCGACGGAAAGGAACAGACGGTCAAGGTGAAGCTCGGTCGTCTCGAGGACGAGCCTGCGGATGCCTCGGGCGAGGTGACGGAAGCGCCTTCCGGTGACGGGACGCTGCCGCCGCAGGCGGGAGAGCCGCAGCCTGGCGACCAGCCCTCAGGCGAGGCGGTCCCCGGTGTTCCCGTGAGCGTGGAGAGACTGGGGCTTTCCCTCGGTGCCCTCGATGACGCGGCACGCCAGAAGTTCAAGGTCGCCGAGAGCGTCGAGGGCGTCGTCATCACCGCCGTTGCGGCTGGTTCGGCGGCTGCCGAAAAGGGGCTTGTCGCCGGCGAGGTGATCGTCGAGGTGGCTCAGGAATTCATGGAGACGCCGGAACGCGTCAGCGAAGTGCTGCAACGCCTGAAAAGTGAGGGCCGCCGCAGCGCGCATGTGATGATCGCCAATCCTGCCGGCGACCTGCGCTTCGTGGCAATCCCGCTCGAATAGAACCCTGTATGAGGGCGAGCGGGTTCCGGCCCGCTTTCCTGATCCTGTGATCGAACTTCGGGCCTCAAGCCTTTTGCGGGGAATCCGTTCTCACAGGTCGGGGCAGGCGCATTGGCGCCCGCGGAGCGCTCAGACGTCGCCTCTGCCGATCCGGTAGAGGACGTGGCGCTGCAGGTGCGGATGGGTGTAAGGCACGCGCGGATGGTCGAAATCGCCGTCGATATCGCGCCTCATTCCGATCCGTTCCATGACCGCCCATGAACGGAGATTGTCGGCAACGGCGAAGGAGACCACTTCGTCGAGCGCCTTTTCTTCGAAGGCGACGCGCAACAATGCGCGGGCTGCTTCCGTCACATAGCCGTTGCCCCAGAAGCGGGTCGCAAGTCGCCAGCCGATCTCGATCGTGCCTTCGGGAAGGACGGGAGCGATCTTCGCCTCGGCGAGCCCGCAGAAACCGATCGGCTCGGCCGTTTCCTTCAGCTCCAGTGCATAGAAGCCGTAGCCGGTCTGATCGATCATGTCCCGCAGGAGGTCCATCATCGCGTCGGCTTCCGCATGCGTCCGGCGCATCGCAAAGAACTCCATCACCTTCGGGTCGGCATTGATCTCGCGAAAGAGGTCACGGTCGGTGTCCTTCCAGTTGCGGACGATCAGCCGTGGCGTTTCGGTGATTATCATGGCGTCCTCGGCCGGTCAGGGGAAAACGAAGTCGGTCTTGCGATAGCCCTGCAGATAGAGAAGGGCGGTGAGATCGCAGTGGTCGAGGCGGATATTCGCCTGGGCGGCCACCGCGGGCTTCGCGTGCAACGCGACGCCGCTGCCGGCGAGGCCGAGCATGGCGAGGTCATTGGCACCGTCGCCGACGGCAATCACGTCATGGGGGGTAATGCCGAGCCGCTCGCAGATCTCGATGAGCGCGTCGACCTTGGCCTGCTTTCCGAGGATCGGTTCGGCCACTTCGCCGGTGAGATGGCCGTCCTTCTCGAGCAGGATGTTGGCGCGGTTCTCGTGAAAGCCCAGGCGTTCCGCGATGCGGTTGGTGAAGACGGTGAAGCCGCCGGAGACGAGCGCGGTATGAAAACCGCGGGCCCTCATGGTGGCGATCAGTTCCGGTCCGCCGGCCGTCAGCGTGATGCGTTTTGCGAGCACCTCGTCCACGACCGAAATCGGCAGACCCTTCAGAAGCGCCACGCGTTCGCGCAGCGCCGGCTCGAAGGCGATCTCGCCGTTCATCGCACGGGCGGTGATTTTCGCAACCTTGTCCTTCAATCCCACTTCGGCGGCGAGCTCGTCGATGCATTCCTGACCGATCATCGTCGAATCCATGTCGGCGATCAGGAACTTCTTGCGCCGGTGGTCGGCATCCTGGATTGCGAGATCGACCGGGGCCGTGTCGAGGATCGCCCGGATGTCGACGTTCGCTTCGACCGGGTCGCTGCCGTCTTTCAGCACAATGTCGCAGGCGATGCCGTCGGCGAGCCAATAGAGGCCGGACGCGCCGACCGCTTCCGCAGCCTTTTCGGCGAGTGCCGGGGTGACGGCGGGATTTGACGGATTGGCAAGAAGCGTGGCAACGAAGGCCATGATGAGGAACCCTGTGGACGATATCGACGCGATCCTGATAACCGGGCCGACCGCAAGCGGCAAGTCCGCGCTGGCGCTTGATCTGGCGAAACGCCACGGCGGTGTGGTCGTCAATGCCGACAGCATGCAGGTCTACGACACGCTGCGGCTTTTGACGGCGCGGCCTTCGGAGGAGGAGATGGAGGGCGTCCCGCATCACCTCTACGGCCATGTGCCGGCGGGCGCGGCCTACTCGACCGGCGACTGGTTGAGGGAGGTCAGCGAGCTTCTCGCGCGGCTGAAAGTGGAAGGAACGCCTCCGGTGATCGTCGGCGGCACCGGCCTCTATTTCAAGGCGCTGACCGGCGGGCTTTCCGACATGCCGCAAATTCCGGCCGAGATTCGGGAAAACTTGCGAAATCGCCTGGCGGAAGAGGGGCCGGTTGCGCTCCACGCACTGCTCGAACGCAACGATCCGGCAACGGCGGCGCGGCTCAACCTGCAGGACGGACAAAGGATTCTCCGGGCGCTGGAGGTCATCGAGACGACCGGTCGGTCGATCTCCGAGTTCCAGGGCAAAGCGGGGCCGGTGATCGTCGACCCGGCGCGAGCGCGGAAGCTCATCGTGCTGCCGGAGCGGGATGTCCTCTATTCCCGGATCGACCGGCGCTTTTCGACGATGCTCGAGAGTGGCGCAGTCGAGGAGGTCGAGGCACTGCTGGCGCTCGACCTGCCGCCGGAAATGCCAGTGATGAAGGCGATCGGCGTTTCGCAGATCGCCGCGATGCTCAAGGGCGAGATGAGCCGCGAGGACGTGATCGAGAAGGCGTCGGCGGCCACGCGGCAATACGCAAAGCGACAGATGACCTGGTTCCGCAACCAGATGGACGAGAGCTGGGAGAGGATCCAGTAGACGGATCCTGCCGTGATCCGTCAGTCCTTGTTGTAGAGGCTGGACAGCGGTCTCTTGAGGATGCTTTCCCGCAGCGAGAGGCCGGGCTCGCGGCGCAGTGTCGGCGCCGGCTGCTGCGGCTCGACGCCCCTGCTGGTGGGTGGCACGCGGGTTTCGTACTGGCTGCGTGGCGCCGGTTCGTGGAGTTCGGTCCTGCGCCGCAAGGATTGCAGGTCGTCGCTCGTACTGTTTCCCATCGGCAGCATGTCGGGACGATAGGGCTCGATGGAGGGTGTCTCTTCCAGCATGGATGGCGCGCAGGCCGTAAAATCGTCGTCCGGCGGCGTCATTGCGCTCATGGGTGTGCCCGCGCCCAATGACGCCGGCTGTTCGGTGGCGTCGTAGCTGCGCTGGAAGGCCGAAATGTCCGGTCCGGATACGGCGCGCATACGGCTGACGACGTTGCGCAGGTCGACCGTGTCCGGGGTTTCGTCGGAGCCTTTCACGGTCACGCCGTTCGCCTTCGGCAGATGGTTCGGCTCGACGCGGGTGAAGCGCATGCGCATCGGTACCGCGATCGCCTCGCCGAAGGCGATCGCTTCGCCGTTGCCGATCGAAGAGATGAAGCTGGTGGTGGAGATCGAGGAGTCGGGGATGGCGGAGCGGATGATCTCCTGGTCACGGTCGTTGGAGAGCCGCATCGCAAACAGGGTCGAGCACTGCGAAAGAATGGTCTGGTCGAGTTCGCCCGGCCGCTGCGTGATGATGCCCAGCGAGCAGCCGTACTTGCGGCCTTCCTTGGCAATGCGGGCGATCGCCTGGCGGGTCGGGTAGAAGCCGAGATTGGGATCGGACGGCACGTAGCGGTGCGCTTCTTCGCAGACGACGAGCATATGCACGGCGCCGTTCGACCACAGCGCCAGCTCGAAGGCCATGCGGCAGAGCACCGAGGCGACGGAGTTCACCACTTCGGACGGGATGCCGGCGAGCTGGAAGGTCGAGATCGGCCGGTCCTCGCCGGGAATGCGGAAAATGTGGCCGATGGTCTCCAGGATCGTGTCGTTGATTGTGTTGTTGGAGAACATGAAGTGGTAGCGGGGATCGTTGATCGCCGACATGATGCGCATCTTCAGCGATCGCAGGAAGGGCTTTTCGCCCCGGCCTTCGAGACGCCCGATGCGTTCGTCGATCAGTGCCAGAAGGTCGGCGATGCGATAGGGCACAGGCGTGTCGGCGGTGATCGAACTCTTCTCGTTTGCGCGGCGCATCAGCCCGGTTTCGCTGCCACGGAAGGCGCGCTTGGCCTCGGGCATCAGGTCGCGCAAAATGTCGAGCTCGTCGGGCACCGGGGGGCGTCCACGGAACACGACCTCGGCGAACTCCTCGAGCTTCATCAGCCAGAAGGGAAGATCGAGCGTCTCGGTGTCGATGACGACGGCGTGCTCGGGGAAGGCGGCGGCGAATTCGTTGTGCGGATCGAGGATCAGTACGCGCAGCTTCGGGTCCGCCTTGATCGCCTGGCGCAGAAGCAGCGAGACGGCGGTCGACTTGCCGACGCCGGTCGAACCGACGACCGCGAAATGCTTGGAGAGCATCGAAGGAATGTGGATCGCGGCGTCGATGCTCTCGTCCTGCGTCAGCTTGCCGATGACGCAGGTGTCGCTCTTGCCGTTGTCGTAGATGCGCGAGAGATCGGCAGTGCGGATGCGGTGTGCGATCGCCCCTAGATAAGGGTAGCGCGAGATGCCGGTCGAGAACTCCTCGCGACCGTTCATGCCGACATGTACCTCGCCCAAAAGCTCGACCTCGATCAGGAAGGTGTTGTCGAGCTTTTCGCCCCAAGCCTTGGTGTCGGTCTGCATGGAGTAAACGAGGGCGACGACGCGATTGCTGCCGACTGTAATGGAGATCAGGCGGCCGACCGACCAGAGTTCGCTGAGCTCGGTGCCTCCGGCCTCAGCGACGGCGGCGACGGTGGCGCGCGATCCGTTGCATGCGACAACGCGCCCCAGCATGCGATTGCCGGGCCGGAGCTGATCGCGCCGGTCCTGTTCACCGGCCGTGCCCGACGTATGGAGGTCGTTGTTACGCAATAATAAACTCCCTGCTATGAGAGCTTGTAGCAAGAGAGGTTTAATAAGCCGTGTAAGGGGATGTTCCGCGGCTGACGCGCCTTCTTCTCCATGGCGATGGTGCTTTTTGCGGCAGATGCGCGTTGACGGGTCCGGTTTTTCTGTCTATCAGTTTTGCCATGACTATTTCGGCAGTTCTTATCGTGGTGGGAAAGCGCATGGGCAGGATGGTGTAACCATCCGGCGACAGCCACCCATGCGCTAGATGACAGGCTCCTCAAGGGGCCTTTTTTTATGGCCAGAACCGGGGTCAAGACCCTGACAGAAAATCCAGAAGGCAAACGGAAACAGGCATGACGGGAACAGACAATCAGATGACCGGCGCGGAGATCGTCCTCAGGGCGCTGAAGGACAACGGGGTTGAGCACATCTTCGGTTATCCGGGCGGTGCCGTGCTTCCGATCTACGACGAGATATTCCAGCAGGACGATATCCAGCACATCCTCGTCCGCCACGAGCAGGGCGCCGGTCACGCGGCCGAAGGTTACGCCCGCTCCACCGGCAAGGTCGGCGTCATGCTCGTGACGTCGGGCCCCGGCGCGACGAATGCCGTCACGCCGCTGCAGGACGCGCTGATGGACTCGATCCCGATCGTCTGCATTTCGGGACAGGTTCCGACGCCGCTCATCGGTTCCGACGCCTTCCAGGAATGCGACACCGTCGGGATCACCCGGCCGTGCACCAAGCACAACTGGCTGGTCAAGGACGTCAACGATCTCGCCCGCATCATCCATGAGGCCTTCCGTATCGCCAGAACCGGCCGTCCGGGTCCGGTCGTCGTCGATATTCCGAAGGACGTCCAGTTCGCGACCGGCACCTATACGCCGCCGGAAGCGCACAGGATCCAGAAGAGCTACCAGCCGAAGGTGCAGGGCGACGCCCGCGCGATCCAGGCGGCGGTCGAGCTGATGGCGAGCGCCCGGCGTCCGATCATCTACAGCGGCGGCGGCGTCATCAATTCCGGACCGGAAGCCTCCAAGCTGCTGCGCGAACTGGTTTCGCTCACGGATTTTCCGATCACCTCCACCCTGATGGGGCTCGGCGCCTATCCGGCCTCCGGCAAGAAC
Organism: Ciceribacter thiooxidans; assembly: GCF_014126615.1. Taxonomy (NCBI): domain Bacteria; kingdom Pseudomonadati; phylum Pseudomonadota; class Alphaproteobacteria; order Hyphomicrobiales; family Rhizobiaceae; genus Ciceribacter; species Ciceribacter thiooxidans. The sequence goes on from NZ_CP059896.1 coordinate 1,204,368, forward strand.
TGGCTCGGCATGCTCGGCATGCACGGCTCCTACGAGGCCAACATGGCGATGCATGACTGCGACGTCATGGTCTGCATCGGCGCCCGTTTCGACGACCGCATCACCGGCCGCCTCAATGCCTTCTCGCCGAATTCCAAGAAGATCCACATCGACATCGATCCGTCCAACATCAACAAGAATGTCCGGGTCGACATTCCGATCGCCGGCGATGTCGGGCATGTGCTGGAAGACATGGTCCGCTTGTGGCGGGCGCTTCCGAGGAAGCCGGATGCCGGCCAGACGGCGGAATGGCGCGATAGTGTCGCCCGCTGGCGCGCGCGCAACAGCTTCGCCTACACGCCGTCCAATGACGTCATCATGCCGCAATACGCGGTCGAGCGGCTCGCGGCCCTCACCAAGGATCGCGACACCTATATCACCACCGAAGTCGGCCAGCACCAGATGTGGGCGGCACAGTTCTTCGGTTTCGAGGAGCCGAACCGCTGGATGACCTCGGGTGGTCTCGGCACCATGGGCTACGGCTTCCCGGCGGCGATCGGCGTCCAGATCGCCCACCCGGAAAGCCTCGTCATCGATATTGCCGGCGACGCTTCGATCCAGATGTGCATCCAGGAAATGTCGTGCGCCGTCCAGTATGAAGCGCCGGTCAAGATCTTCATCTTGAACAACCAGTACATGGGTATGGTCCGCCAGTGGCAGCAGCTCCTGCACGGTAACCGGCTCTCGCACTCCTATACCGAGGCGATGCCGGACTTCGTCAAGCTCGCCGAGGCCTATGGGGCCGTCGGTCTGCGTTGCGAGAAGCCGGGCGACCTGGACGCCGCTATCCTGGAGATGATCAACGTCAAGAAGCCGGTGATCTTCGACTGCCGCGTCGCCAACCTCGCCAACTGCTTCCCGATGATCCCGTCCGGCAAGGCACACAACGAAATGCTGCTGCCCGACGAGGCCACCGACGAGGCGGTCGCCAACGCCATCGACGCCAAGGGCCGCCAGCTCGTTTGATTTCAAGGGGTTTACAATGAACGCACACCTTCAGCCCACGGGCTCCGCCTACTTCATCGCCCCGGAAACGGCGAGCGTCGAAAGCCATACGCTCTCGATTCTCGTCGACAACGAGCCGGGCGTCCTTGCCCGCGTCATCGGCCTCTTCTCCGGCCGCGGCTACAACATCGAAAGCCTCACCGTCTCCGAAACCGAGCATGAGGCGCATCTGTCGCGGATCACCATCGTCACCCGTGGGACGCCGAGCGTCCTCGAGCAGATCAAGACGCAGCTCGAGCGCATCGTTCCGGTCCACCGCGTGGTGGACCTGACGGTCCGCGCTCGCGAGCTCGGCCAGGAACGGCCGATCGAGCGTGAGGTGGCTCTCGTGAAGGTCACCGGTTCCGGCGAGATGCGCGCCGAGACCTTGCGTCTTGCCGACGCCTTCCAGGCGAAGGTGGTGGATGCGACCGTCGATCACTTCATCTTCGAGATCACCGGCAAGTCTTCCAAGATCGACCAGTTCGTGGCGATCATGAAGCCGCTCGGCCTGAACGAGATCTGCCGCACCGGTATCGCTGCGATGAATCGCGGATCGCAGGGCATGTAAAGCCATCCCTGCCTACGGACTGAACGGGCGGCCTGGTGCCGCCCGTTTTGTTTTGGCGTTCGCCGAGGAGGGTTTGCGGGAACGGCGCCTCAGAACATCGACATCTGGGCCGGAGCCGGCTTCTCCGCATTCCCCGCATCCATGTCGGCGGGCTCCGTCGGCGCGGTCCTTTCCGTCGAAGCGGATCTTGCCGTGCCTTTCGCGCGCGGCTCCGCCTGCTTCTCGTCCTCGGGTGGCGCCGGAGGCGCACGGTCGGCTATGCCGACGTCTTGCAGAAATCCAGCAAGGCATGGTTCCAGCACCTTCTGCGCCAGGGCGTAGTGGACGAACTGCCCGCGCTTTTCCCGCGAGACGAGACCGGCGCCTTCGAGGATTGCAAGGTGTTGCGAGATGGACGGCTTCGCCATGGTGAAGTGCGAGGCGATCTCGCCGGCAGTCAGGCTGGAGGCGGCGAGATGCCTCAGGATCGACCGGCGCGGTGCTGCCGCCAGCGCCTGAAAGATTTTCTGCTCCAGCTTTTCGTTCCTGCCGGCCGCTGCCGTTTTCTTGCCGCGCTTCTGCATGTCCCGTCACCTGGTTGCGTCGGCGCAGATATTTCCGGAATTGCGCTCTCAGGCAATCCCTCCGGTGCGCATGCGATAATTAGTTAACAAGCTAATTCGGCAATTCGCATCGTACCGCTTGCCCGGCCGCGTCGCGATGCCGGAGCAGCGTGCCTTCTTCCGTTCAGATCATCGCCAGCGGCATCTTGCGCTCGGGCGGGGAGAAGACCGCGTCGAGCGCTGCCCAGTCGTTCTCGGTCACCCGCAGATCGACAGCGTCGCGGTTCTCGCTCACGCGCCGGAGGTTCGCCGACTTCGGGATGGCAATCACGCCTTCGCGCCTCAGAAGAAAGGCGAGGGCGATTTGCGCCGGCGTTGCCTGATAGGCCTTGGCGATGTGGATCAGCTCCGGATGGTGGGCGAGCCGGCCCTGCTCGATCGGCGAATAAGCCATGACTGCCACACCATGAGCACGGCACCAGGGCAACAGGTCGTATTCGATGCCCCGTTGGCCGAGATTGTAGAGCACCTGGTTGGCTGCACAATTGGCACCGCCCGGCACAGCGAAGAGCTCTTCCATGTCGGCGACGTCGAAGTTCGACACGCCCCATGCGCCGATCTTGCCGGCGGCCTTCAGCTCTTCGAAGGCGGCGACGGTGTCGGCGAGCGGATGTTCGCCGCGCCAGTGCAGGAGGTAGAGGTCGAGACGATCGGTCTTCAGGCGTCGGAGACTGTTCTCACACGCGGCGATCGTGCCGGAGCGGCTGGCGTTCCACGGATAGACCTTGCTGACCAGAAATACATCGTCGCGCCGGTCTTCGAGGGCGATGCCCACCACACGCTCGGCGCCGCCCTCGCCATACATCTCGGCCGTATCGATCAGCGTCATGCCGAGATCGAGACCGAGCCGCAGGCTGTCGATCTCCTCCCCGGCGCGGGCCTTTACCTCGCCCATCTGCCAGGTGCCGAGTCCCAGCGCTGGAACGGTAACACCGCCGGGCAGGGTGACGGTCGGGACCGGATCATGCATCGCTTCTTCCTCTTGGCTTCTGTCAATCCGAGCATAGCAGGCGGCATCAAGCCGGCAAGCCGCCGGCATTGCCGGATCGGGGCGGTTTCGCGTGTCACTGCAACAATTCCGCTCTGGACCGGCCGATCGTGCCGGCTATGTTGACCTGACGAAAAACAAGTCTCCAAACGGGATGGTCATGACCTCGGAAATGCTGATCGCGCTGACGCTGTTTGCCTTCTCGACCTCGATCACTCCGGGGCCGAACAACATGATGCTGCTCGCCTCGGGCGTGAACTTCGGATTCCGGCGCACGGTTCCGCATATTCTCGGAATCGAGCTCGGCTTCGGGGCGCTGATCCTCGCCGTCGGCCTCGGCGTCGGGACGATCCTGTCGACCGAGCCGCGGCTCTATCTGGCCCTCAAGGTGGTGGGCGGCGGCTATCTTCTCTGGATGGCCTGGCACATCGCCATGACACGTCAGATGGGCGAGGCGGCCGGCGAGGCGCGCCCTTTCAGTTTCGTCCAGGCGGCTCTCTTCCAGTTCGTCAACCCGAAGGCCTGGGTCATGGCGGCCGGTGCGGTCGCGGCTTATCAAAGCCCCAATTCCTACATCCGCGATTCCGCCCTGATCTTTCTCGCCTTCATGTCAGTCGGCATCTTCTGCACGGCCGCATGGGTCGGGTTCGGCTCGGTGCTCAAGGGCTGGTTGTCCGATCCCGTCAGGCTCAAATGGTTCAACATCACCATGGCGGTGCTGCTGGTCGCAAGCTTGTGGCCGATGCTAAAATAACGCGATCGACGGTCTGGCAAGCATCAGCCAGATGATCGCGAGGACGGCGAAGAAGGCAGGGAAGCCGCAGGCGAACCAAATCCTGTAGAGCGAGGCGAAGGTCGGTGGCAGAGCCGTGCCCGCCAAGGCGGCCGCACGCGCGATATCGCGCAGCTTCAGTTGAAGCCAGACGACCGGCAGCCAGAACAGGCCCGTGATCACATAGAGCGCCAGCGCCAGCACGATCCAGCCTTCGGTGAGCGGCCAGCCTATCGCTTTCGCCAGGAGATAGCCGGTGATCGGCTGGACGACCACGGCCGTTGCCGTGAAAACCCCATCCGCAACTACCACCGTGCCCGCGACATGGGCCACGACCGCCGGATCGCGCGTCCGCTGCGCGACCACCATGAAGAAGGCAATGCCGGCGCCCGTTCCGAGCAGGACGGTCGCCCCGATGACGTGGAGGAAGCGGAGGAGAATGTCGATCGGCATCAGCGGTGATCCAGGGTGGCGAGGCTGGTGAGCGTGAGCAGCACAGAGGGCAGGACCTTGACCAGCGGACCGAGCGGATCGAGCCAGAGGGCCGGCTCCACGACGGATGCGGCGGCGAGGTAGAGCGCGGTGACGGCGAGCATGCCGAGGAGGGCGCGACGAGCGAGCGGGCGCAGGAGCACGCAGACCCCGAGCGTCACGTCGAGAAGGCAGGAAAGCAGCGTCGCGGCCGTCGCTGCCGGCGGCGGCAACAGCGGCAGGAAGTGGCTTGCGGCCCGTTCGAGGTCGGCAAGCGGCAGGAGGCCCGAGAGTAGCCAGAAGAGCGACAGGGTGACGATCACCGGCGCTTTCATGAGATAGAGGCGGGCGAACCAGAGGTCCTGCACGCCGGACGGATGGACGGAAAGCGTTTCGGAAAGCGCCCGCATGGCGAACGGTGGCTGTTCCCCGTCATTGCGGCGGGTGACGCCGCCTTCCATAACCGTCATGGCGGTCGAACGCAGCGGCGACTGCCAGCCGAAGCGGCCGGCGAGGTCGGCCAGTGCCGTCACCACGCGCCCGACGATCGCCGGCACGACGACCGTCGGGGCAGGGGCGAGACCCAGCCAGCGGCGATGCAGCGCGAGTGTTGTTTCGAGCGTCAGCCGCCCGGGTGCGGCAAGCTCGATGTCGCTGCCGGCCGGGATTGCGCCCTCGATGGCGAGTGCGACGGCGGTCGCCACATCCTCGACATCCACCGTCTCGACCGGGCTTTCGGCGTGGATGAGCGGCTGGACGAAGGGGAAGGCGGCGAGCGCCCGCAGCAGGGCGGTTCCGCCGAAGGCGTTGCGTCCGACGACGAGCGCCGGCCGCAGGATGACGAACGGCAGGCCGCTTTCCGCGAGCGCGGTATCGGCCCGGCGCTTGGTCGCTAGAAACGGCAGGTCGGCGCCGCTTCCGTCGACGCGGGTGGAGATCTGCACAATTCGATGGATGCCGCTCGTCGTCGCGGCTTCGTAGAGCGCGAACATGGCATCCTGCTGGGAGGCGGAGAGATCGTCCGTGAGGCCGTCCTGCAATGCGCCGGCGCAATTGACGACGATCTCGAAACCGTCGAGGTGCGGGCGCCACGCTTCCGCCGTCTGGAGATCGGCCAGATCGGCGGCAATCCATTGGACTTCTGGCCAGCGGGCGCGTGCTCGCGTGACGCTGCGGGCGAGCCCGGTCACGGCATGGCCTTCGGCAGCCAGCCGTCGCATGACCGCCGAACCGATGAAACCTGTACCGCCGAGAATCAGGATGCGCATGGCCGGAGACTAGCAGGTCGGGCGCGTGCCGTCAGACCAGAGCTGGGCCGGTCATCCCTCGAACTGCCGGTAGCATTCCTCGGCCATCTCGCGGAGCCGTTCGCGCGAGATCTCACCGCTCAATGCATAGCCGACCGGTCCGTCTATCCAGTAAAAGGTCTCGATGGTGCCTTCGGTCGCGTAACGGAAGCTCGTCGTGCGGTTGGCGTCGTTGCGCCCCGCGAGCACGGTAATCCGCTCGCCGCCGGCATCCTCGTACATCAGCATGGCACCGGCCTTCCCGCCGACGGGCACCAGCCGGCCACCGACCAGGCGATATCCGAACCGCGAAAGATCGGGGATGCTGAGTGGATGATCGAGCCGCTTGCTGAGCCAGGCGGCAAGATGCTCCTGTTCGTCGGCGCCGACCTCCACCGGATGGCGGACGTCGCTCGCATAGATGAGGAAGGCTGATCGTGCTTCCTGCGGCAAGGCGGCAGCCGTCTGCTGCACCGAAAGGGGCGCTCTTCCCAAGAGAGAGGGCATCGCCTGTCCGATCGCGATGCCGGCACCGAGAAGGATGAGGGATGCGGCCATTTGCCGGAGGGGGAAGTGACGTAGCCGTCGCGCTGGCTTCGGCTGCGGCGTCAGGAGGAGTTCCGGATCGCGCGGCTCGCTGCGGGCATAACCGGAGAAGAGCGCGCGGATGTCGTCGTTCTGCGCCTGCCAGTCGGCGACCATGCCGGCGTCTTCCGGGTGTGCCCCGAGCCAGGCTTCGACCTCGCTTCGACGCGCGGCGTCGAGCTGCCCGTCGACATAGGCGTGCAGGTCTTTTTCGTCGATGGAGCCGGGTTCGGGCATTACTTTGGTCTCCGGAGCGTAACGATGTTCTGTTCGGTGAGCACCAGCCGCAGCCGCTCGCGGGCGCGGGATAGGCGCGACATGACGGTTCCGATCGGAACACCTAAGATGTCGGCAACCTCCTGATAGGCGTAGCCTTCGACGACCACGAGCATCAGGACGGAGCGATATTCCGGGGCAAGTCCGTCGAGGGCCGCGCGCAGGCGATCCCGCTCGAGCGGATCGGCTGCGGTCGCCGGCGCTTCGAGGTGGTCTGCCTCGCCGATGTCGACGGCGGGAAAGCGGCGGGCGTTGCGGCCGCGATTATGATGCAGGTTCGTCATGATCGTGTAGACCCATGCCTTCAGGCTGCCGCCGCGCCACGTCCCGCGCTTGGCGAGCGCCGTCTCCACGCAATCCTGCAGCAGGTCCTCGCCGTCGGGATCCGAGTGCGTGAGGCTGCGCGAATAGCGCCGCAGGCCCGGCAACAGCGCCAGCATGTCCTCTTCGAAAAGGCCGGTGCCGGGGGCTGGACTCCCCGGCGCCACGTTTTCCCTGTCAGGGCCTTGCGGCATCCCAAACGCCTTTCACGCCGTCGCCGGTGGCATCGCCTTCCTTCTGGTCCTTGACCCAGAAGTAGAGCGGCATGCCGTCCTTCGCCCACTGCATTGCGCCATCCTTGCGGGTCACCAGCGAGTATGCCCCTTCGGCCTTGGCACCGGAAGCGGCGAGGAAGGGTGGCCAGTTCTTGGCACAGTCGTCATAGCAGTTCGACACGCCCTTCTGATCGTTCTGGAAGGTGTAGAGCGTCATGCCGTTGTCGCCGGCGACAACCTCGCCCTTGTCGGTCTTGACGGTCTTGACCGGCGCCTGCGCAAGGGCCGGACCGGCGAGCGCGATGATGGCGAGAGAGAGAAGAAGACGGGATTTCATGGCGGAACCTCCGAAGTGTTGCCCGGCACGTCCCGATCGGTCGTGCCTGATGTCTAAGACACCCGAACCAGGCGTTTTATTCCCTGCCTGACGAAGAAAATTGCCAGAATCTGCGGGCAGGGGAGCGGGGCGCCACGGTCTGGTGACGGGAGGCGCCTCAGAGGAGGGAGCCTCGAGGATTCCCCGTCGCGCTTGCCAACGGTGGGGAATCCTGCCAAGCACGGCGCATGCAGTTCGCACCCCAGCAGGACGATGCCCTGAAAGCCGTTTCGAAATGGCTGAAGGAGGGCAGGCAGCCGGTCTTTCGCCTGTTCGGTTATGCCGGCACCGGCAAGACGACGCTTGCGAAACATTTCGCCGAGCATGTCGATGGCGATGTGCTGTTTGCAGCCTTCACCGGTAAGGCGGCGCAGGTGTTGCGCTCGCGCGGCGCGTCGAATGCGAAAACCATCCATTCGCTGATCTACCGGCCGCGCGGCGAGGAGGCGGTCGAGGACGAGGAAACCGGCAAGACGTCGATCTCGCCGATGTTCGCCATCAATCGCCAGAGTCCGGTGGCGAAGGCTGCGATGATCGTCATCGACGAGTGCTCGATGGTGGACGAACAGCTCGGCCGCGACCTGATGAGCTTCGGAACCCCGATCCTGGTGCTCGGCGACCCTGGTCAGCTGCCGCCGGTGTCGGGCGGGGGCTTCTTTACTGATCACGAGCCGGATTTCCTGCTGACGGACATCCACCGTCAGGCCCGCGACAACCCGATCATCGAACTTGCCATGCATATTCGCGAGGGCAAGGAGATCATGCACGGAGACTACGGGACGGCGAAGGTGATTTCCAAGAACGAGGTTTCGCAGGATCTCGTCCTCGACGCCGACCAGGTGCTGGTCGGCACCAATCGCACGCGGCGGCGCTACAACAAGCGGCTTCGGGAGCTGAAGGGTTTTACTGCCGAGTACCCGCAGGCGGGCGACAAGCTGGTCTGCCTGCGCAACGACCAGGTGAAGGGACTGCTCAACGGCTCTCTCTGGCAGGTCATGACGTCCTCGCGGGAAACGGTGAAGCCCGGCATCAACCTACTGATCAGACCCGAAGACGACGACATGGACCGGGGTGCCGCCAAGATCAAGCTCCTGAAGGCGGCCTTCGAGGACATCGAGACCGAAATTCCCTGGACGACCCGCAAGCGTTACGACGAGTTCGATTACGGCTACGCGCTGACGGTACACAAGGCGCAGGGTTCGCAGTGGAACAACGTCGTTCTCTTCGACGAGAGTTTCGCCTTCCGCGATACGCGCGAGCGCTGGCTCTACACGGCGGTCACCCGCGCGGCGGAAACGCTCACCATCGTGCGGTGAGCGTTTCGGAAGCCTTTATTGCTTCAGCGTCGTCAAGGTCATCACGACATCGCGCTCCGTCTTGCCGGAGGCGGTGGCGATCTCGGCCAGCGGCTTGCCGGCCTCCGCGGCGGCAAAACCCTTTTCCTTGAGCATTGTGACGAAGGCCTCCTCCGTCTGGCCGTAGAGCGGCGCGATCTGACCGGGCGTGCCGCCGACCACCAGTTCGATCATCGCCACCTGCGGACTGACGCTCGTCGCTCCGGTCATCGCCGGCCAGGCGAAGGCGATTCCGATTGCGAGCGAAAGGCCGAGCGCGATCGCCATTGGCGGGCGCTTGAAATAGCTCAGGAACGGGCGCCAGTTTCGCCAGATGTGCAGCAGGAACGGTGCGATCAGCACCATGCTCAACAGTTCGTGCATCTCCCGGAACGCGCTCGTGCCGAAGTGAAAGAAGAGGGCGACACCGGAGACGAGCGATACCAGGAAGAGCCCGGTGGTGAATGGCGTGGCGTAGCGGGAAAGAAGCGCAGGCATTGTCTTGTCCATCGTGGTTGGCGATGGAGCAGTCATAGGCGGAGTCGATAACCGGGTCGTGTTACAAAGTTGTCAGGTACGACAATTGTCAAGTATGCGACAACCTGTCCGCGCGGCACTCTGCCGGACCTACGAGGCGATGACCCCGGACAGCACGGCCTTTGCGACGGCCTGGAAGCGATTGCTGGCGTCGAACTTGCGGATGATGGTGGCCTCTATGGCCGTGATCTCTTCGCCTGCCATGTCGAGGGTGCGGGCGATCCGTGTCGGCGTGTAGCCTTCGGCGATCAGTTCCAGACAGCGCCGTTCCAGATCTGAAAGATCGACGCCGTCGCGCATGTCGGCGACGGAAGCCTGGTCGCCCGCGCCGTCGGGTGAGAGGAGGGCGATGATCTGCTGCATCTGCCGGCGGATGGTGGAGAGCGCGGCGATGAGCTCGCGCTTGCGGGCGACGAGGGCCTGCTGAAAGATTGCGCTCGCCTCTTCCTCCGATGCGGCGGTCGCGAGTTCCTCCATCAGTTCCTGGATGACGGCGATCGGCATGCCGATTTCGCGGCATGCATTGATGAGCGCCATACGCGAAATATCGGCATGGGTGTAGACGCGCATGAGGCCGACGCGGCCCGCCTTGATGAGGCCCTTCTCCTCGTAGAAATGCAGTGTGCGATGGGTGATGCGGAATATGTTCGCCATGTCGGCTATGGCGACCGGCTCTGCCGGCATGTTGCCGGGAAGCTGGATCTGCGGCAGGTAGCCGGGAAAGCCGCCGTCAAAAGACGATGTTCGATTGCCCTGTCGCGGGCCCTCCTGCAACCGTTCCGCCATGATGTCCCCCTTGCTTTCTCGCGTCTACATCGTCTCGTCTACGTCTTTCCTGCTTGACCCTCGATGATCCGTGTCAAGCCTTTCGGGCGCGGCGGCGCAAGGCTTTTGGACATGGAGCTTCCTGAATAAACGTGCAGATTAACGACCTCCTGCGAAGGTTGTAAACCTCTGCAGGTGCCCAAGTTTGGTGATTGCAACCAGACCGGTCATGTCTGGTGATTTCTGGACGGCTTTCCGCCATCCAGGATTGTGGCGGGGTGCGCCCGCTCAATCAATTGCCGCCGTTTCCATCAAGACCACGCATGAAGCCATGTGTTTTTGTCGTTGGCGTTCTTTCGAGCGATGCCGTAAATGACGATCTGCAAGACCAACGCCCCATGGAACCGCGCCGATGCCCGCCAAGCTTTCCGTCAATCTGAACGCCATCGCCATGCTGCGAAACCGCCGGGACCTGCCGTGGCCGGATCTCGCCCATTTCGGGCGCATTGCCCTTACGGCCGGGGCGAGCGGACTGACGGTCCATCCCCGTCCGGACCAGCGTCACATCCGCTTCAGCGATCTGCCGGTGCTGCGGGCATTGATCGACGACGCGTTTCCCGAGGCCGAATTCAATATCGAAGGTTACCCGACGGAGGAGTTCCTGGCGCTCTGCGAGGCGACCGAGCCGGAACAGGTGACGCTCGTGCCGGACGATCCGAGCCAGGCGACCTCGGACCACGGCTGGGACTTCGCGAGACACCAGGGCTTTCTGAAGACTGTCGTGGCGCGTCTCAAAGGGAAGGGAATGCGCGTTTCGCTCTTCGCCGACGGCGACGGCGACGAGCAAGCCATGGCGCTCGCGGCGCAGACCGGCGCGGACCGGGTGGAGCTCTACACCGGTCCCTATGGCGGCTGCTATGACGACCCAGAGCGTGCGGCCAAAGAGATCGATCTTCTCGGACGAACTGCCGATGCGGCGATCGCCCACGGCCTTGCCGTCAATGCGGGGCATGACCTGACGGTCGCGAACCTGCCGCCGCTCGCCCTCCGTATCCCGCAGCTCGCCGAGGTCTCGATCGGCCACGGGCTGACGGCTGATGCGCTGGAATACGGCATGGCGGAAACGGTACGCCGCTTCCGCCATGCCTGCGGCCAAAAGGTCTGAGACGGGCGGCGGATCGTCCCGGTACCTTTCTGTCGCAAGGCTGGAGATCAGCCTAGAAGAGCGGCCTTGTTGGCCGTCAGGAAGCTTTCCAGATCCTCCGGCGCCCTGCCGGACAGTTTCTCGATATCCCTGGTGGCGACGTCGAAGCCGCCTTCGCGGGTGTTCGCATCGAAGGAGACGAAGGTCGGAATGAAGGGCTCGGGCACACCGGCCGCCTTCATGCCGCCTGCGAGCTGTTCGTCCGTCAGATTAACGACGGCGAGCGGCTTGCCGGTCGCTTCGCGCACCAGCGCGGCGATCTCGTCCGTGGAAAGTGCTGCCGGACCGGTAAGATTGTAAACGGCGTTTCCGGATGCCTCCGACACGAGTGCGCCGGCGATGGCGCGGGCGATGTCGGCGCGGGCGGCGTGGGCGTTGCGGCCCTTGCCGGCGGACGTGTACCAGCTACCGGATGCCAGCGCCTGCGGCAGGCTCATGAAGAGGTTCTCCATGTACCATGCGTTACGGAAGATCGTGTAGGCGAGGCCGCTGTCGCGGATCGCCTGCTCGGTGCCGGCATGGTCCGGTGCGAAGCTGACGAGGCTGGTCTCGGGGTTGATCATCGACGTGTAGGAGATCCGTCCGACGCCGGCGGCCTTGGCGGCGGCAACGGCCGCGCGATGCTGGCTGAGGCGGTGGCCGGGGCGATCGAGCGTGTCGGTCGAGATGATCAGCAGCCGGTCGATGCCGGCAAAGGCGGCGGCGAGGTTTGCGTCGTCGAAGTCGACGCGGCGGGTTTCGACGCCCTTCGCCGCCAGATCGGCGAGCTTGGCCGTATCGCGGCTGCCGGCGACGATGTCGGCAGGGGCGACCTTGCCGGACTCGAGAAGGCTCTGGATGACGAGGCGGCCGAGATGGCCGGAGGCGCCGCTGACGAGGATCTTGCTCATGGTAATTCCCTTGATGCTTGGACGGAGATGTCCGTGTTTTGGCGCTCTCAAAAAGAGAGTAGCGCTAATTTGGGAATTGACCTGCACTTGTAAAGAAGGCAGTTTTTCGTGACCACGTTACCGAAAGGGAACCACTATGACCGTCGCGCGCTTCGATTTCAAAACCAAGATGTCCGGTTTCGGCGGCGAAGAGTCTCCTCTGGAAAACTGCCCCGTTCGCACCGTCATCGACCATATCGGCGGCAAATGGTCGACGCTCATCCTGTTGGCGCTTTCGGAAAAACCCTATCGTTTCGGTGAGTTGCGGCGACTTGTTCCGGACATTTCGCAGCGCATGCTCACCCAGACCCTGCGTGACCTGCAGCGCGACGGCTACGTGCACAGGACCGTGTTTCCGACCAAGCCGCCGAGCGTCGAGTATCGGCTGACCGACCTCGGGCACTCGCTCTACGGCGCGCTGACGGGCCTGCTGCAATGGGCGGAGGACAATTACCTCACCGTGCGTGAGGCGCGGCGCCGGTTCGATGCCGAGGGTGTCTGAGCCCGATCTGCGCTAAAGATCGAGCGCCCATGTCTGGCCGTTCAGCTCCGGGCCGAACAACGTGTGGCGCTGCTCCGAGTCCAGCCTGAACCCGGCCTTGATGTAGATGTGCCTCGCCGCGTGCAGAATGTCGTTGGTCCACAGCGTCATGCGCCGATAGCCGCTGCGGCGCGCGAATTCGATGCACTGGTCGACCAGCAGGCGCCCGAGCCCGAGCCCACGGGCGGCTTCGTCGACATAGAGCAGCCGCAACTTGGCGACGCCGTCGCCGCCGTTCATCACCAGAATCGAGCCGATCCGGACGCCATGTCGCTCGGCGATCCAGCAACGCTCCTTAGCGGCGTCGAAATTCGCCAGGAATTTCGAGGCGACGTCGCTGACGAGCGCCTCGAACTGATCGTTCCAGCTGAATTCGCGGGTGTAGAATTCCGCCTGCGACTGCACCATCCAGCCGAGATCGCCCGGCTGGTGCGGCCGCAGCACCGGCGGGACCGCGTTGCGCCTGTCGCCGTCGAGAAGGCGGGAGATGGTCGCCATCGCCTCGACCAGCGTTCCGCGTTCGGCGGGGCCGAGCTCCTCCAGCATGGTCGCGAGCTGTTCTCTGGAGAGATTTGCGAGGGCTTCGAATTCGGCCATGCCGCCAGCGGTCAGTGCCAAAAGCTGGCTGCGGCCGTCTGCCGGATCGCGGGTCTGTTCGACCAGCTTCTTCACCCGGAAGGCCTTGAGGATGCGACTGAGATAGGCAGGATCGAGGTACAGGTCGCGGACGAGTTCGGCGGCCGAGGCTTGCCCGCGGGCACCGAGCTCGTAGATCACGCGCGCTTCCGCCAGCGTGCAGTTCGCCTTGAGATAGGCGCGGTCGAGAATGCCGATGCGATCGGTGTATAACCGGTTGAAGGCACGCACCGCATCTATGGTCGTCAGGTCTCGTTTTTCCGGCATCGTTTTCTCCCTCGAATACCGGATAGGACAGAAATGAGACTATGACAACTAAATAGTTGACTCAGGCAACCATTTGTTTGCCGAGTTCGGCCTCCGACATCGCGAATTCCACTGCGGCTGCTGCGTGAATCCGGGTGGAGTCGAAGCCGGGAAGCGAGAGCTGATCGGGATCGATCAGCAGGCAAATCTCCGTGCAGCCGAGAATGACGCAATCGGCGCCGGCGGCCTTCGCCTTGTCGATGATGGCGAGATAGGCGTCGCGCGAAGCGTCGATGATATTGCCGGCGCAGAGTTCGTCGAAGATGACGTCATGGACGGTTTGCCGGTCCGCCTCTTCGGGCACCATTGGGTCGAGGCCCTGCTTGCGCATGCGCTCGGTGTAGAAGCCGTGCTCCATCGTGTAGCGGGTGGCGAGGAGGAGAGGGCGCTTGAACCCTTCGGTGCGGATCGCCGCAGCCGTTTCGTCGATGATGTTGATGAGGGGGATGTCGACGCGGGCTGCGACGGCGTCGGCGACGAGATGCATGGTGTTGGTGCAGATCAGCACGCAATCGGCACCCGCCGCTTCGAGGCCGCGGGCGCAATCGCCGAGGCGTTTCTCGGCGAGATCCCATCGGCCGGCCTTCTGATAGCCGACGATCTCGGCAAAGTTGACCGAGTGCATCAGGACTTCGGCCGAGGCGATGCCGCCGAGGCGGCTGCGGACCATCTCGTTGATATGACGGTAATAGACCGCCGAGCTTTCGAAGCTCATGCCGCCAATGAGGCCGATTGTTTTCATGGTCGGGTTCCCTTGCTGGAGTTTGCAGGGATTATCCGGCCGTGGCCCAGCAAGTGGATTGCAAACTTCGGGAACGGGCTGCTAATGTATGCATCGGGTTTGCGTCAGGATTAGAGTACGCGCGCCCGGTGTGCATGATCAGTCGCGAACAGGAGCGAGAGGTGCTGGACGAGCGTGATCGGAAGATTCTGGATGCGTTGCAGCATGATGCGACCATACAGGTGTCGCAGCTCGCCGAACTGGTGGCGCTTTCGCCCTCGGCCTGCTCGCGCCGCATCCAACGGCTGGAGGAGGCTGGATATATTGCAAGACGGGTCGCGATCCTCGATCGCGACAGGGTCGGGGTGCCGACCACCGTCTTCGCGCTGGTGAAGACCTCGCATCATTCCGAGGACTGGACGGAAGCCTTCCGCCGTGCGATCAGCGACATTCCCGAGGTCGTGGAAGCACATCGGCTGACGGGAAGTTACGATTACCTGCTGAAGATCGCCGTTCCGCGGGTCGAGCAATATGACGTCGTCTATCGGCGGCTCGTGCGGCGTATCGAACTCTTCGACGTTTCAGCCTTCATATCGATGGAAACGCTGAAGGCCGGGGAGGCGGTTCCGGTCAACTATGCCGAATGAGAATTATTCCGGGGCCGGCAGGCTCTTGTCGGCGCTGCACTTGGCGATTGTGAGCTGCTTGAACGAATAGATCGCCGTGATCCGACCGGCCGCGGAGTCCTGCGGATCGGTGTTGCGCTCCGTCTCGACCTTCATGCAGCCGCATGCATAGCCGTAATAGCCGTTGGTCTTGACGTAGTCTCCGGCGGAGATGTCGCCCATGTTCTCCATGCCCAACGCTTCGTCTTCCGAGCCCTGGGTCGCGATGATCCAGGTGCCGTCGCGGTCGTCGAGCCAATAATTGCCGGGGGTTGGATTCTGTACCCAGCCGCAACGGTTCTCGGCCGCGAGGGCGATACTCGGCAGTGCGGCCACAGCGGCGGCGATCAACATTGAAGAGAAAGGGGCCCGCATCGGTGTGCTCCGTGAAGGATTGACGTCGGGGAGAAGCCATAGCGCGGAACCGGCGCGCCACCAAACGCCAAAACTGGGACGAAGCGCTGCCAACATATTTGGGCCCCGAAGCTTGCGCTCCGGGGCCGTGGGCCAATTCAGACCGGGGAGAGATCAGTTGTCGTGGCCGTGGCTGGGCTCGAGCGACGTGCCGCTGCGGTCGTTCATGGTCCGATAGTCGTCACGGCTCTGGTTGCTGATTGAGCCGGTGTAGAAGATGCTGGTGCCGGCCGGTGCCTGCTCGTAGCTCGCCTGGGGTTCGCCGGAAACGGTACGACCGTTGGTCGGCTCGAGCGCAAAGGCGGAGGTGGCGAGAGAGGCGAGGACGGCTGCTGTTGCAACGATGGTTTTCATGATCTCATTCCTTTTTCACTTGTTTCAGTCATGCGGGCAGTTCTCCCGCATGAGACAAATCAGTTGTGGCTGGGCTCCAGCGACGTGGCGCCGTGGGCGTCCGCCGTCCGGTAGTCGTCACGGTTCTGGTTGCTGATGGAGCCCGTGTAGAAGATGCTGGTGCCGGCCGGTGCCTGCTCATAGCTCGCCTGGGGTTCGCCGGAGACGGTGCGGCCGTTGGTCGGCTCGAGCGCAAAGGCGGAAGTGGCGAGGGAGGCGAGGACGGCGGCTGCTGCAATGATGGTCTTCATGAGGTCATTCCTTTTTCAGTTGTTTCAGTCGCGCGGGCAGTTTTCCCGCATGAAGCAAATCAGTCGTGGCTGGGCTCCAGCGCCGGGGCGCTGCGGTCATTCATGGACCGGTAATCGACGCGGTTCTGCTTGCTGTAGTCGTCACGGTCCTTGTTGCTGATGGAGCCCGTGTAGAAGATGCTGGTGCCGGCCGGAGCCTTTTCGTAGCTCGCCTGGGGTTCTCCGGAGACGGTGCGGCCGTTGGTCGGCTCGAGCGCAAAGGCGGAGGTGGCGAGGGAGGCGAGGACGGCGGCTGCTGCAATGATGGTCTTCATGATGTCATTCCTTTTTACTTGTTTCCGCCATGCGGGTAATTCGTTCGCAAGGCGTATACCTGTGATTGTGGCGACGGGCGGAGATCGTCCGTTCGCAATGATGAGTGGTCACTCGTCGACGTAGGTGCGGGCGACCAACGCGACCTTGCGGTCGGTATTCACATGGTGGACATCCAGCGCCTGATCGCCGCTCGCGGCGAAGAAGGGGTACTGGAAGTTCGAACCGGCCGATGCCACCTAATGAGCGGAGATTTGTCCGCTAAAGGTGATGCCGCCGGGTATCGGTCCGATCGCGAAAACCGCAGCACCCGCCTGGGAGGGGGCTGGAGCTGTCGGTGCGACGAGCGTCTTCATGTCAACTCCTTAGCTTCGCTTCTCGAACTCGTTAGCTTCGTTTATCGAACTCGTCGGTTCGATGAGAGATATCTGGCGCCAGTCGTCTGCGTTTACAAGATCGAATTGTGCAACATAGAACCGATTGGTTCGATCCCGTGAACCAAGTCGTCTCCGACCCCTTGAAGCGAAAATCTTTTAGAAATAATGGCTTATAGATGAGCTGCATGCGTACCGTTGTGGGATATGTGCGATTTCTTGCAAATCGACCTCAACTTAATGTGACTGCGAAACCCATTCTCATTCATGGGTTTCCGGTGCGGGCGGTGCGCACGGACGTGCCCCTTGACGCGACGAAGGGGAGTCGGTAGATAAATTCAGTACCGTACAGTACGGTACTTTAGGGAGGCCAGCCTTGCAGACCGACGACTCCACGTCCACCGAGTTCACGCCGCGCCAGAGCGCCGTGCTGGCCGAGGCGTTGCGTCTTCTCGTCGAAGGCGGCGACAAGGCCTTGACCACCGCCGGCCTGGCGCGCGCGGCCAATTGTTCGAAGGAGAGCCTCTACAAGTGGTTCGGCGATCGCGACGGCTTGCTTTCCGCGATGATCTCGTATCAGGCGAGCAAGGTGCGGACCTTCGAACGATCCGGCGAGCGACTGACCGCAGAAAGCCTGACGCAGCATCTCGAGCTCTTCGCCCGCGATCTTCTGGGCGTTCTCGCGGGCGACGTGTCGCTGGCGCTCAACCGGCTGGCGATCGGCCAGACAAGTCGCGACGGATCGAAGCTCGGCCGGATGTTGCTCGAACGCGGACGGCGACAGATCGACCGACGGGCGCGCGCGCTTCTGGAGAGCGGACAGCGGGATGGCCTGCTGCGCTTTTTTGACGGCGAAGAGGCGTACCGGACGCTTTACGGTTTGATCGTCTCGGACATGCATGTTCGCATGCTGCTCGGCGAAAAGCCGGACATAGAAAATTTCGGAGCCCGGGCGGCGAAGGCGATTTCGTCCTTCCTGACGCTCTACGGCACGGAGAAGATGCTGGCGGACTGAGGATTTTCCGAAGGGCCGCCGGATACAAACAGGTACAAACGGACAAAGCATAGGGAAGGAAAGACAATGCGCGTCTATTACGATCGTGATGCCGACTTGAACCTCATCAAGTCGAAGAAGGTTGCCATCATCGGCTACGGCAGCCAGGGCCGCGCCCATGCGCTGAACCTCAAGGATTCCGGTGCGCAGAACGTCGCCATCGCCCTCAAGGCGGGCTCCGCGACCGCCAAGAAGGCCGAAGCCGATGGCTTCAAGGTCATGACGGTTGCCGAAGCGGCCGGCTGGGCCGACCTGATGATGATGGCGACCCCGGACGAACTCCAGGCCGGCATCTACAAGTCGGAAATCGCCCCGAACATCCGTGACGGCGCGGCGATCGCCTTCGCCCACGGCCTCAACGTCCACTTCGGCCTGATCGAGCCGAAGGCCTCCATCGACGTCGTGATGATCGCGCCGAAGGGCCCGGGCCACACGGTCCGCGGCGAATACCAGAAGGGCGGCGGCGTGCCGTGCCTGGTCGCCGTTCACCAGAACGCCTCCGGCAATGCGCTTGAACTCGCGCTCTCCTACGCCTGCGGCGTCGGCGGCGGCCGTTCGGGCATCATCGAAACCACCTTCCAGGAAGAATGCGAAACCGACCTCTTCGGCGAACAGGTCGTTCTCTGCGGCGGTCTGGTCGAACTCATCCGCGCCGGCTTCGAAACGCTGGTCGAAGGCGGCTACGCTCCGGAAATGGCCTATTTCGAGTGCCTGCACGAAGTGAAGCTGATCGTCGACCTGATCTATGAAGGCGGTATCGCCAACATGAACTACTCGATCTCGAACACCGCCGAGTGGGGCGAATACGTCACCGGCCCGCGCATCATCACGGCTGAAACCAAGGCCGAAATGAAGCGCGTCCTGCATGACATCCAGACAGGCAAGTTCACTTCCGAATGGATGCAGGAATGGCATTCGGGCGCTGCCCGCTTCAAGGGCATCCGCCGCATGAACGACAAGCACCAGATCGAGGAAGTCGGCGAAAAGCTGCGCGGCATGATGCCGTGGATCGGCAAGAACAAGCTCGTCGACAAGGCGAAGAACTAATCGGCTTTCGCCTATAACGGGCCAATGAATGAAAGGCCGGGGAGGGCGACCTCCCCGGCCTTTTGTTGTCTTGTGAAAGGCAGGTTTATCCGCACCTGCGGCGAGCCGTCCGTCAAGCGGCCTTGGCGCGGTTGGTGAAGATCACGGCCACGAACAGCAGCATCGACAGGATGGTCACCAGCGAGCCAATCGAGGCCAGGCCTTCCGTGATGCCGAGGACTGCGAGCGCAATGCCGGGTGCGAGCAGCAGGACGCCCAACGTGGCGGTCGCGACATGGATCTTTGCCAGCCGTGTTTCGGCGACGGCGGGCACGGCGTGATAGTAGAGACCGTAGACGGCCACCGAAACCCAGCCGACGAGGTTGAGGTGGGCGTGAGCGGGGGCGAGCACGTGATCGTGGCTCGCTCCCATGTAGATGCCGAGCGACATTGCGACGAGAGCATAGAGGCTGGCGCTTGCCAGGCAGAAGAACGGTAGTCCACGCATTGCGATTTCCTCTCCTTTTCTTGCGGAGGCGCCGCAGGATCCCCTCTGCTCACCGACCCCCGGATTTTTACTGTACAACAAGGTTTTAGGGACGTCTTCGTCCCGCTTGCGAGATTGACAATTTTCAAGAGGGCCGGTGGCCCCGGCTGGGCAAATAGCCGTCGACAGTCTTCTGCGCTTCCTAAAACTTCCCTAACTCGCTCGCCCGGCAGATGACATCGCCGGTCAGGTTGACGGCGGCAGAAGCTCGATCTCGTAACGTGATGCCGCGGCTGCAATCGTCGCGATGTCGGGAGGCGACATCGGCGGAAAGCTTGTCGTCGCCGGATCGACGACGTCGCCGACTGCGTCGAAGAAGCCTTCATGGAAGCCGCCCGGCAGGTTGATGATCAGCATTCTCGCCGGCCTGTCACCGGGGTTGCGGAAGGCGTGTGGCGTATCCGGCGCGACATGGACAAAATCGCCCGGTCCGCAGATGCGCATTTCTCCACTGAGCATGAACTCGAACTGTCCGTCGATGACCAGAAAGGCTTCCTCGTCCTTTTGCGTATGGGGCGGTGAACCGGCACCCGGCGCCGTCAGGCACTCCGCGAGGGAGAAACTGCCGCCGGTCTGGGCCGACCGCGCACGGAAGGTGAGAAGATTTCCGAGAAAGTGAAGCGTCTGCGAGGCGGCGGTCGTGCCGTCCGGATTCTGAACTGTGTCATCCATCGTTGCGTTCTCCCGTCTTTATGGTACATTTGCATCGTAATGAGATTGTTGTCTCATAAAGAGGTGGGAATGACTGGTCAAGAGAAAAGTTTCGAACGCGTAAACCAGAAGCGTCGTACGCGCGCCGAGTTGCTACGCGCCGCACAGGACCTGACTGCGAAGGGGCAGCAGCCGTCGGTCGCCGAGGTGGCCGACCATGCCGGCATCTCCCGGGCGACTGCCTACCGCTATTTCTCGACCCCGGAAGATATGGTCCGCGAGGCAGCGCTAGACGCGGTGGCACGTGGCATAAGCATCGAACTTCCGAAGGAGGGCGACGGAGTTGTCTCGGTGCCGCTGCGGGTGGAGAGCGTCGTCCGGCAGGTCTATGACATGGTGGAGACGAACGAAGCGATGTTCAGGGCGCTGCTGGCAAGCAGCGTCGGCGGCAAGGGTGAGGCCAAGAGAGGTGCGCGTCGCATTGCATGGCTGACCGCCGCGCTCGAGCCTCTACGACAGACGCTTCCGCCTGACGAATTTCGACGGCTGGTTCACGGCCTGGCCCTGATGACCGGGATTGAAACGCTTGTGGTTCTGAGGGATGTCTGCGACCTCAAACCCGGCGAGGCCCAAGAAGTCGTCCTATGGGCGGCAAAGGCTTTGCTCGCGGGTGCGTTGGGTGGGGCGGTCGAAACAGCGGGAGAGGGGGCGTCGCATGGCCCGCGGTAGGCCGCGTTTCCGATCACGAGTCGATTGCTTTTGTTGTTTCGCAATATAGGTCAGCATTATTGACTTAACGATGCATCGGTGATCTTCTCGTATCTCCAGAACATACCGAGGAAACGCCCATGCTGAACTGGGAATCGATCTTCGCGACGCGCTCGTCGCGGATGCGTGCGTCGGAAATCCGTGAACTGCTGAAACTGCTGGACAAGCCGGACATCATTTCGTTCGCGGGCGGGATTCCCGATCCGAAGCTCTTTCCCGATGAGCACTTCAAGGCAGCCTATGCCGACGTCTTCGCGGGAGAAGGCGTGGGCGCAGCGCTGCAATACTCCGTGAGCGAAGGCTACAAGCCGCTGCGTGAATGGCTTCAGAGCGAGATGGGCCGGATCGGCATCGACTGCACGGCCGACAACATCTTCATCACCTCGGGTTCGCAGCAAGCCCTCGACTACATCGGCAAGCTCTTCCTCTCGCCGAAGGACACTGCACTCGTCACGTGGCCGACCTATCTCGGCGCGCTGCAGGCCTTCAACGCCTATGAGCCGACCTTCGACCAGCTCTCGCTTTCCGGCAACCGGACGCCCGAGAGCTACCAGGCGGCGGCACAAAAGGCGGGCGGCGAGGTGAAGTTCGCCTATCTTTCATCCGACTTCGCCAACCCGACCGGAGAGACGGTCGACCGCGCCGGACGCGAGCGTCTTCTCGACATGGCCGGGGAGCTCGACATCGCGGTCATCGAGGATGCCGCCTATCAGCATTTGCGCTACGAGGGAGAGGCGATCCCGCCGATCCTGTCGCTCGACATCGCCCGCAAGGGCTCGATCGAAAACACGCGCACGATCTATTGCGGCAGTTTTTCCAAGACGCTGGCGCCGGGCCTGCGGGTCGGCTACGTCGTCGCCGCGATGCCGGTCATCCGCAAGCTCGTCCTGATGAAGCAGGCGGCGGACCTGCATTCCTCGACGATCAACCAGATCGCCATCGCCCATGTCGCCGAGCGCTATTTCAATGAGCAGGTCGCCAAGATCAAGTCGGCCTACAGCGCCCGCCGCAACGCCATGCTCGCAGCACTCGGCCGCTATATGCCCGCCGGTACGACCTGGACCAGGCCCGAGGGCGGCATGTTCATTTGGGTCACCTTGCCGGAAAGCATGGATGGAGCGGCATTGCTCGCCCGCTCCGTCGAGACGGAAAAGGTGGCTTTCGTGCCCGGCCAGGCTTTCTTCGCCGACCGTTCGGGCACCAACACCATCCGGCTCTCCTTCTCCTGCGCAAACGAGGCGATGATCGACGAGGGCATAAAGCGGCTCGGGGGGCTGATCGGCGGCGCGGTCTCGGCAGCGGCCTGAGCCCTTCCGTCGGATGAACGCGACAATGGCCCGCAGGAGACGGCGGGCCTTTCCTTTGTCATGCGGGACGTTGCCAAAAACCGCGGGGGTGCCGTCGTCCGTCAGTCGCGGGCGAGCACGATCACCATGTCTTTGTTGTCGAACGAGATCATCTCCGTGCGGTTCGGATTGACCGTAACGCCGCCGAGATTGCGCTCGTCGGGATCGTTCTCGCGCTGTCGCCGGTAGCCGATCGCAACTTCGCCGCGGCGCAGCGCCGAGAGCGCGATCGTGTGGAAGTTCACCGGCCTGTCGATCGCGACATAGTCCGACAGCGGGCGGAGGTAGATTTCCGATCCTTCCTCGTCGAGCAGCTCGCCGAAGATCGCCGCCATGTACTCGTTCTCCGAGGCCTGCGCGAGCATCAGGCTGACCAGCTTGTTGCTGACGACGAAATCGTCCGCGCGGGTCACTTCCGCGAGCTCGCGGTTGCGCACGTCGATCATCTCGCTGACGACACTGATATGTCGGCCGGCCCGTTCCGCAATCTTGCGAAGCTGCAGCAGGGTAATCAAGGTGCGGGTGTCGGCCGACTGGGCGCTCATATCGTCGCTGTAGCCGAGCACGAGGACGTGGTCGTAGGACGGAACGTCGAGCGCATCGAGTGCGGCACGGCTACTCGTGTCAACGACCTGGTATTCGACGGTGAGAGACCCGGCGACGGCGAGCGAGGCGGCCTCTCGCTCGAACTCCGGCGTGTTCGCAGCGATCGTCAGCAGCGAGCCGGGAGCGACGTAGCGGGCGAGTTCCGTCGCAATCAGCGGGCCGCGCCGGTTCCAGCCGAGAATGAGCGTTCGCTCCGGACGGCGCTCTCGCGCGACGACGGGCAGAATCGCCTCCTTGGCGCAAACGGCCGGGGTGGACGATATCCTGATCGAGGCATCGTCTTCGGCAATAATGATCGCCTTCTCGCAGGGCTCGAAGACGCGGTTTGGCGACGGGTTGAGGTGCACCTTGCCTTCCGTGTCGCAGAGCCCGATCAGCGTCGAAACGTCGTAGGACATCACGGCGGCGCCGAACGGCTTGCCTGCGAGTTCCGGCTGGTCGAGCGTGTAGATCTCGCATCCGTCGAAGTCGAGGAGTTCCGAATAGACGGCGCTGAGGCCGGCCTGGCGGCTGGAATGGACGACGATCCGCGAAATCAGGTCGTCGGCGAGTACGAGCTGCATTTCGCGTCCACCGACGATCGTCGCGACCTCCGCATTGCCCGCGTCGCGGATCTCGGCGGCGATCTTGTAGGGGGCCGTGCGGCGATTCGGATCGTTGACGAGGGCGAGCACCGTCTTGATGACCTGCGAGTCCGGATCGTCCGAATCGGGGGAGAGCACGATCACCGATCGCGAGGTCTGCGGGCTCAAAATGCCGAGGTCATAGAGATCCGTCGGGTCGCCGCTGCGGCAGATGATCTTGGTATTCTTGAGATCGCCGACCTTGGCGGCGATCTCCTCTTCCATTTCCACCTTATCCTTGTCGGCCATGATGACGATGCGGGCGCGCTTGCGGCTCTGGTTGGCGATGACGAGCTCGGAGATGATGTCGAAGACCGAGGCCGACCAGTTGAGAATGATGGTGTGGTCGTTCTCGATCACATGGGAACGGCCCTTGCGCAGTTCATCGAGCTTGCCCTCGAGGCCGGAACTGATCACGCTGATCAGGGCCGAGAAGACGAAGATGCCGGCGAAGGTGACGACGAGCGACACCCCGCGGAAGCTCCAGCCTTGGTCTGCGCCCATCGCACCGGCGTCCATGGTGCGCATCAGCGATTCCCACGCCGCCTCGATGAAGGTCACCGGCGAGCCGTCGTCGGGACCGACCCCGGTCAGGGAGAGAAAGGCGGCGGCGATGATGATTACAACGAGCGAGACGAGCGCCAGCCAGCCGATCAGCGCGACGGCTCCTGCCGCCATGCTCTTGTCGAATTCGTAGCGCAACCGCGCCCGCCAGTTGGTGTTCGTCTTCATGCTTATGCCTTCGCCCCTTTGTAGTATGGCGATGGTAGTCGCAGAAATTACCGCCTCACATCAACAGGATAGCTGCTCCGGGGCGATCTCGGCCCAATAAAAGTCCGGGACCCGTGTGTATTTGTCCGCTCGCCTTGTGAAGGCTGGACGGATCGATGGTCCGGCCACGGTGTGCAGTGGCGGGCGATTTGACAATTGGTCGCGGCCTCATCACCTTCCGCTCGGACGTATCCTTTTGGGTCGTCCTGCCTCGGCCGGCGTGGACGGTGTCAGCGCCAACTCGTGTCTGCGACTTCAGGATTTTGTAAAATGAACCTTGTCCCGGATCGTTCTGAACTCATGTGGCCACCGGAGAAGACGCTCTTTCCGGTCCGGCAGGTCACGCTTGCGGTGGAACCGGGGGACCATCCCTTTCATCTGGCGGAACGGGAGGCGGCGGCACGCAACTGGCGCGAGGAGGTCTTGCGCAATCCGGCTCTGTTCGACGGAAAGATCGTGTTCCAGCGGCGCCTGGGTTTTGAGGACGGAGCGATCCGCGGGACGGGGCACATCATTCCCTATTCGACGTTCCTCTGGTGGCGCAGCCGGCCGGCGCCGACGAGCGGCTTCCATCTCTTCGGCTTCCCGGTGCTCGTCTCGTCGGACGGTGCGATCATCGCCGTCAGGATGTCCGAACACACTGCCAATCCTGGGCAGGTCTATTGCGCTGCAGGCTCGCTCGACGACGGCGACGTCGTCGACGGTTACTGCGATCTTCTCGGCAACATGCTGCGCGAAGTCAGGGAAGAGACAGGCCTCGAACTCTCCGCGGACGACACCGACAACGAGCTGTTTGCCAGCCACCAGCGGCGACGGGTGACGGTCTATCGGTTCTTCCACTTGCAGGAGAGCGCCCGCGAACTGGTGGCCCGCATAGAGGAGCACATGCGCGGCGAAGAACGTGCGGAGATCGCCGGCGCCGTCGCAATTCGCTCGCCCGATCCGACCGCACATCCTTACGCCGCCGCCATGTTGCCGCTCATCGACTGGTTCTTCGCCGGGGACCGCTGACGCGGTCGCTTGCGCCTGCGCGGCGGCTGGGGCAGTGTGCGGGCGACGAATGCGGCGAGGAGAGAGATTGGTGCGGCGATACTGCATCTATGACGTGTTTACCGACAGCAGGCTTGCAGGCAATCCGCTTTGTGTCGTCTTCGACGGCGAAGGATTGACCGATCTCGAAATGCAGGCGATCGCCCGCGAGACGAATCTGTCCGAGACGGTCTTCGTGATGCCGGCTGCAAATCCCACCCATACCGCCCGTATCCGCATCTTCACGCCGGCGCGGGAGCTACCCTTCGCAGGGCACCCGACCGTAGGCACGGCGGTCGCGCTCGCCGAGAGGGAAGGGGCAAACGGCGCGACCGAGCTCGTCTCCGTGCTCGAGGAAAATGTCGGCCCGGTGCGCTGCGCCGTCAGGCTGCGCGAAGGCGAGGCGACCTTCGCCGAATTCGACCTGCCGCGCACGTCGACCCGGATCGATCTTGCCTTCGACCGCCAGGCGCTTGCCGAGGCGCTCTCTCTCAAGCCGCAGCAGATCGGGTTCGAGAATCACGTGCCCTCGCTCTGGAGCGCCGGCGTTCCGTTCATCATGATCCCCCTCCAGAATATCGGTGCGGTCGAGAGGGTCGATTTCGATCCGCAGTTCTGGGAGAGAATCGCGCCGTTTGCGGAGGGAGGGCTTGCTTCGGCCTATGTCTACTGCCGTGGCGGCATTCATCACGGAGCGAAGTTCCACGCCCGCATGTTCAGCGCCGACATGGGCATTGGCGAGGATCCGGCGACGGGTTCGGCGGTTGCAGCACTCTCCGGCGCGATCCACCATTTCGATGCGCTGCCCGATGGTCATCATCCACTGATGGTCGAGCAGGGGGTGGAAATGGGAAGGCCCTCCTATATCCACCTCCATATCGACATCGCCGACGGCGAAATTGCACGGGCGCGCATCGGCGGGCAGGCGGTGCGCGTGGCGTCCGGGTCCTTAGAGTTGTGAAAACAACCGGTTAGGTTGGGTATGTGAATTTTTTCCGCCGGAGCGGCAAGTTTTTTCGCCTGGGCGCTGGACAAGTTCTCCGATCCTGTTTATACGCCCCCTCACGCCGCCAGACGGCGTAACGGTCGGGTGATTAGCTCAGTTGGTAGAGCAGCTGACTCTTAATCAGCGGGTCGTAGGTTCGAGCCCTACATCACCCACCATTCTTCTTCATGAAGCCGGTTTTGCTTTCATAATGCCGTCGAGAACGAAAAATCGACAGGTATGAAGAATTGTATGTTTTCCGGTCAGCTATCTGTCAGCTTCTGCGCCTTATAACCGCTCCCGTGTTCAACGAGGAGTGCACAAAAAATGAAGAAGTTTCTGGCAACCACCGCAATGCTCACCCTGATGGCTTCGGCCCTAGCCTCCGGCCCGGCCCACGCCGGCGGTTGCGCAACGGTTGCCGCATGTCTCGGTCTCGCATCTTCGTCCAGCGGCAGCCATGACATGGCCAGCAATGACGACAACGGCACCGACGATGACGTGAACGGTACCGACGACCACCATAACGGCTCGGACGATAGCGGCGATGACGATCACGGCGGCGATCATGGCAGCGGTGATCATGACAGTGGCGATCATGACAGCGGCGACCACGACGGTGGCGACCACGGCGGCGGCGGCGATCACGATGGCGGCGATCACGACGGCGGCGATGACTGATCGGCTGCAAAGGGAGGCTGAGATATCGCCTCCCGGTTCCGTGCCGTCCCGGCATTCGATCGGGGAACGCGGGGCGGAGAGATACGGCTTATAGCTGCAGAAATGCGGAATTTCAGGGGGTGGCGATCTGCCGCCCCTTTTTGCGTCCAGGTGTCGTCGCAGGGCGCCATCGCTCGTGCGATCATGATCGGCAGCCGTTGATCGCCTTATGTTCTCGTTTGCTGGCGCCTGTTCACGCCTCGTTCCTGCAATTTTCCTCGAATCTGCGGATTTTGCCTGTGGATAACTGTGGATAACCTCGTTCCGGTAGTTGCTGGCTTCTCCTGTCCTGATTCTCCCCCGTGTTTTTCGCGGGGCCTTGGATTTGCCGGGTTCGCGGCGCCGTTTCTTTTCTTTCGTGGCGTCAGGTACTATGGTCCGCGACGTTTCGCCACCAGCCGAGTAAGGACAGGCCTTGCCGTTTCTTCGTTTTCTCTTCCTCCTCCTCTTCCTGACGGCAGGTGCGGGTGGTTCTTCCCTGCCGCTCGTAGGGACGGTGATTGCGCATGCCCAGCAGCCGCCAGTTTCGCAGCAGGAAACAATGGAGCAGAAGGCTGCTGACCAGATCGCGAGCCTGAGGACGCGGCTCGATGCGCTCTCGGCGGAGGTCGAGCGTCGGGCAAGTGACGACGCCGCGCTGACCGACATCAAGGTCAGGGTCGATTCGCTGATCCGCGACGTCCTGAAAGTCTCCGTCGACCTGCGCCCGCGCCTGAACGAGATCAAGTCGCGGCTGGATCAGCTCGGCGAACCGCCGAAGGACGGGCAGCCGGCGGAAGCAGAGGAAGTCACGCAGGAACGCCACAAGCTCACCGCCAACCGGCTGGAGGTCAACACGCTGACGGGGCAGGCGGAGGACATCTCGATCAAGGCGTCGGAGCTTTCCAACGCCATCACCAGGATGCGTCGCGAGCTCTTTGCCGAGCAGCTGTTCGCCCATACCGAGATTTCGGCGGAGGTCTTCTCCCAGGCAGCGAGTTCGTTCGTGGCGGAGGCTTCGGATTTCAAGCGCACGCTCGGAAGCTGGGTGACGTTCATCCTGAAGTTCAAGCGCGCCCCCTCGGCATTGCCGTGATGTTGTCGCTCTCGCTCGCTCTCGTGCTGATGTTCGTCGAATATCGTCTGTTCGGCCGGCTGATCAAGCGTGACCAGGCCACCGAGGCGCCGACCTATATGAGCCGCCTGTCGGTCGCGTTCTGGTCGACCATCCTGCCGACGCTGGCGCTCTGCGTCTTCCTGGCCGCGAGCTATTTCTTCCTCGACACGTTCAAGGTCCTCCGTCAGGACGTCGCCCCGATGATGGCCGTCACCTTCGCCTTCGCGGGGCTCGTGGTTTTCGTCGGACTTCTCACGCAGGCGGTCCTTGCACCGAAGGCGCCGACCTGGCGGCTGATCCGGGTTTCCGATCGCGGCGCGCGCCACCTGGTGACGGCCGTTCTGCTGATGGCGGTGATCAACGGGCTCGACTATGTCTTCGGCACCATCAGCGAGTCGCTTGGCTCGCCGGTCGTGCTGACGGTGTTCAAGAGCTTCCTGTCGTCGACGCTGGTCGGCTTCATCATCTTCGCCGTTTCCTTCATGACCCGATCGTCGCCGAGACCGGCGACACCCGGGCACCGGGGCGTCCGTGGCCGAAATGGGTTGCGATGTCGTTGCGTCTGGTCGGTCTCGGGCTGATCTTCCTGAGTGTCGTCGGCTATGTCGGGCTCGCCCGCTTCCTCGCAACGCAGATCATCGTCAACGGGGCGGTGGTCGTGACGATGTATATAGGCATCCTGTCGGGCAAGGCGATCTCGGAACCGGATCGCTTCGGCGACACGCGGGTCGGCCGCTATCTCGAGCGCCGCTTCATGCTCAATCCCGTGGCACTCGACCAGACCGGCATGGCTGCAGGCCTGCTGATCTATCTGTTTGCCTTGTCGATCGGCATTCCGCTGATCCTGATGTCCTGGGGCTTCCAGCCACGCGACATCGAGGCATGGCTCTTCACCATGTTCACCGAGGTCAATGTCGGCAGCATCCAGATCTCGGTGTTCGGCATCCTCGGCGGTATCCTGCTCTTCGTTCTCGGGCTTGTCGGAACTCGGTGGTTCCAGAAGTGGCTGGACGGCAGCATCATGGCCCGCTCGCAGGTCGACCCCGGTGTGCGCAATTCGGTGCGCACTGCGATCGGCTATCTCGGTACCGCGCTTGCAGGGCTCATCGGTGTCTCCGCCGCCGGCATCGACCTCTCGAGCCTGGCGCTCGTTGCCGGTGCGCTCTCGCTCGGCATCGGTTTCGGGCTTCAGAACATCGTGTCGAATTTCGTCTCCGGGCTTATCCTTCTGGCGGAGCGGCCGTTCAAGGTCGGTGACTGGGTCGCGACCGGCACCACGGAGGGCTTCGTGCGGCGCATCTCGGTACGGGCAACCGAGATCGAAACGTTCCAGCGTCAGTCGATCATCGTGCCGAACTCCGAGCTCATCAACGCCTCCGTCGGCAACTGGACGCATCGCAACAGCCTCGGTCGCGTCGATATCCCGGTCGGCGTTGGCTACGACAGCGATCCGCGAAAGGTGATGGCGATCCTCGAAGAAATCGCCCAAACGCATGAGGGTGTCCTGCGTAACCCCGAGCCCTTCGTCATTTTTGACGGCTTCGGCGCGTCCTCACTCGATTTCCGTCTCTGTTTCTTCATCGGCGATGTTCTGAATGCCCGCGGCGTCAAGAACGACATCCACGTCACGATCCTGGAGCGGTTCCGGGCAGAGGGTGTCGAGATACCGTTCCCGCAGCAGGATGTTCACCTGCACGTGCGCTCCGCCGGCGACGCAAGACGTCCGGGCGAGACGCCGGGGAGCGGCGGCCCGATGCTTGCTGCGGTCAATGACTTGCCTGGGATGAGTGGCGATGGCTTGCCGGGCGACGAGACGAATGGCAGTTTGCTGCGCTAGCGTGTTCAGCCGGCGTTCAGGCCGGCCACGATAAAAGAGGGGTGTCGGATGAAGGGATGACCGGAGGCCGACGATGAGCAGGGGAGGCGTCCGCGGGACGCCGCGAAACGATGACGAAACTGGTACTGAGTGTTCTCCTTTCGACATGCATGGCGTCCGGTGCCCTGGCGGCAACGGTCATCAACAGCGGATCGTCGACCGTGGTTCTCCAGGTCGTCGAGGACGGCTCGCGCGTCGAGCTTGCAGTCGACGCCGGCGAAACCGAGAGCTTCTGCCCCTCCGGCTGCTTCGTGACACTTCCGAGCGGTGACCGCATCGGGCTCGAAGGCGGCGAGACCGTCGAGATCAAGGATGGTGCGGCTACCGTCAAGTGACGGCCGCGTCGTCGACGCGACAAGTCAATTCCGGACCATTGCGAGGTCAAAGGCGAGGAGCGGCCAAATGCCACTCCTCCGCTAGCGCATGACTGTCCTCGGGCGCCAGTCGAACGGACGCAAATTAATAGTTCCGCAAACCATTCGGTCTAACGTCCTGCGTCGACAAAAAGCAGTAAAGGCGCTCCATGACTTTCCTTGGTATTTCGGGCATGCAGTACACCGGAGAATCTTTTCCGGACGCGCGTATCATCGTGGCTGAAGATTCGAACGTCTTTACCTCGATGATCCGCACGAGGCTCAAGGAGCTCTTCAACATCGATGTGGAAATCTGTCGTTCTTTCGAGGACTTGCAAGCTGCGAACGAGCTGTCGGACGAGCCGGTGACACTGGCGATTTCCAACATAAACCTGCCCGGAGCCGAGAATGGCGAGGCGCTGGAATACCTGATCGACCTCAATATTCCGACGATCATCTTCACCGGGACGTTCCAGGAGCAATTGCGCGAAAAACTGCTCGCCAAGGACATTGTCGACTATATTTTGAAGGACAACATCTTCGCGGTTGAAATGCTGGCGGAATCGGTTTGTCGTTTCCTCACGAATCATCGGCACCACGTTCTTGTTGTGGATGACAGTCCGACGGCGCGGGCTTTGTTGTCGAGCCGGTTGAAACGCTACAATTTTCGCGTCAGTCTGGCGGAAAGTGGTGCGAAGGCGCTCGAAATACTTAGGGCAAATCAGGATATCGGGCTGGTTATCACTGATTACAACATGCCCGATGTCGACGGCTTCGAGCTGACGAGACGGATAAGGGGGGCGAGGGGGTCTCACGAGTTGCGGATCATCGGGGTGTCTTCCTCGACGGACCGCCTGCTATCGGCACGTTTCCTCAAGGTCGGCGGCAACGACTTCATGTTGCGGCCGTTCATCGATGAGGAGTTCTACTGCCGGGTGAACCAGAATCTCGACACCCTGACACAGATAAAGGCGGCACAGCAAAGACTCCCCTGAGGGCTGTCCGCAAGCAAGTGACAAGAACGGGGTCGGGTGCGCGAGCGCCCGACCGATGCCTGCATCTATCGACGTCGTGCCACTCATTCGGCTTATGGAAGTAAGAGCAATGTCTTTGCCAACCGAAATGACTGCGGATACCAGACCTTCCTCGCGAAAGAAGGGGCATGTTCTGGTCATCGAGGACTCGAGAACGCTCTCCTCTATCCTGTCGCACCGATTCGAAAAGGAACATGGCCTCAGGGTCACCCATTGCGCGACGACCGAGGACTTCCGACATGCAGTGGCCGTCAGTGCGCGGCAATATGACGTGGCGGTGGTGGATCTGAACCTGCCCGATTCTCCCGACGGCCAGATCCTTGATCAGGTGGTTCAGCACGACATTCCCGCCGTCGTATTCACTGCAGACTTCAATCGTCACATGCGCGAGCGCGTTGTCGCGCGCGGCGTCGCCGATTATGTCATCAAGAACAACGAGCGGGCGATCGACATGGTGATCGCAGCGGTGGACCGGATTCTCGCCAACCGCAGCGTTCGCGTTCTCGTCGTCGACGATGTCCCCTCGGCCCGCAAGATGCTCGCCGATCTCCTGAAGCTGCAACAGTTCCAGGTATTCGAGGCATCGACGGGAACGGAGGCGATGACGATGCTCGAGCAGCACCCGGGCATCGAACTCGTCGTCACCGACTACAATATGCCCGATATGGACGGCTACGAACTGACGCGGCGCATCCGGCGGGTGCACACGTCCGACCGGGTGCGGATCATCGGCATTTCCTCTTCGGCGGACAGACTGCTCTCGGCGAGCTTTCTCAAGGCCGGCGCCAACGATTTCGTCTACCGGCCCTTTGTCGTCGAGGAATTGCAGTGTCGGATCGGGCACAATGTCGAGACGCTGTCGCAGATCCGGCAATTGCGGCTGGCGGCCTTCAGCGACTATCTCACCGGTCTGCGCAACCGGCGCCATTTTTTCGACGAGGGCCCGGCGATCGTCGCCTCCTGTCTCGACCGAGGCGAGCCCTGCAGCATGGCGATGCTCGACATCGACCACTTCAAGCGGTTGAACGACACCTATGGCCACGAGATCGGCGACCGCGTGCTGAAGGCGGTCGCGACTCGCCTGCGGGAGACGCTCGACGATACGGACCACATGCTTGCGCGCCTCGGCGGCGAAGAGTTCGGCATCCTGCTGGCCGGCATGGACATCCAGCAGGCGAGCGACTTCTGCGAGATGCTGCGCCATCAGATCGCGGAGGTCAGGGTGGCCCTGGACGACGCCGACCTCGGCGTGACCGCCTCCATCGGTGTGGCGCAGGTCGAAGGGCACGAGAACTTCAGCAATTACTTGAACGCCGCGGACCAGTTCCTCTATCTCGCCAAACGGTACGGCCGAAATCGCGTCTATTCCGAACTCGCCATCCTGCAGGAACTGACTCTGAAGCCTGTCGGAACCTGAAAGCCGGCGGGCACGAAAGGGACCATCCTGATGAGGCGAGGGTGGGGGTGGTATCCCGGCTCGAGGTTTCTATATAGAGGGTTCACGACCCTCCAGGAGCTTCTTCCCCATGTCTCCGATTCTTTCCATTCGTGATCTCAAGAAGACCTATGCCAACGGTTTCCAAGCCCTCAAGGGTGTCTCTCTGGACATCTCAGAAGGGGAGATCATCGCCCTCCTCGGCCCGAACGGGGCCGGCAAGACGACGCTGATCTCGATCGCCTGCGGTATCGCCAATCCGAGCGGCGGCCAGGTGCTGGTGGCCGGTCACGACGTCGTCAGCGAATTTCGCAAGACGCGGTCGATCATCGGCCTCGTCCCGCAGGAACTGACGACCGATCTCTTCGAAACCGTGTTCAACACGGTGAGCTTTTCGCGGGGCCTGCACGGCAAGAAGCCGGATCCCGCCTACATCGAGAGCATCCTCCGCGAGCTGTCGCTGTGGGACAAGCGCGACAATGCGTTGCGCGAACTCTCCGGCGGAATGAAACGGCGTGTGCTGATCGCAAAGGCACTGGCGCACCAACCGCGGCTTCTCTTTCTCGACGAGCCGACGGCAGGCGTTGACGTCAACCTGCGCAAGGACATGTGGCAGCTCGTCTCGCGGCTGCGTGCAGGCGGCGTGACGGTGATCCTGACGACGCACTATATCGAGGAGGCGGAGGAGATCGCCGACCGCATCGGCATCATCAATCACGGCGAACTGCTGCTGGTCGAGGACAAGAATACGCTGATGCGGAAGCTCGGGCGCAAACAGCTCGCCATCGATCTCGTCGATCCCATCGACGCCGTACCGGCCCATCTTGCGGCCTGGCAGCTCGAACTTTCGCCCGAAGGAACGCAACTCATCTACGATTACGACCGGCAGACCAATCACGGTGGCATCACCGGTCTCCTGTCCGCCATCGAGGCGGCAGGTGTCCGGTTTGCCGACCTTTCGACGCGGCAATCGTCGCTCGAGGATATCTTCGTTTCGCTCATCGGAGAAAAGGCATGAACGTCGAGGCGATCAAGGCGATCTACTTCTACGAAATGGCGCGCACCCGCCGGACCCTGCTGCAGAGCGTGGTGTCGCCGGTCGTATCCACCGCGCTTTACTTCATCGTCTTCGGCGCGGCCGTCGGCTCGCGGATGCAGGAGATCGGCGGGGTCGCCTACGGCGCCTTCATCACACCCGGTCTCATCATGCTGACGCTGATCTCGCAGTGCGTCGCGAACGGATCGAGCGGCATCTATTTCCCGAAGTTCACCGGAACGATCTACGAGGTTCTCTCGTCTCCGGTCGCGATGACGGAGGTGCTGATCGGCTATGTCGGGGCGGCCACCACCAAGGGCATGATCATCGGGCTCATCATCCTGGCGACGGCCGCTTTCTTCGTCGATCTCTCGATCGCGCACCCGTTCCTCATGCTGTTCTTCATGCTGATGACCGCCGTCACCTTCAGCCTCGCCGGCTTCATCATCGGCATATGGGCGAAGAATTTCGAGCAGTTGAGCCTCGTGCCGATGCTCGTGGTTCCGCCGCTCATCTTCCTCGGCGGTACCTTCTATTCGGTCGAGGTCCTGCCGCCGTTCTGGCAGACGGTCAGCCATTTCAATCCGGTTCTCTACCTCGTGAGTGGCTTCCGCTGGAGCTTCTTCGAGATATCGGACGTTGAGCCGCTCATCAGCATCCTGATGATCAGCGCCTTCCTCGGGCTCTGTCTCGGCTTTCTCTCCTGGGTGTTCAGAACGGGGTACAAGCTTCGCAACTGATGACGAAAGGCAGGATCAGTCCCTGAGGCGCAGTTCGTCCGACCGCATCTGCAGCGACTGCAGGGTGGACAGGAAGCTCATGCCGAGCAGGCTCTGGTCGAGCTTGCCTTCCTCGACCACCAGCCCTTCTACGTCTGTGCGCAGGATCGGTCCGATCGCCACCTGACGGAGCCGCGCCGGAGCGGCCATGGCACGACCGTTGGCCGTCAGGATCGTGCGGGTGAAGCTCAGGCGCGCCGGATCGATGCCGATCCGCACGGCATCCTCGTAGCTCAGGGCGACCGCACTCGCACCCGTGTCGACGACCATCGACACCGGCACGCCGTCGACATCCACGCTCGTCACGAAATGGCCGCCGAGGGATTTGTGCAGCACCACCTCGGCCTCACCGTCGCTCGCCGTCACCACCACGGCCCGGCCGGGGATGAGGCCGGCCAGCAGCCGCTCGCCGACGGAGCGGAGTTCTCCGCGATAGAGGTAGGCCGTGACCAGTGCCAGAGTGATGAGCAGCCACAGCGCCATCTGGCGTACCGTTTCGCCGAGGCTTCGCCGGCTTGCCAGGATGCCGACGGAGAGTAGCAGGGCGAAGGGCAGCAGGCGGATCGTCTCGCCGAAGCTGTCGTTGTCCATGCCGAAGTTGCGGGCGCCGCCATTGGTGAACAGGAGGACGACCAGGCCGAAGCCGAGAATGAGAAAGACGACGAGAAGCCGCATCAGCCGTTCTCGCGCTCCCGCGCCATGCGGCTGCGGCGGGTTTCGCGGCGCGGCTTCCGCTCGACAGTTTCGAGCCTCGCCGGGAGGGTGGTCATGATTTCCCGGCGCTCGGCATCCGTATAGGAGGTCCAGAGGGCGATCTCGTCCTTGGTCCGGCCGCAGCCGAAGCAGAAGCCGGTCTTCATGTCGATCGAGCAGACGAGGATGCAGGGCGATTCCATCGGCGTTCCTTGTGGTGCGTCCTTTATATCGTCCGCTCAGGAACTCACCGCAAGGGCGATGAGTGCGGCAGCCTCGCAGATCTGCTGTGTCGCGCCGATCGTATCGCCGGTATGACCCTGCAGCTTCTTCCTCGTCAGGGATGTGAAGACGGCAGCGGCGAGGGCGGCAGTCGCCAGGGTGACGATCGTCGTGAAGAGTGACGTGGCAGGCAGAAGGAAGAGGGCGGTAAGGAGCGTGCCGCTGACAAGTGCCGTCTGCAGCGCCGACGTCTCCGGACTGCCGGCGGCTGCGGCGACGCCTTGCGTGCGGGCGGAGGGCAATGCCGACCAGTGCCACACCATCAGCGTCCGGCTGAGCGCAGCGACGCCGACCACGCAGGCCGCCGCGGCGAGCGACGACGTCTCCATCGCGAGCTGGGAAAGCGCGGCGATCCGGAGGCCGAGAATGAGCACCAGCGCCACCGCGCCGTAGGAGCCGACGCGGCTGTCCTTCATGATCTCGAGTGCGTGTTCGCGGTCGCGACCACCGCCGAAGCCGTCGGCCGCGTCCCCGAGGGCATCTTCGTGGAGGGCACCGATCGTCAGCACCTGCACCGTGATGGCGCAGACCGCGGCGAGCAACGGGCCGGCGCCTGCCGCAAGCATGACCGCGAGCACCACGGCACCAGGCAAGGCAATCACCACCCCTGCCGCGGCAAAGGCGCGCACCGTCCGCGAGAGCCTGCCGTCGGCCCCCTCGAAGACATGTGCCGGAACGGGGATCCGGCTCAGAAAACCGACGGCCCTTGCCGTATCGTTGAGGAATTCGCGCAAAGCCATGGCTGTCCGGTGCTCCGTTGCGTTCGCGACAGCATAGGCCGCAATTTCGGTTGTTGCGGTGGCCGGCGCTCAGTATTAGAGGAACCCACAAAGCCGATTTGGCGGAAAAAGACAAGGAAGCCTCCTTCATGACTGTGACCGGCCTGCCGTTCGACGATTTCCGTGCGCTCCTGCGCGACCTGCCAGGGCCGGAGACCGCCGCCCTCATTGCTGCGCGTGATCGGGATCGACAGTTGACCAAGCCGCCGGGGTCGCTCGGCCGGCTCGAGGAGATCGCCATGTGGCTTGCCGCCTGGACCGGTCGTCCGCCGGCGGTCAATCGTCCGCTGGTGGCGATCTTCGCCGGCAACCACGGCGTCACCAAACACGGGATCACGCCGTTCCCGCCGTCCGTCACCCAGCAGATGGTCGAGAATTTCGCCGCCGGCGGAGCTGCGATCAACCAGATCTGCTCGACCTTCGACCTCGGCCTCAAGATCTTCGACCTCGCGCTCGACTACCCGACCGGCGACATCACCTGCGAGGCGGCACTCTCGGAGCGCGACTGCGCCGCGACTATGGCCTTCGGCATGGAAGCGATCGCCGGCGGCACCGATCTCCTCTGCATCGGCGAGATGGGGATCGGGAACACCACCATCGCCGCGGCGATCAACCTCGCGCTCTATGGCGGCACGGCCGAGGAATGGGTCGGCCCCGGGACCGGCTCGCACGGCGAGCTGCTCGAGCGCAAGATCAATGCCGTGACGACAGCCGTCGAGTTCCACCGCGCCCATCTGGACGATCCGCTCGAAATCCTGCGCCGTCTCGGCGGCCGTGAGATCGCTGCCATGGCGGGTGCCATCCTCGCCGCCCGTGTGCAGCGGATTCCGGTCCTGGTCGACGGCTATGTCGCAACAGCGGCCGCCGCCATCCTCAAGGCTGCCAATCCGACCGCCCTCGACCATTGCCTCATCGGCCATGTTTCCGGGGAACCGGGTCACCTGAAAGCCATCGAGAAGCTCGGCAAGACGCCGCTTCTGGCGCTCGGCATGCGGCTCGGCGAAGGTTCGGGTGCAGCCCTTGCCGCCGGCATCGTCAAGGCCGCGGCGGCCTGCCATTCCGGCATGGCAACGTTCGAGAGCGCGGGCGTGAGCAATCAGTCCGATGGCTGACGAGAAGCGCCACACCGAGGCCACCCCCGGCGACACGAGCGATCCCATCCGCAAGGAAACGGGTGTCGCCCATTTCTTCGCGGCGGCACGTTACTCGCGGCAGGGCTTTCTGCGACTGTACGAAGAGTCTGCCTTCCGTCATGAACTCCTTGCCTTCGCGGCCGGCTTCGGCCTCTTCGGGCTCGTCGGCGCGAGCTTCGGCGAGTTCATGACCTATGTCGTCCTGATGTTGTTGCTGTTTGCGGTGGAGGCGCTCAATACGGCGATCGAGGAGCTCGTCGACCGGGTGTCTCCGGAAATCTCGACGGTGGGGCGCAATGCCAAGGATCTCGGCTCGTTCGCGGTCTTCTGCCTGATCCTCGTGAATGCGGGTTTCGTCGGCTACACCGTATTCTTCTGATCCGCCTGGCATTCCGGCATAGATACGGGCGTCGGATAACGGTGTTCAGGCGAACTGGCGCCGGCGCGGTTGCACGGCCTGCGTTTCGGAGACGGCCGGAATGCTCTGCAGCACCCGGCGCGCGGGCAGGATCGCGATGACTTCCGTGCCTTCCCGCAGTTTCGACTTCAGCTTGAATTCGCCGCCGTGCTTGGCAAGGATCGCCTGCACGATTGGCAGGCCGAGGCCGGTGCCCTGTTCTGCGCTCTTGATCGCGACCGATCCTTGCCCGAATGCCGAAAGCACGACGGGGATCTCGTTCTCGGGGATGCCCGGGCCATTGTCGCGGATCGACACGTACTGGCCACCGCCCGCCGTCCAGCCGGCCTTCACGAGGATTTCGCCGCCCTGCGGCGTGAATTTCACCGCGTTTGACAGCAGATTCAGGACCACCTGGCGGATCGCTTTCTCATCCGCCCAGACATCGGGGAGGTTCTGCTCGAACTGTTCCTCGATGGTGATGTTCTTGCCCTTGGCACGCAGCTGCACCATGCCGATGCAGTCTTCGGCGAGGTCCAGCAGCGAAACCGCTTCTTCATGCAGTTCGAACTTGCCGGCCTCGATGCGCGACAGGTCGAGGATCTCGTTGATCAGGTTGAGGAGATGCTGGCCCGAGCGATGAATGTCGTCGGAGTATTCCTTGTAGAGCGGGTTGTTGAGCGGCCCAAGCACCTCCGTCGCCATGACCTCGGAAAAGCCGAGGATGGCGTTGAGCGGCGTGCGCAGTTCGTGCGACATCGATGCGAGGAAGCGTGATTTCGCGAGGTTTGCCTCTTCCGCCCGCCGGCGTGCCTCGTCTGAGAGGGATTTCGCCACTTCGAGTTCGGCGATCAAGTCATCCTTCTCGCTCTGGAAGGAAAGAAGCTTCAGATTGTTATGGTATAGGCGCAGGGTGATGAAGAAGAAGAACACCAGCGCGATCGTGAACATGCCGAGCAGGCCCGCCTCGAGCGGCGCGCGCGTCGTGGCCGTCGTGTAGATGAGGGCCGCCACGGTCGGAAGGAAGCCGAATACGACGGCGCCCCTCAGGAGGATGTTGGCCATCGCCGTGACCGACAGGACGATGAGCAGCACCGCGCCCTTGATGAGGACGACCGTATCGCCCGAACAGCCGTCACATCCCTGCAAGGCGAAGAATGCCCAGCAGACGCCCATGGCGGCCTGTCCGAGGAGCAGCATGCGCCGCCATTTGGTGGTCGCGAGCGTCGCCCGGTCGCGTTTGGAGATGTGCCGGACGAGCAGGATGTTGAGCGAGTGGACGGTGAGCGTCAGCAGGGTCCAGGAATAGATCCAGGGGGCGAGGCTCACATAGGCGCCGAGACCGCCGGCGAGCAAGACCATGAACGGGACGACCGCTGCTCCCTGGAGAGCGGAGTCGACGTGCATCCCAAGTATTTCACGATCGAAGGCCGGTGAGCCGGAGTGGCTCGATTGCAGCCGTTCGCGCATCGTGCGAACCGCTTTCGACACAGCCTTGTTTCGGTGGCTGCGGGAAAGGTCGACGATGTTCTTGTCGGCCGTGGTGGAGACGCCTTTACTCATGCTTCAAAATGTCGTCTGTCGCGCGATGGTGGGAGGCTAGCGACAAAAGATTAAGAAGATGCTCTCGAAAAGGATTTGTTTGCCATGCTCGAAAAGCCTTCGTTCGTGAAGAAGGCCGGATTGTGACCGCTTTTCGGCGCAGTCTCCGCGATGGTGTCGTCGGCGTCGCCATGTTGCTGCTCGCGTTGCTGATCATCGCCAAACTCGATCGGGACGGCGAACGGGACTTCTCCGGCGACCTCTACGTGGTCGATGGGGATACGATCGCCAAAGATAAGAGCCGGGCGAGACTCGAAGGGATTGATGCGCCCGAGTTCTCGCAGGCATGCAAACGTCGCGACGGAGAGACGTGGCGCTGCGGTGTCGAGGCAAGGCGGCGTCTTGCGGAATTGCTGGCGGCTCCCGGCTTTCTCTGCAAGGGCGGTGCTCTCGACCGCTATGGACGCCTTTTGGTGCGCTGCCGTGCGGGAGAACTCGACGTCAACGGGCTCATGGTCCGCGAAGGGCTCGCCGTCGCCTATGGCGGCTATTCGGCGGAGGAAGCGGCCGCCCGCCGCGCAGGCTCCGGCATCTGGAACGGCTCCTTCGACCGGCCGGAGGTGTGGCGGCGTGCAAACGGCCTGGATGCTTCGGAGATGGCCCCCGCCGATGCCGGCAGCCGTCTTTTCGCTTTTCTCCGCCGGTTCTTTGGTATCAATTGACGGACCACGGAGGAAACAGATGAAGTTATATGATGGCGGACGGGCGCCCAACCCGCGCCGGGTGACGGTGTTCCTGAAGGAGAAGGGCATCGAGGTCGAGACCGTGCCGGTGGACATGAACGCCCTCGGCCACAAGGCGCCGGAACTCACCGCCAAGAACCCGCTGCAGCGCTTGCCCGTCCTCGAACTCGACGACGGTACGGTGCTTTGCGAGTCCGTCGCGATCTGCCGTTATCTTGAGGAACTTCAGCCGGATCCGCCGCTTTTCGGCGTCGATGCCCGGGACCGGGCGATCGTCGAAATGTGGAACCGCCGCGCCGAGCTCATCTATTTTACCGCCGTTGCCGCGGCTTTCCGGCATATTCATCCGGCCATGGTGTCGTGGGAAGTGCCGCAGGTGCCGGAATGGGGCGAGGTCAACAAGCCGAAGGCGATCGAATTCCTGCGGTTCCTGAACGAGGAGCTTGCCGGACGACCCTTTGTCGCCGGGCAGCGGTATACCATCGCCGACATCACCGCGATGATTGCCTTCGACTTCATGAAGCCGGCCCGGATCACCTGTCCGGAGGAGTTCACCCATGTGTGGCGCTGGTACAGGGAGGTCGCCTCCCGTCCGAGCGCGGCCCTTTGACCGGCCTGTTGATGGCGAAGGATCAATTGGAGCAACTGCGCAGGGAAATCGCGCTTTGCCGGATCTGTCGTGACACGCCGCAAGGCGGGACGGCAGAGCGCTTGCCGCATGAACCGCGCCCGGTCGCCGTCCTTTCCGGGACCGCACGCATCCTGATCGCCGGCCAGGCGCCCGGTCTTCGCGTGCACGAGACGGGACTGCCCTTCAATGACGCCTCCGGTGACCGCCTGCGGCAATGGATGGGGGTGGATCGCGAGGCCTTCTACGATCCCGGGCGTTTCGCCATCGTGCCGATGGGATTCTGTTTTCCCGGCTACAACAGTCAGGGTCACGACCTGCCGCCGCGGCGTGAATGCGCGCCTGCCTGGCGCGACCGCGTGATTGCGGCGATGCCGCAGGTCGAGCTTATCCTCGCCGTCGGACAATATGCGCACGCCTGGCACCTCGGCAGCCGGCGGAAGCGAACGCTCGGCGAGACGGTGCGGCACTGGCATGAGTACCTCCGCGATGTCGAATCGCCCGGCCCGAGAGTGCTGCCGCTGCCGCATCCGAGCTGGCGGAACACGGGATGGCTGAAGAGAAATCCATGGTTCGAGCAGGAGTTGCTTCCGGTGCTGCGCGAGGAAGTGGATCGTTTGTGTTCTTCGCCTTTGTGAGCTTTCAAAACGGAGAATCTCCGCTATACCGGGAATAATTTTCCGAAGGATCATGGCATGGACCGTCTCGACCGAAAGATTTTGCGCATACTCCAGGAAGATTCCACGCTCGCCGTGGCCGATCTCGCCAAGAAGGTCGGACTTTCCACGACGCCTTGCTGGCGCCGTATCCAGAAGATGGAGGAGGACGGCGTCATTCGCCGGCGGGTGGCGCTTCTCGATCCCGGCAAGGTCAACACCAAGGTCACCGTCTTCGTGTCGATCCGCACCAACACCCATTCGATCGAATGGCTGAAGCGCTTCTCCGAAGTGGTCGTCGACTTTCCGGAAGTCGTCGAATTCTACCGCATGAGCGGCGACGTCGACTATCTGCTGCGCGTGGTGGTGCCGGATATCGCCGCCTACGACGCCTTCTACAAACGGTTGATCGCTCGAATCGAGATCCGCGACGTATCCTCGGCTTTCGCCATGGAGCAGATCAAGTACACGACCGAGCTGCCGCTCGACTACATGCTCCTCGACAACCCGAAGTCCCAGGAGGACTGACCTCGTCCCGTAGGGGCGTCAGTCCTTCAGCCGCGCCAGGACCTTTTCGCTCGCAAGCTCGCGCACGGCATCCCTGCCGATCCAGCGGGCGGTCTTGTTCGCACTGGTGGCGAGCTTCTCCGCGAGATCGAGCGACGGGACGTGGCAGGTGCGGTTGCGCTTGCCGATGTTGCGGAGCGCCCAGTTCACCGCCTTGCGGACGAAGTTGCGCTCGTCTGAAGCGTGCGTTTCGACCAGCGCCAGGTAGCCGAGGATCAGGCTGTCCGGCTCCTGCTTAAGGTGAACCGCCGCCGAGGCGATCATCGAAAAGGCTGTGCGTCGCACGAATTCACGTTCGTCGGCTGCGAATTCCGGAATGAGGCGTTCCAGCCGCGCGGTGACGAAAAGGTCGGCTGCGGCGTCGACGATTTCCCACGACGCGAAATCGCCGGCGAGACGGCGCGCCGTTGCGGCCTCCAGCGTCTTCGGATCGAGCGTGTAGAGCGCCAGCATCCGCGCTTCACGGATACCGGTCTCCCAGAGTTCGAGCGCCCGGGCAGGGTTCTTCTTCACCTGCCGGGCGATCTTTTGCATCACAGGGTTGGAAATGCCGAGCGCGTTGTCGGTCACGATGCCGAACCGGCCCATGCCGGCAATGTTCTCGTAGTTCCTCAGTGTTCCGAGGAAGGCGACGATCTCACCGGTGGTCGCGGCCGGTCCGAGGGTCATTTTTCAAGCCGTGCGAGAAGCGAGGACGTGTCCCAGCGCTTGCCGCCGAGCTTCTGCACCTCGCCGTAGAACTGGTCGACGAGCGCGGTGACGGGCAGGGCGGCGCCGTTGCGGCGGGCTTCCGAGAGCACGATGTCGAGGTCCTTGCGCATCCAGTCGACGGCGAAGCCAAAATCGTACTTGCTCTGGTTCATGGTCTTGTAGCGGTTTTCCATCTGCCAGGAGCCGGCTGCGCCCTTGGAGATGACTTCGATAACCTTTTCAATGTCGAGGCCGGCTTTCTTGCCAAAGTGAATCCCTTCGGCGAGGCCCTGGACGAGGCCGGCGATGCAGATCTGGTTGACCATCTTGGTGAGCTGGCCGGCGCCGGCAGGCCCCATCAGCCCGACCATCCGTGCATAGGCGTCGATGACCGGCCGGGCGCGCTCGAAGACCGCTTCGTCGCCGCCGCACATCACCGTCAGAACGCCGTTTTCGGCACCTGCCTGGCCGCCGGAGACGGGTGCGTCGATGAAGTCGCAGCCTCTGGCCTTCGCGGCGTCATAGAGTTCACGGGCGACCTCGGCCGAGGCGGTGGTGTTGTCGATCAGCACGGCTCCGGACTTCATGCCGGCAAGCACGCCGTCGGGGCCGATGGTCACGGAGCGGAGGTCGTCGTCGTTGCCGACGCAGGTGAAGACGAAGTCGGCATCGCGGGCAGCTTCCGCCGGCGTGGCGGCGGCGCGGCCGCCGTGTTGCTTCACCCAGCTCTCCGCCTTTGCGGTCGTCCGGTTGTAGACGGTGACGTCATGGCCTCCCTTCGCCTTCAGGTGTCCGGCCATGGGATATCCCATGACGCCCAGTCCGATGAATGCAATCCTGGCCATGTCGTCTCTCCCGAAAGTTCGTTTGCAGCGAAAGCTTTAGAGGAAAGACGTCTGCTCCTCAATCGCGATCTCCGGGAGAGGTTGCCCGATCGTCGTCGGCTGTTCAGTCCTTGAGACGCGCTATCACGAGATGGCCGGGGCTCGGCTCGCCGTCCTGCATGCGCACGTTGATCTCGCCGATCTCGACCACCTCGAAGCCGGTCTGTTCGAGCCGTTCGCGGATATAGGCCTCCGAATGCAGGAAGCGCTGGTGCGGGCCGACGATGTAGGCGCGGCCATCCCCTGCTGAAAGGGTCTCCGAGGAGAAGACGAAAATTCCGCCCGGCACCATGTTCTCGCTGGCGCCGAAGAAGAGCGGCTCGAGCGCGCCGAGATAGGGCAGCACGTCCGTCGCGGTGATGAGGTCGAAGGCTTCCTCGTCGTTGTCTTCTAGGAAATCCTCGACTTCGGCGACGTAGAGCGTTTCGTAGAGGTCCTTCTCGTGGGCGAGTTCGACCATGTTCTCCGAGATGTCGATGCCGGTAATGTCGCCGACCATGTCGCGGAGCGCGCCGCCGGTGAGCCCGGTGCCGCAACCGAGATCGAGCATGCGCCGGAACGGACCGAGGCCGAGCGCCTGCAGGCGCTGGCGAACCATCATCGGCACCGTGTAGCCGAGCTGTTCGACGAGGATGTCCTCGAAGGCTTCGGCGTGCTGGTCGAAGAGGGTTTCGACATAGGCGTCGGGTGCCTTCGGCGGTGTTTCGCCGCGGCCGAGGGCTGCGATACGGACGGCCGCGCCGCCGTGGTCTTCGGGGTCGAGTTCGAGAACGTGCCGGTAGGCCTCGACAGCCGCGTCGACATTGCCGGCCTTTTCGAGCGCCAGCGCGCGGTGATAGGCCTCCGCCAGTGCTTCTTCGTCGATCTTTGCCATGTGGAAGCTCCTCGGGGAGTGTTCGTCTTCCGGCGCCCGGCGCCGCGAGGCCCGGGTCTACAGACTCCCGGCGGATTTGGCAATGCGGACGCC
Source organism: Ciceribacter thiooxidans (assembly GCF_014126615.1). NCBI lineage: Bacteria > Pseudomonadati > Pseudomonadota > Alphaproteobacteria > Hyphomicrobiales > Rhizobiaceae > Ciceribacter > Ciceribacter thiooxidans. The sequence continues at coordinate 1,248,932 of NZ_CP059896.1, forward strand.
CGGAACCTGCGGGCGTCTTCTCCGTTGTAGAGACATTGATGCATCCAGCGTTCGGGGGAAATATGGCCAAGGAGTCTCCGCTGCGCGCGGCAGTGGTGCACGAGGCGCGAAGGGCGCCGACACTGCCCGTCACCTCCGCCGAGAAGGCGAATCTGATCATTCACTACTACCGCGGCGAGATCGGCCGGATGATCAGCTGGCGCGACCGCATCGACCGGAGTTCCAACTGGGCGATCACCGTCGTCGCCGGCCTTCTGTCAGTCTCCCTGTCGACACCGACCTCGCATCACGGCGTCGTGCTCTTCGCCATGCTTCTCATTTCGCTCTTCCTGCTGATCGAGGCGCGTCGCTACCGCTTCTTCGACGTCTATCGCGCCCGCGTCCGCCAGCTGGAACGCTACTATTTCGCCCAGGCGCTGTGCCCGGATGACGAACTCAATCCTGACTGGGCCGCAGCGATCGCGAAAAGCCTGCGCCAGCCGACATTCCTCATCAGCTACCGCGAGGCGCTGTTCCGCCGCATTCGCCGCAACTACTGCTGGATGTACATGATCCTGCTGCTGGCCTGGAGCCTGAAGATATCCACGCCCAAACTCCTGCCCGACCAGCCGCGGGCGGATCTGGTCCATTCGCTGGCGCAGCTGGTCCACAATGCGGCGCTCGGCGGCGTGCCTGGCTGGGCCGTGCTGACGGTCGTCGGCTTTTGGCACGCCGGCATTCTCTACGCCGCCCTCCACAGGGAACCCGACGAGGGCGAATTCGCCCACGGCGAGGTTCATGTGTGATTTCTCCTCAGTGGAGGATGAACTCGCCCTTCAACGCCCGCCACTCGTTGGCACCGATCAGCCGCCGATGGACGTAGCAGACGGAATGGAGCGGTCCGTCGAGCTTCTCCTGCCAGAATGTCAGGAAGCTCTTCATTTCCGGAAATTCCGGCGCGAGATCATAGTGCTGCCAAACATAGGTTTGCAGCACGGCAGGGTGATCCGGCATCCGGTAGAGGATTTGTGCGGTCGTCAGGCCGTAGCCCTTCAGCATCATTTCCATGTCGTGGTTCATCGCAGCCTCGCAACGCTGTTCCCATTGCTCTCCCGCCGGAACGAATGGCGTTTGCCGCTTCTGTCGTACCCCGACGGGGTCTTTCCCAGACATGACCATGGAAGCACCGCTTTGCTTAAGCGAGGCTTAATATTCGTTCGAATTTCGGAAATTATACCTTTCCAATCAGGTGGTTGGCAGTTCTCATCGCCGAGTGCTGCCAGCGCCGCCCAGCCTGTCTTGCGGGCGGCGCTGCGAGCTTACCGTTTGAGGTGGCGGGTCAGGCGGGCTTCGAGAGCTGCCCAGACGTGACGCATGGTCTCGACGATCGACAGGTAGAAGACTGCGGCCCAGAGATAGGCCTGATAATCGAAGGTCCGCGAGAAGGTGTAGCGGGTCTGGCCCATAAGATCGAGCACGGTGACGACCGCGACGACCGCCGAGCCCTTGATCATCAGCACGATCTCATTGCCGTAAGGGCGAAGTGCCACGATGAGGGCTTGCGGCAGGATGATCTTCCAGAACGTGACGAAGGGCGAGAGACCGAGCGACTTCGCGCCCTCGATCTGGCCGTTCGGAACGCTCTGGATGGCGCCGCGCAGGATTTCGGCCTGATAGGCGGCGGTGTTCATGGTCATCGACAGCAGTGCGCAGTACCAGGCTTCACGGAAAAACCACCAGAGGCCGACCGCCTCGATCTGCGGACGGAAGCTGCCGAGACCGTAATAGATGAGATAGATCTGGGCGAGCAGCGGCGTCCCGCGGAAGATGTAAACATAGGCGTAGGAGATACCGTTCAGCACCCGGTTCTTCGACATCCGGGCAAAGGCGATCGGCATTGAAAGGACTGCGCCGAAGAAGATGGAGGCGAAGACGAGCGTTGCCGTGACCCAGAGACCGGAGAGGTAGCGCGGTCCGTACTTGACGAATTTGTCGGTGTCCCAGTTGCTGACCATCATGTAGATCAGCGAGAGCGCCAGCAGCCCCCAAAGGGCGAGGCCGACATACCCGATCAGCCGGCCCGCTGTCGTGGGCTTCGCCGGCATGACGGGGGCGGGGCGGGGGGCGATGAGTTCGGTCGTGTAGCTCATCGGCGGGCCTCCGCACGACGGCTCCAGCGGTCGATGAGGCTGAGGCCACCCGACGAAAGCACGGCCAGCCCGAGATAGAGGCCACAGGCGAGCACGTAGAAGAAGAAGGCTTCCTTGCTGACCTTCGCGGCAACGCCCGTCTGACGCAGGATGTCGGTGAGGCCGATGACCGAAACGAGTGCCGTATCCTTCAGAAGGTTCATCCAGAGATTTCCGAGTCCGGGAAGGGCAATGCGGATCAGCTGCGGCAGGATGACCAGCCGCATCGTCCGCCCGCGGTGAAGGCCGAGCGCGTCGCCGGCTTCGTACTGTCCCTGCGGAATGGCGCGGAAGGCCGAAAGCAGCACTTCCGAGCAGTAGGAGGAAAATACGACCGAGAGTGCGATCATGCCGGAGGCGAAGGCGTTGATCTCGACACGTTCGTCGTAGCCGAAGGCGTTGAGCACGGCCTGGATCGCCATCTGCAGGCCGTAATAGACGATGAAGAGCGTGAGGAGCTCCGGAAGGCCTCGGAAGATCGTCGTGTATATACCACCGGCCAGTCTCAGGATCTTGTCCTGCGACTGCATGGCGAGTGCGATCATGAACCCCATCAGCAGCCCGACCGGCAACGTCGCCAGGGATAGCGTCACCGTGACCTTCACGCCGAAGGCGATTTCATCGCCCCACCCCTCGGGGCCGCACGATGCCAGAGTTGAGCCGAAGAGAGTAAAGAGGCCTGCAGGTCCGCAAAACGGATCAAACGTATATTGCACCCAGGCCCAGAGTGCGCCGATCGCGGAAAGTAATCCGCTCATGCCTGTTCCCCTGTCGCGGTCTGCGCCGCCTTGTCCTTGTTTCCGTCTGCACGAAACGTAAATGGCGGAAGAACCTGCCTTCCGCCATCCGTGAGCGATCTCCGAACCCGGCGATTATTCGCCGTAAACGTCGAAGTCGAAGTACTTGTCGTTGATTTCCTTGTACTTGCCGTTGGCGCGGATCGCCTTGATCGCAGCGCTGAACTTGTCGGCCAGCGCGGTTTCGCCCTTGCGGACGGCAATGCCGGCACCGGGGCCGTTGATTTCGACATCCGGCGTCAGAGCCGCCATGATCTTGCAGCAAGCGCCGGCGTCCGACTTCACCCATTCCGACAGGACGACGACGTCATCGATGACGGCGTCGACGCGGCCGCCTTCGAGGTCGAGCTTGTACTCGTCCGTCGTCGGGTAGAGCTTCAGCTCGGAATCGGGCATGTGCTTTTCAGCATAGTTGGCGTGGGTGGTGGACGACTGTGCGCCGAGGACCTTGCCCTTCAGGTCGTCTACCGTCTTGATATCCGAGTCCTTCGCAACGGCGATCGCCGGTCCGGTGTTGTAGTATTTCTCGGAGAAATCGACCTTTTCCAGCCGTTCCGGCGTGATCGACATGGAAGCGATGATGGCATCGAACTTCTTCGCCTGCAGGGCGGGAATGATGCCGTCCCAGTCCTGGGTGACGAATTCACATTCGACCTTCATTTCTTCGCAAAGCGCCCGGGCGATGTCGATGTCGAAGCCGACCAGGGTGCCGTCGGCCTGCAGGTTGTTGAAGGGCGGATAGGCGCCCTCGGTGCCGATGATCAGCTTTTCGCCTTCGGCCATGGCGTTGCCCGCGAAAAGCGACATCGCGGCAATGGACACCGCTGCAAAGAAACGGGTGGAGATACGCATAATGATCCTCTCTGTTGGTCATCCGCGCGGTTGTCATTCCCGCGCTCACTGGGATGGCGGCACCGAACGAGCCGGGCCTGCGGCGATATTCCTACTCTTTTTCACGGAAAATCAACAGCAAAGACGCCGTTATCCAAAAAACGCATGAGACTGTCGAGTTCGCGGTATGACGAGCAACAGTATTGCTCGCGGCGCCTAATTCCACCGCACATGAAACTTTTTCCGTTCAGCTACGGTTAATTTGCCGCAAACTAGGGTCCGTTCACCTGGAGCGGGAGGACTAGTGAGGCGGACACAACTATGCCGTCATCTCTTGTTCGCTCCCAGGAAGTGCGTGGAGACACGCGTCACAAGGAAAACGACATGACTTTGAGATCAAAACTGTTCGCCACGGTCGCCCTGCCGGTTCTCTCGGCGGCCATCGTCGTGGAGCCGGTGGCCGCGCGCGCCGTCTCGCAGGCTCAGGAGGCTGTCGCCCCGTCCGCTCGCGGGGAGCAGGGAATTCTTGTCGCGCAGGTAACCTGCGGCGACGGAAGCGAGGCCGAATCGGCCGATGCCTGTCCCCAAGCGCCGGCCGAGCAACAGGCACCGGCTGAAGAACAGCAGGCACCTGCCGATGAGCAGCCACCCGTAGAGGAACAACAGCCACCGGCCGAGGAACAGCAGGCGCCGGCCGCGGAACCGGCTCCTCAGGAACAACAGGCGCCGGCCGAAGAGCAAGCACCCGCGGCCGAGCCGCAGGCCCCGGCAGAAGAGCAGCCGCCTGCAGAGGAACAACAGGCACCTGCCGATGAGCAGCCGGCTCCGGCCGAGGAACAGGCTCCGGCGGAAGAGCAACAGGCCCCTGCCGAAGAGCCGCAGGCTCCGGCCGAGGAGCAACAGGCCCCTGCCGATGAGCCGCAGGCTCCGGCCGAGGAGCAACAGGCACCTGCCGATGAGCAGCCCGCTCCCGCCGAGGAGCAGGCACCGGCTGAGGAGCAACAGGCCCCTGCCGAAGAGCCGCAGGCTCCGGCCGAAGATCAACAGGCGCCTGCAGAGCAGCAACAGGCCCCCGCCGAAGAGCAGCAGGTTCCGACGGAAGAACAGCAGGCTCCGGCCCCGGACGCCACGCAGGGAGAAGCCCCGGCCGCTCCCGACCAGTCGTCCGCCGACCAGGCGCCGGAGCAGCAGGGTGAGCAGGCCGTAATCCCGGCCGTCGAGCCTCCGGAAGAGGCTCCTGTTCCGGAAATCGTCGATACGAGGACCGAAGAAGAGAAGCTGCAGATCGCCGAAGATCCCTCGAAGACGGCCGAGACGGTCGTCCTGCCGGTCGACAACGGCGCTGCCGTTCTCGACAGCGACAAGGATGCCGACAATTCCGGAGGCGAGGGCGTGCGTGAACAGCGCATGCAATTGAGGTCGGAAGAGCCGGTCGCCCCGCCGCCGGAAAGTGATGCGGCTGCGCAGGCGGAAGCGATCCAGGTGGAGCAGCAGACCCTCGAGGCTAACATCAAGGAAGAGGGAACGAGGCTCGATGCGGCGCCCACCTTCCAGGTGCCCCAGACGGTCATCAACAACGTGACCAACGTCACCAATGTGACCAACAACACGGTGACCCAGAACAACGTGTCCAACCAGGTCACGGAGGTAAGGGTCATCGATCAGGTCGACGACCGTATGATTATCAACGTCGGAGATCAGATCGTCGTCCGCGGCGACGAGCGTGAGCGCATTCGCTATGACGCCCAGGACAGCTACTATGAGGAGCTGTCGCGTGGCCGCGTTCGCGAAACGGTCGTCCGTGAAAACGGAACGCGGATCGTCACCGTCTACAACCGCTATGGTGATATCATCCAGCGCTCACGCGTCACGGAGGACGGCGACGAATACGTGCTGTTCTACGCTCCGGAGGCGGATACGGATCGCCCGCACGTTTATGTCGACGTCGGACGCAGCCTTCCGCCGATGCGCCTCACCGTGCCGCTCGACGACTATATCGTCACCGTCTCGGACGAGCCCGACCGTAACTACTACGACTTCCTCGCCCAGCCGCCGGTCGAACGGGTGGAACGCGTCTATTCGATCGAGGAAGTGAAGTCGTCGGCGCGTCTGCGCGACAAGGTCCGCCGTATCGATCTCGACACCATCACCTTCGCGTCCGGATCGGCGGAAGTGCCGCTCGCCCAGGCCAAGACGCTCCGCAAGGTTGCGGAAGCGATGGAGAAGGTGCTGGCGAAGGATCCCGGCGAGGTCTTCCTCATCGAAGGTCACACGGACGCCGTCGGCTCCGATCGCTCGAACCTCGTGCTTTCGGACCAGCGCGCCGAAACGGTCGCCAACCTGCTGACCGAAGTCTACGGCATCCCGCCGGAGAACATGTCGGTCCAGGGGTATGGCGAGCGGTACCTCAAGATCCGTACGCAGGCCGCCGAGCAGCAGAACCGGCGTGTGACCATCCGCCGTGTCACGCCGCTGGTACGCCCGGTTGCGGCGAACCGTTAAGCACGGCACAGACGGTAAGAGAAAGAAAGGGCCGCCGGCATCTGCCGGCGGCCCTTTCGCCTGTTCAGGCGGATGCGGGGGAAACCGGGGGCAAGCCGGTGACGCGGGCGACGAAATCGGCGATCGCGACCGTGTCGTCGAGATCGAACACGGGCAAGGCAGTGTCGGTCACGGGGTGATCGGCGGCAATCGCGACGATGTGCGGATCGGTGGGGGCGAGCGGCTCCCGGCTCTTCGCTTCGAGCCGTCGCGCTTCGATCTTCGGGACAGGTTCGCGCTTGTATCCCTCGATCAGGACGAGATCGCAGGGCGCAATCCGCGCCAGGATTTCCGCGAAGCTGGGTTCCGGCGCGCCGCGCAGCTCGTGCATGATGGCGTAGCGTGTTCCCGAGACGATCGTCACTTCATGCGCACCCGCCTCGCGGTGGCGGTAGCTGTCGGCGCCGACCTTGTCGATGTCGAAGTCGTGGTGAGCGTGCTTGATGGTCGAGATCCGGTAGCCACGGCGGGTGAACTCGGCGACGAGGCGGACGGCGAGGCCCGTCTTGCCGGAATTCTTCCAGCCGGAAATGCCGAAGATCCTTGGCGTTGCCGTCATCCGTCTTCCTCCTCCAGAAAGGCCTTCGCGAGGGCGAGTTCGTCGGGCGTGTTGACGTTGTAGAGCGGATCGAGCGGGCCACGTTTTGTCTCGATCGGCGGAAAATCGACGGCCGCCGACGGATGGCGCGCGATGAAGGCCTGGAGCCTGCGATTTCCGGGATCTGCCAGCCATTCCTCGAGATCGTCGGCAACTGCAATCGGCCAGAGCGCGATCACCGGATGGGACCTTCCCATCGATGAGGCGACGACGATGGCGTCATCCGTGGGCAGGGCGGCCTCCAGTCGCTCCACGAGATCACACGGAAGGAACGGTGTATCCGCCGGTACTGTTACGATATGTCGGGGCGGCCGCGCCAGCTTTTCGGCGTGACGCAGACCGGCGAGCACGCCCGCGAGCGGTCCCGGATGGCCGGCGATGGTATCCGGTACGAGCGGCAGTCCGAGCCCGGCATCGGCACCCTCGGGCGCATTGACGACGAGCGACGAAACCTGCGGTGCCAGCCGCTCGGCGACGTGCCGTATCATCGTCTTGCCGCCGAGGAGCACGGCGGCTTTGTTCTCGCCCATGCGGCGAGAGAGGCCGCCGGCGAGGATGATGCCGGGTGATCTGGTCATAGCCCCGCCTTTCGCTTGTTTTCCCGGTAGAAGGCATAGAGACCCGACGCGATGACGATTGCGGTTCCGGTCATCATCCAGACGTCCGGCACTTCGCCGAAGACCACGAGTCCGAGGCCGACCGCCCAAAGGAGGCTGGTATAGCGGAACGGTGCGATGAAGGAGATCTCGCCGGTGCGCATCGCCATGATGATCGCCTGATAGCCGACGAAGACGAGCACCGAGGCGAGCGCGAGAAGCCAGAACAATTCGCCCGTCATCGGCTGCCATCCGCCGAAGGGCTGGACGAGCAGGGCGCCCGCAACGGCGTTTCCTGCCGCCGAGAAGAGCGTGACGCTGAGCGATGATACGCCCGCATGAATGCGCTTCGTCACGAGATCGCGGGCAGCCGCAGAAAATACGCTGCCGACGACGTAAAGAGAGGCGAGCGTGAAGCCTTCCGGTCCCGGGCGGATGATGATCATGACGCCGATGAAGCCGACGATGATCGCCGTCCAGCGCCGCCAGCCGACCGGCTCTCCGAGGAAGAGGGCGGCCCCCAGCGTGACGGCGAGCGGCAGCGATTGCAGGATGGACGCGGCATTGCCGAGCGGAATCTGTCCGAGGGCGGAGAGATAGGCGATCGCCGCCGTTACCTCGAAGAGGACGCGCAGTGCGACCATCGGCTGAAAAAGGGTGCGAATATGATCGAGCGCATTCATGCGCCGCGCGATTATGTAAACGAGAATGCTCGTCAGTATCCCGCGGATGAGCATGATCTGCCCGACATTCATGTAGGGTGTCACCGACTTGATCACCGCATCGTTGCAGGTGAAGCCCGCCATCGACATCATCATCAGGATGGCGCCCGTGGTATTCCTGGACAGTTTCATTCCATATCTTTCCGGGGAGGGGATTTGCTTCCAGGACCTGGAGGTGTTCTTCCGCGACGGACAGCGCAGACCGCCCACCGGCGAATCTGCGAAATCGTCACGCCGTGGAGAGGACACGGCAATGCGGCGTCGTGCAACATCAAATTCGAATTCGCTTGCATGTTGCGATCACGGGCGTCGCGGCGGAGAAGGAATGGCAGGCGGAACGGGGCGGATCAGCCGCCGGTCACGCTCATATGGCGGGCGACGGCGGGACGGCGATGGTCGCGGTCGATGATGAAGTCGTGACCCTTTGGCTTGCGCGAGATGGCCTCGTCGATCGCTGCCGCAAGCAGGGTATCGTCGTCCGAGGCCCTCAGCGCCGCCCTGAGGTCGGCCGCATCGTCCTGGCCGAGGCACATGTAGAGCGTGCCGGTGCAGGTGAGGCGCACCCGGTTGCAGCTCTCGCAGAAGTTATGGGTGAGCGGCGTGATGAAGCCGAGGCGTCCACCGGTCTCCTTCACCTCGACATAGCGGGCCGGGCCGCCGGTGCGATAGGGAATGTCGGAAAGAGTGAACTGGCTTTCGAGCCGTTGCCGGACGGTCGAGAGCGGCAGGTAGCGGTCCGTGCGGTCTTCTCCGGTTTCGCCCATCGGCATCGTCTCGATCAGCGTCAGGTCCATGTCGTTGCCGTGGGCGTAACGCAGCAGGTCCGCAATCTCGTCCTCGTTGAAGTCCTTCAACGCGACGGCATTGAGCTTGACGCGAATGCCCGCCTTCTGCGCCGCCTTGACGCCCTCCATCACCTTGGCGAAGTCGCCCCAACGGGTGATCTCGGCGAATTTCCGTGGATCGAGGGTATCGAGCGAGACGTTGATGCGGCGGACACCGCAGTCGGCGAGTTCGCCGGCAAAACGGGCGAGCTGCGAACCGTTCGTCGTCAGCGTGAGTTCGTCGAGCGCACCGCTCTCAAGATGCCGTGCGAGACTGCGGATGAGGAACATGATGTTCTTGCGCACCAGCGGTTCGCCACCGGTGAGTCTCAGCTTGCGAACACCCTTGGCGACGAAGGCCGAGCAGAGCCTGTCGAGCTCCTCCAGCGTGAGGAGATCCTTCTTCGGCAGGAAGTTCATGTTTTCCGCCATGCAATAGGTGCAGCGGAAATCGCACCGGTCGGTGACCGAGACACGCAGGTAGGAGACCATGCGGCCGAACGGGTCGATCATGGGCGCGCTGTCGAGCGCAGGGCCTGCGGCCTTTCCGAACGAACCTGGGCTGTAGTTCAAGGCATCTCCTCCGTATTGAGGGTAATTTGGTGACATCCGCTCCGCTCGTCAAGCAACCAGGTCGGGCAGAGTGACGGCAAAATGGCTTGCATGGGCAAGGAGCGCCGCTTAGTTCTGGTCTCCGACCACCCGGGGAGTACCGATCATGAGTGAGTTCTGGCCGACCGAACTGAAGGTTTCCAAAGACCGCCGGCAATTGTCGGTCGCCTTCGACGACGGCACTTCTTTCGCGCTGCCGGCGGAGATGCTGCGGGTTCTGTCACCCTCGGCGGAGGTCAAGGGCCACGGGCCGGGGCAGGAAGTGACTGTGCCGGGGAAACGCAATGTGTCCATCACCGCGGTTCATCCGACCGGCAACTACGCCGTGCGCATCGCCTTCGACGACGGTCACGACAGCGGTATCTTTACCTGGTCCTATCTGCGGGAACTCGGGCAGAAGGGCGGCGAACTCTTCGCAGAATACGAGCGCAAGCTTTCCGAGAAGGCGTTGAGTCGCGATGGTCTATAAAAGCGAGAGGAGGGGCAGTGGAATGAATACCGCACGGCTAGAGGCATTCAGCGACGGCGTCCTTGCGATCGTGATCACGATCATGGTGCTTGAACTCAAGATACCCCACGATGCAGAGCTTTCGGCGATTGTTCCGCTGCTGCCGGTGTTCCTGAGCTATATCTTGAGCTTTGTTTACGTGGGGATCTACTGGAACAACCATCACCATCTGCTGACCTTCGGTACCCGCGCTACGGCGCGCGAGATGTGGGCCAACATGCACCTCCTGTTCTGGCTATCGCTCGTCCCGTTCGCCACCGGTTGGGTGGGAGAGTCCCACGGCTCGGCGATGCCGGCCGCCTGCTACGGCTTCGTTTTGCTGATGGCGGCCATCGCCTACAAAATTCTTCAGATACAGATCATCTCGTCGTCCGGCCGCCGTGACGAACTCAGGGCCGCACTCGGTCGCGACGTCAAGGGCCTGATTTCTCCGATGATCTATCTGGTGGCGATCGGCCTCGCCTTCGTCACGCCCATGATCTCCTATGCGCTCTATGCCTTGGTCGCGCTGATGTGGATCGTGCCCGACCGGCGGCTCGAACGGGTTGTCGGCGAAAAACGGGCGGCCTGAACACAAAGGTGGTTAGCCGGCGGTCTCTTCCTCCGCCTGCAGCCGCGCGATCAGCAGTTCCATCGACTCGGCCATTGCGAGGCACTGGTCGATCGGCGTCACGGAGAGCGTCCTTTCGATCAGGTCCGTCTGGATCGTCATGGCACGTTTGGTGACGTCGCGGCCTTTCTCGGTCAGGAACAGGCGCAAGACGCGCTTGTCCTTCGGATCGTCGCGCCGTGCGATCAGCCCGCGCTTTTCCATCTGCGGCAGCAGCATGCTCATGTTGGAGCGGCCGACCAGCAGTTTGCGCGCCAACTCCTGCTGCGAAATACCTTCATGCCGGTAGAGATTGATCAGGATGTCGAGATGCGGCGTCTTGATGTCGAGCGGTGCGAGCGCCCGGCCGAGTGCCGTCTGCATCATCTGACATGCACGGCCGACGGCGATCCAGCTCCGAAAACGCGGATGGTCCCAGGGAAGGGATTGATTTTTGTTCATCGTTGTACTTTTATTGTTCAGCATTGAACATCATTGGAGAATCCCAATATGGCACCCTTCGCGCTCGAGGTCACCCGTTTCGGTTTCTCGCTCGCCGGTCTTCTGTCGCCCGGTTTTGCCGGGCGACTGGCATTCTCGCTCTTCTGCCGCACGCCGTCCCGGCGACCGAAGGACGGCAAGGCGGCCTCCGCCCTCGCCAGGGGAGCCGAGCAACTGGCGGGAGCCGAGCGCATCGTGTTGCCGATCTCCCGCGGTACCGTCGCGGCCCGACGCCTTGGCGCTGCATCGACCGATGCGCCCCGTGTGCTCATCGTCCACGGCTGGGGCTCGCGCGCAGAATATCTGGCGCGACTCGCCGCCGACCTTCACAAGGCAGGAGCCGAAGTGGTGCTGCTCGATCTGCCGGGGCACGGGCATTCCTCGGGGCGGCATCTGAATCTGCGTCTTGCAGCGGAGGCGATTTGCGCCGTTCAGGAGCGGCTCGGCTTCTCCGACATTGCGATCGGCCATTCCTTCGGCGGCGCGGCTGTGATGACCGCGATCGGCGGCATCTTTCCCGGCGCCTGTCGTTTTGAGCCGGGCAGGGTGGTGCTCCTTGCCGCGCCGAGCAACATACATTGGGTGATCGACGGTTTCTGCGGGATGCTGAAGCTGCGCCCCTCCGTCCGTCGGGCGATGGTGAAGCGTGCCGAGGCCGTTGCGGGCTGTCCTGTCGATGCGCTCGACACCGTTCCCATCGCCGCGCGGATCGGCCGCGAGATCCTCGTCCTGCACGCCGAAGAGGACAAGGAGGTGCACGCCGAACACGCCCGCCGCCTCGAAGCGGCCGGCCCTCACGTGGCTGTCCGGTGGGCGAACGGCCTCGGACATCGCAGGATCGTGGCGGCACCGGATGTCATCGCGGAGATTGCCTCCTTCGTCTTTGACGATGGCGCAGGGATTGCCGACGAACCGGAGCAGCGACTGTCGTCATCCTGTTAGGAAATCGGTTATACACGGGGATGGCTTGTTCCACCCCGGAGGTTTCGATGAAGACGATCCGTACCGTCGAAGAGCTGTTGGCACGCTACGGCGAACCCGGCGAGGCCTCGCTGGTGAAGGTCACGTCCGTTCTCACCCCCGCCTACCGGCGTATGATCGAGGCCTCGCCCTTCGTCGCGCTGGCGACGGTCGGAGAGGACGGGCTCGACTGCTCGCCGCGCGGGGACGCCGGCGGTGCCGTGCGCATCGAGGACGAGCGCCATCTTGCGCTGCCGGACTGGCGTGGCAACAACCGCATCGACTCGCTCCGGAACATCGTGCGGGACCCGCGGGTCGCGCTGATGTTCCTGATCCCGGGCTCGAACAGCGTGGTTCGGGTGAACGGCACGGCCGTGGTTTCGGTTGACGAGGCGCTGATCGACAGTTTCGACATGGAAGGCAAACATCCGCGCAGCGTCGTCGTCGTCACCATCGGCGAGGTTTACTTCCAGTGCGCCCGGGCCGTCATGCGCGCCGATCTTTGGAACGTCGACCGCTTTATCGATCCGAAAAGCCTTCCGACCCCGGGCGACATGCTGCACGCGGCGAAAGCGGATTTCGACAAGGATACCTACGATCGGGAATGGCCGACGCGTGCCGCCAGGACGATGTGGTAGGCGGTGTCCGTCAACGACGGTAGATGAGCCAGCTCTTGGTGAAGTCTTTCTTCATGCCGTCCTCGAACTGCCGGCTGCAGTTGCGACCGGCATTCTTCGCACAATAGAGGGCGACGTCCGCCTTGGCGTAGAGTTCGCCGGGATCCTCGGCAGCGTTCGCCATGCACAGACCGAGAGAGAGCGTGATCGGTCCGTAATTGACGCCCGTCCTGGAATTCTTGAAAGGCGTCAGCTCCAGCGCCTGGCGTACGCGCTCGCACATCTGCATGATCTCGTCGGGGGTGTTGCCGTCGACGATGATGGCGAATTCCTCGCCGCCGGTGCGGGATACGAAGACGTCCTTGCGGACATTCGTGCGGATGACGGTCGCCACAGACGCGAGGATCTTGTCGCCGACTGGATGGCCGTAGCTGTCGTTGATCTTCTTGAAGTGGTCGATATCGGCCAGCACCAGGCCGGTCAGCGGCAGATTGAAGCTGCCGTCATAGATCGCCGCAAGCTTTTCGTCGAAGGCGCGACGGTTCGCGATGCGCGTCAGGGAGTCGGTATTGGCGATGCGCTTGTATTCGTCGAGTTCCTTGCGGACCTCGGCCATTTCCTGCGACTTCTGCTCGACGCTCTCGACGGTCTTTTCGCCGTGCGCCATGGTGTCGCCGGTCGCCTCCTGCAGCAACGTGATCGCGCTGCGCAGCAGTTCGGCACTGTTCTTGCTCTTGGTGTTGATGCGGTTGCATGTCTCGCCGAGCAGCTTGTTGTAGCTTTCGAGCGAGCTCTGCTCCTGCTTCAGCACTCCGAGCAGGCCGTCGAGTTCCGTCACGATGCGCGTATGGACATTCTCCATCATGCGCGACTGGTGATGACGCCCGAAATATTGTTCGCCGAGCGTGTCCAATTCTTCCTGCGTGGCCTTGCTGCCGAGCGCGGAGAGGTCGCGCGTCAGTGCAGGATTGGAGCCGATATAGGCTTCGTAGAAGAGTTCGTAGTTGCGCGGGATCGGTGCCACGCCCATGGTGCGCATGGCGTAGGTAATCTGTGCGGCGATGTCCGGAACCGGCGCCTTTGGCGTCACGCCCGTGTTCATCGCAAAATCCCCCCTTTCCAAGTCCCCTGATTCGTCTTGTTAAGATAAACTTCAACTGTTTGGAAATGCTTAATTTCGCGAGCCCCAATTATAGTCGGGTTTCTTGTTGAACGGTATTTGAGGAATTTCTTTAAGGCGCTGATACTGCTTGTATATCATCTTTGCATAAAGAACGGCGGAGCGCCGTCTGGTGCTCCGCCGTTAATTTTTGCCGGTTGTATTCTCAGTCGAGCTTGAACTCCTGGAAGAAGTCATTGCCTTTGTCGTCGGTGACGATGAAGGCGGGGAAGTCCTCGACTTCGATCTTCCAGACGGCTTCCATGCCGAGTTCCGGATACTCCAGGACCTCCACCTTCTTGATGCAGTCCTTGGCGAGGCGCGCGGCCGGGCCACCGATCGAGCCGAGGTAGAAGCCGCCATGCTTGTTGCAAGCCTCGCGCACCGCACGCGAACGGTTGCCCTTGGCGAGCATCACCATCGAGCCGCCGAACGACTGGAACTGGTCGACGTAGCTGTCCATACGGCCGGCCGTCGTCGGTCCGAAGGAGCCGGACGCGTAACCGGCGGGGGTTTTCGCCGGACCGGCGTAATAGACCGGATGGTTCTTCATGTAGTCAGGCATGCCTTCGCCCTTCTCCAGCCGTTCGCGGATCTTGGCGTGGGCGAGGTCGCGGGCGACAATGATCGTGCCCGTGAGGGAGAGGCGGGTCTTGATCGGGTGCTTGGTGAGTTCGCCGAGGATCGCACTCATCGGCTGGTTCAAGTCGATCTTCACAACGCCGGACGAAAGAGCCTTCTCGTCGATTTCCGGCATGTACTTCGACGGATCGGTTTCGAGCTGCTCGATGAAGATGCCGTCTCTGGTGATCTTGCCGACGGCCTGGCGGTCGGCGGAACAGGAGACGCCGAGGCCGATCGGCAGGGAGGCACCGTGGCGCGGCAGGCGGATCACGCGGACGTCATGGCAGAAATACTTGCCGCCGAACTGCGCGCCGACACCCATCTGCTGGGTGAGCTTGTGGATCTCCTTCTCCATCTCGAGGTCGCGGAAGGCGTGACCGGACTCGGAGCCCTCGGTCGGGAGGTCGTCGAGATAGCGGGCGGAGGCGAGCTTGACCGTCTTCAGGTTCATTTCGGCCGAGAGGCCGCCGATGACGATCGCCAGATGATAGGGCGGACAGGCGGCGGTGCCGAGCGTCAGGATCTTTTCCTTGAGGAAGTCGATCATCCGGTCGTGCGTCAGAAGCGAAGGCGTGCCCTGGTAGAGATACGTCTTGTTGGCCGAGCCGCCACCCTTGGCCATGAATAGGAACTTGTAGGCGTCCTCGCCTTCCTCGTAGATGTCGATCTGTGCGGGAAGGTTGGTGCGGGTGTTCTTTTCCTCGAACATCTTCAAGGGCGCGAGCTGCGAATAACGCAGGTTCTTCCTCTCGTAGGCGTCGCGCACGCCATGCGCCAGAGCTTCGTAGTCGCCACCCTCGGTCCAGACCTTGCGGCCCTTCTTGGCCATGATGATCGCCGTGCCAGTGTCCTGGCACATCGGCAGCACGCCGCCGGCGGCAATGTTGGCGTTCTTCAGGAGGTCATAGGCGACGAAGCGGTCGTTGTCCGTCGCTTCCGGGTCGGAGAGGATCGAAGCGAGCTGCTTCAGGTGCCCCGGGCGCAGCAGGTGGTTGATGTCGGCGAAGGCCGTTTCGGCGAGCAGGCGCAAGCCCTCGGGATCGACGGTGAGGATCTCCTGACCATTGAAGCTGGTCGTGGACACGTAGTCCGAGGAAATCTTGCGATAAGGGGTCTTGTCTTCGCCAAGCGGGAAAAGATCGTCAGCCATTTTCGGAAAACCTTGGAAGCGATGGGATGCGATGGCGGTGGTTTACGGGCACCGGTCGCAAAGATCAATGATTCTAAGGTTGCGTTGCCGACGAACCTTTGCGGTCGTCGGTCAGGAGGGGCCGATCATCTTTTCCGGGCGCACGACCGCATCATACTGCTCTTCGCTGACCAGCCCGCTTGCGAGCGCTTCCGCCTTCAGTGTCGTGCCGTTCCGGTGGGCGGTCTTGGCGATCTTCGCGGCGTTGTCGTAGCCGATCACCGGGGCAAGCGCGGTGACCAGCATCAGCGAGTTTTCCACGCCCTTCCTGATATTGTCCTCGCGCGCCTCGATGCCGGTGACGCAATTGTCGGTGAAGGAGCGGGCGGCATCGCCGAGAAGCTGCACCGACTGCAGGAAATTGTAGGCCATCATCGGGTTGTAGACGTTGAGCTCGAAATGGCCCTGGCTGCCGGCGAAGGTGATCGCGGCGTGGTTGCCGAAGATGTGGGCGCAGACCTGCGTCAGCGCTTCGGACTGGGTCGGGTTCACCTTGCCCGGCATGATGGACGAACCCGGCTCGTTTTCGGGCAGGGCGAGTTCCCCGAGCCCCGCACGGGGGCCGGAACCGAGGAAGCGGATGTCGTTGGCGATCTTGAACAGGGCAGCGGCCGCAGCGTTGATCGCGCCGTGGGCAAAGACCATGGCGTCGTGGGCGGCGAGCGCCTCGAACTTGTTCGGTGCCGTGACGAAGGGCAGGCCGGTGATTTTGGCGATCTCCTCCGCCACTTTCTCGGCGAAACCGACAGGGGCGTTGAGCCCGGTGCCGACGGCGGTGCCGCCCTGGGCGAGTTCGTAGAGACCCGGCAGCGTCAGCTCGATCCGCTTGATGGATGAGGAGACCTGCGCGGCGTAGCCAGAAAACTCCTGCCCGAGGGTGAGCGGCGTGGCATCCTGCGTGTGCGTGCGGCCGATCTTGATGATATGGGCGAAGGATTTCGCCTTGGCATCAAGGGCCTGGTGCAGATGCTTGAGATTTGGAATCAGGTGGTGGACGATTTGCTCTGCGCAGGCGATGTGCATGGTCGTCGGATAGGTGTCGTTCGACGACTGGCTCATGTTGACGTGGTCATTCGGATGCACCGGCTTCTTCGAGCCCATCACGCCGCCGAGCATTTCGATCGCCCGGTTAGAGATCACTTCGTTGGCGTTCATGTTGGACTGGGTACCGGACCCGGTCTGCCAGACGACGAGCGGGAAGTGGTCGTCGAGCTTGCCGTCGATCACCTCCTGCGCGGCGTCGACGATGGCATTGCCGATCTTCGGATCGAGGATACCGAGGCCCATGTTGGCGCGCGCCGCGGCCTGCTTGACGATGCCGAGCGCTCGCACGATCGACAGCGGCTGCTTTTCCCACCCGATCCTGAAATTGCCGCGCGAGCGTTCCGCCTGGGCGCCCCAGTAGCGGTCGCCCGCCACTTCGACAGGGCCGAACGTATCGGTTTCCGTGCGCGTCTTCGTCATCGCTCCCACCTTCTTGCCGGAGATTGTCGCGTCCTTCGCGTGTTAATCTAGTCCGGCGCCCGGCGGGCGCAATCGCCTGACGCAAATTTGAAAGGCCGTCAGCCGTAACTGCGGCGTCCGTGATTTCCACCCAGGGGTGTGGCGATACCACGGCAGTGACGCGGTCCGGTCGGTTGTTTGGGAAAAATTAACGATATATTCGATTAGAATACGCGCTGTTTCCCCGGAATGCCGCGCGGGCAGTCACATAATTTTTACGGGGCCGATGGCTCTGATGCGTCCGTGCGACCTTTTCATTGGAGAGCCGTTGGGCTAGTCGTCCGCGAAACGTCGATCATGAGCGAATCCGGCTTGCCGCAGCACCTGACTGGAAATTGAGAGAACGAATGACCCGATACAAGACCATTGCGCTGACGGCGGTATTTGCTGCGTTCACGGCCATGAGCACTGCGCCTCGCCCCGCAGCCGCGATCACCCTGCTCGAAATGCTGCGCGGCGGTCCGGGCGCCGACAATCGTCAGCGGGGGAACGATACCTTCTTCGGCCGGCGTCTTCCCGGTGTCTCCGACCCGACGGCCGATCCCGAACCGCTGCCGAAGGTCAGCGGGCCGCGTTACTACACCTACAAGCCGGAAGCGACGCGCCCGGTGACGATCGCCGCGCCTGCCATGGCGGCCGCTCAGCCTGAGGTCGCGGGGTCCGACGCTGCGACGACCGCGAGCATCGCGCCGGTGGATCCGCAGGCGGAGCAGCGCCGGCTGCTCTCTGAGACGAAGCTGCGTGCACCGGACGACATCGCCACTGCAGTCGAGGCTTATTACAATGCCGGCCGCCCGATGATCTGGGTGACCGAGAACGGCATATCGGAACGTGCCCGTTCGGCGCTCGCCGCCTTCGCCGAGGCGGACCTGGTCGGACTGGTCCCCGAGGACTATCTGGTTGCGGCACCGGCCGACGCTGCCGCGGATGCAGACCCGCTCGCTCGTCAGCGCGAGCTCATGGCCTTCGAGCTTTCGATGTCGATCAAGGCGCTGACCTATGTCAGCGACACCATGCGTGGTCGCATCGACGCGAACAAGCTTTCCGGCTACCACGACATCAAGCGCAAGACCGTCAATTTCAAGCCGCTCCTCAACATGATGCGGCTCAGCCCCGATGTCGGCGCCTACCTCAAGAGCCGCATGCCGGCGAACTCGCAGTTCCAGGCGCTGCAGGCAGAACTCGTCCGTCTCAAGGCCGCGCAGAACGATCCGGCGCAGGCGATCTCGATTGCGCCGGGGACGCTCCTGAAGCCCGGCGTCACCAATCCCGAACTCGCAAACGTCGTCGCCGCCATCAAGCTGCGGGCCTCCGAGGCACTGAAGACCGAGCATGCCGCGACTCTTGCCGCCTATACGGGGACGCCGGAATACACGCCTGAACTCGTGGCGCTGGTGGAAGGCTTCCAGAAGGAAAGCGGCCTGCATCCCGATGGCATCGTCGGCAAGGCGACCATCCGCACGCTGATGGGTGACAGCAATGCCGCCAAGATCGAGAAGCTCGTAGTGGCGATGGAGGAGCTGCGGTGGCTCCCCGCCGATCTCGGCTCGCGATACGTCTTCATCAACCAGCCCGCCTTCATGGCCTACTTCGTGACCGAGGGGCATCCTGAACTGTCGATGCGGGTCGTGGTCGGCTCCAAGGCGAACCAGACCTACTTTTTCAACGACCAGATCGAGACCGTGGAATTCAATCCGTACTGGGGCGTGCCGAAGTCCATCATCATCAACGAGATGTTGCCGAAGCTTCGCCGGGACCCGAGTTACCTCGACCGCCTGGGTTATGAGGTGAGCTACGGCGGTCGCAAGGTTTCGTCGAGTGCCGTAGACTGGAATTCGACGCACAATGTCGATGTCCGCCAGCCGCCGGGAAGCGACAACGCGCTCGGCGAACTGAAGATTCTCTTCCCGAATGCCCATTCGATCTATATGCACGACACACCGTCGAAGAGCTTCTTCAAGCGTGACATGCGGGCGCTGAGCCACGGCTGCGTGCGTCTTTCCGAGCCGCGTCGCATGGCAGCGGCGGTAATGGGAACGACCGTCGACGATATCGGCGCGCAGATCGCCGCCGGCCAGAACCGTGCCGTCCAGGTGCCGCAGAAGATCCCGGTCTATGTCTCCTATTTCACGGCATGGCCGAACAAGGACGGGATCATCGAGTATTTCGATGACGTCTACGGGCGTGACGACTACACCCGCAAGGCCTTCGCTGTTACGAGCGAAGCCCGCTCGGCCCGCAGCTGATCGCGCTCCGCGGGGAGGTCATCTCCCCGCGAGCATCTCCTCCAGGAGGGCGGGCGTCAGTTCGTCGAAATGGTTGATGAGGCGGTCCGCACCGAGCTCCTCGACCGGCGTGTCCGAGTAGCCGAATGGCACGACGATCGACGGAATGCCGGCGTTCTTCGCAGCGAGCACATCGTTGATGCTGTCTCCGACCATGATGGCGCGCCGTGGGTCGCCGCCTGCCTTTTCGATCGTGCCGGTGAGATGGCCTGCCTCCGGCTTGCGGACGGCGAAGGTGTCACCGCCGGCGATGACCGCGAAACGGTCGGCAAGACCAAGCTTCTCGATCAGCGGAATTGCCAGTTCCTCGATCTTGTTGGTGCAGACGGCCAGGCCGTAGCCGGCCTCGGCAAGTCTCGCAAGCGCCTCGGCAAGCCCGGGAAAGGGCCGGCTCTCGCCTGGCATTTCCGACTTGTAATGAACGATGAAGCGGTCGAGCAGCGGTCCGAGTTCCTCCTGGGTCAGCGGCACGCCGCGGAGCCGGAAGGCTCGCTCGATCATCGCACGTGCGCCGTGCCCGACGAGGTGTGTCAGGTCCTCGTAGCCGACCGGGTCGAGCCCGGCCGCGGCGATGGTGTGATTGAGGCTGCTGATCAGGTCCGGTGCCGTGTCTACCAAGGTGCCGTCGAGATCGAAGACGATGATGGGGGCGGTCAATCCGGGTCTCCGCTGGTACGAGGGTGCTCCTCAAAGCCGGTTATGGCATGGGCAGGCGAATTGCAACCGTGATGCGGCATGCTGGGGGCTTTCGTTTGTTCCATGAGCCGTGTAAACAGCTTCACGACGAAACAGACTGGAGCTGAAGGCGTATGGACGCCCGCGAAATGAAGATCAAAGCCGCCGCGGCGGCACTGGAACACGTCCGCGACGGGATGCGTCTCGGCATCGGAACCGGTTCCACCGCGGAAGAGTTCGTCCGTCTTCTCGCGGAAAAGGTCTCCGCAGGCCTGCGGGTCGAAGGGGTTCCGACCTCGGAGCGCACCGCACGGCTCTGTGTCGAACTCGGCGTGCCGCTCAAATCGCTCGACGAGCTTCCCGAACTCGACCTGACCATCGACGGTGCCGACGAAGTGGACGGACGGCTGCGGCTCATCAAGGGCGGCGGCGGTGCGCTTCTCAGGGAAAAGATCGTCGCTGCGGCCTCGCAGCGCATGATCGTCATTGCCGACGAGAGCAAGGTCGTGGATACGCTTGGCCACTTCCCGCTGCCCATCGAGATCAATCCTTTCGGTCAGGCCGCCACCCTCATCGCCATCGAAAAGACCGCCTCCAGGCTCGGCCTTTCCGGCGAACTGAAGATGCGCGCTTCCGGCGATGGACTTTTCAAAACGGACGGCGGACACTTCATCGTCGACGCATCTTTTGGCCGCATTCCTGATGCAGAGGCCTTGGCGAGAGAATTGAATTCCATTCCCGGCGTCGTCGAACACGGGTTGTTCATCAATCTGGCAACGCTCGCCATCATCGCTGGCCCGGCCGGTGCGCGTGTGCTTGAGGCATAATACTAGACAGGAGCATTGAATTTCATGATCAAGTATTCCGGTTTCGGCCGTCTTGCGTCTGCCGCCATCGTTCTCGGAGGGCTTATGCTCGGCGCCTCCGCCAAGGCGCAGGATATTTCTCCGGAGCACCTGCAGGCTGCGCGGACCGCAATCACCGTCCTCGGCGTCACCGACCGCTTCGACAACATCCTGCCGGCTGTCGCTGATCGCCTCAAGACACAGCTGATCCAGGCCTATCCGAACCTGCAGGACCAGATTTACGGCGAGGTCGACAAGCAGGCGCTTTCGCTTGCCGCCCGGCGTGGTGACCTGGAGAAGGAAGCCGCCATGGTGTACGCCAAGGCCTTCACCGCTGACGAGCTCAAGGTGATTTCCGATTTCTACAGCAGCGATGCCGGCAAGAAGCTCCTGAAGGATGGCCCGATCGCTACCCGCGAACTGATGAAGGCTGCCGACATCTGGACCGCCGGCGTTGCGCGCGACCTGGAGAAGCAGACCAATGACGCCCTTCTGAGCGTTGTCGGCACGCAGGCTCCCGCGGCCGATCCGGCCGCTGCGCCGAAGCAGTAACGCGATCACGAATTCGTTTTTGCGAAGCCCGGAAGTTCTTCCGGGCTTTTCTTTTGGCCGGTGGCCGCCCTATATCGGGAGCGGGCTCACCGGTCCCTTGTTGTTTTCCAGGAGTTTCTGATGGCGGATTTCGATTATGACCTGTTCGTGATCGGCGGCGGCTCCGGCGGCGTGCGCAGTGCACGGCTGGCGGCCTCGCTCGGCAAGCGCGTGGCGATTGCGGAGGAATACCGTTTCGGCGGCACCTGCGTTATCCGCGGCTGCGTACCGAAGAAGCTGCTCGTCTATGCTTCACAGTTTCACGAGCACTTCGAGGATGCCGTCGGTTACGGCTGGTCCGTCGGCGAAAGCAGCTTCGACTGGAAGAAGCTGATCGCCGCGAAAGACAAGGAGATTGCCCGTCTCGAAGGCCTCTATCGCAAGGGACTGGAGAATGCAGGGGCGGAGATCCTCGAGACACGCGCCGAATTGGCAGGCCCGAACAGCGTCCGGCTGGTGCAGAGCGGCCGGGTCGTCACCGCAGAGCGGATCGTCATCGCCGTCGGCGGCGCGCCCAATCCGCATGCCTCGCTGCCGGGACACGAACTCTGCATATCCTCCAACGAGGCTTTCCATCTCGAGGAACTGCCGCGCTCCATCGTGATTGCCGGCGGCGGCTACATCGCGGTGGAGTTCGCCAACATCTTTCACGGCCTCGGCGTCGACACCACGCTCATCTACCGTGGCATGGAGATCCTGTCGCGCTTCGACCAAGACATGCGACGCGGCCTCCACGAGGCGATGGAAGCGAAGGGTATCCGCATTCTCTGCCACGACGTGATCGAAAAGGTGGAGAAGACACCCGCGGACGGCCTCCGTGTAACGACGAAGAACAACGATGTCCTTGCCGCCGACCAGGTGATGCTGGCGCTCGGCCGCGATCCGAACACCAGTGGGCTCGGCCTCGAGGCGGCAGGCGTCGTCACCAACGAGCGCGGTGCCATCGTCGTCGATGACTATTCGCGCACAAACGTGCCGGGCATCTTCGCCTTCGGCGACGTGACCGACCGGGTGCAGCTCACGCCGGTGGCGATCCACGAGGCGATGTGCTTCATCGAAACCGAATACAAGAACAATCCGACCCGCCCGGACCACCACCTCATCGCCACCGCGGTCTTCTCGCAGCCGGAGATTGGCACCGTCGGTCTCTCCGAAGAGGCGGCCGCCAAGCGCTATCCGGAAATCGAAGTCTATCGGGCGCAGTTCCGGCCGATGAAGGCGACACTCTCGGGACGTAATGAGAAGATGATCATGAAGCTGATCGTCAATGCCGCCGACAGGAAGGTCGTCGGGGCGCACGTGCTCGGCCACGACGCCGGCGAGATGGCGCAGATTCTCGGAATCACGTTGAAGGCGGGTTGTACCAAGGACGATTTCGACCGGACAATGGCCGTTCATCCGACTGCGGCGGAGGAGCTGGTGACCATGTACACGCCGACCTATCGCGTGAAGAACGGCGAGCGCGTCTGAACGACGCGCTCCGCATCTCGGGTCCTCCGGTCAGCTGGCGAGCCGCGGCGTGCCGATGACCTTCTGGAAGAGGGCTTCCATCGCCTCGGTGATGCCCTCGGTCGGGCTCACCTCGAAATAGAGGCCCGGTGAGGCGCAAGACCGCATGCGGTCGGCGATCTCGCTCTGGAACGGTTTGATCCAGTTGTTGTACCAGGCGTTCTGCGGCAGGGGCAGGTAGGTCGTATAGAGGGCCGCGATCTTGATGCCCTTCTTCTTCAACGGTTCGCAAACCGAATAGTCGATCGGCTCCTGGCAGCGTGTCCCGGTCGTCTTCTTGGTGCAGGACGAGCCCTTGGAGCTGTCGGTCAGTCCGTCCGAAACGAAGAAGATCACCTTCTCCGGGTCGGTCTTGTTCTTGCCGCTGCCGCCCTTCTTGATGATTGTCGAAAGATTCTTGAAGGCGTTGTCGAGATCGGTTGCCTGGTCGTGATTGTAGTTCTGGTACGGAATTGACATCAGGTCGATCGCGTTTGCCGACGTGCGTACTGCGTTCATGTCCGACGACAGCGTGGAGATCTCGGTGAGTTTGGTGTCCTTCGCCGACGTACCGAATGTATAGATCCCCATCCGGTACTGGCTCGGGTAGCGCGCAGCTTTCGTGGCGCTATAGGTGAGCTGTTGAACGGCCTCACGAACGACGTCGATCCTCATGGAGACGCCGAGATCCTTGGCGAGGTCGTAATAATCATAGCTCTTCGATTCGTCGTGGCATGCGAAGGCGCACGTATCCGACGTGTGGCGCTCCATCATCTCAATATCCGCCAACGTGGCGCCGACACCCATGGACGGGGTGTTGTCGAGCAACATGTAGAAGTCCATGAAGGTGCCGGTATTGTAGGTCGCGGTCGCCGTTCCGCTCACGTTGATGGTGTCGTGGCTGAGGAGCCTCAGGAAGCTCGTCGGTACCTGCGCCTGGAAGGAGACGACGGCGTTCATCGTGTCGTCTTCCTTCGTTATGTCGATGGAAAGGTCCGTCAGTTTCGTCACCATGCCCGATGGGAGCTGCCCGTCGAAGAGCTTGCGTGCGTCCGCCTCCGCAATGGTGATCTTACCATTCTGCGATGTGCTGATGGCTGCCAGGACGCCGACTGACTGGGTCGAGAGCGCGCCGATGGCCGCCGCGTCGGCTGCCGCAAGCAGGGCCGCGCGCTGCTCGATTGCGTATCCGACGTCGACGGCCATGCCTATTGTGCCGAGAAGCGGAAGTGCAAGAAGCGCCGTGGTGGTGGCAAAATTTCCTGAACGATCCCTAAAATACTGTGCCAGTGAAAGATGCATTTCAGTCTACCTGAGTTCGAGGATTCGCGCGCTCATCGCGCCGAAATCCGCCCGACCAACATCTCGGGCTATATCAAATCTTGTGCATCCCTATTATTTTAGAGTTAATTGCGTAATATTGGCCCTGCAATTCTGATTTCTGGATTAATTTCCGGTTAATCGGAGTTGTCTTCGAAGGCTTGTCGTTTCGTTACTTTTCTCTTGTTTCTCTGGCGGCAAAGCCGCTGCCGGCGCCAACCTCCAGCCAGTCCGCCGTCGGCTTCCACAGCCGTTCGCGATGGGCGGAGCGGAAGAAGCCCAGATGGCCGATCGGCGTGTCACGAGACGCCGGCGAGATCCACGCCGTCTGCTGCGGTGCGCGGACATAATGTTTCAGAATCGCCTGCTGTGCCCGCGGTGTCCCCCAAGGGTCGTCGGTGAGGCCGATGGCGAGGATCGGCGTTTCCACCTCGCCGTAGCGTCGGGCCGCATCCAAGGACAGGTCGGCGAAGAAATATTCGGGGTTGCGGCCCCAGCGCGCCCACTGGCAGAAGATGCTGCCGGGGAGGGTCTCTCCGAGGCCGATCCAGCCCGGCACGCGTCCGGTTATAATCGCGAGAGGAACGCCGATCAGGTTCATCGCCGTGAACACTTTCAGCGGAACGTCAGTGTACCGCCAGTGCCCCGACATCACGGCTACCATCAGGTAGCGCAGGAAGCGCCGGTGCCGGCCGCTCAGCCCGAGCGCCTGCCCGCCGAAGGATTGGCCGACGCCGACCATGGGGTGACCAGGGGCGAGTGCATCGAGCGCGTCGACGGCGGCCGGCATGTCCTTCTCTGCCCAGTCCGCCATCAGGGGCGGACGCTTCCAGCCGGACGGTACTTTCGAAGCGGCGACGCCGCGATAGTCATAGGTGAGAACGGCGTGGAACCCGCGATCCTGAACGAGATAGGTCGCGAAACGACTGTAGAAGCCGCGCGGGACGGCCGCGGCGGACGAGATCAGGGCGAGGGGACCTTCACCGGTGCCGGCGAAGAGCGTTCCTTTCAGCGGAAAGCCATCCGCGGCCTCAAACGTGATGTCCTTCCCGATCACTGCGGCATCGCTCGACATTGGCTCCTCCCGTCCGGCGCAACGCAGATTCCGATATGCATCGATGCTGACGTTTACGTCAATGTAAGTTTTTCATTGCGCCGGCTTTGTGACGGGCTGGTCTGCGGGAGCCGTGCGAAGCCACCGGCACAGCGGTCTGCCGGTCCAGCCGGAGTGGTGCGGTCACGCTCGGGCTTCACCCGAAGTTCGGCTTTCCAAGTCGGCGATAAGAGTTTATAAGCCGCCCATTCGACGGCAGGAGGCCGTCGCACTGCGTGAACAGGTTAGGTTACGATCATGGCACAGAATTGGACCCCGAACAGCTGGAGGCAGAAGCCGATCAAGCAGGTTCCGGCCTATCCGGATGCGGCAGCACTTGCCGATGCGGAAGCTCGTCTTGCCAAGTATCCGCCGCTCGTCTTTGCTGGGGAGGCCCGCCGCCTGAAGAAGGCGCTCGCCAACGTGGCGGAAGGCAACGGGTTCCTGCTGCAGGGCGGCGACTGTGCCGAAAGCTTCGCCGAGCACGGCGCCGACACGATCCGCGACTTCTTCCGCGCCTTCCTGCAGATGGCCGTCGTCCTGACCTTCGGCGCCCAGCTGCCGGTGGTCAAGGTTGGCCGCATCGCGGGTCAGTTCGCCAAGCCGCGCTCCTCGGACTTCGAGAAGCAGGGCGATATCGAGCTGCCGAGCTATCGCGGCGACATCATCAACGGCATCGAATTCACCAGCGAGTCCCGTATTCCCAATCCGGAGCGCCAGATCATGGCGTACCGGCAGTCGGCCGCGACGCTGAACCTGCTGCGCGCCTTTGCGATGGGTGGTTACGCCAACCTCGAGAACGTGCATCAGTGGATGCTCGGTTTCGTGAAGGACAGCCCGCAGGCGGAACGCTACCGCAAGCTCGCCGACCGTATCTCGGAAACCATGGACTTCATGAAGGCCGTCGGCATCTCGTCCGAGAACAATCCGAGCCTTCGTGAGACCGACTTCTTCACCAGCCACGAAGCCCTGCTTCTCGGCTACGAGGAGGCGTTGACCCGCGTCGATTCGACCTCCGGCGATTGGTACGCAACCTCCGGCCACATGATCTGGATCGGCGACCGCACCCGCCAGGCCGACCACGCCCACGTCGAATACTGCCGCGGCATCAAGAACCCGATCGGGCTCAAGTGCGGTCCGTCCTTGCAGGCCGATGATCTCCTGAACCTGATCGACATCCTGAATCCGCAGAATGAGGCCGGCCGGCTGACGCTGATCTGCCGCTTCGGTCACGACAAGGTTGCCGAACACCTGCCGCGCCTCATCCGTGCCGTCGAGCGGGAGGGCCGCAAGGTCGTCTGGTCGTGCGACCCGATGCACGGCAACACGATCACGCTCAACAACTACAAGACCCGTCCGTTTGAGCGCGTACTGGCGGAAGTCGAGAGCTTCTTCCAGATCCATCGTGCCGAAGGTTCGCATCCGGGCGGCATCCATATCGAGATGACCGGCAAGGACGTAACCGAGTGCACCGGCGGCGCGCGTGCCGTGACGGCCGACGACCTTCAGGACCGTTATCACACCCACTGCGACCCGCGGCTCAACGCCGACCAGGCGCTGGAGCTCGCCTTCCTGCTTGCCGAGCGGATGAAGGGCGGACGTGACGAGAAGCGGATGATGGCTGCCAACGCCTGATCGATAAATCTGCTTGAAGCGAGATAAGAGCCGGCCCGCAAGGCCGGCTTTTTCATTGCACGAGGACCGGCCTCCGGCAGGAGGCATAGCTGACGGAGACGTCCGCCTCGCCCACCTTCACACCAAGCGTCAGCAGGGTGTTGTACAGGATCGTGTCGAGCGGCACCGTCAGCGTCGACAGGCTTTGTGCCAGCGCAGTCTGCAGCGATTGAGGCGTCCCGAGCGTCAACGCCGCCACGCGGATGTCGACTTTGAGATTCTCGAGCAGGGAGCGCTGCAGACTCGTCAGTGTCTGGGCTGTAGACACGGATTTCGTCACCCCTCCAGCTATGTCCGTAGCGGTGAAGACCAGCGACTTCTTGTAGAGGTTCGTGACATTGACATCGCCCATGGCCGCTATGTCGATGAGCGCCGTGTCGAGAAGCGTCGCCTTGGTGACGCGTGGCTTCACACCGAAATTCGCGAAGGCCGTCGGATCGACATTTCCGAGCGCCAGTTCGGCCAGGCCGGGGACCGCCTCGATGCCGACATCGGCTTTGCCGTCGGATCGGCATGATATGTCGGCCAGTCGCGCTTCGGCATGGGCGAGTTCGAGGTAGATCGGGACCCTGAGCTTGGCGCCGGCGAGCGCGAGAATGCCGTCGCCGGTGATCTCGAGCGAGAGGCGCGTCTGAGCGGTCCGCACCACCGTTCCGGGATCGCCGACCGCGAGAGGCGGCGTGCCGACCGGTGGCTCGCCGATTGCAAGCCTGAGCGTCGCGGTGGCAAGGCCGGGCACGCTCTGCTTGAGGTCGACCGCCAGCTGAGAATTGCCGTTTGCGGCGACGGCGGCGGCGGTCAGCAGATCGAAGGCGTTCACGTTGACGGTCAGGTTTTCTGCGGTGCCGACCGGCAGGCTGGCCACGGGACCGAGCGTGAGCACGTCGTTGAGGCTCATGGTGATGGCCGTGTGATCGACGGCGGTCGCCAGACGAGCCAGAACCGTGTTCATCCTGCTGGAGAGCCCGGGGTTGCGGCGCATGGCGTCGATGAGGGTGCCGAGTTTGACGTTCGCATCAAGAACGTCCTGATAGGTGCCGGCGGTGAGATTGATGTCGGTCGCGAGCATGTCGATTGTCTTCAGCGCATCGATATGCGTGTCGACCAGAGCTTCGTAATCCATGACGTCGAGGTCGACGGATGTGCCGAGCAGACCGGAGAGCAGGGCGTTCAGCACGCCGCCATGCAGGCTGGCGAGACGACTCCCTACCGAGAAAGCCGCCAGCTTGTCTGCTGCTGCGACTGCTTTCGCCGAGAGGACAGGGGCCTTGGCAAAGGCGGAGGCAAAGTAGAGATCGGCCTGGCGCGTCACCTCGACCTTGACGGCATCGGGGCTGCTTGTCGTCACCGCGAACCGCTCGCCGACGGGGAGCGCAACATTGGGGCTGTAACGGCCGACCGTGACCTTCGCGACCTCTGCAGGCACGCTGTCCGGCGTGATTCCCACCGTACGGCCGTCGATGATGAGGTGATCTCCCTGCAAAACCGGGATCGAGATGTTGTTCGCCCGGAAGTAGGCGGCAACCGCCGCCTCGGGTGCGGCGGCCTGCGCCGCCGCCGAGATCGCGGCGAGATCAGCCGCCTGCTGCAGGGCTCTCTGCTGCAGCGTCAGATTTCCATAGTCGACGCCGAGCGCAAGGGTGCCGATGATCAATGGCGCCACCAACGCGGCGGAAATGGCGATGTTTCCTTCGTTGTTCCGCAGGAGCGCGGAGCGGAGCGTGGTCGGCTTGCCCATTTCAGAGGCCCCCGAGGCGTATGGTCGCAAAGCGGGTGATGTGTTCGTCCGGCATTGCGAAACCGTAGAGGTTCCAGATCGGCAGGCCGGCGGCATCATAGGAAATGGTGACGGTGAACTGGCTCGGATTGTCGGGATCGTCATCTACCTTCACGGCCATCGCCGTGGTGTCGATGAAGGAATAGCGACCGGCCTCGGCGGAGATATAGTCCCTGGCCAGTTGCGAGCGTTCGGTCGCTGTGATTCCTGCGACGGCCGAGCGTGCCGCGTCGGAGGTGAGTTGCTGGACGGCATGGGCCGCGCTGAGATAGATCCCGTAGCCGATCATGGTAAGCACGATCATGATGAATACGGGCGCGACAATCGCGAACTCGATGGCAGAGGCACCACCGGTGTCCCGTTTTATATTGCGCTCCAACGGAATGCCTCCTGTATTTATATTACTTATATTGTATGTGTATCGTTTTTCTAATCCGTTAAATAAGCGCTTTGAATTTGACTTGTCGTTGCGAAATATAAAATTGTCTATCGTCAAAAATGTTCTTGAAGGAGGAAGCAATGGTCCAGGACTATGAAGGACGTTGCAATTGCGGTGCTATACGTTTCCGTGTGAAGGGTGCGCTCTCGGGCATCGTCGGCTGCCACTGCTCGCAATGCCGTCGGCAGACCGGCCTCTATTATGCAGCGACGAACGTGGACAAGGACCGGCTGGAGATCGAGGGTATGGACAGCGTCAGCTGGTATCGTTCCAGCGCGGCGGCGCGCAGGGGCTTCTGCCGAACCTGCGGTTCGGCGCTCTTCTGGGAGGCCGACGGCGCCGACTATGTCTCGGTGATGGCGGGCGCGTTCGACCAGCCCACGGGCCTCCGTTTCGGCTACCACATCTATTGTGCGGACAAGGCGGACTATTACGAGGTTGCCGACAACGCTCCGAGATTTTCAGCCGGCAGGACGTCCGGGGTGGCGGGCGACTGACTTCCGGCGAGGCGTTCGTCCTCCCGTCGAAGCGTTTCGACGGCATGGTGAAACGCTTCTTCCAGCGCTGCGAACTTCGTCGATTGCCAGTGGAAGTAGTCGCCGACGAACCGGCTGGAGAGCCAGAGACTGCCGCGGCGGCGCGGCAGTTCCCAGCCGAGCAACCCGTCAGTCTCCGCCTTCTTGAACATGCGCTTCAGGTTCGTCGAGGAAACGGAATAGCTCTCGCCGAGCTCCGACAGTGTGGTCGGCCCGACGAAGGTCTTTTCAGCCGCTGATTCGTATTCGTCGATGCGCGAGATCAGGTCGTGGAGGACAATGCCGCCGAGATCGGACCACAGAAAATGGCCGATCGTCTCCGGCGGGTCGCGCCAGTCCGGATGTTCGACGAGCTTGGCGGCCGCATACGGCTGAGCGATGCGGAAGATGCGCGGGTCGGCTGTCGTGATCGCCTCGCGGTTGCCGCCGTCCAGGCGGTCGAGGCAGGCCATGTGCGCCGTGAACCAGCTGATCATGCCGACATTGCTGGGCTCCGTCGCCTCGAGCACGCGAACGCGACGGTCCGGCACACCGGGCACATCGCGCAGGAATTTGTACGCGACGAGTTCCGCCAGGTAGGCGGTTGCGGTGTTGCGGCTTGCAGCGCCGACTTTCATCACGACTTCCACGAAGCGCGTCGCGGTGAGGCCGGAGAGCGGATCGTTCTCGGTGCGCTGCAGGTTCAGTGCGTAGAGCGATTGCGTCATCAGCCATTTGCGGTGGCTTGCCTTCAGCCGCGAAAGTCGCGGCGTGCGCAGGTGGATGCCGATCAGATGGTCTGCGATCTGTTTTTCGATCGCAGGGAAGAGCGGATGGCTAACGATTTCGGCACGGGTAAGGGTTCGCATGGGGATGCTCGAAAACAAAATCAGCGCGTCATCAGAAAAAGGGTGGGCCGTACCTTGCGTCGGGGACGCGCCGTCAGGCCCGGAGAAGGTCATCTTCTCCTCCTAAGAGATTTATAGATCCTTTGTATGTCAACGTTTTTCTCGGCCGAGAGAAAAATGTGGACCGATGGTGCGCCCTCAGGATGCCGGCGCCGAGAGGCGTTCGACCTGCTCGGGGAAGAAGCGCTTGGTGCTGAAGCCTTCGCCGAACATCATATCGTGCTGCAGATAGCGGTAGTCACGGACGATCGGGTCCAGTTTCTCGCCGGACTTCGACCAGTCGGTGATGGCGCCGCCGGTCCGCTCGACCAGCTGGTGGCGATCGATCGCGTCGTACCGCTCGTGCACGGCGCCTAAAATGCCGGTGTAGAAGGGGTGTTCATAGCCGGCGAGCTTCACCACGTGATAAGAGAGGAAGGCGGGGCTGATGGAGCCGATGTCCTTCTGCACGCCCTTCTTCGAGGACCAGACGACCAGCGGCGTTTCGTGTTCGCGCTTCATGACGTCGACCGGAGCCGAGCGGGATGCGACCTGATCGGCCATGTAGCCGCTCTCGGGATAGACGGTGCCGAGCGGCGGCAGATGATCGCCGAAGATGACGATGATCGTTTCACGCCGGCGCTTCTTTGCCCAGTCCATCAGCATCTTCAGGCTCTGATCGGCTTCGCGGACGCCCTGGGCGTAGGTCGCGAGCGACTGCGTGCTGGCCGGAGAGAGGGTCGGACCATCGATCGTAACGGTGTTCTTGGCGTAGCGGTGCGGCTCGTAAGGGCCGTGGCCCTGCAAGGTCACGCCGAAGAAGAAGAAGGGTTTCTGCGTGCGATCGGCCGTACGCATGACCTCCTTGGTGAAGGCTTCGTCGGAGGCAAAGATGCCGCGCTTGTCCATCACCGGCATGTTTTCTTCCGACAGGAAGCTCTCGAAGCCGAAGGACTCGTAGACGTTTGTGCGGTTCCAGAACCAGCCCTGGAAGGGATGGAACGACTTGGCGACGTAGCCCTTGGAGCGGAAGAAGGTGGCGAGCGACGGGACCGGACCGCGGATATACTGCTGGTATGGGATGCTGCCATAAGGCAGGAACGCATTGGAGAAACCCGTCAGCGCCTCGAACTCGACATTGGCCGTCATGCCCCGAACTCGGGCGAGAAGATATTGCCAGAGGCATTCTTGCGGATCGTCGGCATCGGGTCCGGCGAAAGCCGGACGGTGCCGAGCCGTGTCGGGTCCCAGAGCGACTCGCTCATCAGCATGATGACGTCAGGATGTTCACCGGCATTCGCCGCAGCGAGCGGAGCGCCTTGCGGGATGGCGTCGATCGCCTGCGCGCCGTAGCCTTCCGGCGCGGTGACGTTCGCCATCGGCAGGTTGAAGGCAAAGGCGAGCAGGAAGCCGTTGTGCAGATAGTTCTCACGCTGGTCCCACATCATGGGAATGATGTTCAGGCGGTCGCGCAGCGGCGAGTATTCGGCGTAGTCCATCAGCGAGAGGAAGCCACCGATGAGCGGCAGGCCGACCAGCAGGCGGAAGAGCTTTGCCGGACGGGAGAGCGACGGGAACCGGCGCCAGGCGAAAAACCACAGATAGACGAGGGCGACGAGGGCTGCGACCAGGCAGCAGCCGATCGCAACGGCGAGGTAGGGCCGTGCCGCCACCATGACCGGCAGCAGCTGCAGGATCTGGCGACCGAACAGCATGTCGCTCGGATAGAGCGGATCGGACAGGAAGAGCTGTTTCTGTGCCGATATGAAAGCGGGAATGACCGCGAGCGGCACCAGCACCAGCGCCGACTGGTAGGCACGGCCGAGAAGCGCGTCGGTCGCCGCAAAGAGCAGGAAGAGGATGCCGACCGCTGCCGGACCCGGGCGGTCGGTGGCGATCAGGAAGCGCAGGGCTTCATGGAGATTGCCGCGGGCGATCCATTCCGTCGTGAGAACCGTCAGGACGGCGAGAAACAGAAGATTGCCGAGGCGAACCGCCGCCCAGGCATAACCGTCCCGCCGGTTCGCCTTGGCAGCGACGGACGCAACGGCCCCTTCGGGCGTGATGGAAATAGCCGGATCGGAAACGATCTCAACCAAGGCACTCTCCAGAATCTGATGGCATGTCGGAAAACTGTCGCTCCTCTGTCACATAACTGTCATGAACGCCAGATGAACCGGCCGTTCATCGGAAAGTTCCATGCTGTTTTCCGCAACGGATCGAACCATGCGACGTTGCGGCTGGGTCCGGCTCGCGCTAAACGAGAGGTATGAGCGACACCATGACCCGCCCCGACACTCTTCGTATCGCAATTGCGCAGTTCAATCCGACTGTCGGCGACGTCGCCGGCAATCTCGCCAAGGCCCGTGAGGTGCGCGGCCAGGCGGCCGCCGCCGGCGCCGATCTGGTGCTCTTCACCGAACTCTTTATTTCCGGCTATCCGCCGGAAGACCTTGTTCTGAAAAGAGCTTTCCTCAGGAACTGCCTCGCGGCGGTGGAGCAGCTCGCGGCCGACACCGCAGATGGCGGGCCGGGGGTGGTCATCGGCTTTCCGCGGCAGGGAGAAAGCGGTCGGCACAATTCGGTCGCCGTCCTCGACCGGGGAAAGGTCATCGCGACCCGCGACAAGATCGACTTGCCGAACTACGGCGAATTCGACGAAAAGCGCGTCTTCACCGCCGGCGAGATGCCGGGGCCGGTGAATTTTCGGGGAATTCGCATTGGTATCCCGGTTTGCGAGGATATCTGGGGCGATCTCGGCGTCTGCGAGACGCTCGCCGAAGCAGGGGCGGAAATCCTCCTCGTGCCGAACGGCTCGCCCTATTACAGGGCGAAGATCGACGTGCGTTACCAGATTGCCCTGAAGCAGGTGATCGAGTGCGGGCTGCCGCTCGTCTACGCCAATCAGGTGGGCGGGCAGGACGAACTCGTCTTCGACGGCGCGAGCTTTGCCTTCAACGCCGACAAGTCACTCGCTTTCCAGATGAACCAGTTCGAGGCCGAGCTTCTGGTCACGACCTGGAAGCGCAGTGGCGATGGCTGGCGTTGCGAGGAACGGCCGATCGCCCACGTGCCGGAGAACGAGGAGGCGGATTACCGCGCCTGCATGCTCGGCCTGCGCGACTACGTCAACAAGAACGGTTTCAAGAGCGTGGTGATCGGCCTTTCGGGCGGCATCGATTCGGCGCTCTGCGCGGCGATTGCCGTCGATGCGCTCGGCGCCGAGCGGGTGCGGACGGTCATGCTGCCTTACCGCTACACCTCGGAAAGCTCGTTCTCGGATGCCGCGGCTTGCGCCAAGGCGCTCGGCTGCCATTACGACATCGTACCCATCGGTGAGCCGGTCGACGCTTTCATCTCCGCGCTCTCCGAACTCTTCGAGGGAACGGAACCGGGCGTCACGGAGGAGAACCTGCAGGCGCGCACCCGCGGCACGATCCTCATGGCGATCTCCAACAAGTTCGGCGCCATGGTCGTTACGACCGGCAACAAGTCGGAAATGTCGGTCGGCTACGCGACGCTCTACGGCGACATGAACGGCGGCTTCAATCCGGTCAAGGACCTCTACAAGATGCAGGTCTACGCGCTTTCTGGCTGGCGCAACAAGAACGTGCCGCTGGGCGCGCTTGGCCCCGCCGGCGAGGTCATACCGGCCAACATCATTTCCAAGGCTCCGTCGGCGGAGCTGCGGCCGAACCAGACCGACCAGGATTCGCTGCCGCCCTATCCGGCGCTGGACGACATCCTCGAATGCCTCGTCGAGCAGGAGATGTCGGTGGAGGAGATCGTCGCGCGCGGCCACGACGTTGCGACCGTACACAGGATCGAGCATCTGCTCTATCTGGCAGAGTACAAGCGCCGGCAGTCGGCGCCCGGTGTAAAGATCACCCGCAAGAACTTCGGCCGCGACCGGCGCTACCCGATCACCAACCGGTTCCGGGACCGCTGATCACGCCGATCCCAGCAAGGAGGCGAGCATGCGCAGTTCCGTCGAGATCTTCGACTGCAAAAGCCGCACCTCGCGGGTCGTCTGGCAGACGGAGGCGCTGGTCGAGGCGCCGAACTGGACCCCGGACGGTGCGCACCTTGTGATCAACGGCGACGGCCTGATCTACCGGCTGCCGGTCGATGGAAGCGCGCCGCCGGAGCCGATCGAGACGGGCTTTGCCGTCGGTTGCAACAATGATCACGGTCTTTCTCCCGACGGCACGACGCTCGCGATTTCCGACAAGACAGAGCACGGCAAATCCTGCATCTACCTCCTGCCGGCCACCGGCGGCGTGCCGCGGCAGGTGACCGCGCGGCTGCCGTCCTACTGGCACGGCTGGTCGCCCGACGGGCGGCATCTCGCCTATTGCGGAATCCGCAACGATGAATTCGGCATCTACACGATCTCCGTCGACGGGGGCGAGGAGCGGGAGCTGATCCGTGGCGGCGGGCACAACGATGGTCCCGACTATTCGCCCGACGGACAATGGATCTACTTCAACTCCGACCGCAGCGGGCTGATGCAGATCTGGAAGATCCGGCCCGATGGCACTGGTCTCGACCAGGTGACTGATGACGGCTTCGCCAACTGGTTTCCGCATCCCGCACCGAAGGGCGACGGGCTGATCTTTCTCTCCTATCGCAGCGACGTCGAAGGTCACCCGCGGGACAAGCAAGTATCGATACGGCGGAAGGACGTCGCGACGGGAGAGGTGGAGACACTCCTCAACCTCTTCGGCGGGCAGGGCTCGCTGAACGTGCCGAGCTGGTCTCCCGACGGCGATGCTTTCGCCTATGTTCGCTATTTCCCCGTCGAGTAAAACCGGATTGCACGCCGTTGGTCTTGCCACGGGCGGCGAACTGTGAACAATCGGCAGCGTCAGGTGCCCGCAGGCAAGGCGGGAGAATCGGGAATCCGGTGACAGTCCGGAACGTGCCCAACGCTGTGTGGCGGATGCCTGTCGCAAGGAACCGGTCTTCCGGTTCGCGTCACTGGCTTTTTGGCCGGGAAGGCGGCGACGGGCAGCGGAAGCCGAGTCAGAAGACCGGCCTGGCAAGATAGACTTGGCCCGCGCGGACGGCGGGCGGTCCTTTGCATTGTTGGGGATTTGACGATGCCGGACGAGCCGATGGACCATATGGTTCGGGTCGGCGCCTTCTCCGTTGAGGAGCGCGCTGCCATTTACAAAGCCATAGAAACCCGCCGCGACGTGCGCGACCAGTTCCTGCCGGACCCTCTGCCGGACGATCTCGTCTGGCGCCTGCTGTCGGCCGCGCACCATGCGCCGTCGGTGGGCTTCATGCAGCCGTGGAATTTCATTCTCGTGCGCGATGCCGAGCGGCGGGAGGAGATCTGGCGCGCCTTCAGCCGTGCCAACGACGAGGCGGCGGAGATGTTTTCGGGCAAGAAGCGTGGCGACTATCGTGCGCTGAAGCTCGAGGGTATCCGCAAGGCACCGCTCGGTATCTGCGTGACGTGCGATCCGACGCGCGGTGGTCCGGTCGTGCTCGGCCGAACGCACAATTTCAGCATGGACCGCTATTCGACGGTGTGTGCGATCCAGAACCTGTGGCTTGCGGCGCGCGCCGAAGGCGTCGGAGTCGGCTGGGTCAGCATTTTCCACGAGGACGAGCTGAAACGGATTCTCGCGATTCCGGAACATGTCGAGGTGATCGGCTGGTTCTGTCTCGGATATGTCGACACACTCTACGGAGAGCCCGAACTGGCGGTGAAGGGTTGGCGGAAGCGCCTGCCGCTCGAGGATCTGGTTTTTTCCGAAATCTGGCAGGATCGGCCGGTCGGCTGAGATCCGGCGGATAGCTGCGGGTATCCGCGCTCTACTGCTGGACCGGCTGCGGACCGGAGAGCGCCGGATGCCTGAGATCGATGCCGCTCGTCTCGCTCGGGAGGAAGACCGGGCCGACCTGTCGCACCTTCTTCTCCGCGGGATCATAGGGTCGCTCAACCGGTAACGACGGCTCCGCCTTCTCGGGAGCCGGCTTGCCGGCCGTCTTCAGGTCGATGACAGAGGAGTTGTAGTCCGGCACGTTTGCGCCGGCCGCCTGCGTCTTCATTCTGCGATAGAATTCGGTGAGGTTGCAGGTGCAGGAGGGTTGGTCGCCCTTGCGGCGGCTCTGGTAGGCGAATGCTGTCGGCGACTGCCGGTAGGGCCTGCCGGTCGTGGTCGAAATCATCTCGCCGCTTTCGGGCTCGGTGACCGACCGGAAATAGAGTTCGGTCTCGATGCCGGGGCACATCTGCCGGCATAGCTCGGCATCGCGCCGGAAGGTAAGCGGCGTGGTGTTCGACGAGATCGGGAAGAAGGCGCCGTCGCAGGTGCGCACGCAGAGCGTCTGCAGATTGCCCGCACCGTTCCGCCAACCGCCCGTCGGCAAGCCGTCCGGACCGAGGCGCGGCGCCACCATGTCGAGATAGGGTGTGCGGGGCGGTTCGGCGGGCGTGACATCGGCCTTCACAGGCTCTTCGTCGCAGTGGTTGGCCTCCATCAGGTCGAGAATCCGCTGACGGACCTCGTTCGGCTGCGTCGCACCGTTTCGCGCGGCATCGCGCCTGTCGACAAGCTGTTGCTTGTCCTCCTCCAGCCGCTTGATCTCGGCGGAAAGCGTTGCGCATTCTGGACGGTTCATCGCCGTATAATCAATGACGCTCGGAGAGCCGCAATGCAGGTCGAAAAAACGCTGGCGAGCCTTGCGGATCTGGAAGTTCTGCCTCGCGATCGCGCTGGAGAAGCGTCGCATCGCGGCGGTATCGCTCACCACTTCCGGCTCGCTTGCGAGGCTTGCCCGCAATCTGTCGCAGGTCATCGATGCATGGGAGATGGCCGGAGCAGGAAGGGTCGCAAGGACCATCACGGACAGCAGGGCGAGGCGACGGCGGTACGGCAATTGGCGTTCCCGATCTGCGGATAAAAGGCGTTGCTCGGAGCGATTTGCCTTTAGGCGCTTCCATCATAAATGGCGAGCGCCAATCCGCCAACCGGAGGTTCGATTTTGGCTTAACAGAAGGCGCCGGCCGGAGACTTGCCTCCGGCCGGTACCTGACCGGCGAGAACGACCGCCGTCAGGCGGCGCGGGCCTGTTCGAGCGTCATCGGCTGTTCCAGCACGCGGTGGTCGATTCCGGCGACCTCCTTCATCCGGTCGAGCAGGTCCTGGGTCACTTCCCAGG
Source organism: Ciceribacter thiooxidans (assembly GCF_014126615.1). NCBI lineage: Bacteria > Pseudomonadati > Pseudomonadota > Alphaproteobacteria > Hyphomicrobiales > Rhizobiaceae > Ciceribacter > Ciceribacter thiooxidans. The sequence goes on from NZ_CP059896.1 coordinate 1,287,036, forward strand.
CGATGGCGACCGCGTAGACGGAGCCGATCTTCTGGGGATCGGCAATCCTTTCTCCCGGGCATCCCATGCGGCGGAACATGCGTTCGAGGAACACGTCGGTCACCGTGACGATGTGCGTGAGCCCGGAGGCGAGCCCGAGCTCGCCGACACCGCACATCAGCTCGGCGGCCGCAAGCGTCACCTGGTTCGAGGCACGGTCCTGCGAGATCTCCGGATCAATGCAGAAACGGCTCGATTCCCAGATCGCGGCGCTGCGGATCGGCGGATTTTCGCCGAGCAGAACCGGGAAAGTATCGTCGAGCATGTTCGGGCCGAGGGTGGGAAGCAGCCGCAGGGCACCCCGCAGGCGCCCCGTCTCGGGCGAGTAGGACAGGACGTAGATCGGATTTGCGTCGTCGTAGTGATCGATTTCCCAGTCGCCCTCTACCTTGACATCCCATTTCAGGAGGTCGTGAAAGACCCGCTTTCGCAGGCTGAATACGTCCGCCATTTCTTTCGAATGGCGATCGCGATTGGCTCCGTTGATAATCTTGATCATTGCCGGTCTCCCTTCTGAGGTCAGGGAGAAAAATTCGCCTCTTCAGCTAGAAATTGAAACTGGCGGTAGGGACAGTTTAAGTAATTGCAATTTGCGATTATTCTCGCTTGCCCATCGTGCAAAGCCCGGCGCCGGCGCAAATGCTCGCAGGGCGCAGGCTTCCTATTCGGATCGATTGTCCGGTCCGGAGATGAGGCCCTGCCACACGGCTTCGGCGACCGCCTGCGTATTGCTGACGACATTCAGCTTCCGCCGGGCGTTGGACATGAAATAGCGGACGGTGCGTTCGGAGATGCCGAGAATGACGGCGATCTCCCAATAGCTCTTGCCGGCCGCAGCCCAGGTGAGCGCCTCCTTCTCCCTACCGGTCAGGATCGAACGCGCGCTCTGTCGGTGGGGGCCTTCCTCAGCCGTTTCCAGCACGGCCGCGTGGAATTTCGCAGCGAGCGTGTGAAGGTCGCGGTCGTAGTGACGTCGAAACTGACGCCAGTCGCGTGCGTCCGCGACGCTGATCGCAAAAAGGGCCGCATGGCCTTCGCGGGAAGCGAGGGGATAGCAGACGCCGGTGGTGGACAAGGAGTGTTCGCGCGCGACGGACAGGAGGAGTTGTGCGATCGGAATCGTTTCCGGCAGCATGAACCAGTCGAGCGGCCGCACGGAGGTGAGGGCGTGCTTGAGCAGAGGGGTCAGGACATGCGGACCGAGGGCGGTGACAGCCCGGACAACATGCGGCGCGTAGGTGTGGTGGATACGATGCAGTCTGACTCCGGTCGCCGCAGGGATGGCGTCGATATAGAGGATGTTCGAGATTGCGAACTCAGCCTGCATCCTTTTGAAAAACGGCTGCGGTCGAACGACCTCTTCGCTTTCCAGCCAGTCCAGCAGGTCAAAATAACCCTTCTGGTTAATCATTATCTGACCCTGACAAATCTATGGGATAAGATCGTCCAGCAAAAATGGCTTGTCCAGCGCATTTTTCATGCGCCGGAAGAGGTCTGATCGTGTGCCTTTCTTGTAACAGGAAGCATGCGTCGCGACGGGGATATCGCCGCGACGCGCACGTCGTCATGCGGGTTGCGTGGCTTCCACGACCGCGAGTGCCGCCATGTTGACGACGCCGCGTGAGGTGACCGATGTCGAGAGCACGTGGGCAGGAAGTGCTGCACCAAGCAGGATCGGGCCGACGTGGAGTGCATCCATCATCGTGCGCACGAGGCCGAGCGAGATGTTGGCGGCATCGAGATTCGGGAAGACCAGGAGATTGGCTTCACCGGTGAGCGTGCTGTCAGGCATGGCACGCTTGCGCAGCGCCTCTGAGAGCGCCGAGCCACCCTGCATCTCGCCGTCGACCTCGAGGTCGGGCGCGCGCTCGCGAATGAGGCGCAGGGCCTCCCGCATCTTGCGGGCGCTTTCGGAATCACGCGAGCCGAAATTGGAGTGGGTGAGGAGGGCTGCCTTCGGGGTGATCCCGAAGCGGCGGACCTCCTGTGCAGCCAACACTGTCGTTTCGGCGATTTCCGCAGCCGTCGGGTTGTGGGTCACGAAGGTATCGGTGAAGAAGATCGCGCCGCGCTGGGAGATCAGCAGGCTGAGACCCGAAAAGGCGCATACGCCCGACTTCTTGCCGATGATCTGGCCGACATCGCGCAGATGCCGATCGAAACGGCCCTCGACCCCGCAGATCAGCGCATCGGCATCACCACGGCGAACCGCGAGCGCTCCGATGACCGTGTTGTTGGTGCGCACGATCGTACGTGCGGCTTCCGGATTGATACCGGCGCGGCCGACGAGCCCGAAATATTCTTCGACATAGTCGCGGTAGCGCGGATCGTCTTCCGGATTGACCACCTCGAAGTCGGCGCCGGGGCGAATGCGCAGCCCGAAACGCTGGAGGCGGTTCTCGATGATCGGCGGACGGCCGATCAGGATCGGCTGGCCGATGCCTTCCTCGAGCAGCACCTGTGCGGCGCGCAACACGCGCTCGTCCTCGCCTTCGGCAAAGATCACGCGCTTGGCCGGCGCCTTCTTGGCCGCCGTGAAGATCGGCTTCATGACGAAGCCGGAGCGGAAGACGAAGCGGTTCAGCTGGTCGAGATAGGTGTCGAAATCGGCGATCGGCCGGCGGGCGACGCCGCTTTCGGCCGCGGCCCTCGCAACCGCCGGAGCGATGCGCAGGATCAGGCGGGGATCGAAGGGCGAGGGGATGAGATAGCTCGGCCCGAAGGTCGGCGATTCACCGGAATAGGCCTTCGCTGCCACTTCCGACACTTCTTCGCGGGCGAGTGCTGCGATCGCCCGCACCGCCGCCATCTTCATTTCTTCGTTGATGGTGGTGGCGCCGCAATCGAGCGCTCCGCGGAAAATGTAAGGGAAGCATAGAACGTTGTTTACCTGGTTCGGGAAGTCCGAACGGCCGGTGCAGATCATCGCGTCCGGGCGTGCAGCACGTGCAAGATCCGGCATGATTTCCGGGGTCGGGTTGGCGAGCGCCATGATCAGCGGCTTCTCCGCCATGCGGGCGAGGAGCTCCGGCTTCAGGACGCCGGCGGCCGACAGGCCGAGGAAAACATCCGCGCCTTCAATCGATTCCGACAGCGTGCGCTTGTCGGAGGGTTGGGCGTAGACGGACTTCCAGCGGTCCATCAGGGCTTCGCGGCCGACATAGACCAGGCCTTCGATGTCGTGGACCCAGATGTTCTCCCGGCGGGCGCCGAGCGTGACAAGGAGATTGAGACAGGCGAGTGCGGCCGCACCGGCACCCGAGGCGACGATCTTGACGTCCTCGATCTTCTTGCCGGCAAGTTCGAGCCCGTTGAGGATCGCGGCGGCCACGATAATCGCGGTACCGTGCTGGTCGTCGTGGAAGACGGGAATGGACATCTTTTCGCGGAGCTGCTGCTCCACTTCGAAGCATTCCGGCGACTTGATGTCCTCGAGGTTGATGCCGCCGAAGGTGGGCTCGAGCGCGGAGATCGTCGAGACCATCTCGTCGACCGCCGGGGCGCTGATCTCGATGTCGAAGACGTCGATGCCGGCGAACTTCTTGAAGAGGACGGCCTTGCCTTCCATCACCGGCTTCGAGGCGAGCGGGCCGATATTGCCGAGCCCGAGCACCGCGGTACCGTTCGAGACCACAGCGACAAGATTGCCGCGCGCGGTATAGTCGAAGGCGGTGTCGGGCTCGTCACGGATGGCGAGGCAGGGCGCTGCCACACCCGGGGAATAGGCGAGTGCCAGGTCGCGCTGGTTGCCCAGCGGCTTGGTCGCCTGGATTTCGAGTTTCCCCGGTCTCGGATAGCGATGGTAGAAGAGTGCCTGCTCGTCGAGGTCGCCGGACGCCGGTTGCGGCTTCGTCTTGTCCTGAGAATTCATCGTGCCCACTAACATATGTCTCTAAAGTCGAGACTCCTGAATACACGAAAAGTCCTCGGGGGAAGTATCTTCGGACGCTCTCCGGCACCTCTCCGTCGCTTCTCAGACGCCCGGCGTGAAAAGCGGCGGAAGCGAGGTGGCGTGCACGCCGTATTTCAAGGTGGTGCACTTGCCGTCGGCCGTCTGCTGGCAGGCGTCGGCCTTGTCGATCGAGCCGGTAGTCTGTGAGCAACCGGCGAGGGCCGCGGCGACGAGCGTGGCGAGGACGATCTTTTTCATGTTCTTGGCTCCTGAGGGCGGTCATCGCGGGGATCCGCGCGCCGTTGAATGAACTTACAAGTCTTATATTGAACATGAGTGTTCAAATTTCAACGGCAATGCGGTAGAAAGATCGAGATGAATTGACGCAGCCGGAATTCCTGCAATTTTACGGGAGCCGGAGTGCGTCGAAAGGAAATGCGCCTTGAGTATCAGAACCCGGATCCGCGACGCGGCGATCTGTCTCTTTGCCAGGAAGGGTGGTGATCGGGTCACCATCAGCGAGCTGGCGGACGAGGCCGGTGTCGCGCGCGGCACGGTCTACAACACGATCCCCGATCCCGGTGCCCTCTTCGAGGACATCGCCGGTGACCTCGCGCGGGAGATGCAGGAACGGGTGGTGGCGAGCATGGCCGGGCTCACCGATCCCGCCTTGCGATTGTCCTGCGGGGTTCGGCTTTTCATTCGCCGCGCCCATGAGGAACCGCACTGGGGCCGGTTCCTCGTCCGTTTCAGTCTCACCAACAGGGCGCTGCAGGGATTGCTCACCAGTTCCTCGACAGAGGACATCCTCAAGGGCGTGGAGCAGGGCCGCTACATCGTACCGCGGGAACAGGTCACCTCGGTGGTGGCAATGATCGGTGGTACGACGCTTGCGGCCATGCTTCTCGTCCAGGAGGGACACAGGGCCTGGCGGGAGGCCGGCAGTGAGGCTGCCGAGTTGCTGCTGGTGGCGCTCGGGGTGGACCGCCAGGAGGCGAGGGCCGTTGCAACGCAGAAGCTGCCGCCGCTTTCCGACTGAATGATCCGTGGTCGCGGCGATCCCCGCGCATGTCATCAAGCTGAAACAAGACTCTGGTTTTAGAGGCTGAGAACGCCAATACCAGAGGATGACCCTCGTGAGTGCACACGCGGATACCCGCCACTTCAGGACGCTCTTCATTTCGGACGTGCATCTCGGTTCGAAGGCCGCGAAGGCGGATTTCCTGATCGACTTCCTGCGCTATCACGAGGCCGAGACGATCGTACTCGTGGGCGATATCGTCGACGGATGGCGGCTGAAGCGCAGCTGGTACTGGCCGCAGGACTGCAATGACGTGGTGCAGAAGCTGCTGCGCAAGGCCCGCAAGGGGACGCGGATCATCTACATCCCCGGCAACCACGACGAATTCCTGCGCGGCTTCCCCGGCAGCCATTTCGGCGGAATCGAGGTGGCGGAGCGCATCATCCACGAGGCGGCGGATGGCAAGAAATACCTGGTTCTCCATGGTGACGAGTTCGACGTCGTGGTGCGCAACGCCCGTCTTCTCGCCTATCTCGGCGACTGGGCATACGACACGGCGATCGCGCTGAACGTTTTGCTGGCGGCCGTACGTCGCCGTCTCGGCATGCCTTACTGGTCGTTTTCCGCCTGGGCGAAACTCCAGGTGAAGCAGGCGGTGAACTTCATCGGCGAATTCCAGAACGTCGTCGTCGAGGAGGCGCGCCGCAACGGAGTCGACGGCGTGATCTGCGGCCATATCCACCATGCTGTGATGGAAGAAATCGATGGCATCCGTTACATCAACACCGGAGACTGGGTGGAAAGCTGCACGGCGATTGCCGAGCATCACGATGGCCGTTTCGAACTCATTTCCTGGAATCAGCCGATCCAGTCACCGAAGGCCAAGGGAATAACCCAGGCGACGAGCCCGCTGACGGTCCCGATCCGGGTGGCAAAGCCCGCCGAAACGGACGCCGAAGCGGCTCTGGTGCCCTCGACCGGCGCCTGACTGGCCTGAATATCCGACAAAGATGTGGTTTCGGGGCTACGCAGGCTGCCAAACTCCGCAACATGGATTCCAATGACGGCACGTACCGTTATACTGCCGGCTCATCTGGTGTAAGCCCGTTGCAGTTGCGAATCGTCGCGCGAGAAACTCAGCCTGTGAGAAACCTCTGATCTTGAAGGATCATTCAGGAACCGCTGCAATCGAAGAAGGCAGCCTGCCGGACGGCGGGCGGCGGCTGATGCTGTCTGGCACCTGGCGCAACAATACGATCGCCGATGTGTTGCCAAGCATCGAGCGCCTGGGCTCCGACGGAGGTGCGCCGGTCGAACTCGATCTCTCGGGCATCGACGGGATGGACACCGCGGGCGCCTGGCTCGTCCGGCGCATCGTCACCGGTCGCGAGGCCAGCGGCAGCACGGTCAGTCTGACGGGTGGCACGGCCGGCATGCAGGAGCTCATCCGGGCGCTGCCCGAGACGGTCGAAGCCCCGCATCACGACGACAAGAAGGAAGCGCTGTTCATCCGGGTCTTCGGGCCTGTCGGTGTTATGATGGCGCATCTCTGGCAGGATACCGTGGCGATGATGTACGTCCTCGGCTCGGCGGTGCGTGGCGCACAGATGAAGCTCGGCCGCGGCTCGGGCGTGTCGCCGGCTTCCGTGGTCAACCAGCTCGACCACATGGGGGTACGGGCCGTTCCGATCATCGTGTTGATGTCCTTTCTGATCGGCGCCATCATCGCCCAGCAGGGGGCGTTTCAGCTGCGCTATTTCGGGGCCGAGATTTTCGTGGTCGACCTTGTCGGTATTCTGCAGCTGCGCGAGATCGGCGTGCTCTTGACGGCGATCATGATCGCCGGCCGTTCGGGAAGTGCAATCACCGCCGAAATCGGCTCGATGAAGATGCGGGAAGAGATAGACGCACTGAAGGTCATCGGTCTCAATCCGGTGGGCGTCCTCGTCTTTCCGCGGCTGGTCGCGCTGGTTGTCGCGCTGCCGCTTCTGACCGTCGTCGCCAATTTTGCGGCGCTCTATGGCGCGGCTCTCGTCGCCTGGGGCTATTCCGGAATCACCTTCGACGTGTTCACGACCCGGCTCAACGAGGCGATCGATTATTCGACTCTCGCCTCCGGCATGATCAAGGCGCCGTTCATGGCGCTGATCATCGGCATCGTCTCGGCGGTCGAGGGCATGAAAGTCGGCGGCAGCGCCGAGTCGCTCGGTCGCCACGTCACGACATCCGTCGTGAAGTCGATCTTCGTCGTCATCCTCGTGGACGGGCTCTTCGCCATGTTCTACGCCGCAATCGACTTCTGACGGGGGCACGATGAACGAAGCCTCCGCAGCACCGGCAACGCAGGAGAGGGAAACGGTCCTGTCGGTCCGCGGCCTTACCGTCGGCTTCGGCGACAACATCGTCCTCGACAATCTCGATCTCGACGTCTATCGCGGCGAAATCCTCGGATTTGTCGGGGCCTCCGGCGTGGGCAAGTCGGTTCTTATGCGCACCGTGCTGCGGCTGCTGCCGCGGCGCGCCGGCAGCATCCGCATTCTCGGCGCCGACTACGACAGGGTCAGCGAAACGGAACGGATGAACCTCGACACCCGTCTCGGCGTGCTCTTCCAGCACGGCGCGCTGTTCTCGGCGCTCACCGTCAAGGAGAACATCCAGCTTCCGATGCGCGAATATCTCGACCTGCCGCAGTGGCTGATGGACGAGCTCGCCTATCTCAAGATCAGTCTGGTCGGCCTCGATCGCGATGCCGCCGACAAGTATCCCTCCGAGCTTTCCGGCGGGATGACCAAGCGCGCGGCACTGGCCCGCGCCCTGGCGCTCGATCCCGACCTCGTCTTCCTCGACGAGCCGACCTCCGGCCTCGACCCGATCGGGGCGGCGGAGTTCGATGAACTGATCGCCCAGCTTCGCGATACGCTGGGGCTCACCGTCTACATGGTGACGCACGACCTCGACAGTCTGTTTTCTGTGTGCGACCGCATCGCGGTGCTCGGGCAGAAGCGGGTCTTGGTCGAGGGAACGTTAGACGATATGCTCGCCTGCGACGACGAATGGGTGAAAACCTATTTCAGGGGCAAGCGGGCTCGATCCATCCCACGGCCGGGACATTCCGGCGACAATCCGGTGAAGTGACAGGTCTCCATGGAAACCAGAGCCAATTACGCAATCGTCGGTTTTTTCACGGTTTTCGTCATCGCCGCCGCATTCGGATTCGTCTACTGGATGGCCGAATACGGCAGGGGTGGTCCGGTTGCCGCGCTGACGATCAAGATACCGGGGTCCGCCAATGGTCTGAGCATCGGCTCGCCGGTGCGCTTCAACGGCATTGCTGTCGGCACGGTGCGCAGCCTTGTGATCGACCAGGACGACCCGAAGTTCTCGATCGCCAACACCGAGGTCCAGGCGGACGCGCCGGTGACGCAATCGACCAAGGCCGTTCTCGAAATCCAGGGCCTCACGGGAGCGGCCTATATCGAGCTCTCGGGACCGAAGCGGGCGGCGAGAACATCCTGCAGCGGGAGCTTTCGACCGGCGAACCGGCGGTGCTGGTGGCGGAGCAGTCGAGCGTGACCAACCTGCTCTCGACGGCGGACAAGATCCTGAAGCGCGCCGACGACGCGATCGGACAGTTCCAGGGCTTCGTCAACGATGCTCGCGGGCCTCTCACCAACACGATCAAGAATGCCGAGACCTTCTCCAAGTCGCTCGCCGACAATGCGGACGGCATCGACAAGTTCCTGAAGAGCGTGAGCGCCCTCTCGGATTCGGTATCGGGTCTCTCCGGACGGCTCGATTCCACACTCGCGGCCGCGGAGGACCTGTTCCGGGCACTGAATTCGGAAAAGATCGACAGGATTCTCGCCAATACGGAGAAGTTCACCGGCAGCCTCGCCGAGACGGCCGACAAGGTCGGGCCGGCGATCGACAGCTTCAAGGAGACCGCCGAGACCTTCCAGAAGTTCGGGGTCTCCGCCGAGGAGACGCTCGCCCACGTGCGCGAGCTCGTCGAGGCCGTCGACAGGCAGAAGGTTTCCAAGGTGGTGGACGACGTATCCGTCGCCTCAGCGGATGCACGTGCCGCCGTCGCCAACTTCCAACAGTTCAGCGAAAAGATCACCGCCCGCCAGCCGGACATCGACCAGGCGATCACCGATTTCACGCAGCTCGGAAACAAGCTCAACAACGCCTCTGACCAGCTCGACGGCATTCTGAAGAAGGTCGACGCCTTCCTCGGCTCGGGCGAGGCGGACTCGCTGAGCGTCGAGGCGCGCAAGACGCTGGTTTCCATCCGCAACGCGGCGGACAACCTGAACACCCGGATCGGGCCGATTGCGGACAATTTCGCGCGCTTCTCGAACACCGGGCTTCGCGATATCCAGGCGCTCGTCGACGATACGCGCCAGACCGTTCGCGGGCTCGACGACGCAATCAACAACTTCGACAAGAACCCGCAGAGGTTGCTTTTCGGCGGGGAAACGGTCAAGCAATACGACGGGCGGACTCGGCGCTGACGGTCCGGAGGCCGGAAGGGACAAGGTGGGCATGGGAGAATCGGAATTCGATTTGCGCAGACGGCGCCTCCTGTGGGGCGTGGCGCTTCTGCCTCTGATGGGGGCGGGGCTCGCCGGCTGTGGAACGGCGCCGGCGAAAAACGACACGTTCGATCTCACGGTGGCGGCCAACGTCGAGACGAAGGCGCAGGCGAAGAAGCGCCAGATCCTGATTGCCGATCCTTCCGCCCTGAAGGCTCTGGACAGCGAACAGATCATGGTCCGGGTCTCGCCTTCCGAGATCCAGTATCTCGCCAAATCGCAGTGGAGCGACAGGCTGCCGCGCATGGTTCAGTCGAAACTCGTCGAGGCCTTCGAGAATACCGGCCGGATCGGCGGCGTCGGCAAGCCGGGGCAGGGGCTCGCGATCGACTATCAGCTCGTCAGCGATATCCGCGCCTTCGAGATCGACACGACCGGCAGCGACCGCGCGGTGGTCGAGATTTCCCTGAAGCTGGTTGATGATCGCAACGGCACGGTCAGGGCGCAGAGGGTGTTTTCCGCCAGTGCTCCTGCTGTGGGGGCGTCGAGTACGTCCTATGTCCGCGCGCTCGACCGCGCCTTTGCCGTCGTCACCGGCGAGATGGTCACCTGGACGCTGACGCTGCTCTGATCCTTGCGTTCTGTCTCAACGAAAAAGCCCCGGAACGGCAATCACCGTTCCGGGGCTCTTCTTTTGTCGCGTCCTCGTGCCGCTCAGCCGAAACGGCCGGCGGCGTGGGCGAGCATCGTGTAGACCTTGCCGGTATCCGAGGTCAGGTAGGATTGCGTCACCGTCTTGTCGCGATCGGTGCGGGCGACGTCTGCGAGCAGCTTCTCGAAATCGGCGATGTAGCGGTCGACGGCGACGCGGAATTCCGGCTCGCGGTCGTACTTGCGCTTGATCTCGTCGAAGGTCTGCTGCCCCTTCAGCGTATAGAGCCGACGGGTGAAGACGTCGCGCTCGCCGCGCTGGTAGCGCCGCCACAGTTCCACCGAGGCGTCGTGGTCGATCGCACGAGCGATGTCGACCGAAAGCGAGTTCAGCGATTCCACCATGTGGCGCGGATTGCGGCTATCGGCGGCCCGCGGGGCAGGCTCGGTCGCCTTGGGCTGGGCGGAACGGGCCTGCGCAGCGTTCGGCTCCTGTTCGTCGCGCGAGGCGCCACGAAGCAGGTCGCTGATCCAGCCGCCAGTCTCTTGTCGTGCCGGCGTCGTCGACACGGCGGCCTTCTGCTCGAGCCCGAAGCTGCCACGAAGGGCCGGGGTCTCGACCGGCCGGGCCGGTACCGGCTGCGGGCCGGGAACCACGGCGGGAGCCGGAGCGACGGCCTTCCGCGGCGGTTCGGCAGGACGGGTCTCAACCGGCTTGCGGGCGACGGGTTCGGCGATCTCCAACTGTTGCGTGGAGCGACCGACGAGCTGCGAAATATCCTGCAGCGCCTTGATCTGTTCGGCGACCGCGCGGCGCATCGCAGCCGCGCTTTCCTTGGCTTCTTCCGGAAGATCGAAGGCACCGCGCTTCAGCTCGCCGCGGGTCGCATCGAGTTCCTTGCGGATCTCCTGGGCCGAACGACGGATCTCGTCGGTGGCGCCGGAGAAGCGGCCAACCGCATCCTCGACCGCCTCGCGCATGACTTCCCGCAGGTGGTTGGCGGCGCCGTCGGACTTGCGGCCGGCTTCGCCGAGCAACCGCTCGACATCTCCGAGCGAGGCGGAGAGGCCGCCGCGCAGGCGATCGGCAAGCGCGCCGGAGCGCTGCTCGGCCTCCGACAGCGTCTTCTCGATCGACCTGTTGGCCTCCTCGCCGGCCGAAAGCAGCGCATCGCGCATGTTTGTGGCGGTCGACTGGGCCCGCTTTTCGGTGTCGGACAGGATCTTGCCGACGTCGACAAAGGAGGACTGGATGCTCTGACGCAGATTGCCTGCAACCTGGCCGGAGCGCTGTTCGGCGCGCTCGAAGGCGGACTCGACCATGGAGCCGAGGCCACGCATCGTCGTCTCGATCTCTTCCGAACGCTTGACCAGACCGACTGCGAGGTCGCGCAGCGACTGCTGGCGTTCCTCCAGTGTGCCGACGAGGTTCGACTGCGCCGCACCGAGAAGCTCGGAGGCCTGGCTCAGCACCTTGGAGTGCTCACCGAAGCGGCCAACGATCGAAGAGACCTGCGACAAGGTCTGGTCGGAGACGGAGGCGAGCTTTTCGAGCTTGCCTTCGAGAAGGCGGCCCGAGGTCTGCAGGAGGTCGGCGGCCTGCGCCGTCGTGTCCGCAAAACGTGCCGTCGTCTGGCCGAAGCGCTCGTCGGCGGCGGCGATGTTCGACGCTGCCTGCTCGACCATTTCCGTGAGACCGGAATTGCTCTCGGCAAGCCGCTCGATGAGCGTGCCGGCCTTTTCGGCAAGGCTTGCCTCGACGGCGCCGAGCGCCTGGGCGGCATGCTCTGCGCGATCGGTCAGGGCGTCGAGGACTGCACCGTTTTCGGCACGCAGCCGTTCGGCGCTTTCGCGCGCGGCCTCGGTGATCCGCTCGGCGGCGACGCGTCCCGTTTCGGCATAGCCGGCGATGACCGGCAGGGCCTTCTCGTCGATGATCCGTGACAGTTCGGCAGAACGGCCGGCCAGCATCGAATTCAGTTCGCGGGTCCGCTCGTCTAGAACGGTGCGGATTGCGTTCCCGCGTGCGTCCAGCGCCTTCTCGACCGAGTCCATGGTGGTCGCGAGCTCTTCGGTGTTGCCGGCGAGGGCTTCACGGATTGCGGCGGCGCGCGCTTCCAGCGTGCTGCCGGCATCGGCGAGCGTACCGGCGAGCGAAGCGATCCGCGTGTCGACGATCGCTTCGGCTTCCGCAATCTTGCCGGCGATCGCGTCGCCGGCCTCGGAGAAGGTGCGGGCGACCGACGCGGCCTGTCCTGCCAGACGGTTCTGGGTCTCTTCGATACGGCTTGCGAGGTCTTCCGAGCGTTCTTCGACCGCACGGCTGAACTCGGCGCTGCGTGCCCCGATCCGGTCGGCGAAATCGGCGCCGGAGCGGTTCAGCAGTTCGACCGAACGCATGGCTTCCGTGTCGAGTGTCTGGGCAGCCTCGCCGACGGCGCTGCGGAGGGCGGCGGCAAGGCCGGCCGCCTTGCCCTCGATCGTCCTGTTGACGGCATCGAGGCCGATATTCAGCGCGCGGTCCATGGTCGACAGGCGGTCGTCGATGATGGCGGTGCGGCTATCGAAGGATTCGGCCACGCGGCTGGTGCCTTCCTCCAGAACGCGCGACACGCGTTCGGCGGCCTGCGAGCCGACCCGCTCCATGTCGCCGATCTTTTCGGAGAGGCGTGCAGCGAATTTCTCGCCGGCGTCGCCGACGCGGCTGTCGACACCGTCGAGGCCGTCGCGGATGCGGTCCTCGAGCGTGCCGAGGCTGGTCTCGATCTTGCTGCTCGTCTCGTCGAGACGGGTTGTCATGCCACCGACCGAGCGTTCGACGCGGTCGGAGAAGTCGGCGGCCGTCCTGGTGATCTCGCCGGCCGCTTCGCTGAACTGGCCCGCGATTGATCCTGCCGTCCCGCGGAGCCGCTCTTCGAGCGCCTTGCCGCTTTCATCGATGGTGCGGCGCAGGGAGGCTTCCTGCTCCTCCAGCGACATTTCGAGCATGCCGGTGCTGGCTGCAATGGAGGCGCCGAAGGAGGTGCCTTGTTCGGCGAGCGTATTCTCGAGCTGCTCGCGGGCCTCGCTCAGCGTGAGATTGATCGCGTTGGTGCGGTCTTCGAGGGTCGCGCGAATGCGGTCGTGGTTCTCGCCGAGCGAACCGTCGAGGCGAACCACGCCGGCGGCGACGCTGTCGGAGATGCGGGAAGCACCGTCCTCGATCGCCCGCTCGACACGGCTGCTGCCTCCGTCGAGGGTAGAGGACAGGCGTTCGGCGTGGCGGACGAGGGATTCCTCGAGCCGCTGCTGGTTGTCGACATAGGCGCTGCGGATGGCCTCCGCCTTGTCGGCAAAGGTCGCTTCGATCTGCCGGTCGGCGTCGGCCACGGCGTCCACGATGGCGGATGCTTTCCGGTCGAGAACGCCGGACAGGCGCTCTTCCGTGCCGGAGATCGCGCTGACGATGGCGTCCGCACGACCGGAGAGCGTCTGGTCGAGACGCAGATGGCCTTCCGAGAGGGCTGCGGCGATCTGGTGCGTCTTGTCCTCCAGCGTGGAGGTGAGGCGGTTTTCTGTTCCGGAGATCGTCTCGACGAGTGCTTCGGCGCGACCATCGAGCGTCTGGTCCAGCCGCTGCTGTCCCAGCGAGAGGGCTGCCGCGATCTGGTGCGTCTTGTCCTCCAGTGTAGAGGCCAGACGGTCCTCGGTACCGGAAATCGCACCCATCATTGCTTCCGCACGGCCGTCGAGCACCTGGTCGAGGCGCTGCTGTCCTTCCGAGAGAACCTCGGCAATCTCGCGGCTGCGGGTTTCCAAGGTTTCTGCAAAGCGATCCTGGTTGCCGGCGAGCGCATTGATGACGGATTCGGTGCGGCTCGAAAGCGTGTCCTCAAAACGCGTCTGGTTCGAGGCGAGCGCGTTGTAGAGCGCGCCGCTGCGTTCTTCCATGATCGCATCGATCCGGGTCTGGGCCGCCTTGAGCGTCTCGTCGAGCGCCTGGGCCTTGCTGGCCAGCGCATCGGCGATTTCCTTGGCGCGGCCGGCGAGAGCGTCGTCCATCAACTCCTGACCCGTGCCGATGGCTGTCGCGAGCGCGAAGGACTGATCGGTCAGGGTCGAGCCGAGGCGCTCGATGCTGGAATTGAGAATACCGTCGATCGCATCGGTGCCGCCGCTGACGGTCTCGTTGATTCGTGCGAGGCTCTCCATGAGCTTGCTGTCGAGACTGCCGGTGCGCTGGTCGAAGGCGCTCGCGAATTCCGCGACGCGTTCGTCGAATGCGGCGTTGATCTGGCCGACGGTCGCCTGCAGGCGGTCCTCGAAAAGGCCCGAACGCAGGTCGAGGTCGACGATCGCGTCGTCGGCGCTGGACTGCAGGCTCCGGCGGAAGCTCGCACCCTTCTCGTCGAGGGTGGTGTTGAGCTTGCCGAGAACTTCGTCGAGCGAGCCGGTGATGCCAAGCTCACCGTTCGTCAGGCTCTCGGCGATCTCGCGGGTGCGTTCGACCAGTGTTTCATTGAGCTGGCGGGCGCGTTCGTTGAGAGCGGCGTTCAGCTTCTCGGTGTTGGTGTCGAGCGACGAGGCACGGGTCTCGAATTCGCCGAGCAGGTCCTGGCCGCGCTGTGTGAGCGTGCTGGTCAGTTGCTGCAGGCGCGTGTCGAATTCGCTGGCAAGCGAAATGCCGGAAGCAGAAAGCGTCTGGACGAGATTTTCCGTCTTGTTCGAAAGAAGCGTGCCGAGCGACGTCGCTGCCGCGTCGGACTTTTCCATGAGCGCGGCGGCGCGGGTGTCGATGAGCGACGCGAAGGCTTCGCCGGAGGTCGCGAGCCGGACGGAGATCTCCTCGGTCGCCAGCGACAGCTCTTCCTTCAGCTGTTCATGAGCGCCGACGATCGAACTGCGGATGCGTTCGGCGTGATTGACGATCGCGTCGCGCTCAGCGCTCAATTCCTGCACGAGGCCGCGCACGCGCAGTTCGTTGTCGGTGTAGCTGCGCTCGAGCGCGGTCACTTCGGAGTGGACGAGCGTTTCGAGCTCGGTCGCCCGCGCGATCGTCCTTTCGATGCCCTCGTTCATCGCCGAGACTTCCCGGCGGACGGCCTGGCCAACCGTCATGATGCGTTCGGAGGCGATCGTTTCCGGCTCGGAAAGGCGAAGGGCGACCTCCGCCATCGAGCGGGCAGCGTTGCGCAGGTCGCGGGCGCGCGCCATCATGATCGAGAAGGCGAAGATGAGCAGGACGGGGATGACCGTGCCGAGGAAGATTGCAACGAGGCCGGGGACAGCCGTCGCTCCGGCGGCGTTCCAGATCTGCTCGCCGTAGAGAAGTTGCGCCACGCCGAGGGCTCCCACCACCCAGACGGCCGAAACGATCGCCGCATTGCGCAAGGCCGCGCGCATGGACGCGCCTTCGAGCGATTTCATGATCATCGTCGGGCTGCGACGCGAGGCATCGTTGGCCGGTTCGAAGACCGGCGATCTCGGTGCTGTTTCGGAACCGAATTCCGCCGAACGTGCCGCCTTCCGGGCGGAGTTGGGCCGCTGCTGGGGCTTGCCGGACACTTTGCTCTCCCGAGCGTCAGGCGCCTTGGCAGGCTGCGGCGACGAGACTTCTTCCTCGTCGAAATCGATCCGCAGTGCCGCTTCGAGAGCCTGAAAGGCGCTTTCGTCAATCGACTCGTTGGTCTTCTTGTTCGCCATAGGGTTACGCCTCGCTACGCATACCGGGCCGATCTGGTCGCCTTACCCTCGCAACAATGCTCGGGACCGCCTATCGGCCGAACTCGGGACCTTCCCGCTGCCGCCACGCCACGGGAAATCCCCTTGCAAACAAGGCCGGAATGCCCGCTTCTTCAAGCGTCGATGAAAAGCTTCCTTATCATCATCCGACCTCCGGGCAAAGCTTTGCAGCCTATGCCCCTCATATCCGTATCGTAGTGACACATTCGGGTATGCGTTACAATTAACCGGTCCCGGCATCCCCGGGAGAGCCGGTTGTTGTTAACAGATATTTTACAGATCGTGCCCGCGAAAAGCCTGCAATGCCGGCTATTTAGGGACTGTTAACCATAGCGGCAAGTTTTCCCGTCGAACGAGCGGCGACTTAAGCAGTTAGCGGCGGATTTCAACCAAGGATCAGTGCCGGGTGTAAGCAAGGGAGATTGCCGTCATGGCAAGTGCAGGTGCAGAGATATCGGAACTTCCTTCGGAAGAAGGACAGGGTGCGGGACGCTCTCGGTGGCGTGCGAGACCCGTCGACCTCGTCTATCTGGCGGCGAGGACGCGCGCCGACCGCGCGGCCGAAATGGAGATCCTGCAGACCTTTGTCGGACAAATGCGGCAATGCCTGCGGTCGCTGGTGCCGGGTGGCGATGCGGCCGCCAACAGGACGGCTGCGGCAAGGCTGAGGGCGGCCGCCCTCGCTGTCGGCGCGTTTGCGCTTTCGGCGAGCGCCGAAGCAGTCGAGAGAAACGGAACGGATCCCGATGCGATCGAATCCGTCCATTCCCGCGTCATCGAAGCGGAGAATTTCGTCTCCGGCCTCTGCCGTTGAGGACACTGCGCATGAGAGCCGACGCCCCCATTTTCCGGGTGCGACACACAGTCCCGTGATGCCGGCTCTTCTGGTGGGCGAAAATGTTGACGGCCCGGATTTTTTCGTGAATGACTTCGGCCGTCTTTCAATAGCCTTTCTGGATGCCCTCATGACCAAGCTGAACATCATCGCGTTCGACGGCACACGTTTCGAGATCGACGCCGCCGATGGCTCCACCGTGATGGAGAACGCGGTCCGCAACTCCGTGCCGGGTATCGAGGCTGAATGCGGTGGCGCGTGCGCCTGCGCAACCTGTCATGTCTATGTCGACGAGGCGTGGACCGATGCGGTCGGAGCACCTTCGGCCATGGAAGAGGACATGCTCGACTTCGCCGTCGACGTGCAGCCGAACTCGCGCCTCTCCTGCCAGATCAAGGTAACGCCGGCGCTGGATGGTCTGGTGGTGAAGGTTCCGGAGCGTCAGGGCTGAACGCAAAAAAAAGCCTCGCTCATCGAGGAGCGAGGCGAGGGGGGCGCACCGCCAACAGGCGAGGGAGGAGACACCTGCTACCCGAAGATGCGCCGGGGAGAACCTGACAGATCCGGCTACGGCCGGATGAACTCTCTTTAATCACACGTATAATTCCGTTCTTTAGCAAGTTCTACTGCTAGAAATAGCTGGTTATTCACAGGGCAGAACGTCAGTTCCACTCAAGTTTGAAGGGGAAAAGCTGTGATTTTATCAGCGGTGGAACGGGGCGACGGCGGAAAACGTCAGGGATTTCGTTTCGATCGGTAGTTGAGGATGCGAATCATTCGATTTTCGAAATTCGCTGCCTCGATGCGGTCGAAGCGCATCTGATCCTTGTCGTGCGCATCAATGATCCGGCCGGTGGTTTCGGCGACCTTGATCTCCATGGCCAGGCAATCGCGGTGTGGGCGGAGCCCCTTGAGGCTGGTCTCCAGCTTGCGGGCGTACTGGCGTGCGATCTCGGCGTGCCGTTCCTCGTGTCGGCGAATATCGCTGGACAGCGAGTCCCAGATCAATGCGAGATCTTTTCCGGCCCGCTTGCGGTTCTTCCATTTGGGGAGCACGAGCTGCGTCTTCAGCGTCACCTTGGCGGAGCCGACGCGGCAGCGGCCGCCGGACTCGACATAGGTCACGTCACCGCCGAAACGGATGCGGGTTGCGCCGGGATGGCGGGCGCCGGTGGACATCGTGTACGGACCGCGCCGCTCC
The DNA here is from genome assembly GCF_014126615.1 of Ciceribacter thiooxidans. Classification (NCBI taxonomy): domain Bacteria; kingdom Pseudomonadati; phylum Pseudomonadota; class Alphaproteobacteria; order Hyphomicrobiales; family Rhizobiaceae; genus Ciceribacter; species Ciceribacter thiooxidans. Next base: position 1,304,931 of record NZ_CP059896.1, read on the forward strand.
AGTTCGCGGTCGAGATCCTGGGCGGTGGTGCCGCCGATCTGGAAATAGCTGACCGTCTTGTGGACGATCGTCTCGGCGGTCGCCTGGCTGCCCAGGAGAGCGAGGATTGCCGCGGCGGAAACGAGATACCGGAGGCGGCGCGCAATCTTCATGCTGGATATCCGCTATGTTGTATTCGATAGGACCTTGGGGCATAGCCCCGGCAAGTGCAATATCAGATAGGTATCTTTTTTCGCTTCGGGAGGATTTGCCGTGACAGTTCAGGCAGACAGGACGGACTGGCTTCTCGCCCACGGGCGGCGCCTCGATCTCGCGCGCGGGCGGCTTATGGCCATCGTCAACGTCACGCCCGACTCCTTTTCCGATGGCGGCCAGCATTTCGGCGCCGAGAGCGCGGTCGCCCATGCGCTGCAATGCCTGGAAGAGGGGGCGGACATTCTCGACATCGGCGGCGAGTCCACCCGGCCCGGTGCTGCCGAAGTCTCGCCCGCGGAGGAGCAGGACCGCATTCTCCCGGTGATCGAGCGGCTCGTGCGGGAGAGTGACGCGCTGATTTCGGTCGACACCTACCGTGCGGAGACGGCGCGGCTCGCGATCGCCGCCGGTGCGCACATCGTCAACGACGTGCACGGACTGCAGCGGGAGCCGGATATCGCAAAGGTGGCGGCGGACACGGGGGCAGGGCTCTGCATCATGCATACGGGACGCGGTCGCGAGAAGCTCCCGGACATGATCGAGGATCAGTTCGCTTTCCTCAATCGCTCGCTGGAGATCGCCGAGGCCGCCGGCATCGCCCGCGGCGCGATCGTTCTTGATCCGGGATTCGGGTTCGCCAAGGAAACCGAAGCGGAGAATGTCGAACTCATGGCTCGCCTCGACGAACTGAAGGCTTTCGGCCTGCCGCTTCTCGTCGGTACCTCCCGCAAGCGGTTCCTCGGGACGATCACCGGCCGCAGTACGCCGGAGCGTGATCCGGCGACCGCGGCGACGACCGTGCTGCTGAGGATGAAGGGGGCAGCCGTTTTCCGCGTCCATAATGTCGCGATCAACAGGGACATGCTCGCCGTCACCGATGCCATTCTGGAGGCGGAACGGCAGGTGAAGGCGGGGGAACGGTGAGCATGAGCGATCAGCAGGAATGGCACCGGGCGACCCTCGGGCTCGGTGGCAATATTGGCGATCCGGTGGCGGCCATGGCGGCTGCGCTGCAGAGGCTCGATGCCCGTGACGATTGCCGCGTGGTCGCGGTCTCGCGGCTCTATCGCACGCCGCCCTGGGGCAAGACCGACCAGGCGGACTTCTATAATGCCTGTGCAGCGGTCGAGACGCGGCTTTCGCCGGAGGCCTTGCTCGACGCTTGCCTCGATATCGAGCGGGACATGAAGCGGGTGCGGATCGAGCGCTGGGGACCGCGGACGATCGACATGGACGTGCTGACCTATGACGGGCTCGAATCCCGCACGGAGCGGCTCGAAGTCCCGCATCCGCGCATGACCGAGCGAGCCTTCGTGCTGATGCCGCTTGCCGACATCGCGGCTTCGATGGTCGTCTACGGACGTTCCGTCGCGGCATGGCTCAAGGAGAGCGACCGGACCGGGATCACGACTGCCAGCGACGACGGCGAATGGTGGCGCTAACTACTTCTTGAGGGAGGCGGAGGCGTCGGCATCCATTTCGCGATTGAGCGAAAGGCCGATGACGGGGATCATGCGATCCTCGACCTTGACCGAGATGGTGATGTTCATCGCCGTCTCGTTCTGGACGCGGGCGACCATGGCGCCGTTCAGCTTGGCGCGGTTGATGCCCATGACGACCTTGTCGCCGCTGACAGTGCCGGAAACGATGTCGAGCCCCTTGCCGTCGGCGCCATCGAGGAACTTGCCCTGATAGGTGTTGCCGACCTGCGTGATGACCGCGCTCATGGGCTGCGAGAACACGCCGACGCGGCAGGTGCCGTCGAGCTTGAGGCCGGTTTGGCCGCTCGACGAGATGCCGGTCAGGTTGCAGGTGAATTTGGTGCCCTTGTATTTGCCGGCAACGATCTCGCCTGGCCCTTTCCAAATCCCCGAAACCGAATCGAAGAAGCGCTTGTCGCGGGATGCGGCTTCCGCGGACAGAACCGTGGCGGCCACCGTGAGAGCGGCGAGAGAGCCGACAAAGGACAAAGAACGAAACGACATCGGTTCACCCTGGCACGAGCAACGAAGGACCCGTCTGACATCTAACGCGAGAATGGTTAACGCTTGGTTTCCGCGGCCGCGGGCCGTTTACCCTGTTGCAGGAAAGATGAATCGGAAACCGTCCGGCTATTCCTTGCGGACGCCGGGAGCCGAAGTCAAGCGGGGAGCAAGATCGGTGACGAAGTCGCCGATGCCGGGACGTTTCAGAGCCCTGAACGGCAGGGGCCGGCAGAGATCCATGGCGGCGATGCCGATGCGGGCGGTCATCAGCCCGTTGATAACCCCTTCGCCGAGCCGTGCCGAGAGCCGCGAGGCCAGCCCGTGGCCGAGAATCTGCTGTGCGAGCCCGTCGCCGACGGCGATCGATCCGGTGACTGCAAGATGGGCGAGGACGTCCCTGAAGAGCCGCATCATGCCGAAGGCGCCGGGGCGGCCGCCATAGAGCTCGGCCATCGCGCGGATCAGGCGGACGACTTCGAAAAGGACATAGGCGAGGTCGACGACGGCCCGGGGGCTGACGGCGGTCACGACCGAAACACGCTTGGCGCTTCCGAGGATCAGCGCACGCGCCTTGAGATCGAGCGGGGCAAGCAGCTCGCGTTCGGCAAGCGCGATCAGGTGCGGTGCGTCGATGACGTCGTCGCGGGCCGCTTCCAGCGTCGCACGGCCACGCGCGGTCTCCGGGCGCCCGGAGACGAGCTTGACGAGACGGTCGACGATGGCGCGGGCGGCGCGCGGGCGGGTGCCAGCTGCGGCCGCTTCGGCCTCCGTCTTCAACGACTGGACGGCATCGAGCCGCCACACGCCGAGAATTTCGCGGCCGACCGCGACGGCAAGCGCTATCAGCCCGACAGCGAGGACGGCGAGAGCAGCGTAGCCGAGCCAGTCGGAACGGGTGAAGAGATCCCTCAGAAGACTGTCGATCCAGAGCCCGAGCGCCAGCGAGATCAGGATCGAAAAGGCGCCGAGTGCCAGCTTTGCGAAGGAGAAGCGTCGGGGGCGGTGCGTCGCGACCGGTGTGTCGGCTATTTCCGACAGGTCGTCTGTGGCGAGGAACGGATCGTCCGCTTCTGCGACCACCGCGACGTCGTGATCGAAGCTTCGGGGCGTTCGCGGTTGCGCTTGCGTCCGCGCCGGCTGTTCCGGCGGCTCGACCGCGAAGGCGGCGGGACGGCGCCCGTTGTCGGGCGTATGCGGCGGCGGTCTTTTGGTCATGCCAGTTTGTCCCCGAGCAGGAACTGCATGGCTCTGTCGAGCCGTATGTGCGGGACGGAGAGGGTGATGCCGCCCCCGGTCTCCTCGATGTGGGGCGGACGGAAGCGCACGATGTTGAGTTCCGGCAGGTACGCGCCGTGGCTCGCATCGTCCACGCTGCGGAAGAACCGTTCGGGATCGGCCGGCAGGTCGCCCGGGAAGATCGCTGTCTTGCGATTGCCGTCGAAGCGTTCCTTGCCGACGGTCTCGCCCGCCATCGGCGTGCCGACCACCACCGGCAGTTCGTCGCCGTTCTGTTTCACCGTCGCTTCACGGGTCGCACGGACCGAGGCGATCGCCATCACCTCGATGCCGGCGCCGGTCATACCGATGCGGGTCGTTGCCCGGTCGACGAGACGGCGGGTGATCGCTTCCAGGCGGTCGTGGCTCTCATGGTGCAGGTGGTCGGCCTTGGTCGCGGCGACGAGCACCCGGTCGATGCGCCGGCGCACCAGTGCCGTCAGGAAAGAGTTCGAACCCGCACGGAAACAGGCGAGCACGTCGGTCAGGGCGCGTTCGAGATCCTGTACCGCTTCCGGCCCGCGATTGATCGCCTGCAGGGCGTCGACCAGCACGATCTGCCGGTCCAGCCGCGCGAAATGTTCACGGAAGAAGGGTTTGACCACGACCGACTTGTAGGCTTCATAGCGGCGCTCCATCATCGCCCGGAGCGAACCCTTCGGCGCCCGGGTGTCCGGCAGAACCGGCAGCGGAGCAAAGGTCAGGGCAGGCGATCCGTCGAGGTCGCCCGGCATCAGGAAACGCCCTGGCGGCAGCGTCGAGAGTGAACGTTCGTCCGCCTTGCAGGCCCTGAGATAGGCGGTGAACCGTTCGGCGAGTTCGCGGGCGAGCGTCTCGTCTGCCGGCGCGTCGACGTCGACGGTCGCCGTCCGTTCCAGCCATTCGCGCGACAGTTCCGCGCGGATGCCGGTCCGCGCAAGCCCCACCGTGGCGGCGCTGAAGTCGCGGTAGTCCTGGGCGAGCAGAGGCAGGTCGAGGAGCCATTCGCCGGGATAGTCGACGATATCGACGGCAAGCCGTCCGGGAGAGAAGAGGCGGTTCCAGCCGCTTGCGCTCTCATAGGCGATCGTCAGGCGCAGTTCGGAGATCGCACGGGTGGAATCCGGCCAGATTCGGTCCTTCACGAGGGCGCGGATGTGATCCTCATACTGGAAGCGCGGCACCGCGTCGTCGGGTTGCGGCTCGAGCCTGGTCGCAGAGATGCGTCCCGACTGCAACGGTTCGAAAAGCGGCAGGCGTCCGCCATGCAGGAGATTGTGGATGAGCGACGAGATGAACACCGTCTTGCCGGCGCGGGCGAGCCCGGTCACGCCCAGGCGGATCGACGGGTTGACGAGGTTTGACGCCCGGTCTGTCAGATTGTCGAAGGCGATCGCTGCCTCGTCGGCGAAGGAGGTCATGGATGGCAAATCGAATATCCCTGCGGCAGCGTCCCGGTTTCGGCACCGCGTCCGAAAGACGGGCCGAGCGCAAATATAGGCACGCGGCAGGCGAGGTGAAAGGGAGGTGCGGCATATCCGCGGCCTTTCGCCGCCGGGCGGCGGAAAGAACCTCAGCCGCCCAGGAAGTCCATCAGGACCCACGGCCGGCTGCGGGACGCGGCGTTGGCCGCGCGGTCGAGGACGGCAAGGCCGGCGGTCGGGAAGCCTTCCGGCACCACGGTCTGGGCTGCCTCGCTGCCGGCGAGCAGGAACAGCACTTCCTCGATGGAGGGATTGTGCCCGACCACCATCACCGAGCCGTAATTCTTGAAGTTTGCAAGGATATCCAGATAGGTGTCGGCGGTGCAGTTGTAGAGTTCGTCGAGATACTGGAACTCGGTCCGTGTCGAATAGGCACCGCGGAAGGCGTCGGCCGTTTCACGGCAGCGCCGCGCCGTGGAACTCAAAATCAGATCCGGGCGGTAGCCGCGCTCGATCGCGCGCTCCGCTACGCTTGCCGCCTCCTCGCGACCGGCGTCGTTCAGAGCGCGGTCGAAGTCGCGCTCCCCCGGTTGCGCCCAACCGGATTTCGCGTGCCGCAGCAGGTAGATACGATTTTGGGAGGGCGTCACCGAGGTCATCCGTTCAGCTTTCTGCGACTGCGCGTCTCCTCTGACTAGCTTCACAGAGGGATGGCCGTCAACTGGCCTTCCGTAGTCCCCCCTCACGTAGGGGGAAGCGAAGCGGCGACTGGCGGCAAGCAGCTTGTTTATGGAAATAGTGCTTAAGAAATAGACATTTAGCTTAATTATATGACAGAATTAAAAATGGTTTAAAGCTGGTTGTAAGGCTTGAATGCGCTTTAGCGAAAGGATATACAGCCGCCCATTGAGATGTTCTTCAGGAGAATCGCGTTGAGTGAGAAGATCGATCTTAGCAATTATGTGCTCTCGGAAGACGATGAGTTCATGAACGCGAACCAACGGGCCTACTTCCGCGCAAAGCTCATAGCCTGGAAAAACGACATCCTTCGTGAAGCCCGTGAAACGCTCGACCATCTTGCCGAGGAAAGTGCCAACCATCCCGATCTCGCGGACCGCGCATCATCCGAAACGGATCGTGCCATTGAGCTTCGTGCCCGTGATCGTCAGCGCAAGCTGATCTCCAAGATTGACGCGGCATTGCAGCGTATCGAGGACGGCACCTACGGGTACTGCGAGGAGACCGGTGAGCCGATCGGGTTGAAGCGGCTGGATGCCCGGCCGATCGCCACGTTGTCGATCGAGGCGCAGGAGCGCCACGAGCGACGTGAAAAGGTCTACCGGGACGAATAACCGGATTTCAAAGCCCGCTCCCCGGAGCGGGCTTTTTTGTCGCGTCACCATTTCCTGCAGGTGCGGGCAGCGCGTTCTCGCCGCGCCACCAAGGTCAGCCGTCGCGGCTGGCCGACATCTCGCCGAAAATTCGGGCAATCTCCTTCTGCAGGCTCGGTTCTTCAGCTGTCTCGGCGGGGCGGTTGCCGGCGGCAGCCGGCTTCGGGGCACCGACGATCGGCGGCACGCCGACGGGGCGTTCGGGCCTGATGGCGGGGGCGGGCTGAATATCGGCATTCGGCGCCGGCGTCGATGCTGCAGTCGCAGCGAGATGGCGCTCCATCTCTTCTTCGAGAACCCGTTCGAAATCGCTCGGTATGCGCTGTTTCGGCGCCTCGTCCGCCTCGGGCTCTTCCATAGACGGCTGTGGCTCGGGCGCGCGTTCCGGTTCCGCGGCGGCACTCTCTGCCACTTCCGGCATGACACGGCCGCGGGCTGCTTCCAGAATGTCCGCCGCTTCCGCGGGAGCGAGGGAAAGATCCTCTTCCTGCTCCGGAGCGGCCGACGCGACGGCTTCAACCGGCTGGGCCGCGGCTGCGGCGGGCGGTTCGGCAGGCGTGACGGGTGTGGTCGCAGTCATGGGCGGACGGTTCGCGGGCGCCTCAGGCTGCTGCTCGACTGCGCCCGGGGCCGCCGCCATTTCCTGGACAGGCCGTTCGGGCGTCGTTACCGGCGCGGTCGTGATCGTGACATCGTCTTTGACGAGCATGGGACCCGGTGCAGGCTGGATCGGCGCGGGGCTCGGCGGGGCGGCGGGCGGCACAGCCTCTGCGGCCGGAACCGCCTGCACGGTCGGCGTCCTGCGCAGTGCCGGTTCGACCGCCGCGGCCGTCGTGACAGTGCGGACAGGCTCTGCGACTGATTTGAGCGGCGCCGGTGCCGCAGGTTGCTGTGTCGGCTCCCGACGAACGGGTGCGGCGACCGGCTCGGGGCGATTTGCCGGAAGCTCCGGTTCGCGACGGAGGGCGGTGATTGCTGCCGCCGGCTTGGAAATCACCACGGGTTCACGGTCGGCAGGCCGGTCTTCGTGGGGGAGCGGGACGGCCTGCGACGGCGATACGGGCGTCGCAGACAGGTAGGCGCGCTCGTCGCCGATACCGCTTTCGATGACGATATCGGTCGGTCCGCCAATCATGACGAGATGCTCGACATTGTCTCGGCGCACCAGCACCAGGCGGCGGCGTGCGTCGACGGCTGCGGCATCGAGGACCTGCAGGCGCGGCTGGCGGTTACGTCCCCCGCGCAGGAAGGGCGACGGCGCCCGCTTGCGCAGCAGCCAGAGCACGATGAAGAGGCACAGGAGCGCCAGGGTGACACCCAGTGCCGCGACCAGGAAACGATTGCCGTAAGCGGCGACGAGTTCTTCGATCATATCGGCCCTCCTTTTCCCGCTTTGTGACAGAAGACCGCCGGCAGTGCAATGCAACCGCCAGGCGGCACCCCTCCGATACGCGCTCCCGAACAATCCGACTGGCCGGATGTTCTGCGTCAAATACGGCTTTCCTGTGGGATTGCCTGTGTATGGCACTCCTCAAACTGTGGGGGCGGAGCTTTTTGCCGTCCCCGCAAGTTGCTAAACATGGCATACAGGTCCGATTCTGCCGGTCTTCTCCTGTCGGCGGGTCGTAGGGCGGTAACGACGAGGCGTTCATGACGAGATTGCAGCAGGCCGGCGACAGCGAGGCGCCCTTGGTGGACCGGGGCAGCCGGTCCGGTGCGGCCATACGCATCATCGTGCTGGCGGTCGTGCTGCTCGCCGCCGCCGTCGCCTTCGTGATCTTCAAGGGTCAGCTCGAGAACGAATTCGTCCTCGGCGTTCTCGGCGTGCTGGCGATGATGGGAATCTTCTTCCTCGTCTCGGCGATGATCGGGTTCGTCGCCGTCATGCCACAGTCGCAGTCCGATACGCTCGCCCGCAGCTTTCTGGCGAGCCAGCCGGAAGGCACGCTGGTCACCGACGACAACGGCCGCATCATCTTCGCCAACGCCGCCTATGGGCGGATTACCGGTGCAAGGAAGGCGACGGAGGTCCAGACGCTCGAAGCCTTGCTGTCACGCCATCGGGAATCGGGCGAGGCTCTCTACCGGCTGACGAACGGACTGCGCTCCGGCCGCGAGGGCTACGAGGAATTTCGGCTGCTGAAGCCGCTGGGCCCGGTGACGGGTAACGGCTCCGGCGCGCACTGGTACCGGCTGAAGGCCAGACTGCTGCCGCTCGAGGACAGCGCCAAGGTACTGCAGATCTGGCAGATCACCGACATTACTTCGGAGCGAGAGGACCAGGAGCGGTTCTTCAAGGAACTGCAGCACGCGATCGACTATCTCGATCACGCGCCGGCGGGTTTCTTCTCGGCCGGGCGAAAGGGCGAGATCTACTATCTCAACGCAACGCTCGCCGAATGGCTCGGCATCGATCTCACGCAGTTCTCGCCCGGCTCGCTCACCGTCGCCGAACTGGTCGCGGGCGAGGGGATGGCGCTCATCGAATCGGTGCAGGCCGCCCCCGGCGCCACCAAGACGGAGACATTCGACCTCGATCTGCGCTGCGCCAACGGCCAGAGCCTGCCGGTGCGGCTCATCCATCGCGTGCGTGCAGCCCGCGACGGCGCACCCGGCGAAAGCCGATCCATCGTGCTCGCGCGGCGGGACGACCACAGCGGCGACCAGTCGGCATCGATCGCTTCGATGCGCTTCACGCGTTTCTTCAACAACACGCCGATGGCGATCGCATCCGTCGATGGCGATGGTCGGATTCTGAGGACCAACGCGCCGTTCCTCAAGCTCTTCTCGGATCTCGTCGGCCGTGACGATGTCGATCGCGGCGCAAGTCTCGATGTGGTCTTCCACGAGAGCGAACGCGAGCGCTTTAGCCAGGCGCTCGCCGCTGCGAAGAACCGCCAGGTCGATATCGCGCCGATCGACAGCCGGCATCCGCAAAACGAGAACCGGCACTTCCGTTTCTACGTCAATGCGGTCATCGACCAGAGCGACGAGGCGCCGGAAGAGGCGGCGATCGTCTATGCCGTCGATGTGACGGACCAGAAGGCGCTCGAAACGCAGATGGCGCAGACGCAGAAGATGAATGCGGTCGGAACGCTCGCAGGCGGTATCGCCCACGACTTCAACAACGTGCTGACGGCGATCCTGCTTTCCTCCGACCATCTTCTGCTGCAGGCTCGGCCGTCCGATGCGAGCTTCGCCGATCTCATGGAGATCAAGCGCAACGCCAACCGCGCCGCAGTGCTGGTGCGGCAGCTGCTCGCCTTCTCGCGCAAGCAGACGATGCGTCCGTCGGTACTGAACCTCACCGACGTCATTGGCGACCTGCGCATGCTGGTCGATCGGCTGATTTCCGGCACGGCGGTGAAGCTGGAAGTGGATTATGGCCGCGACCTCTGGCCGGTGAAGACCGACCTTTCGCAGTTCGAGCAGGTGCTGATCAATCTCTGCGTCAACGCGCGCGATGCCATGCCGCAGGGTGGGAAGATCACCATCTCCACCCGCAACATCTCGGCAGAAGAGGCCGCCGGATTCCACTACCGGGAACTTCCGGCGGAGGAATTCGTGCTGGTCGAGGTGGCCGACACCGGAACCGGGATCGCGCCGGAGATCATGGAGAAGATCTTCGAGCCCTTCTTCACCACCAAGGAAGTGGGCAAGGGAACCGGCCTCGGTCTCGCGATGGTCTACGGGATCGTCAAGCAATCCGGCGGCTACATCTATCCCGAGTCGGAAGTCGGCAAGGGAACCGCCTTCCGCATCTTCCTGCCGCGGCACGTGGTTGAGGCCGTGCCTGCTCCTGCAGCGGGTGAGGCCGGAGCTTCGGACGCCGAAGTGCGTCCCGCGGCGGCCGCTTCCGAGCCTGCCGACCTCACCGGCAAGTCCGCCGTCGTGCTCCTCGTCGAGGACGAGGAGGCGGTGCGGCGTGGCGGCAAGCGCATGCTGGAAACGCGCGGATACACGGTGCACGAGGCCGGCTCGGGCGTGGAGGCGCTCGACATCATGGACGAACTCGACGGCGCCGTGGATATCGTCGTTTCCGACGTCGTTATGCCGGAGATGGACGGACCGACGCTGCTTCGGGAACTGCGCAAGAAATATCCGGACCTGAAGTTCATCTTCGTCTCCGGCTATGCGGAGGACGCGTTCGCCCGCAACCTGCCGGCCGACGCCAAGTTCGGCTTCCTGCCGAAGCCGTTCTCGCTGAAGCAGCTCGCCGTCGCCGTTCGCGAGATGCTCGACGGGGACAACTGATCCGGCACCGGGCCGCAACCGGCCCGGCACGCCGAGGGGACCGCCCGGCGGCGGTCCGATAGCCGAGGTGTTCAGGTATTACTGCGACAGTGATACTTACGTTACGGAATAGAGGTTACGTAGCGTAATGCCGTTTCCCGCGACGCTCAGTCGTTCATCGCGACGGCGATTTCCGCGGCAAGGCGGGCATTGTTCTCGACCAGCGCGATATTGGTCTTCAGGCTGCGGCCGGCCGTCAGGTGGAAGATATTGTCGAGCAGGAACGGCGTGACGGCCTTGCCGGTCACCTCTTCGCGCTCGGCATTGGCGAGTGCGCGGCCGATATAGATCTCCATCTCTTCGCGCGGGATCTCATGTTCCTCCGCCACGGGATTGGCGATCAGGATACCGCCCTCGATGCCGAGTTGTTCGCGCATCCGCTGGAAATTGGCGATGGCCGCCGGACTGGAGAGCGAGAGCGGGCTGCGCAGCCCGGAATTGCGCGACCAGAAAGCCGGGAATTCCTCGCTGTCGTAGGTGACGACCGGAACGCCGCGGGTTTCCAGGAATTCGAGCGTCTTCGGGATATCGAGGATCGCCTTCGGGCCGGCCGAAACGACGATCACCGGTGTACGCGCGAGTTCCTCGAGGTCGGCGGAGATGTCGAGGCTTTCCTCGGCGCCGCGGTGAACGCCGCCGATGCCGCCGGTGGCGAAGACCGAGATGCCGGCGCGGCTTGCAGCGATCATGGTTGCTGCGACGGTGGTTGCGCCGCTGCGGCGTTCGGCGAGCGCAAAGGCGATATCGGCGCGCGAGAGCTTCATGACGCCGGTCATCTGCGCAAGGGCCGCAATCTGGGCGTCTTCAAGGCCGATGTGCAGGATGCCGTCGATGACGGCGATCGTCGCCGGTACGGCGCCCTGTTCGCGAATGATGGCTTCGACGCTGCGCGCCATCTCCAGATTGCCGGGGAAGGGCATGCCATGGGTGATGATCGTCGATTCCAGCGCCACGATCGGCGCACCGCGAACCTTGGCGGCGGCAACTTCCTTCGAATAGACGATCGGCAGCAGGGGCGAAATGGCTTTGGTCATGGGAGCTTCCGGGTTTCGAGACTGCAGGTCATGACAGGATTTCTGCGTCCGGCACAAGGGGCATATACGAATTGGCGAGATCGCGGGAGAGGTTTTCCGCGGTCGCATGGGGCGAGCGCAGCGTGATGGCTGCAAGTGCTGCTCCGTGTCGCAGAGCTTCGCCGAGCCCCAGGCCTTCAATGCGTGCGGAGATGACGCCGGACGCGAAGGCATCGCCGGCGCCGGTGACGTCGACCACGGTTTCGAGCCGCGGCGGCGACAAGCTCGCTGTTCCTGTCTCGTCGAATGCGACGACGGTCCCGGCGCCGCAAGTGACGACGCCGCCCTTGAGGCCCTTTACCCGCAGAAGCGCGGGCCAGCCGGCGGGATCATCGGGGCGGGCGCCGGTGAGAGCCTCGGCCTCCGCCGCGTTCATGAACAGCATCTCGAGACCGGCAAGGCTGGGCAGGAGACGCACGACCTTGGCCGGGGAGATCGCGATTGCGAAGACCGGCAGGCCGCGGGTCCCCGCTTCGGCGGCGAGCGCCGTCAGCGTCTCCGCCGGCAGATTGGCATCGCAGAGGACGTGTCGCGCCTCTGCAAGCGCGGCACGGAAGGAGAGGGTGCGGGTGCGGCGCGGTCCGAAGAGGTCGTAGAGCTCCATGTCGGCGAGGGCGATGACGAGGTTGCCGTCCGCTTCAAGGATCGCCGTGTAGCTCGGCGTGGCGCGATCGAGGAAGACGATCGGGCAATCGTCGATGCCGACGCGGAGGGCTTCGGCCGAGACGGCCATGCCGGCCGCGTCACCTCCGCGCGGCGCGATCAGCCTGACCTCGTGGCCGAGCCGGGTGAGATTGCGGGCGGCATTGAAGCCGCCGCCGCCCGGCTCCTCGAACCATCGGCCAGGATTGCTCGCGCCCATCGCGGTCGCGCCGGCGATCCGGCCACGACGGTCGATATGGGCGCCGCCGATGACGAGAAGGGAACCGCTCATGCGCTCTTCCCGCAACATTGCGGGCGTGACGAATCGCAAGCCGCCGCTAGTGTGGCGAAAGCGCGGCGCAGCGATCCTGCTTTCACCCGGCCCACAGCGCGAAACATAATGTGAACGTGTCGCGAAGTCGCAAGTCTATTCAGCAGGTTGAACAGGGGTTGCCAGATGAGAACAAAACGTGTACGCATGGACCGTCGGCTGCTTCATTGCCTATGCGGCTTCAATAACCTAAAGGTGGATCGAATGGCACAAAATTCTTTGCGGCTCGTAGAGGACAAATCGGTGGACAAAAGCAAGGCACTTGAAGCGGCACTTTCGCAGATCGAGCGGAATTTCGGCAAAGGGTCGATCATGAAGCTCGGCACGAACGAGAGCGTGGTCGAGATCGATACGGTTTCCACCGGGTCGCTGAGCCTCGATATCGCACTCGGGATCGGTGGTCTGCCGAAGGGACGCATCGTCGAGATTTACGGTCCTGAAAGCTCGGGCAAGACGACGCTCGCACTGCAGACGATCGCCGAATCGCAGAAGAAGGGCGGCATTTGCGCCTTCGTCGACGCCGAGCACGCGCTCGATCCGGTCTATGCCCGCAAGCTCGGGGTCGATCTGCAGAACCTCCTGATCTCGCAGCCGGACACCGGCGAACAGGCGCTCGAAATCACCGACACGCTGGTGCGCTCCGGCGCGATCGACGTGCTCGTGGTCGACTCGGTCGCAGCACTCACGCCGCGCGCCGAAATCGAGGGCGAGATGGGCGACAGCCTGCCGGGCATGCAGGCCCGCCTGATGAGCCAGGCGCTGCGCAAGCTCACGGCCTCGATCTCGCGTTCGAACTGCATGGTCATCTTCATCAACCAGATCCGCATGAAGATCGGCGTGATGTTCGGCTCCCCGGAAACGACGACCGGCGGCAATGCGCTCAAGTTCTATGCCTCCGTTCGCCTCGACATCCGCCGCATCGGCGCCGTCAAGGAGCGCGAGGAGGTCGTCGGCAACCAGACCCGCGTGAAGGTCGTCAAGAACAAGATGGCACCGCCCTTCAAGCAGGTCGAATTCGACATCATGTACGGCGAGGGCGTCTCCAAGACCGGCGAGCTCGTCGACCTCGGCGTGAAGGCCGGGATCGTCGAGAAATCCGGTGCCTGGTTCTCCTATAACAGCCAGCGGCTCGGTCAGGGACGCGAGAACGCCAAGGCTTTCCTGCGGGACAATCCGGAGCTCGCCCAGGAGATCGAGATGGCGCTGCGCCAGAACGCCGGGCTGATCGCCGATCGCTTCCTGCAGAACGGCGGTCCGGACGCCGGCGACGGCGATGGCTCCGCGGACATGTGATCCGCAATCATTTCGATGACCGACAGAGCGCCGGTCCGATATCGGAAGATGTCGGGCCGGTTTTTTTCCGTGCGGCTGGACAGTGCCGGTCACGGACGATAAAAGCCTTTGGTTTTTAGGCTTTGGCCGGCATCCGGCAGCAATGAAGGGCGTGACATGAGCGGCGTAAATGACATCCGGTCGACTTTTCTCGATTACTTCAAGGCGAATGGCCATGAAGCCGTGTCATCGAGCCCGCTCGTGCCGCAGAACGACCCCACCCTGATGTTCACCAATGCCGGCATGGTGCAGTTCAAGAACGTCTTCACGGGCCTGGAGCAGCGTCCCTACAAGACGGCGGCGACCGCGCAAAAGTGCGTGCGCGCCGGCGGCAAGCACAACGACCTCGACAATGTCGGCTATACCGCGCGTCACCACACCTTCTTCGAGATGCTCGGCAACTTCTCCTTCGGCGACTACTTCAAGGAGCGGGCGATCGAGCTTGCCTGGAACCTGATCACCAAGGAGTTCGGCCTCGCGAAGGACCGTCTCTGCGTCACCGTCTATCATACCGACGATGAGGCCTTCGACCTGTGGAAGAAGATCGCCGGCCTTGCCGATGAGAAGATCATCCGCATCCCGACCAGCGACAACTTCTGGGCCATGGGCGATACCGGCCCCTGCGGTCCCTGTTCTGAAATCTTCTACGACCACGGCGACCACATCTGGGGCGGCCCGCCCGGTTCGCCGGAGGAGGATGGCGACCGCTTCATCGAGATCTGGAACCTCGTCTTCATGCAGTACGAGCAGATCACCAAAGAGGAGCGCGTCGACCTGCCGCGTCCGTCGATCGACACAGGCATGGGGCTCGAGCGCGTTGCGGCCGTCCTGCAGGGCCAGCACGACAACTACGACATCGATCTATTTCGGGCGCTGATCGAGGCTTCGGTGGAGCTGACCGGGGTTAAGGCCGAGGGTGAGCGTCGTGCCAGCCACCGCGTCATCGCCGACCATCTCCGTTCGTCCGCCTTCCTGATCGCAGACGGGGTGCTGCCCTCGAACGAGGGTCGCGGCTACGTGCTCCGCCGCATCATGCGCCGCGCGATGCGCCATGCGGAGCTTCTCGGTGCCCGCGAACCGGTCATCTACAAGCTCCTGCCGGTGCTGGTGCAGCAGATGGGTCGCGCCTATCCGGAACTCGGGCGCGCCGAAGCGCTCATCTCCGAGACGTTGAAGCTCGAGGAAACCCGTTTCCGCAAGACGCTGGAGCGCGGTCTGAGCCTGCTGTCGGAGGCGACGGCCGATCTTTCGAAGGGCGACAGCCTCGACGGCGAGACGGCCTTCAAGCTCTACGACACCTACGGCTTCCCGCTCGACCTCACGCAGGATGCGCTGCGCAACCGCGGCATCGGCGTCGACCTCACCGGCTTCAACGATGCCATGCAGCGCCAGAAGGCCGAAGCTCGCGCCCATTGGGCTGGCTCCGGCGACAAGGCGACCGAGGCGGTATGGTTCGAGCTCAAGGAGAAGTTCGGCGCGACTGAATTCCTCGGTTATTCCTCCGAAAGCGCGGAGGCCGAGGTGCAGGCGATCGTCAAGGACGGCGCGGTCGTCGACAGCGCCTCCAAGGGCGACACCGTGCAGGTGGTCGTCAACCAGACACCGTTCTACGGCGAATCGGGTGGCCAGGTCGGCGACACCGGCGTGATCGCCGGCGACAATGTCAAACTCGCGGTTTCCGAGACGCAGAAGAAGGGCGAGGGCCTCTTCGTCCACACGGCGACGGTAACCGAAGGCAGCCTGCGTGCGGGCGACGCCGTGGTGATGACCGTCGATCATGCCCGTCGCTCGCGGCTGCGCGCAAACCACTCGGCGACCCACCTCATCCACGAGGCACTGCGTGAGATTCTCGGCACCCATGTCGCCCAGAAGGGGTCGCTGGTCGCGCCTGAACGCCTGCGTTTCGACGTCTCTCATCCGAAGCCGATGTCGGCGGAGGAGCTGAAGGTCGTCGAGGCGATGGCGAACGAGATCGTCACGCAGAACACGCCGGTGACCACGCGCCTGATGAGCGTCGACGATGCCATCGCCGAGGGAGCGATGGCGCTGTTCGGTGAAAAGTACGGCGACGAGGTTCGCGTCGTGTCGATGGGGACCGCCGTCCGCGGCCCAAAGACCGGCAAGCCCTATTCGGTCGAGCTTTGCGGCGGTACGCATGTTTCCGCCACCGGCGACATCGGCCTCGTGCGCATCCTTTCGGAAAGTGCCGTCGGTGCCGGCGTGCGCCGTATCGAGGCGGTGACCGGCGAAGCGGCGCGCGCCTATCTCTCCGAGCAGGACGAACGGGTGAAGCAGGTCGCGACGGCGCTCAAGGTGCAGCCTGCGGAAGTGGTCACGCGCGTTGAGCAGCTCGTCGAGGAACGCCGCAAGCTGGAACGCGAACTGGCCGAGACCAAGCGCAAGCTTGCCATGGGCGGCGGCGGCCAGGCGGCTGCCGACGAGGGAGCCCGCGAGGTCGGCGGCGTGAAATTCCTCGGCCGCGTGCTGAAGGGTGTTGAAGCCAAGGATCTGAAGGGCCTCGTCGACGAGAGCAAGGCGGGCCTCGGTTCCGGCGTCGTGACGCTGATCGCCGTCTCCGAAGATGGCAAGGCGAGTGTCGTCGTCGGCGTCACCGATGACCTCACCGGCCGCTACAGCGCGGTCGAACTCGTGCGCCTCGCCTCGGCTGCCGTCGGCGGCAAGGGCGGCGGCGGCCGGGCGGACATGGCGCAGGCCGGTGGTCCCGACGGCGAGAAGGCGGATGCGGCGATCGCGGCCGTCGAAAAGGCGCTCGCCGCCTAGGGCGGCGGCGCGGCGGGTCTATCGGGCGGCATTTTCAAAATCTTCATGCTTGCCGCTTAAGGCGGTCGTGACGATTTGAGGATGCCGTGGCCAGTCTTTTTCACGTTCCGACATTGATGGCCTGCCTGCTCGCGATCTGGGCGGTCTTCGCCATTCTTCTGACGATGGCGTGGCAGCAGGAGCGGCATCGCCCGGAGCTGGCGATCTGGAGCGTCGGCTTCTGGCTGGGTGCCTTCGGCGCCCTGCTCCTGTCGATGCGGACGATCCTGCCTGAGGGGCTCACGATCGGGCTCGGAAACGGCCTGCTCATCCTGGCGACCGGGCTCGCCTGGCTCGGATTCCGCGCCTTCGACGGCCTGTCGTTGAAATTCTGGGTGCCAGTCGTTCCGACCGCCATCTGGATCGCGGCATTTCTTTTCTGGCCTGGTTTTCAAGTCGATGTGAATGCCCGGATCGCACTGGTCTCCGTGCTGATCGTCGTCCTCAGCCTGATGTTCGTTCGCAGCATGTGGCAGGGCGAGGCGATCGAGCCGCTGCCGTCGCGCAAGCTGGTGCTTGGCACGATGGCCATTCACGCCACGATCAACGCCGTGCGTCTGCCGCTGGTCATCATGGCGCCGGTGGTGGAGCAGGGTGGCGTCGCCCTTTCCGTATGGCACGGTGCGTTCACGTTCGAGATCGTCGTCAACACACTCTTCTGCGGCATGGCGCTCTTTTCGCTCGGTCGCGAGCGAGTCACGGCCGAATACAAGCGCGCGTCCCAGATCGACGCCCTGACCGAAATCTTCAACCGGCGCGCCTTCAGCGAACATGTCGAAGCCTACCGCAGCCGTGGCGTCGAAGGCGCGATAGCGCTTCTCGACCTCGACCACTTCAAGCGGATCAACGACACCCATGGTCACGGCGCCGGCGACACGGTGCTCTGCGCCTTCGTCGCCATGGTTCGGGACATCTTGCCCGCGGACATCATCTTCGGCCGGTTGGGCGGTGAGGAGTTCGCTCTTTACCTGCCGGGCCGCGAGCCCGGCGAGGCTTATGCCGTCTGCGATCGGGTCCGGCGCGCGGTCGAGAACCTTCCGGTCGATTGGAACGGACATCGCCTCCGTCTGACCGTGAGTATCGGTCTCTGCGGCGATGTGCCGGCGAGTGTCGATCTCGGCACGGTCCTCGGTTTCTCCGACAGGGCCCTTTATGCGGCCAAGCGCAACGGCCGCAACCAGATCGCCTTCGCAGACGGCGCAGAAGGCCTTGGTCCGTTCCTCTCGGGCTCCGTGCCCGAGACTGCACTCCACCAGCAACACGCGCCCTGAACGATCCGCGGATCAGGCGCCCTGCATTTCCCGGGTTGCTGCCTCGTCGAGTGCTGCGGCGCGTGCGGCGGCAGGGCGGTTGATGACACGCGCCAGATAGCCCTCGAAGGCGGGCCGCTTCTCGATCGATCCGGTGTGCAGACCCCAGCCGATATGCGATCCGACATAGACATCGGCCGCCGTGAAGCGGTCGCCGGTGACGTAGGCCGTCTGCGATACGGCATATTCGAGCGTGTCCATGACGTCTTCGTAGGATCCGTAGCCGATCATGCGTTGCCTGTCGGCGGGAACCTCGAAGCCGAGCGCGCGGTTGGAGGTCGCCGCCTCCAGCGGGCCGGCGGCGAAGAACAGCCAGCGATAGTAGCTGCCGCGCTCGGTCGTCGGCGGGGCGAGCCCCGCTTCCGGGAAGGCGTCGGCGAGATAGGCGCAGATCGCGGCACATTCGGTGACGACCGTCTCGCCGTGGCGGATCGAGGGCACCTTGCCCATCGGGTTGACGGCCCGGTATTCGGACGACTTCATCGGTGCGCCGAAGGGCACGATCTCGGTCCGGTAGGGCTGTCCGGTCTCCTCCAGCATCCAGCGGACGATCCGTCCGCGCGACATCGGATTGGTGTAGAAGGTCAGTTCCGTCATGCGCAATCCTCCTTCATGCTGCCATTTGTAGTTTCGCGTGGACGGAAGTTGAACGCTGCAACGCAGGCGGACGCAACAAAAAACCCGGCGCGAGGCCGGGTTTTCGTCATTCTCGGTTGCCGATGGCTCAGGCGGCCATCGCCTTCTGCAGGTTCTCATCGACCTTGTCGAGGAAGGCGGTCGTGGAGAGCCACGGCTGGTCGGGGCCGATCAGCAGTGCCAGGTCCTTGGTCATGAAGCCGCTCTCGACGGTGTCGACGCAGACCTTTTCGAGCGTCGTCGCGAAACGGGCGAGCTCGGCGTTGTCGTCGAGCTTGGCGCGGTGTGCGAGGCCGCGGGTCCAGGCGAAGATCGAGGCGATCGAGTTCGTCGAGGTTTCCTGGCCCTTCTGGTGCTGGCGGTAGTGGCGGGTCACCGTACCGTGGGCTGCTTCGGCTTCCACCGTCTTGCCGTCGGGGGTGAGCAGCACCGAGGTCATCAGGCCGAGCGAGCCGAAGCCTTGAGCGACCGTATCGGACTGCACGTCGCCGTCGTAGTTCTTGCAGGCCCAGACGTAGCCGCCGGACCACTTCAGAGCCGATGCGACCATGTCGTCGATCAGGCGGTGCTCGTAGATGATGCCGGCTTCATCGAACTGCGCCTTGAACTCGCTCTCGTAGACTTCCTGGAAGATGTCCTTGAAGCGGCCGTCATAAGCCTTGAGAATGGTGTTCTTGGTCGACAGATAGACGGGCCACTTGCGCATCAGGCCGTACATCATAGAAGCGCGGGCGAAATCGCGGATCGACTCGTCGAGGTTGTACATGGCCATCGCGACGCCGGCGCCGGGCGCCTGATAGACTTCCTTCTCGATCACCTGGCCGTCTTCGCCGACGAACTTGATGGTCAGCGTGCCCTTGCTGGGGAACTTGAAGTCGGTCGCCTTGTACTGGTCGCCGAAGGCGTGACGGCCAACGACGATCGGCTTGGTCCAGCCGGGGACGAGGCGCGGCACGTTCTTGCAGATGATCGGCTCGCGGAAGATGACGCCGCCCAGAATGTTGCGGATCGTGCCGTTCGGGCTCTTCCACATTTCCTTGAGGCCGAATTCCTTCACGCGGGCTTCGTCCGGGGTGATCGTGGCGCATTTGATGCCGACGCCGTGCTTCTTGATGGCGTTGGCGGCGTCGACGGTCACCTGGTCGTTGGTGGCGTCGCGGTTTTCGACGGAGAGGTCGTAGTATTCGATCTGGAGATCGAGGTAGGGCAGGATCAGCTTTTCTTTGATGAACTGCCAGATGATACGGGTCATCTCGTCGCCGTCGAGATCGACGACCGGGTTTGCAACCTTGATCTTCTTCATGAATGCCTCTTGAGCGCTGCGGATCGAAATCCTGAGGGTGGTTAAAGCGAAAATCCGGAGCGCTATAGCATTGCGCGCTCGTCAGGCAAAGGCGCGGGCCTGCAAATGTGAGGGTTTTTATCACCAAAGTTGGACGGACATATCCCGCAATTTGGACCACTCCGCCGATTGCCGTTTATCGCCCCCGAGATAGAGTGCGCGGACCTTTCATTTCGCCGGAACACCTTCGATGAAAATGCCGAGATTGTCTTTCCTGCTTGCCTTGCTGGCGGCGCCCGCTATTGCGTTCGCAGCCGATGCCACCGCGCCCGTCAAGAGCATCATGGACGTTGCCGCAGGCAACTGGTCGGAAACCAGTCCGACTGCAAACGACGTCTTCGACAACCAGCGTCTCGACCAGCTCTTCAGCGCCGATTTTGCGAGAACCTATCGCGAGGCGTCGAAGCACCCTGCTTACGATCTGCCGGAAGGCGAGACGACCGGCAGCCCGTTCGACTATGACCCCATCGCCGGCGGTCAGGATGGCTGCGCCTTCGAGAACATCCGCATCGAGGATGACGGCGACGGTCAGGTGACGGCGCTTTTTAACAACCGCAAGTGTCTCGGCGACGATCCGGCTTACCAGGAGGACACGGTCCTGATCTTCCATGTGGTCGAGGAGCAGGGGCGGGCGGTCATCGACGACATGTACCGCGTCGAGGACGGGCAGTCGGGCAAGTCCCTGAAGGACGAGCTCAGGGATATTGCCGGCCAGTGACGGTCGGTCAGGGAGACATGGAAATGAAGAAGATTGTCGTTGCCACATGCATGTCGTTGCTCGCCGGCGGGGCGCTCGCTGCCGACGCCAACGAGGCGGTCAAGGTGCTGATGGATATGGCGGCCAGCAACGCCGCCGTCGAACCCGGTTCGAACGCGGTCTATGCCGACTATTTCGCGCCGGGCATGCTGCTCGGGTATTTCAGCGACGGCTTCGTCCGCGATTTCACCACCGCGCTACTCAAGCAGAAGGAAGGGCACAGTCAGCTCATGATCGACTGGGATCCGGTGCTCGGCGGCCAGGACGGCTGTGTGCCGAAGGACGTCACCTATGGAAAGCCGGTGACGAAGGGCGCTGTGACCGAGGTGCTCGTCAGTTTCAAGCGCAGCTGGTGCTATGACGGCGATGCTGAGACCAAGGAAGAGGTCACCCAGGTGACCTATCGGCTGGTCGAGGAGGGCGATGAGGTTGGCGAGAATCACTTCGTGATCGATGATATCCATTTCGTGAATGACGTGCCGCTGCGCATCTCGCTCCACGAGTTGGCGAAGTGAGGAAGGCCGTCGTCTTTTCTATGGCGCTCCTCGTCGCGAGCGCCGGCACCGCCTTGGCAAACGAACCGCAGGACCCAGTCGCGGCCCTGATGGCCGTCGTCGACGGCATCGAGGGCAACAGCGAGGCGAGCGACTATTTCGACGAGGTGCTGCTGACGTCGATCTACAGCGCCAGCTTCGCAGAGGTCTATCGCATGGCAGCGCTGGGCGACCAGTTGCTTGATCTGCAAGGGGAGATGACCGGCCAGGACGAAGTTATCGTCAGCCAGGACCCTTGCGAGATGAAGGAACTCAAGATCGTTCCCCGACCAGCGAAGGACAAGGTCACGCCGGTCGACGTCTATTTCGACGTTTCCTCCTGCTGGGGGCACGATCCGCACCTCGACAAGCCTTCGTTGACGGCACATGTGATCTCCGAGAATGGCCGCTACGTCATCGACAATTTCTGGAACAGCGACTACGACGGCGGCCGGCTTGAGACCTCCGTCAAGGCGAAATTCGCGGCGCTTGCCAAGCGGTATGTCGAGGACATGCTGACGAGCCGCTTCTCTGCCGAGTAGCTGCCGTCTTTGCCTCAGCCCGATTTTATGCCAAGGGAAACGCCGAATTCCTTTGGAAAGGTAAGTCATGGCAGGCACCAATAGCGAGCGCGAACTTCTGGCGGAGGGCCCGGCGATCATTCTGGTCGAGCCGCAACTCGGCGAGAACATCGGCATGGTGGCGCGCGCGATGGCCAATTTCGGCCTCTCCGAACTTCGCCTCGTCAACCCGCGCGACGGCTGGCCGAGCGAGAAGGCGCGTTCGGCGGCATCGAAAGCCGACCACGTGATCGACGCGACGCGGGTTTTCGAAACGCTGGAAGAGGCGATCACCGACCTGAATTTCGTCTATGCGACGACGGCGCGCGAGCGATACGGTTTCAAGCCGGTGCGTTCTCCCGTCGTTGCGGCAGAGACCCTGCGGCAGAAATTCGTCGCCGGCGAGAGGACCGGCATTCTCTTCGGGCGGGAACGCTTCGGCCTGAGCAATGAGGAAGTGGCACTCGCCGACGAGATCGTGACCTTCCCCGTCAATCCCGCCTTCGCATCGCTGAACATCGCGCAGGCCGTGCTGCTGATGTCCTACGAGTGGATGAAATCCGGCATGGAGGACCTCACCGTCACCGCCTTCCAGCCGGTCGAGCAGCGCCCGGCGACGAAGGAGGAGGTCCAGGGTCTGTTCGAGCATATCGAGGAGGCGCTGGGCGCGCGCGGCTATTTCCGTCCTCCCGCAAAAAAGCCGAAAATGGTCGACAACCTCCGCGCCGTCCTCTCGCGCCGCGCCTTCACCGCGCAGGAAATCAGTGTGTTCCGCGGGGTGATCTCATCTCTCGACCGGTTCTCCCGCCTGAAGCCACGCGGAAGTGCAGCACCGGCCGATCAGGCAGGCGAAGATGACGGCGATGACGCATGAACTGAAGCCCGTACTCGTATTCGATTCCGGCATCGGCGGGCTGACCGTCCTGCGGGAAGCGCGGGTGCTGATGCCGGAACGCGGTTTCATCTATGTGGCCGACGACGCCGGCTTCCCCTATGGCGGATGGGAGGAGGAGCCGCTGAAAGCGCGTATCCTCGATCTCTTTTCCGATCTTCTCGGCACCTATGATCCGGAAGCGGTGATCATCGCCTGCAATACCGCCTTTACGCTCGCCGGTGGCGATCTGCGCGCGCGTTTTCCCGACATGCGCTTCATAGGCACCGTGCCGGCGATCAAGCCCGCGGCCGAGCGCACCCGCTCCGGTCTCGTTTCGGTTCTCGCAACACCCGGAACTGTCAGGCGCGCCTATACCCGCGACCTCATCCAGTCCTTTGCCGGCCAATGCCATGTCCGGCTCGTCGGATCCCAGAATCTTGCCGGTATGGCGGAAGCCTATATCCGAGGCGAACCGATTTCTGACGACCTCGTGCTCGACGAGATCATGCCGTGCTTCGTCGAGATGGACGGCCGGCGTACCGATATCGTCGTGCTCGCCTGCACGCACTATCCGTTCCTCGCCAATATCTTCCGCCGGTTGGCACCCTGGCCGGTCGACTGGCTGGATCCGGCGGAGGCGATCGCGCGACAGGCGCGGCGTCTGGTGCCGCCGGCGCTCGATGCGGAACACCCCGAACAGTACGATTTCGCCGTATTTACCTCCGGCAATCCCGATTTTTCGACCCGGCGGCTCATGCAGGGCTTCGGTCTCAGAACCCGCTGAGCGCTTTTCTTCTCCGCCGCACTTGCCGTTTCGCCGAAATGCTCAATTTTCCTACGGTATTTTGAAAAGCGTCTTCGATATATGCTAGTGGTTCGCTGATGCGCCATCGCGGTGCGTCGATCAACGGAGCTCTCGAACTGCCTTGGCCATAGAAATCATCATCGTGATTTTGCTCACCATCCTGAACGGCGTCCTCGCAATGTCGGAAATGGCGGTGGTTTCTTCCCGCTCCGCAAGGCTCAAGGTGCTCTCCGAACAAGGCAATCACGGCGCCACGGTCGCCATTCGGCTCTCCGAAGAGCCCGGCCGATTTCTGTCGACGGTGCAGATCGGAATCACGCTGGTCGGGGTACTGTCCGGTGCGTTCTCGGGTGCTACTCTCGGCAGCCGACTGGCGGGCTGGCTTCTGTCACAGGGCGTGTCCCCGGCCTTTTCGGACGCCATCGGCGTCGGCTCCGTCGTCGTCCTCATTACCTATCTGTCGCTGATCGTGGGCGAACTCGTGCCGAAGCAGATCGCGCTTCGCAATCCCGAAATCATGGCGGCCCGCGTCGCCCGGCCGATGCTGGTGCTTTCGAAGATTTCCGCCCCGCTCGTCTGGCTGCTCGACAATTCCGGTCGGCTGGTCCTGAGCATGCTCGGCCAGAAGGAGATGTCGGCCGGCACCGTGACCGACGAGGAGATCAAGTCGGTTCTCGCCGAGGCCCAGAGTGCCGGCGTCATCGAGACCGAGGAGTCGGCGATGATCTCCGGCGTCATGCGTCTTGCGGACCGTACCGCGCGTGGACTGATGACGCCGCGTCGCGACGTCGAGGTTCTCGATCTCGAGGACAGCATCGAGGAGATCCGCGAGCATCTTCGGCATACGCAACATTCCCGCCTGCCGGTGCGTGACGGCACCTCGGACGAAATCATCGGCGTTCTCTTCGTCAAGGATTTCTACAACGCCGTGATCGTAGAAGGCGAGGATTTCGACCTGCATTCGATCGTCACCGAAGTCCCGATCGTTTCCGATTTCGCCAGTGCGATCGACATCATCGAGGCCATGCGCAAGGCGCCGCCCCATATGGTGCTGGTCTATGACGAGAACGGCCATTTCGAAGGCATCATCACCTCCGGCGATATCCTGGAGGCGATCATGGGCGCCTTCCTGGAGGATGAGACCGAGGAGCGGGCGATCGTCAAGCGCGATGACGGTTCGTTCCTCGTTTCCGGCTGGATGCCGATCGACGAATTCGTCGATCACGTGCGTGTTCGCGTCGAGGAAGACCCGGACTATACGACCGTCGCCGGCTTCGTCATCGACGTGCTGAAGCACATCCCAGAGCTCGGCGAGAGCTTCATCAGCGACGGCTGGCGCTTCGAAGTGATCGACCTCGACGGCCGGCGCATCGACAAGCTGCTCGTCTCCCCGGCGGAGCAGGGCGAGATCTGACCGCCCCTGGCGCGGCTCCGGGGGATATTCGCCCCCGAGAGACCGGCTTTCATTCCCTGTGGGTTTCTGCAATTGAAATGGCGAAATGCGCCGACGTCTTTGATAGGTAGGCGGGACGCGTATCTGGCCGGAGAGGCCGGGCTTGTGATTCGAAACGAGAGGTAGGCAAGTTGCAGGTCGGGATCGACATGGGGACGGTGGCTGGCGGCCAGCCGGCCAAGCTCGATATCGAGGAGCTGCTCGCCACCCGTCTCTTGGTGCAGGGCAATTCCGGTTCGGGCAAGTCGCATCTCTTGAGGCGCCTGCTCGAGCAGTCGGCGCCGTGGGTGCAGCAGGTCGTCATCGATCCGGAGGGCGATTTCGTCACGCTCTCGGATAAGTACGGCCATCTCGTCGTCGACGGGGAGCGTACCGAAGCCGAACTTGCCGGCATCGCCGATCGTATTCGCCGCCATCGCGTTTCCTGTGTGCTGACGCTGGAGGGGCTCGAGATCGAGCAGCAGATGCGCGCGGCCGCCGCTTTTCTCAACGGCATGTTCGATGCGGACCGCGAGTTCTGGTATCCGGTTCTGGTCGTGGTCGACGAGGCGCAGATGTTTGCGCCCTCCATGGGCGGCGACGTCTCGGAGGACGCGCGACGCATGTCGCTCGGCGCCATGACCAACCTCATGTGCCGCGGGCGCAAGCGCGGCCTTGCCGGCGTGATCGCTACCCAGCGCCTTGCGAAACTTGCGAAGAACGTCGCGGCCGAGGCCTCGAACTTCCTGATGGGCCGCACCTTCCTCGACATCGACATGGCGCGCGCCGCCGACCTGCTCGGCATGGACCGCCGGCAGGCGGAGATGTTTCGCGACCTGAAGCGCGGTAATTTCGTCGCTCTCGGCCCGGCGATGTCGCGCCGGCCGCTGCCGATCGTCATCGGATCGGTCGAGACCTCGGCGCGTTCCTCCAGCCCCAAGCTGATGCCGCTGCCGGAGGCGCCGCAGGACGTCGAGGACCTGATCTTCACGCCGGATCCGGAGGAGCTCGTCCGCCCGATCGTGCGCCGCGCACCGCCGCAGCCGCGGCCGACGACGGATATTCTGGCCGAGCTGTCGCGCGCGACACCGGCGGCCTCTACGCCGGTCGCGGCCGAAACCCGCCCCGGCGCCCTGGAAATGTCGCCCGAGGAACGGGAGGAGCGCCTCTCTGCTGTACTCGCCGAAATCCTCGATGATCCGCAGGCGGCGTATCGCACCGATTCCGTCCTCTACCAGGAGTTCCTGGTCCGCGCCCGGATGCGCCGGATCGGCGGCCCGCCGATGGCGATGGGCGAATTCCGTCGCCGGGTCGCCGTCGTGCGCTCGGGCGTCGACGAGGAGACGGCGGCCTCCGACGTCTGGAAAACGGCACTGTCGCTGGCCGAGGGTGTTTCAGAAGACCTGCAAGGCGTCTTCCTGATGATGGCGAAGGCGGCGATCCGCAAAGAAGCCTGTCCCTCGGACCTCCGGATCGCCCGGGCCTACGGCACGCATTCGGCGCGTCGTGCCCGAAGACTGCTCGGCTATTTCGAGGAGCAGGGGCTTGTCGTCGTCCACACCGATTTTTCCGGTAAGCGTATCGTCGCCTTCCCGGATCTCGAGGCGGAAACGGCGCCCGGAAGCGCAGACGCGGCGGACGACCAGTCGGCGCCGACGGATCATTTCGCGGCGGAGTAGGCGGGGATCCGTTCCCGTTATGCCCGCTCTTCCCAGACCTTCACCAGTTCGACGATCGTCTTCACCGCCGTTTCCATGTCTTGCACGCTGACCCACTCGAGCGGCGAGTGATAGGCGTGGCCGCCGGTGTAGATGTTGGGGCAGGGCAGGCCCATGAAGGAGAGGCGCGAGCCGTCGGTGCCGCCGCGGATGCTGTGGCGCACGGGCTCGAGACCAACGCGGCGGACGGCCTCTTCGAGATTCTCCATGATCTCCGGATGGCGGTCGAGGACTTCCTTCATATTGCGATACTGGTGTTTGACCGTGAAAGTGTGGCTCGAACCGGGATAGGTGGCCATCACCTCGCTGGTGATCTTCTCCAGCAGGTCTTCCTTTTCCTTCAGTCCGCCTTCCGTGAAATCGCGGATGATGAGCTGGATCCTGGCCGCTTCCATACTGCCCGAGATATCCACCGGGTGGATGAAACCCTCGCGGCCTTCGGTAGTCTCGGGGGCGATGTCGCGAGGCAGGCGGGCGACGATGTCGCTCGCGGCCTTGATGGCGTTCTCCATCTTGCCCTTGGCATAGCCGGGGTGCATGGCGACGCCTGATATGTCGATGGTCACGCCATCGGCGGAGAAGGTCTCGTTCTCTATCTCGCCGACCGTGGAGCCGTCGAGCGTATAGGCAAAGCGTGCGCCGAGCTTTTTCAGATCGACCTTGTCGGCGCCGCGCCCGATCTCCTCGTCTGTGGTGAAGAGGATCTTGACCGGCCCGTGCGGTATCTCCGGATTGCGGACGAGGAACTGTGCCGCCGACATGATTTCGGCTACGCCCGCCTTGTCGTCGGCGCCGAGCAGCGTCGTGCCGTCGGTGGTGACGATGTCGTGGCCGATCTGGTCGTTCAGCTGGGGGTGAGAGGCGACCCGGATCACCTGTGAGGGATCGCCGGTCAGGGTGATGTCACTGCCCTGGTAGTTGCGCACCAGCTGCGGCTTGACGCCGGTGCCGGAGAAATCCGGAGCGGTATCCATGTGCGAGCAGAAGCAGATGGCCGGCACATCCTTTTTTGTGTTGGCCGGGATCGTCGCATAGACGTTGCCGTGCTCATCGAGATGTGCATCATCGAGCCCGAGTGCCTTCAGCTCCCGCTCGAGAAGGCGGCCGAGGTCTTTCTGCTTTTCGGTCGAGGGCTGCGCCTGTGAGGTCGGATCGGACTGCGTGTCGATCACGACGTAGCGGAGAAAACGGTCGAGAACGGTGTCATGGGGAAGGGACATGGGGGATATCCGATTCTGGCTGAAGGTGAGGCGAACTTAGCGCGCCGCTCTCGCCGCGGGAATGCCGGTTTCCAGAAAAGAAGGCCGCGCCGGGAGGTTCCGGCGCGGCGGTTGGTCGAGAGGAGCCGCTTATTCGGCGGGTTTGGTTGCTGCGGGCTTGCTGCGCGTTGCCCAGAGCGAGCCGAGAATGCCGGCGGCGAGGATGGCGACGGTGACACCCAGCGAAACCACCGGCGGGATCTTGGCGAGGCCCAGCATGTCGGCGACGAAGATCTTCGAACCGATGAAGATCAGCACGAGCGACAGCGCATATTTGAGATAGGCGAAGCGGTGGATGAGAGCGGCCAGCGCAAAGTAGAGCGCCCGCAGCCCGAGGATCGCGAAGATGTTCGACGTGTAGACAATGAACGGGTCGGTGGTGATCGCGAAGATCGCCGGGATCGAATCGACGGCAAAGACGAGGTCGGCGAATTCGATCAGGATCAGTGCCAGCATCAGCGGCGTCAGATAGGTTCTCAACCTGCCCGTCTTCGGGTCGGCTTCGCGGGTAAAGAACCTGTCGCCACGCAGACCTTCGGTGACCGGCAAGCGCTTTCGCAGCACTTTCAGAACCGGATTGTTCTCCACGTCATAGGGCTCGCTGCTCGAAAACAGCATCTTGATGCCCGTAATGATCAGGAAGGCGGCGAAGAGATAGAGAACCCAGCCGTAGTTCTCGACGACGGCCGCACCGGCGGCGATCATGATGCCGCGCAGTACGATCACGCCGAGAATGCCGTAAAGCAGGACGCGGTGCTGGTATTCGCGCGGGATGGAGAAGTAGCCGAAGATCATGGCGATGACGAAGATATTGTCCATCGCCAGGCTCTTTTCGATCACGAAACCGGTCAGGTATTCGACGCTTGCCTGCTGGCCGAACTGGCTCCAGACAAAACCGGAGAAGAGAATGCCGAGCGTGATGTAAAAGCCGGACATCAGCAGGCTCTCCCTGATGCCGATCTCGTGGCTCTTCCTGTGAAGAACGCCGAGGTCGAGGGCAAGAAGAGCGATCACGGCGGCAATGAAGGCGAGCCACATCCAGACGGCGGCGCCCTGGAAATCAACCCATAGGAAATCCATGACATAATCCATGCCGGATCAGGTTGATTGGAAGAGCACCGACATCACGGTCGATCCGGCGATACACGTCAGAGGGGCCCGGTGCCGGGGATGGAGGTGGTAAGCCGGCCGGACGCGTTCAAGAGGCGGGCAGAGAAAATCCAGGGCTGCCTGCCGAACGGTGTCGTGATATGCCGGAAAGACCAGACCGTGAGAACTCGCCGGGTTTGCAGGGTGCTTGTTGACAATCCGGCGACTTGCCCCTAAAGACAGCGCCAGCACCGGGTGGCGACGCCCGGTGTTTCATTTGACATGTCCCGTGGCTGCTCCGTTGCTGACGTGAGCCGCCTGTCAGGAAAAGCCGAAAGGTGATCCAGAGGAGGGCGTGTTTCCTAACAGAGCGGGGCCGGAAGGTGCCGCCATAAGAAGACGTGAAAGGAAATACGATGAGCAAGCGCGCATCATCCAAGTACAAAATTGACCGCCGCATGGGCGAGAACATCTGGGGCCGTCCGAAGTCCCCGGTCAACCGCCGCGAATACGGCCCGGGCCAGCACGGCCAGCGCCGCAAGGGCAAGCTCTCCGACTTCGGCGTGCAGCTGCGCGCCAAGCAGAAGCTGAAGGGCTACTACGGCGACATCCGCGAGAAGCAGTTCCGCGCGACCTACGAAGAAGCCAACCGCCGCAAGGGCGACACCGGTGAAAACCTGATCGGCCTGCTCGAATCGCGCCTCGACGCCATCGTCTACCGCGCGAAGTTCGTGCCGACCGTCTGGGCTGCTCGCCAGTTCGTCAACCACGGCCACGTTACCGTCAACGGCGTTCGCGTCAACATCGGTTCCTACCGTTGCAAGGCTGGCGACGTCATCGAAGTTCGCCAGAAGTCCAAGCAGCTGGTTTCGGTTCTGGAATCGGTCCAGCTCGCCGAGCGTGACGTTCCGGACTACATCGAAGTCGACCATAACAAGATGGTTGCGACGTTCGTCCGCGTTCCGACGCTCTCCGACGTTCCGTACCCGGTCGTCATGGAACCGCAGCTGGTCGTCGAATTCTATTCGCGCTGATTTGCGTGCTATCCGGAATTCAGAAAAGCCGTCCCTCGGGGCGGCTTTTTTGTTAGGAGGACTGTCGTCATGGATATTCAGGCACTTCTCGACGGGATTGTTGCAGAACTCGCGGGACGGCGGGGCGAGGGCAAGGTGGCGGACTATATCCCGCAACTCGCCAAGGTGGACCCCAACCAGTTCGGCATTGCAGTGACCACGGTGGACGGCGAGGTCTACGCGGCCGGGGATGCCGCTGTGCCCTTCTCCATCCAGAGCATTTCCAAGGTCTTTATGCTGACGCTGGCACTCGGCAAGGTCGGCGAGGCGCTCTGGCGCCGGGTCGGTCGCGAGCCGTCGGGCACGGCGTTCAATTCCATCGTCCAGCTCGAGCATGAGCACGGCATCCCCCGCAATCCCTTCATCAACGCGGGCGCCATCGTCATCTGCGACCTCGTTCTCGCCGGCTACAAGCCGAAAGAAGCGATCGGTGAATTCCTGCGCTTCGTGCGTTCGCTCGCCGACGACGACACGATCACCATCGACAGGGCGGTGGCGCAGTCGGAAACGGCGACGGGCTATCGCAACTACGCCCTCGCGAACTTCATGCGTTCATTCAACAACCTCCAGCATGATGTTGATCATGTTCTCGGAGTTTACTTTCACCAGTGTGCGCTTGCGATGACCTGCCGGCAATTGTCGCGGGCGGGGCTCTTCCTCGCGGCGCGTGGCGCGGACCCGATCGGCGGCTATTCCGTGGTATCGGAGAAGCGGGCGCGACGCATCAACGCGCTGATGCTCACCTGCGGCCACTATGATGGTTCGGGCGACTTCGCCTTCCATGTCGGCCTGCCGGGCAAGAGCGGTGTCGGCGGCGGCATCATGGCGATCGCGCCGGGCAAGGCCTCGATCGCCGTCTGGTCGCCGGGGCTGAACAAGGTCGGAAACTCCGCACTCGGCACCGTCGCGCTGGAAATGCTCGCTTCCCGCACCGGCTGGTCGATATTCGGGGCTTGATCTTCGCGCGCCGAGCGGGCATTGCCAGTGCGAGCCATCCCGGCTGTCCCGGAGCCAGACGATGACACTTTCGACGTCCGCCGAGCAATTCGATGCCGATGCCGGCGATGATGGAGAGATCGCGGAGGCGATTGCCGTCCATCCGGTCTTTGCCAATGCCCCGCGCTCGGTCGGCTTCAACAAGCTGCGCAAGCGGCTGATCCGCCAGGTCCGGCAGGCGATTACCGATTTCGACATGCTGAAGGGGCAGAAGCGCTGGCTGGTCGGGCTTTCCGGCGGCAAGGACAGCTATGGGATGCTGGCGCTGCTCCTCGACCTCAAATGGCGGGGCCTGCTGCCGGTCGATCTCGTCGCCTGCAATCTCGACCAGGGGCAGCCGAACTTTCCCAAGCGCGTGCTGCCGGACTATCTCGCATCGATCGGCGTTCCGCACCGGATCGAGTACCGCGACACCTATTCGGTGGTGACGGAAAAGGTGCCGCAAGGCGCCACCTATTGTTCTCTGTGTTCAAGGCTCAGGCGCGGCAATCTCTACCGTATCGCCCGCGAAGAGGGCTGCGAGGCGCTGGTCCTCGGCCATCACCGCGAGGACATCCTCGAGACCTTCTTCATGAACTTCTTCCACGGCGGGCGGCTCTCGGCCATGCCCGCGAAGCTGCTGAACGACGACGGCGATCTCATGGTGCTGCGCCCGCTCGCCTATGCCGCGGAGGAGGACCTCGCGCGGTTCGCCGCCGCGATGCAGTTTCCGATCATCCCCTGCGATCTCTGCGGCTCCCAGGACGGACTGCAGCGCAATGCTATGAAGGAGATGCTCGCAGGCATCGAAGCGAAGATGCCGGGCCGCAAGGACGCCATGCTCAGGGCGCTCGCCCATGTTGACCCGTCGCATCTGCTCGATCCGAAGCTCTTCGACTTCTCCTCCCTCTCGCCGACAAAGGATGAATGACCATGGCCGATCTCGATATCGCTGCGCTCGCCAACGTGCTCCAGGAGGCGGCGTATGCCGAGATCCTGCCCCGTTTCCGTAACCTCGGAGAGGGCGACATCCGGATGAAGACCGAGGCGATCGATCTCGTCACCGAAGCCGACGAGGCGGCCGAGCGCATGATCCGCGACCGTGTGGCCGAACTGTTGCCGGATGCGCTGTTCGTCGGCGAGGAGTCGGTCGCCGCCGATCCGGCCCTTCTCGGGAAGATCGCCGATGCCGATCTCGCCATCGTCGTCGACCCGATCGACGGCACCTTCAATTTCGCCGTCGGCCTGCCGCTGTTCGGCGTGATGCTGAGCGTCGTCTCCGAAGGCGAGACCGTTGCCGGCATCATCTACGACCCGATCGGCAATGACTGGGCGATCGCGGAGAAGGGATCGGGTGCCTGGCTCTGCCGCACCGACGGCACGCAGGAGCGCATGGCCGTTCGGCCGTCGCAGCCGCTTTCGCAGATGATCGGTATCGCCAATACGGGCTTCTTCGAAATCGAGAAGCGCCGCAAGCTGCTGGTCAATCTTGCGGAGGTGCGCCTCTTCACCAGCTATCGCTGCGCGGCCCACGAATACCGCCTGCTCGCCCAGGGGCATATGGACTTCGCCATGTACAACAAGCTGATGCCGTGGGACCATCTGGCCGGCACGCTGATTGCGCAGGAGGCGGGGGCCCACGCGGCCCGCTTCGACGGTTCGCCCTACCTTCCGCATCATACGAGCGGCGGTCTGCTGATCGCCAATGACCAGGAGAGCTGGCGGGAGCTCATGGCGAAGGTCTTCACCGTCTGAGACAAAAAGCCCGGTCATACCGGGCTTTTTCTTGTCAACGCGGGGCGTTTTGCGGCCGGAACAACCGTCCCTTCTCGGCGATCAGCACGAAGACCAGTCCGATCAGCGAGACGGTGAAGTAGCCGGCCACCATGGGCAATGCGGTCCCGTCATAGGCCTGGCCGATCGCGGCGCCGATCAGCGAACCGCCGACCGTTCCCATGAAGCCGAGTACCGAGGACGCCGTACCTGCGACATGGCCGAGCGGCTCCATGGCGAGCGAGTTGAAGTTCGAGCCGATCCAGCCGAACTGGAACATCGCCAGCGCGAAGAGCACGAAGAACAGCGGGAAGGGCATCGGCTGCGGTCCGAAGACCTGTATCAGCAGCCACACGAAGGTGATGGAGATGAAGCCCAGCAGCGAGGCATGCGAGAGCCGCCGCATGCCGAAGCGTCCGACGAGCCGCGAGTTCACGAAGGACGACAGCGCCATGAAAGTCGCAACGCCGGCGAAGGCGACCGGAAACCATGTGCCGAGATGGTAGATGCCGACATAGATCTGCTGGGCCGAGTTGATGAAGCCGAAGAGGGCGCCGAAGATGAAGGTGCTCGCCAGCGTGTAGCAGAGTGCCACGCGGTCGGTGAGCACGATGCGGAACCCTCCGAGGATCGACCGGGCCGTGAACGGCCGGACATCGACCGGCGACAGCGTTTCCGGCAGCCGGATGTACATCCAGCAGCCCACGAGCGTCGCCACGGCCGCCATGAAGACGAAGATCAGGTGCCAGTGGCCGAGCAGCATGATGACCTGGCCGGTGCCGGGAGCGACGACCGGGATCACCATGAAGACCATCATGATGAGCGACATGACTTCCGCCATCTGGCGCCCGCCGAAGACGTCGCGGACGACCGAGATGGTGATGACACGCATGGCTGCCGAGCCGAGCCCCTGCATGAAGCGGAGCACGAGGAGCGCGCCGAAGCTAGGCACCAGCGTGACGGCGAGGGAGGAGACAACGTAGACGCCGAGGCCGAACAGCATCGGCTTGCGACGGCCGAAGCGATCGGCCACCGGGCCGTAGAAGAGCTGGGCGATGCCGAAGCCGATCAGATAGGCGGAGACCACATACTGTCGGTGATTCTCGTTGGTGACGTTGAGGGCACTGCCGATCTGCTGCAATCCCGGCAGCATGATGTCGATCGCCAGTGCGTTCAGCGCCATCAGGAACGCCATCAGCGCGATGAATTCCGGTCGTCCCATGCCCTTGAGCAGGGAAGGACGCGATTCAAGTGGTTTGTTCATCGAATCCATTCCTGAAAAACAGCGAGAAGGCGCCGTGGGAAGCGGCGCCTTGGCAAGTTGTACGCGTCATGGATGGTCCGCGACGGACGCCGCGGATCAGGAAATCAGGCGGCGCCGCGGGCGCTGACGCCCTGTTCGGCAAGATGCTTCTGCAGTTCGCCCGACTGGAACATTTCACGGACGATGTCGCAGCCACCGACGAATTCGCCCTTGATGTAGAGCTGCGGAATCGTCGGCCAGTTGGAATACTCCTTGATGCCCTGGCGAATCTCGTCATCGGCGAGCACGTTGATGCCCTTGTAGTCGACCCCGACATAATCGAGGATCTGCACCACCTGGCCGGAGAAGCCGCACTGCGGGAACTGCGGGGTACCCTTCATGAAGAGAACTACGTCGTTGCTCTTCACTTCGTTGTCGATGAGTTCGTTGATGCCGCTCATGGCAAAATCCTTTCACATGCGGTTCAAGTGCCGCTGCTTCGTCTTTCGCTTAGATAACATGGCGAGCCGAGATTTCCAGCCGCGATTTGAGAAAAGCCGGAAACAGGCGAAGGGTGTGTCCTATCGGCTTCGGCGGTTGATCCGGCGAGCCGCGCGCGCTGTCTTGCCGGTGCTTCGCGTAATGTTCTTCTGCCGCGAGGCGGACGTTCGGCGGGCGACATGAGAGCGCCGCCGGCGCTTTGTGAGCCCCGAGACGATGCTCCTGATCAGTGCCGCGATGAATTCGCCGAGGACGCCTTTCACGGTCGTGACTTTCCGTCTGCCTATTCGGGAACCGAGGTCTGCAAGGCGAGCGCATGCAGTACGCCGCCCATGTTGCCCTTCAGCGCGTCATAGACCATCTGGTGCTGCTGCACGCGCGTCTTGCCGCGGAACGCCTCCGCGACAACCTCTGCGGCGTAGTGATCGCCGTCTCCGGCCAGGTCACGGATCACGACGCGGGCCCCGGGAATGCCGGCCTTGATGAGATCTTCGATGTCGCCGGGTTTCATTGCCATGATCGGTACTCCTTCCTTGCGGGCGGCTTCAGGCCAGTTCTCCGCTCATGAAGTCAGGGAACCACGATTCATGTGCCGAGCGCAATTGCTCAATTGCCACCGGGCGAGCCTGTCCCAGCTTGACCGTCGAGCCGCCGGTCCGGCCGATCCAGGGGCAGAAGACGCCGGCCGCTTCGGCGCGGACGAGCACCGTATCGACGTCCTCTTCCTTGACGGTCAAAACGTAGCGGCCTTGGTCCTCGCCGAAGAAGACCGGGATCGGATCTGCGTCGTTGAGGGCGTTGATGGTCGCGCCGATGCCGGAGGCCATCGCCATCTCGGCGACCGCGAGAGCAAGGCCGCCGGACGAGCAGTCGTGGACGGCCGTCGCCAGGCCGTCTTCGATCAGGCCGCGGACGAATTCGCCTGCCTTCTTCTCCTCGACGAGGTCGACATGCGGGGCAGGGCCGTCGGTGCGGCCGTGGACATCGCGCAGGTAGACCGACTGACCGAGATGTGTACCCCAGCCCGAAGGTGCGCCGGCGAGCAGGACCGCTTCGCCCTGGGCGGCAAAGCGGATGCGGGTCATCTTCGACCAGTCGTTGAGCAGACCGACGCCGCCGATCGTGGGGGTCGGCAGGATCGCCTGGCCGTTGGTCTCGTTGTAGAGCGAGACGTTGCCCGAGACGATCGGGAAGTCGAGGGCCTTGCAGGCCTCACCGATACCTTTGATCGCAAAGACCAGCTGGCCCATGATCTCCGGGCGCTCGGGATTGCCGAAATTCAGGTTGTCGGTCGCAGCGAGCGGCAGGGCACCGGTCGCGGTGATGTTGCGCCAGCATTCGGCCACCGCCTGCTTGCCGCCCTCGAAGGGATCGGCCTCGACATAACGCGGCGTCACGTCCGAGGAGAAGGCGAGCGCCTTGGTGGGGTGGGTATCGACACGGACGACGCCGGCGTCGCCGCCCGGAAGCTGCAGCGAGTTGCCCTGGATCAGGGTGTCATACTGTTCGTATACCCAGCGCCGCGAGCAGTTGTTCGGCGATCCTACGAGCTTCAGGAGCGCGTCGGCGATATCCGCCTGCGGAACGTCGTTTTCGGCGAGCGGAGCCGGCGTCTTCGGCTCGATCCATGGGCGGTCGTATTCCGGAGCCTCGTCGCCGAGTTCCTTGATCGGCAGGTTCGCCACTTCCTCGCCCTGGTGCAGGACGCGGAAACGCAGGTCGTCGGTCGTCTTGCCGACGATCGCGAAGTCGAGACCCCACTTGTGGAATATTGCCTCGGCCTGCTGTTCCTTTTCCGGGCTGAGGACCATGAGCATGCGCTCCTGGCTTTCCGAAAGCATCATCTCGTAGGCGGTCATGCGCTCTTCGCGGACCGGCACCTTGTCGAGGTCGAGCTCGATGCCGAGGTCGCCCTTGGCGCCCATCTCGACGGCCGAGCAGGTAAGGCCGGCGGCACCCATGTCCTGGATTGCGATCACCGCGCCGGTTTGCATGAGTTCGAGGCAGGCCTCGAGCAGGCATTTTTCGGTGAAGGGGTCGCCGACCTGGACGGTCGGGCGCTTTTCCTCGATCGATTCATCGAATTCGGCCGACGCCATCGTCGCGCCGCCGACGCCGTCGCGGCCGGTCTTGGCGCCGAGATAGACGACCGGCAAGCCGACGCCCTTGGCCTGCGAGAGGAAGATCGCGTTCGACTTCGCAAGTCCCGCGGCGAAGGCGTTGACGAGAATGTTGCCGTTGTAGCGGGCGTCGAACTCGACCTCGCCTCCGACCGTCGGCACACCGAAGGAATTGCCGTAGCCGCCGACGCCGGCGACGACGCCGGCGACGAGATGGCGGGTCTTCGGATGATCCGGCGCGCCGAAGCGGAGCGCGTTCATCGCGGCCACCGGTCGGGCACCCATGGTGAAGACGTCGCGCAGGATGCCGCCGACGCCCGTTGCAGCACCCTGGTAGGGCTCGATGAAGGAGGGGTGGTTGTGGCTTTCCATCTTGAAGACGACGCAATCGCCGTCATCGATATCGACGACGCCGGCGTTCTCACCGGGGCCCTGCAGCACGCGCGGTCCCTTGGTCGGCAAGGTCTTCAGCCACTTCTTCGAGGATTTGTAGGAGCAGTGCTCGTTCCACATGGCGGAGAAGATACCGAGCTCGGTGAAGGTCGGCTCACGTCCGATCAGCTCCAGAATCCGGTCGTATTCCTCGGGCTTGAGACCGTGGGCGGCGACGAGTTCGGGCGTGATCACAATGGCGTTCGGAATGGTCATGATCTTCTCTGGATCGTTGGGACGGCGGCTTCGGACTGCCTATAGCCCATGCGCGCCCAAACCGCGATAGGGAAATTGCC
This sequence comes from Ciceribacter thiooxidans, assembly GCF_014126615.1. Lineage (NCBI taxonomy): Bacteria > Pseudomonadati > Pseudomonadota > Alphaproteobacteria > Hyphomicrobiales > Rhizobiaceae > Ciceribacter > Ciceribacter thiooxidans. The sequence continues at coordinate 1,342,399 of NZ_CP059896.1, forward strand.
CGTTTTTCGACGTGATCCGGTGGAGATTCAGGAATCGGTTTCGTACGCGGCCGGGCCTCCGTCCAGCAGGCGCCGCAGGGTGTGGAGGCCGGCGATCACGGCCTCTCGCTCTCGCCCTTCGCTGAAGCCCACACGAACATGGTGATAGACGCGGGAGGAGCGGCCGGCCTTGAACTCGTCCTCGTCGTCGATCAGGACGCCCTCGTTGAGCGCCGCCTGCTTGAAGGTTCCTGAAAGCCAAGGCTCCGGTAATTGCAGCCAGAAGAACGGAATGCATGGGCGAGAGCGGAATACGTGCCCGGCGAAGATGTCACGCACGTGCCGTTCGCGGATGCCGATCTCCTCGACGACACGCTTGCGGATATCGTCGGCCGCGCCCGAAAGCACGAGCTGCGCACTGAGTTCGGCGAGGACGAAGGGAAGTCCACCGGAGGTCATCTTTTGGGTGACGCGCAGGCGCTGCGAAAAATGATCGGGGGCCGCGACCCATGCGCCGCGAACGCCGGCAGCGACCGCCTTCGACAGGCCGCCGACGAGAAAGGTCCGGTCGGGTGCGATTTCCGCAAGCAGCGGAATGCGGTCCTGCAGAAGCGCGCCATAGATGTAGTCCTCGATCAGGAAGACGTTGTATCTGCGCGCGATATCGGCGATCTGCCGGCGTCGCTCCTCGGGCAGGGTGCTCAGCGTCGGATTTTGTCCCGAGCTGATGATGAAGGCGAGCTTCGGATGCTCGCGCGCGCAGACCCTTTCGAAATCCTCGGGGAGAATGCCGTCACTGTCTGAATCGACAAGGCAGACCTGGCGACCGATCAGCGTCGCGCTACGAGCCACCTGCGAATAGGTCAGATGCTCGCAGAGGAAACGGTCGCCGGGGTTGGTCACCGCCGCAATGATGGCGACGACCGCTGCATGAACTCCGAGATGCGGCGTGATTGTCTCGACGTGGGGTGCCCAGTCACCGCTGGACAGCCAGCGGCGGCCCGCTTCCAGCCAGTGCGGCGCGAGCGCCCGGGTGTAGCTTGCAAGTTCGCCCGGATAATCGCGGGCGATATCCGCCATCAGCTGGGCGATGATGGCCGCCTGTCCGACGTCGACGGCGGCCGTGGTGTCGAACCGCAGTTTTCCGGTGGGTGCCGTCAGCGGTCTCGTCCCCCCGAAACGGGCGACGACGGGATCGCCGGCCGGTGCGGGCGCTTCCCGATGCGCTGCGAGCACGTAGGTTCCGCGACCGACTTCGCCTGACACCAGACCGCGCTCGCGCAAGAGATTGTAGGCTCTGGAGATCGTCCCGATCGTGACGCCCATATCGTAGGCGATGTCTCGCTGCGGCGGCAGCTTCGCGCCGTCTGCGAGGCGTCCGTGCTTGATGCCGCGTTCAGTTGCGTCGGCGATGCGGACGTAAAGCGGACCTTTGGTGGAGGTGAGGTCTGGGAGCCAATTTGTCATGGTGACATTTTTCTAGATTGTCATTATTGGCATGTCAATGCATACAAATTGTACCCTTTTAGATCAGCCTCTTCGGAGATGACAATGACCATAGAGACCGTATGCCGGGACAGAAGAGAGACGGACGATGTCGCGCCCCTGCGGCATCGCGTGACAGCGGCATTCAAGGCGCTCGCGAACACCGTAGCCCGTCGCCGGCGCATCCGCAGAACCCGAATCCACCTTGCCGGTCTGTCGGCCGAGCAATTGCGCGATATCGGGCTCTCGCGAGAACAGGCGGACGCCGAAACCCGTCGTTCGCTGTTTCTCGCGATCGAGAGGACAATGTCGCCAAAGTGATTCGCGGACGGAGGGTGGATGTCGCTCCGTGCTTTATCGGCTCTAGAACTTGTAGCCGATCAGTACGCCGCCGCGGGTGAGGCCGTTGTTGGTGTCGCCGCAGAGATTGGCATGCGAGGAGTGTTCGATCTGTGCAACGACCCGCCAGTGGGCGTCGAGGCTGATGCCGGCTGCCGCGTATTCGTGAAACAGAAGCGCACAACCGAGCTTTGGCCCGTCCGTTCCGTCGTTCTTGAGATCGCCGTTGTGCAGAGTGCCGCCGAAGCCGCTTTCGAGGAAGAACCCGTCACCGAGATCTACGGTCCAGCTGAAGCCGGTGAAAAGCTGGCTGGCTTCTCCGGCGGAGCTGATGGTCGCGCCGGCATGAATACGGGGACGGATGAGTTTCTGCAGGCCGTCGGCCTCGTTGTGGCCCCATGGGTCGAACAAGAACATGGCCTCGACGAAGCCGCCTCTCTCGTCGTTCGTGTCGGTCTTGTCGGCGGCCATCAATCCGCCGAGGCGCACCTCGTCGAACAGGTGATCCTGCGCTGCCGCCTGGGTGGACCACGCAATCGAAAGCATGGCTACCGCCGTTCCAAGACGCCGCAGCTTGACAGCAGTGGCAGTACCCATTGATCGAGGCTCCTCCCGCAAGTCACCTCCATAGCGAAGCAGCTCGCGAAGGTTGCGCGGAGGATAGGCTGATGACGTTTATTAGTGCAACAGGAAAAGCGTATATGCGCGGTGATGCTTTTTCGATTGTCATCCGATGCCTGCTTTTCCACAGGCAGGCGAGTGTCAACCGTGGGGTGGATGCCTGATCAGCAACCCTTGTCGCCCCTGGACCACCGGTCTACGTCCCGCGCGATACGTGTACGGACCGGCTGATCCATCATCGGACCGAACGCATCAAGGCGTGCCGGATTTCCTTCCGCCTGCACCACGAGGTGCGGGCGGATGTCGCTGCTGTTCTTGCGAACGAGCAGGATTCTCGGCCGACCGGAATAGGAATCGAGCTCGGGTGCCATGGCGTAACCCTTGAAGTCGCCGTCACCCGATTTGATCCAGCAGGTGTTGGCGCCGACCGCGACCCTCTCCATGACGTCAAGCGCGGAATGGCCGCGGCTCGGCTTCGACGTGTTCGACTGGCAGGCAGTGAGAGCGAGCGCGCCGGAAAGGCTGAACACGACGAGGGCAGGGCGCATGGGCGGGTTCCAGATTTTGACTCGGCGTTTATCCGGCCGTGTGGCGTCAGGCTGCGATGACGTCGAGAGCCGAGGCGAAGAGGCCGCGGCCGTCGCTGCCGCCGTGCGCCGCCTCGATCAGGTTTTCCGGATGCGGCATCATGCCGAGGACGTTGCCCCGGGCATTGATCACGCCTGCGATGTCGTGGATCGAGCCGTTCGGATTGGTGCCCTCGGCGTAACGGAAAACGACCTGTCCGTTGTCCTCGAGGCGCTTCAGCGTTTCGTCGTCGGCGAAATAGTTGCCGTCGTGATGGGCAACGGGGCAACGGAGAATCTGGCCCTTCGAATAGGCGCGCGTGAAGTCCGTCTCGGCGTTGACGACCTCGAGCTTGATTTCCTTGCAGACGAATTTCAGGGACGCATTGCGCATCAGCGCTCCCGGCAGCATGCCGGCTTCGACGAGGATCTGGAAACCGTTGCAGACGCCGAGCACCTTGGTGCCGCGTTCAGCCGCCGCCTTGACCGCCTGCATGACCGGCATCCGTGCGGCGATCGCGCCGCAGCGCAGATAGTCGCCGTAGGAGAACCCGCCCGGAATGACGATCAGGTCGACGCTCTCGGGAATTTCCGTCTCGGTCTGCCAGACGGTGAGCGGGGCCTTGCCGGAGATCTTGGTGAGCGCGGCAATCATGTCGCGATCGCGATTGAGGCCGGGGAGTTGAAGGACGGCTGATTTCATGGCTGGGGACCAAACCTTGCTTGGGCTTCCTGAAGCTCACGCAGCTCCAGACGGTTTTCGATGCGGTCGAGGCGGTTCTCGACGTGGCCAATTGTAACCCGCAGATTATTGAGGTCACCCTGCAGCGCGTGCAGCTGCGACCTCAATGTCTGATTGTCGGCGCGAAGCTCGCCAATGGCGATATCAACCTTGTCAAATCGGTGATTTAGCTTCTTCAGCAAGTCGCACATCAGTTCGCTGGTCACCTCGGCCACGGCCGGCTCCTTCAACCCTCAGGCGATGGAGATAGTATAGTTCTCGATGACCGTGTTTGCGAGGAGTTTCTCGCACATGGCCTTGAGGTCGGCTTCCGCCTTGGTCTTGTCGGTGCCTTCGAGTTCGAGGTCGAAAACCTTGCCCTGGCGGACATGGTCGACGCCTTCGAAGCCGAGCGCGGAGAGGGCGCCCTCGATCGCCTTGCCCTGCGGGTCCAGAACGCCGTTCTTCAAAGTTATGGTCACGCGTGCCTTGATCACTTGAGGCTTCTCCTGTCCTTACTTGACCAGAACCGGCCCGGTGCCGCGCAGCGGTTCGTTGAGATTGATGATGCCGAGCCGGCGGGCCACTTCCTGATAGGCTTCGAGAAGGCCGCCGAGATCCTGGCGGAAACGGTCCTTGTCCATCTTTTCCTTGGTCTCGATGTCCCAGAGACGGCACGAATCGGGGGAGATTTCGTCGGCGAGGATGATGCGCATCATGTCGCCTTCGTAGAGGCGGCCGCATTCGATCTTGAAGTCGATCAGCTGGATGCCGACGCCGAGAAAGAGGCCACTCAGGAAGTCGTTGACCCGGATGGCGAGCGCCATGATGTCGTCGAGTTCGGCAGGGTTGGCCCAGCCGAAGGCGGTGATGTGTTCCTCGGAGACCATGGGGTCGTCGAGCGCATCGGACTTATAGTAGAATTCGATGATCGAGCGCGGGAGGACCACGCCTTCCTCGATGCCGAGGCGACGGGCGAGCGAGCCGGCGGCGACGTTGCGCACGACGATCTCGAGCGGAATCATCTCCACTTCCTTGATCAGCTGCTCGCGCATGTTGATCCGGCGGATGAAATGGGTCGGAATGCCGATCTTGTTGAGATGTGTGAAGACGTATTCGGAGATGCGGTTGTTGAGCACCCCCTTGCCGTCGATGACTTCGTGCTTCTTCTTGTTGAAGGCGGTGGCGTCGTCCTTGAAGTGTTGAATCAGCGTGCCCGGCTCGGGTCCTTCATATAGGATCTTGGCCTTGCCCTCGTAAACACGGCGGCGACGGTTCATGGCTGGTTGTCTCTGCTGTTGGCGTCACATCGCGGACGCGTGGATCGATATGTTGCGGTCCCATAGCGGAAAACAACGGTTTTCACAATGCGGGTCTTGTCCGTTTCGATCAAATCCTCGGGTAGTGGGCGGAAGGCCTTGTCTGCGCCTAACTTCGCATTGGACTTTGACGGGGGTTTTGATTAATGGGGGGCAGAAACCCTTTGATGGCGCTAGTTTTTGGGAGACGCAGATGAGCGGCATGAGCGATCGCGAAAAGGCATTTGAAAACAAGTTCGCGCACGATCAGGAACTGAGGTTCCGGGCCGAAGCGCGGCGCAACAAGCTGCTCGGTGTCTGGGCAGCCGCGCTGATGGGCAAGGATCCGGAAGCCTATGCCAAGGAAGTGGTTGCCTCGGACTTCGAGGAAGCGGGCCATGAAGACGTTTTCCGCAAGGTTCGCGACGATCTCGCCGCCGCCGGCGTTGCCGTCGATGAGCAGGAACTGCGCACGAAGATGAGCGATTTCCTCGCCCAGGCCGTCGATCAGATCCAGAGCGAATGACATTCTGCCGGCGCGGTTCTTGCGACCGCGCCGCTCACGCCGCGCGCCAGCTCTCTGCGCGCAGGAAGGCGAACGTGTCTTCCATCCCCATCGGTTTTGCGAGGCCGTAGCCCTGCAACACGTCGCAGCCGAGTTTGGCGAGCACGCGGACCTGGTCCCGGGTCTCGACACCCTCTGCGACGATCTTCACGTTCAGTGACCGTCCTATATCGATGATCGAGCCGACCAGACGGCGCTGCTCGGGCGACCGGGCGACGCCGCGCACGAGCTCGCGATCGATCTTCAGGGAATCCGGGCCGATGCGCAAAAGACTCACGATCGACGCGTGACCGGTGCCGAAATCGTCGATCTCGATGCCGATGCCGAGCTTGCGGATGTGCGCAAGATTGGCACGGGCCTGTTCGTCGGACTCGTCGAGGAAGATCGATTCCAGAAGTTCGAACGAGACGGAGCCGGGCTCGAAGGAGAGGACGGCGAGCTTCTGGGTGAGATGCGGGTCATGGAGGCGTCGGGTCGAGACGTTGACCGATACCTTGGGAACGCGAAGGCCCTCGGCGCGCCAGCGGGCGGCATCCGCGACGGCTTTTTGAAGCAGCAGGCCGTCGATCTGCGCGACGACGCCGATCTCCTCGGCGACAGCGAGGAATTCGGCAGGCGCCAGAAGGCCGCGCTCGGGATGTTGCCAGCGGGCGAGAGCCTCGGTCCCGACCACATCGAGGCTGCGGGCGCAGAACTGGAACTGGTAGTGGGGGACGAACTCGTCCTTTTCGAGCGCGCGCAGCAGGTCGTCGGCGAGACGGTGTGCCGTCACCATCTGGTGGCGACGGTCGCGGCAGAAGAACTCGTAACGGTTACGCCCGGCGTTCTTGGCGTGGTAGAGCGCGATGTCCGCGTTGAGCAGCAATTGACGCGCATCGATGTTGCCGTCGCGCTCAAGCGCGATGCCGATGCTTGCTCCCGCGCGGCATTCGTGTCCCTCGAAGACGATCGGCCGCCGTAATTCCGCGATCAGCCGTTCCGCCATGACCGCAAGGGCGTCATCGTCGCCGTCGTAAGCTGTCAGGAAAACGAACTCGTCGCCGCCGATCCGCGCAACGAAGTCCCCGTTGTGGTGCATGGCGTCGCGCAATACGCGCGCGGCGTGGCGCAGCATCTGGTCACCGGCGTTGTGACCGAGTGTGTCGTTCACCTGCTTGAACCGGTCGAGGTCTATGTGCAGGGCGGCGAGCCCTTGTCCGCGCTCGTCGCAGTCGGCGACGATCCGGTCGAGCATCTGGTCAAGATAGCGGCGGTTCGGAAGGTCGGTCAGATAGTCGTGAAGGGCGATATGCTCGATCCGCGCCTTGGCCTCCTCGAGCTCCTCGTTGCGCGCCTCGGCAAGCGTTTTCGCCCTTTCGAGTTCCCTGTGCAGGACGACGTCGCCGGTGACGTCCCAATTGGCGCCGATCATCTTTCGGTGACCATCCGAATCGATGAAGGGCAGGGTGCGCGAGCGGATATAGTGCGTCGAACCATCCCGCAGGATCACGCGGTATTCGTCCGAGAACGGCAACAGATTGGCGACGTGGCGTTGGACCTCGCCGAACACGTGCTCTCGATCCTCCGGATGCAGCATACTCTCCCAGAGCCCGCCGATCTTGACCTCCTCCTTCCTTTCGACGCCATAGAGGGCGAACATGCCGTCGTCCCAATCCGACGTGCCGAGATCGAAATCAGCCTCGAATACGCCGACCCTGGATACTTCGAGGGCAACCTTCAGCCGCCGCGAGAGGTGTGTGAGGCGCTCCTCGGTCTGCTTGCGCGCGGTGATGTCCGTGTCCGTGCCGCTGATCCGCAGAGGACGTCCGTTGGGGGCACGCTCAATGCAAGCGCCTCGACATTCGATCCAGATGTAATGACCATCCCTGTGCAATTCGCGGTAGTCGAACGTCATGTAATCCGGATCGCCGGCGATCTGACGGTCGACACAATGGGCGACCCTTTCGCGGTCCTCCGGATGAATGCGCTCGAGCCAGGCATCCGTCTCGGACGGAATGGGTTCGTCGGGGCCGATGCCACGTATCTGCCGCCAGATGTCCGAGCAGTACCATTGGTCGAGGTCGGCGCGGTATTCCCACACGCCCGAGGACGAGCCCACGAGCGCGCTGTGCCAGCGGTTTTCCGATGCCTCGCAAGTCGCGAGCCGGTTCTTCAGGGAGGTGATGTCTGAAAGGGTGACGACAAAGAGGTCACCATCGTCCGGACACGGCGCAAGCGACCCCATGATCCAGGTTTTGCCGTCTTCCCTCTCGAGTTCGAGGCCGTGCTGTGCCTCGCCGCTCGCCGACGCGGAGAGGAGGGCTGCAGCGAACTGCGCCCGGCAAGCGGGAGTGAAGAGGCTGGAGAGGTGCCCGGCGCCGTTCAACAACGCATGCGCGGTCGCATTCGCTGCCCTTACGGCAGTTCTGACGTCAATGACGAGTGCCGCTGACGGAACTGCGCCAAGCAGGTCTGCCATCTTCGCCCGGTGCAACTCGTCCTCTTTTCGGCGGCTGCCTTCGGCCTGTGGCAATTCTAGCGCTCGCTTTGCATGGACATTTCCAGCGAAACGCTAACCTCCGCGAATTAAGATGAAATTAAAGGCGGTTCGTCGGCCCGTTCGGGCCAGCGATGGGGCCTTTCCTCAGAGCCGGGAAAGAAACTGGGCGAAAACCATCGTGCCTTCCGGCCAAGGGCCGTGGCCGGACTCGGCATTGATATGGCCGCACTCGCCCGCGTCGAGAAGCAGTGAACCCCAGGCATTCGCGACGTCCTCCGTCTGCTCGAACGCGCCGAACGGATCGTTGCGACTTGCCACCGTGATCGACGGGAACGGCAGCGGCTCGCGCGGGTAAGGTCCGAAGGTCATCAGGTGCCTGGGCCGGATCGCAGGGTTGGCGACGTCCGGCGGTGCGACGAAAAAGGCGCCCGCTACCTTGCTCGTGAACCGGGGAATGGCGTGGACCGCGGTCGCCACACCGAGCGAGTGAGCGACCAGCACCACCGGTCGGGTCGAGGCGTTCACCTCCTCGACCACGCGCTCCACCCAGTCCTCCCTGACGGGTTTCGACCACTCGGCCTGCTCCACGCGGCGGGCGGTCGAGAGTTTCGACTGCCATCGGCTTTGCCAGTGATCGGGGCCGGAATTGGTGTAACCGGGAATGATGAGAATATCGACGTCAGATGCTTTCATGCCGCTTATCTGCGTTCGCGAAGGCGCTGCGTCAAGACGAGCGCCGTGGGCGCAAGCAGAAAATAGGCTTCTCTGCCGAGTTAGCGGAAGAGGGCCGCAGTGAGGGCCACGGCGAAGGTCGCGCCATAGACGAGTGCCATCACGGAGATGAAACGCCGTCTCACGATCCGGCAGATGACGTCGTCACCCGCGTCGAAGTCGAAGCGTTCCATGACCACCCGTTCCGCCGGGACACCAGCTTCCACAAGCAAGCCGACGGCGGTTTCCATCATGACCGGCGGGCCGCAGACGAAGGCGGTGACGGCACCGGGATCGAGGCCATCGAGGATTCGGGCGAGGTGGCCCGCGTCGCAGGTCCCTTTTTCGCAGCCCGCCTCATCGTCCATATCGGTCAGGAAAATCGCCCTGAAATCATGTCCTGCCATCAGGTCCTCGATTTCCGTCCGGACCACGTGGTCGGCGGCCGACCGGGCACCGGCGATCAGCCTCACCGGTCGCGGGTCGCCGGCAGCAGCGAGTGCGCGAACGAGGCTCAGCACCGGTGCAATTCCGATACCGCCGGCGAGAAGCAGGATAGGACCGTCGCCTGCTTCGTTCAGCGTGAAGCTGCCGTGCGGTCCGTCGACGCCGATCCGCGTTCCGGACGCAAGGCGGGTGATGCTGCCGCTCATATCGCCGGCATCGCGGATCAGGAAACGCAGTTCCGGCAGGTCGGACGGGGCTGAGGCGATGGAGAACGGGTTGTCCGTCACCGTATGCCGGCGGCCGATCGTCAGCCAGGCGAATTGGCCGGCGGCGAAGGAAAAACGTTCGGGCGTATCCGTTTTCAGCACGAGTTCGGCGATCGTGGGGCTGAGTGCGCGCGCAGAGGCGACCGTGAACCCGTTGCGGAAGGCGTGGACAGGCCTGAGGACATAGACCACGAGGAGCGACGCCAAAGCAACGAGGGCGATGAAGAGCAATGCGGAAGCGCCGAGGGGATCGGCCATGAAACGGGCGTTCGTGAAGGCGTGGTGCAGCCCGAGTAGAACGAGAGCCACTGCCGCTGCACCGTGACCGAGGCGCCATGCCGGATAGGGCAGCAGCTTTCCGCGCAAATATTTGCCGGCGAGAATGAGGAAGACTGCAAGCAGCGTCGCAACCACGCCCGTGAAGAGGTCCGCGCGCAGCAGATATCCGAAGAGCCTTCGCGCCATCGCCGCGACACCGCTTTCGCCGGGGCGAAAGAGGAAGAAGACGATATGGAGGCCGAGCATGCCGAGAGCGCCGCCGGCGGCAAGCCGGTGAAAGCCCATGGTCCGGTCGAGACCGATCCGGCCGGAGATGGTCTCGAAGCGGCCCGAGGTCACGAACTGCATGAGGAACATGGCGAGTGCCGCGACACCCGCAGCGCGCGCAAGCAATGAGAATGCCGTCGGTCCTTGCTGCCCACCTGTAAACGATGCGAGCAGAACGGGGCCAGCCGTCAGGACGACATAGGCGACCGCGAGAAGCGGTGCGGACAAACCGATGAAGCGACCTCCGGCTGAACTGGGATGCGGCATTCGATGTTTCTCCCTAGGCGGACGCCATTCGCCGGCGGATGTATTGCCATTTCCGTATGCACGAATGTTCTGCTGTCGGTCTTGACGCAAGTCAATGTGGAAGCGTGTTCGCACACGCCGGAACGTCGCAGCACTTCGCGCGTTTACCTGCGACTTTTCTACGGCGGAGCACAAATGGCAGAGAAAATCAGTATCTTCGCACGATTTGCGACGGCGGTTTCTGAATGGACCGGCCGTCCGGCCGTTTTCGCTCTCGCCCTGGCATCGATTGCAGTCTGGGGACTGACCGGCCCAGTGTTCGGCTTCAGCGAAACGTGGCAACTGGTGGTCAATACCGGCACGACCATCATCACCTTCCTGATGGTCTTCGTGCTCCAGAACGCGCAGTCGCGCGATACCCGGGCGATCCAGACGAAGCTCGATGAACTGATCCTTACCAGCAAGGCGGAGAACCGTTTCATCGGCATCGAGAATCTCGATGAGGAAGAATTGAAGCGTCTCAACGCACTTCTCGGCGAGGCCGCAAAGCGTGACCTGCACGCGCGGGAGACGGCCCTTTCGACCTATGGTGGTGGTTCGCCGGCAGGACACGACGATGAGGCGCCGCCGCTCGAATCGGCGGCGCCTCGCTGACCGGTTGACGGCTCAGCCGAAAACGCGCCTGAAGATCGTGTCGACGTTCTTGGTGTGGTAACCGAGGTCGAACTTTTCGCGGATCTGCTCTTCGGAGAGCGCCTTGCGCACGTCGGCGTCGGCGAGCAGCTCCTCAAGGAAGTCCTTGCCCTGTTCCCAGACCTTCATGGCATTGCGCTGGACGAGGCGGTAGGCGTCCTCACGCGAGACGCCAGCCTGCGTGAGTGCCAGCAGCACGCGCTGCGAGTGCACGAGGCCGCGGAACTTGTTGAGGTTCTTCAACATGTTCTCGGGATAGACGACGAGCTTCTCGACGACGCCCGCGAGCCGGTTGAGGGCGAAGTCGAGGGTGATCGTCGTATCGGGACCGATGCCGCGTTCGACGCTCGAATGGCTGATGTCGCGTTCGTGCCAGAGCGCCACGTTTTCCATCGCCGGCACGACCGACATACGTACGAGGCGGGCGAGGCCGGTGAGGTTCTCCGTCAGGACCGGATTGCGCTTGTGCGGCATGGCCGACGAGCCCTTCTGGCCGGGCGAGAAGAATTCTTCCGCCTCCAGCACTTCCGTGCGCTGCATGTGACGGATCTCGATCGCAACGTTCTCGATCGAGGAGGCGATGACGCCGAGCGTTGCGAAGAACATCGCGTGCCGGTCGCGCGGGATCACCTGCGTCGAGATCGGTTCCGGCTTCAGACCGAGCTTTTCGCAGACATGTTCCTCGACGCGGGGGTCGATATTGGCGAAGGTACCGACGGCGCCGGAAATGGCACCCGTCGCGATCTCGGCACGCGCCGCTTCGAGGCGTGCACGGTTGCGGTTCATCTCGGCATAGAAGCGGGCGAAGGTCAGCCCCATCGTCGTCGGCTCGGCATGAATGCCGTGGCTGCGGCCGATGCGGATCGTATCCTTGTGTTCGAAGGCGCGGGTCTTCAGCGCAGCGAGGACGCGGTCCATGTCGGCAAGCAGGATGTCGGCGGCGCGAACGAGCTGGATGTTGAAGGTCGTGTCGAGCACGTCCGAAGAGGTCATGCCCTGATGGACGAAGCGGCTGTCGGGTCCGACGAATTCGGCAAGATGGGTGAGGAAAGCGATGACGTCGTGCTTGGTGACGGCCTCGATCTCGTCGATGCGGGCGACGTCGAACTCCGCCGCGCCGCCCTTTTCCCAGATGGTCTTTGCCGCTTCCTTCGGGATCACGCCGATCTCGGCGAGCGCGTCGCAAGCGTGGGCCTCGATCTCGAACCAGATGCGGAACTTGGTTTCGGGCGACCAGACGGCGACCATTTCGGGCCGGGAATAGCGGGGGATCATAGGCCTATCTTTCCTGGAAAGCTGCGGGATGGCGTCGCTTTAGCAAAGACCGCCGGCAATCTCAACGGTTGCGGCGTGCCAGCAGCAGGCTTGCCGCGACGAGAAAGACAAGGCCGAACGGCAGGAAGAGGCGCAAACCGAGGACGAAGAACTGAAAGACTGCCGAGGCAGACGTGAAGACGAACTGGAACGCCCAGATCCGCGTGCCGAAGGGGGCGTGCCACTGCGCGTAGAACGAGCGGTACTGCAGGGCGAAGAGGAAAGCGGTAAAGGCGACCGTGCCGATGGAGAGAAACAGGAAGCCAGCGGCAAAGCGTGTCTCCACCGGGCGGCCGAGGCTGAAGAAGCGGGTGACGGGCACGGCGGTCAGCCATCCGAGCATACCGCCGCCTAGAAAGAGTAGCAGCAACTGGTCCCGGTGGGCGTAGGGCGTCCAGTGCAGCACCCACATTGCGAGCTGGCAGGAAAGTGCCATGACCGCGCCCCAGACGGGCGCGCCGAGAAGCCAAAGGCCGACAGACGGAACGCTCGCCGCGAGGCGGCTGCGCGAGGTGAGCGGCGGGGGGCGGGAGGTCTGGAGCATGTCAGGGATGCACCGGTACGGCGATCCAGCGTCCGTCGCGGCCCTCGAAGCCGAAGCTCAGCACGAGGACGAGGGCCATGTGGACGGGAGGCCCCGACGGCGGCGTGTGGGTCACAACCCCAGCAAGACGGTAGCCCGTCGCGCAATTGCGGCTAGCGGGCAGATGGTCGTCTTCGTGGATCAGGTCGTCGGCCACGGTGCCGTCACGTTCGGTCAGGCGCAGCCGGAATCCCCTGACCTCATCGACGATGTCCTTGCAGGCCTGCGGCGCGGCAAGCGCATAGTCCTCCAGGGTCAGCGTATAGGGCTTGCCGAAGGGCGGGTCGCTGGGGAAGGGCAGGTATCGAAGCCGATGCGGGTCGGATTCGACGTCCGTAATCGGGTTGAAGGCGACGACTTGCCCCGGTTCATCGGCAAGACCATTGCCATCGATGAGCGGGGCTGCCTTCTTCGCCGCTTCGGCACGGGCGGCCCCGAGGCCCGCCTGCTCGTCATCGATCCGCACCCGGATCGGCGTTCCGGGGAGGTAGGTGTCGTTCACCGTGTCGAGAACGTAGATGTTCGAATAGGGAAAGCCGGATCCGTCCTGAACGCCGTATTCCTCGAAGGCGTAGATCTTGCCGTCGCCGGAAAAACCGATCGACCGGAAGCCGGCGATGTCACCGGCCGTGGCGGCCGTCGCGGCGAGCGCGAAACCGGCCGTCAGTCCTGCAAGCGATCCCCGCAATCCCCTCAACGACGTCCCTCTTCGGCAGCCTTTCTCAGACTGTCGACGGTTTTGCGGTAGTCGTCAACGCCTTCGCCCTTGTAGATCGCCGAGCCTGCGACCAGCACGTTGGCGCCGGCAGAGGTGACGAGCGGGGCTGTGGTCGCGGTGATCCCGCCGTCGACCTGCAGCATGATCGGGCGATCGCCGATCATCAGGTTCGCTTGGGCGATCTTCTCGACCATGGCCGGGATGAACTTCTGTCCGCCGAAGCCCGGATTGACGCTCATGATCAGGAGCAGGTCGATGTCGTCGAGCACGTGTTCGAGAACGGAGAGCGGGGTCGCCGGGTTGATCGAGACGCCCGCCTTCTTGCCGAGCGCCCGGATGGTCTGTAGCGAGCGGTGCAGGTGCGGGCCGGCTTCGGCGTGAACGGTGATGTAGTCGCAGCCGGCCTCGGCGAAGGTTTCGAGATACGGATCGGCGGGGGCGATCATCAGGTGGCAGTCGAAGACGGCCTTGGTGTAGGGCCGGAGCGCCTTCACCACCGCTGGGCCGAAGGTGATGTTCGGTACGAAGTGGCCATCCATCACGTCGAGATGGATCCAGTCTGCGCCCGCTTCGACGACGTCGGCGACTTCCTGGCCGAGCTTCGCGAAATTGGAGGCGAGGATCGAAGGGGCGATCAGCAGCGGGCGGGTCATGGGCTCTTTCCTTGTCGGCGGTGACTTTGGCGTGGCCTTAACATTGCGGGCGAGGCGCGGCAACCGTACCAAGGGCGAGGACATCCGGGCCACTTGACCTGGCCCGCTCGCCGGGCCATCCCTGCGGGTGGTTTGTGGAGGCGAGCATGAAGCGATTTGCGATCATTACCGGAGGGAGTTCGGGTATCGGGCGGCACCTGGTGTCGGCCTTCGCCGCGGACGGCTATGACGTTGCCTTCAGCTACCTCGGGGCCATCGAGGATGCCGAGACGACGGTTGCCGCCGCCTCCGGTGGCGGGCGGGTCCTGGCGGCAGCCTGCGACGTCGGCGATGCCGCGGCCGTGGAGCGCTTCGTGACCGAAGCCGAGGCATGGGCGGGCCAAGCGCCGGACGTGCTGGTCAACAATGCCGGCATACAGACCTGGTCGCCACTGCTCGAACTGTCCGAGGAACGCTGGGATGCGGTCATCCGCACCAATCTCAAGGGTACGTTCCTGAACACGCAGATCGTCGCCCGGCACATGGTTACCGCCGGCAAGGGCGGGTCGATCATCAACATCGGCTCCGGCTGCAACAAGCACGCCTTCCCGCGGCTCGTCGACTACACGGCGTCGAAGGGCGGCGTCGAACAGTTCACCAAGGTCGCGGCGGTCGAACTCGGGCCGAGCGGCATCCGCGTCAACTGCGTCGCGCCGGGCGCGATCGAGACCGAGCGGACGAAGGCAGAGGCTCCGGACTATGCCGAGACGTGGGGCGCGGTGACGCCGCTGCGCCGTGTCGGCACGCCGGACGACATCGCCGGTCCGGTGCTGTTTCTCGCAAGTGAAGCAGCGGGCTTCGTCACCGGCCAGACGATCTGGGTCGACGGCGGCGTATTTTCGCAGCCGCAATGGCCGTATTGACGCGACGGCTGGCCGGGCAGGCGGTCTCGCCCCGTGCCATTAAGTAATATTTAATTGCATATGTATTGTAATGGCGTCGTTTCGATACCGGAACGTCTCTTCCTCTTTTTTCTTTAGTAAGTGCTTATATTTTGAGTAGTTATCCTGGCAAGTTCGCGCGTGATATCCGCGGAAATTTCGGCGTCCTGACGGCAATTCTTTTCGCGACCATTGCCTTGGCGATCGGCATCGCCATAGACGTCAGCGTGGCTCTCAACCGGAAGATGGAGATACAGGCGGCCGCCGACGCCGCTGTCCTCTGGGCGGCGGGGCATTATGAGGATGGCATGGACCTCGCACCGCTCGAGCCAACGGTCCAAGCCTATCTTTCGACGAATTCGAACGACACGGCGGAGCTTCTCTCGGGACCAACACTCACCAGCGACGGAGACCTCTGCCTTATTGCGAAATCGCAGGTGCCCACCACATTCATGCGAATCGCGTCCATCGAGATGGTGCCGGTCAGCGTCAAGGCCTGCGCGCTGCCGATGAACCAGAACCAGATCGAGATAGCGCTCGTGCTCGACGTGTCGAGTTCGATGATCGAGCAGAACCGGTTCGTTCCGATGCAGACGGCCGTCACCAGCTTCCTCAACGGTCTGGCGAGCGACGGCGAACTTCCCTCGAATGTGCGGATATCGATCGTGCCGTTTTCGAGCCGCGTCAATTTCGGCATGCATTATTCCGGCTGGTTCACCAGCTATAACGGCTTGCCGGCCATTCCGACCCGGTGGACCAATCCGCAATCCGTCTATTCCTCGTCGAAGTACGGTTTCTCGAAGTGGCTGGACGGGCAGACCTGGCTCGCCTACACCTCCACCAACTACTACTGGACTGGATGTGCCGAGCCGAGGGCCGACGTCGATATGCGGACGACCGGCAATCTCACAGACCGATCGCTTGGCGACGCCCCCCGAGCGATGTCGGTTTTGTCGCGATGGACAGCAATCCTCAATCCGCCCAGAGCTTCTGTCCGCCGCCGATCACGGAGTTGTCGGGTGATCTCGCCGCACTGACGACAGTGGTCGACGGCCTGACGTCCGAGGGTTCGACGCGGCTCGACGCCGGCATGCTCGCCGGCTGGTACACGCTTTCGCCGCGATGGGCGAAAGCGTGGGAGACCGGCCAGCCGCTGGAATACGGAAAGACCGCCAAGAAGTACGTGGTCTTCATGACCGACGGCGGCATGAACGTGAAGTATGGTCCCTCCGACACCGACAAGCTGGACTGGCTTTGTGACAAGGAGCGCACCTCGGCCTGCAACAAGATCGCCGTCAACGCCCTGTTGTCGACCTGCAGCAAGATGAAGACGGCGGGAATAAAGATCTATTCGATTTCCTATTCCAACGATGCAGACGTCACCAACATCCGCGACTGCTCCTCGGGCACGGGCTATTATTATTCGGCGTCCGTCAGCAGCATCGAGGCGGTCTACAAGAAGATCGCCGAGGAGGTCGTTGTTCAGGCGCTACGCCTCTCGCGCTGACGGGCGACGCGCACTCGTCGCGCGTTCAGCCCAGGTGTCGGCGCTACTGTCCGACGGCGCCGGCGGGTACGAAGCGTCCGTCCCGCCACTCCATCAGCACGTAGGGATTGTCGGCAAGGTCGTGGCCGGGGTCGAAGGTGACGTTGCCGATCGCCGTCTCGAAGCCGGTTCCGACCAGAGCCTCGGCAACGGGCATGCCCATTGCAGAGGAGAGGCCCGCTGCATCGGCGACCAGCTCGACGCTGGCAAAGGCCGGTAGCACGTAGCCTTCCGGGACGATGCCCTTGCCGCGCAGGAAAGCAACGGCCTCCTGTGCCGAGGGGAAGTTATCGTATTCCGGCAGAGCAACGGCCAGTGTTCCCGCGGCGAGCGCGACCGGCTGGTCTGCGGCCCGCATGGCGTCGCCCCCCATCAGGGTCAGCGTCGTCTTTTCGGCCGCCGCATCGCGGGCAATGATCGCCACGTCGTTGCGGTCGCCGCCGACGAAGACGCGGGTGGCTCCGGTCTTCTTGAGACGCCGCACCAGCGCCACCTGCTGTTCCTGCCCGGGGCGGTAGGTATCGGTGAAGACCGGCTTCATGCCGCGCTCCTCCATTCCCGCCCGGACCGCCTCCACCAGTTCGCGACCGTGGATCGTGCCGTCTTCGACAAGCGCGACGGCATCTCCGGACCAGTCCCGCAGGATGACGTCAATGACCTTTTCGGCTTCGTCATCGGCGGTCGGTGCCATCCTGAAGAACGGCCATTCGTTCTTCAGGGCATCTTCCATCAGCACCTTCCATCGAACCGAAAGGGTGATCGCGGGGATGCCCGCCTCCTTGAGGAGCGGCAGCGCCCCGTCGAGCGACTCGCTGCAGAGAAAGCCGATCGCTGCCGTGACCTTCGCGTCCCTCAGTTCACGACCGATCGCTTCGCCGCTGCCCGCCTCGCAGGTTTCGGCGATGGGGCGAACCTCTATTCCGAGCCTCTCCGCCGCCGCTTCGGCACCATCCTGCATCTGTTTTCCGAGAAGCGCGAAGGGCCCCGACTGCGGTGCGACCACGCCGATGCTTGCCGCTGCCGCGGCCGTCGCCGACAGAGCCGTCGCGGCAAGCAGGACCGGCAGCAGGCGCAAGGCGGACTTCAAATTCTTGTTCTCCTTCACGAAACGGCGGCAGCTTATCCGAGACGCGGGGTCGCACAAACCGCAAATTGGCCGGTCGACGGCGGTTTTCGAAAAATCGTCGGCGTTGTGGAAAATGTAAACCTTGCAAGCCATATTGTGGGCAAACCAATGTGCGGTGAGAGCTTTTGCCGCGGAGAGAAGCGATTGTTGAACACGCAGCAGATGGATCCCGTCCTTTATCGGGAAGCGATGAGCCGCTACGCCGGTCACGTCCAGATCGTGACGACGGAATATGAGGGCGTGCGCCGCGGCGTCACGATCACGGCCGCCTGTTCGGTGTCGGACCGTCCGCCGATGTTGCTCGTCTGCCTCAACAACAACAACCCGAACAACGCGGTGTTCTTCGAGGCCGGCTATTTCGCGCTCAATACGCTCGGTGCGCAGCACCAGACGCTCGCCAACGCCTTTGCCGGCTTCGGCGTGAAAGAGGCCGACGCCCGCTTTGCGCTCGCAGAATGGCAGGTACTCTCGACCGGCGCGCCGGTGCTGAGCGATGCCGTGGTGGCTTTCGACTGCCGGGTCGCCGACCGCAAGGTGACGGCGACCCACACGGTGCTCTTCGGTGAGGTCGCGGCAGTTCATTTCGGGCCGCGCGAGCCGGCGCTCATCTATCTGGACCGCGGCTACCGCAGCTTGTAATCTCCTCTCGAAAGGGAGGAACGATGGCCAATTTACCGGTAGGGGGCATTCCCGCGACGATCGACGAGATGCTCGCACTCCTGTCGTCGCATGACTATCTTGCAAGCCGATCCCTGGCCACCGTCCTCTTCCTCGCGCTGAGGATGGAACGCCCGCTTTTTCTCGAAGGAGAGGCCGGCGTCGGCAAGACCGAGATCGCCAAGGTGCTTTCGGCGGCGCTCGACCGGCCGCTGATCCGCCTCCAGTGCTATGAGGGGCTGGACGTAGCCTCGGCCGTCTACGAGTGGAACTATCCGGCGCAGATGCTGGAGATCCGGCTTTCCGAGGCGGCGGGGATATCCGATCGTGACCGGCTGGAGCACGACATCTTTTCCGAACGCTACCTGATCCGCCGGCCAGTGCTGCAGGCGCTGACCAGTGAAGGCGGCCGTGCGCCGGTCTTCCTGATCGACGAACTCGATCGCACCGACGAGGCCTTCGAGGCCTTCCTGCTGGAGGTGCTTTCGGACTTCCAGGTGACGATCCCGGAATTCGGCACGGTCAAGGCAGCGCATCCGCCGATCGTCATCGTCACCAGCAACCGCACGCGCGAGGTGCACGATGCGCTGAAGCGCCGCTGCCTCTATCACTGGGTCGATTATCCCGACGCCCGGCAGGAGCTGGAGATCATCCGCCGCAAGGTGCCGGGCTGCAACGAGGCGCTGTCGCGGCAGGTGGTCGCCTATGTGCAGAAGCTGCGGACCGTCGATCTCTTCAAGAATCCCGGGGTCGCCGAGACGATCGACTGGGCGACGGCACTTACCGAGCTCGACCGGGTGGCACTCGATCCTGAGACCATTTCCGACACGCTGGGTACCTTGCTCAAATATCAGGACGACATCGCCCGCATCCAGGGCGGCGAAGGCCGGAAGATCCTGTCCGAGATCGAGGCCGAACTCAGGGCGGTGGGCTGACATGGAGAGCGAGGCCGGCAGGAGGGATGGGCTCGTCGTTCCGCCGGTTGCGGTCGGCGACGGCCGGTTTGCCGACAACATCGTCTTTTTCGCGCGGGTGCTGCGCAAGGCCGGCCTGAAACCCGGGCCCGGCTCGGTGGCAGATGCGATCGCCGCGGTCGATGCGATCGGGATCGGCTCGCGGGAGGAATTCCACGCCGCACTTTCCGCCGTCTTCGTCAAGCGGCACGAGGACCAGACGGTGTTCGACGAGGCTTTCCGTCTCTTCTGGCGCTCCCGCGACCTCGTCGGCAAGATGATCGCGATGATGTCGCCGGTGGCGCCTGACCGTAGTGAGAAGGACAAGGCCAGGGCCGGAGCGGCGAGGGTGAACGACGCGCTTTTCGCCGAACGGCAGCGCGAAGGCCGCGAAGACGAGGAGCCGGAACTCGAAATCGATGCGCGCTTCACCGTTTCCGGCAGCGAAGTGCTGCGGGGCATGGACTTCGCGCAGATGTCGGTCGAGGAGCTGGCGCTGGCGCGCAAGGAGATCGGCAGGCTCGTGCTGCCCTTCGACGAAGTGCCGGTGCGCCGTTACCGCGCCTCCCACCGGCCGCAGTCGGTCGATCCGCGGGCGACGATGCGAGCGTCGATGCGCACCGGTGGCGCGCTCATTCTTCCGCGCTTTCGCGAGCGCCGCACCATGCATCCGCCGCTGGTGATCCTCGCCGATATTTCCGGCTCGATGAGCCAGTACACCCGTGTCTTCCTGCATTTCCTACACGCGATGACGGAGCGACGCCGGCGCGTGCACACCTTTCTCTTCGGCACCCGGCTCACCAACGTGACGCGACAGATGCGCAATCGCGATCCCGACGAGGCGCTGGAGCAGTGCGCGGGTGCGGTGAAGGACTGGTCGGGCGGCACGCGCATCGGCGAGACGCTCCGCGAGTTCAATCGCAAGTGGTCGCGCCGCGTGCTCGGACAGGGAGCGGTGGTTCTTTTGATCACAGACGGGCTGGAGCGCGAGGATGTCGATCTCCTCGTTCACGAGATCGACCGGCTGCACCGGTCCTGCCGCCGCCTGATCTGGCTCAACCCGCTTCTGCGCTTCGAAGGCTTCGAGGCGCGGGCGCGTGGCGTCAGGGCGATGCTGCCGCATGTCGACGAACTGCGGCCGGTGCACAATCTCAATGCGCTCGGTGATCTCGTCGCCGCGCTCGGCGACGGCCGCAGCGGCGGCGGCGATCCGCGGCGTTTTCTCCCGGAGGGACATCATGGCACACGACATTGACGAGATTGATCCGCTGACGATCGCCGAGACGTGGCTTGACGAGGGCCGCAAGGTTGCGGTCGCGACCGTCGTGGAGACCTGGGGTTCGGCGCCGCGACCCGTCGGCAGCCATCTGGTGATCGACAGTGAGGGCAATTTCCACGGTTCCGTCTCCGGCGGCTGCGTGGAAGGTGCGGTCATCACCGAAGCCCTCGACGTGCTCGAAAAGGGCGAGCCGAGGATGCTCGAATTCGGTGTGGCCGACGAGACGGCCTGGCGCGTCGGGCTTTCCTGCGGCGGCCGCATCCGCGTCTACGTCGAAAGGCTCGGCTGATGGACCCGAGGCTCTTGAAGGAACTCAATGCGGCGCGGCAGGCGCGCAAGGCGGCTGTGCTGGTGACCAGCCTCGATGATGGCTGCAGCCGCCTCGTGATCGAGGGCGAGACGATCGAGGGTGGCCTCGGCTTGGAAGTCACGGAGCGTCTTCGCTCGGGCAAGTCCGGGTCAGTCGAGATCGACGGACGACCACACTTCCTCAACGTCTACCTGCCGCCGCCGCGCATCGTGGTGATCGGTGCGGTCCACATTAGCCAGGCGCTCTATCCCATGGCGCGTATCGCAGGCTTCGACCTGACGATCATCGACCCGCGGACGGCCTTTGCCACTGCAGAGCGGTTTACCGGTGCCGATCTCGTCGCCGACTGGCCTGAGGATGCGCTGAAGGCCCGCCCGCTCGATGGCTATACCGCGCTTGTGGCGCTCACCCATGATCCGAAGATCGACGATTATCCCATTGCGGCAGCGTTGAAATCCGGATGCTTCTATGTAGGCGCTCTCGGTAGCCGGAAGACCCACGGCAAGCGTGTGGAACGATTGAAGGCCGAAGGTTTTGGCGACGGCGAGATCGCCCGTATTTCCGCGCCGATCGGCCTCGACATCGGGGCCGCGACCCCAGGAGAGATCGCGGTGGCGATCCTCGCCGACATCATCCAGGCGTTCCGCCGGCGTGAACTCGCACAGGAAGAGGCTCGCGGATGATCTTCGGCGAATTTCCGGTCGAGGGTTCAGTAGGGCTGATCCTCGCCCATTCGGTCCGGCTGCCGGAGGGGCGGCTCGGCAAGGGGCACAGGATCACCGATACGGATGTAGCGCGGCTCCAGGCGGCCGGCATCGCGTCGGTCATCGCCTGCCGCATCGAGCCGGACGACCTCGGAGAGGACATTGCGGCAGCGATGTTGGCGGAGGCGATCGACGCCGCATACCTGCGCTTCTCGCCGGCGGCGACAGGCCGGGTGAACATCTATGCCACCTGCAACGGCCTCATCACCGCCGACCGCGCGGTGGTCGACCGTTTCAACCGCATCGACCCGGCGATCACCTTCGCCTGCCTTGCCGATCACAGCGACGTCCGCGACGGGGACATGCTCGCGACCGTCAAGATCATACCGCTTGCGGCGCCGCGTGCGAGTGTCGAGGCTGCGGCCGCCGTCTTCCGCGAGGCGTCGCCGATCCGCCTCAAACCCTATCGGGCCCATGCCGTCTCGCTCGTTGCGACCGAGCTGCCTTCGCTGAAGCCGTCGGTGATGGACAAGACCGCCCGCGTGCTGGGGCAGCGTCTCGCCGCTTCCGGCAGCCGGCTCGTCGACGAGCGACGCGTGGCACATCGGGCGGAGGCGGTGGCCGCCGCGATCGAACAGGCGCTGGCGGAACCGCAGCATGCGCCAAAGATGGTGGTTCTGTTCGGTGCTTCCGCCGTCGCCGATCCCGCCGACGTGTTGCCGGAAGCGATCCGGATGGCCGGCGGAACCGTCGAGCAGGTGGGACTGCCGGTCGATCCCGGCAATCTTCTCGTCCTCGGACACGTGGGGGACGTGCCCGTCGTGGGGGCGCCGGGCTGTGCGCGCTCGCCGAAGGAGAACGGCTTCGATTGGGTCTTGAACCGGCTGCTCGCCGGTGAGGAACCGACGGTGCACGACCTGACCGGCATGGGGGTCGGCGGCCTCCTGATGGAAATCCCGAGCCGGCCCATGCCGCGCGAGATCGCCGACGAGCCGGCGCGGCCGCGCGTCGTCGCCATCGTGCTTGCCGCGGGAAGGGCGAGCCGAATGGGCGAGGGCGGAGGTCACAAACTGCTTGCCGAGTTTTCGGGCGAACCGCTCGTCCGCCGTGCAGCGCGCATATCGCTCGGGAGCGGCGCCGACGGCGTCGTGATCGTGACCGGCTATCGTGCCGTCGAGATCCGCAACGCCCTCCAGGGGCTCGCCGTCGACATCGTGAACAACCCCGACTACGCGAGCGGTATGGCGAGCTCGCTAAAGGCCGGTCTCTCGAGCCCGGCCGCGCGGCGTGCCGACGGCGTGCTCGTTATGCTCGCCGACATGCCCGGTCTCGACACGCAGGACCTGCAGCGCCTTGTCGATGCGTTCGGCAGAGCCGGCGGACGCGCGATCGTGCGGGGGACGGCGGGCGGCAAGCGCGGCAACCCGGTGATCCTGCCGCGCACCACCTTCGAGGCCGTCCGGGCGCTCGAAGGCGATGTCGGCGCTCGCTCGATCGTCGAAGGCTCCGGGCTTACCGTCATCGACGTCGAGCTCGGCGCGGCGGCCCATCTCGACGTCGACACGCCCGAGGCGGTGCTGTCCGCCGGCGGGTTGCTCAAAGGGTGAGAGTATGGACAACGAAGCCCTTGAAGAAGTCTTCCAGTCGCTCGGTCGTGTGACGATCCGACGGATGTTCAGCGGCAAGGGCATCTATCACGATGGCCTGATCATGGCGCTCGTCGTCGACGGCGAGCTTCTCCTGAAGGCGGACGAGGTGAGTGCACCGGCCTTTGAGGAGGCTGGGGCGCGACGCTGGGTCTACAGCGGCAGTGCGCGGAAATCACCTGTCCGAATGCCCTACTGGTCGGTGCCGGATGTGGCCTACGACGACCCGGATGAAATGGCGAAATGGGTACGGCTTGCCTACGAGGCGGCGCTCAGGGCACCGCCGCCGCGTGGTCAGCGCAAGTAGGGAAGAAGGGCCGCGGTGAATGCCGAGAGCGGTTGCGGAAGGTCGTCGAGGGGAAACCATTCAATCTCGGCGATCTTGTCCGGCTCGGTGAGCTGTGCCTCTCCCTGAACATCGTTCGTCCGGTAGAGCAGCGAAACCCAGTGCTGGCGATCGGCGTCGATGATCTGTTCGGTCACGCAGACGAATTCGATTGCGCCGATCGTGAGGCCGGTTTCCTCTTCGGCCTCGCGCTTTGCTGCCTGTTCGGCGGGCTCGAGATGGTCGACCTTGCCGCCGACGATGTTCCAGAAGCCGGCTTCCGGGGCCTTCAGACGGCGGGCGAGCAGGAGTTTTCCGTCGCGCAGGATCGCGAGACCGACGCCGACGCCCGGGAAATGGACGCCGGGCAAGCCCATCAGGCCTTGGCCTGGATCAGCATGAAAGCCGGAATGTCATCGCCGAAGCCGACCGGGGTTGGGCCGTCGTCGCGATCGCGGTAGTGGTTGCGGCGTTCGCGGCGGTCGTCGTTCGCCGGGTTCGGCGTTCTGCCGCCGCGGGCCGGACGCTCCGCGTGGCTCGGCCGCTGATCCTTCTTCCGCTCTGCCTTCACGCTTTCGGTCCTCGCTGGCGTCTCTTCGATCTCTGCGGCCACAGTCTGCTCGATCTTCTTTTCAGATTTGTGACCTGCGTCGCGGCGGCCGCGACCCTTGTCCTTCGCTCCGCGGCGAACGCGCGATTCGTCGTGTTCGGCGGGCGGCGGCAGGGCGGTGAGGTCGCCGTTCTGCCATTCGATCTTGGTGCCGATCAGCTTCTCGATGGCATCCAGATGCTTGGTGTCGGACTTGGTGACGATCGTGAACGCCTTGCCCGAACGTCCGGCGCGGCCGGTACGGCCGATGCGGTGGACATAGTCCTCGGCATGGATCGGAACGTCGAAGTTGAAGACGTGGCTCACATCCGGGATGTCGAGACCGCGGGCGGCGACGTCCGAGGCTACGAGCAAGGTGATCTGGTTGTCCTTGAAGCCTGCGAGCATGTTGGTGCGCGAGCGCTGGTCCATGTCGCCGTGCAGGGCGCCGACGGAGAAGCCGTGGCGTTCCAGCGAGCGGAAGAGGTCGGCGACATCTTTCTTGCGGTTGCAGAAGATGATCGCGTTCTTGAGGTCGTCCTGCTCGCGGATGAGGTTGCGCAGCACCTCGCGCTTCTCGTAGTCCTTGTTGTTGGAGGCGACGAGCCGCTGGGTGACCGTCTTCGCCGTCGACGATGGCGGGGCGACCTCGATCCGCTCCGGGTTCTGCAGGAAGCGGTCAGCCAGCTTCTGGATCTCCGGCGGCATCGTCGCCGAGAAGAACAGCGTCTGGCGGGTGAAGGGAATCATCTTGGCGATGCGCTCGATGTCCGGGATGAAGCCCATGTCGAGCATACGGTCGGCCTCGTCGATGACGAGGATCTCGACGCCGGTCATGAGGAGCTTGCCGCGCTCGCAATGGTCGAGCAGGCGACCGGGCGTGCAGATCAGCACGTCGGCGCCGCGTTCGAGCTTGCGGTCCTGTTCGTCGAAGGAGACGCCGCCGATCAGCAGGGCGACGTTGAGCTTGTGATTCTTGCCGTACTTCTCGAAGTTCTCGGCGACCTGCGCGGCGAGTTCGCGCGTCGGTTCGAGGATCAGCGTGCGCGGCATGCGGGCGCGGGCGCGGCCCTTTTCGAGCAGCGTCAGCATCGGCAGCACGAAGGAGGCGGTCTTGCCCGTTCCCGTCTGTGCGATACCGCAGATGTCGCGGCGTTGCAGCGCGAAGGGAATGGCACCGGCCTGGATCGGGGTCGGGGTCGTGTAGCCGGCATCGGTGACGGCTGAAAGTACTTTTTGGCTCAGGCCAAGGTCAGAAAACGTGGTCAATGGGGGATCTGTTTCTGTTCCGGTTCTTGCGAACACAATTCGAACGCCTGCGAAGCGCCGGCGTCAACGTAAGCGCGGAATAGTGCCAAAATCCCCGAAAGTCAAGAAAACTGGACGATCTGTCGTAACAAAGGGTGAATGCAATCGCTCAACTGCCGCGGTGCGACATCATTACTGCGGCACCGGCCATGGCGAGCACGCTTCCGGCTGCACGATTGACCGCCTTTACTACGCGCGGCGTCGTCAGCAAGCGGCGCGCTCGGTGCGCGAGCCAGACATGCCCGCCGATCACCACGACCTCGACGATGACGATCGCCGCGGCCAGTGAAAGATAGTCGGCCAAACGGAAGTCTGCGCCGACGAAGTTCGGCAGCAGTGCCAGGTAGAAGAGCGGCATTTTCGGATTGCCGAGGTTGAGCGCGACGGCGGTCAGACAGACAGCAACGAGGTCGCGCCGATGCTCGAGCGGTCGCGCCTCCGGGAGAGTAGGCTCCGTCGTCCACAGACGGATGCCCATGTAGACGAGATAGGCCGCGCCGGCATAGCGGACGACTGTCATCAGCAGACCCATCTCGCCGGCGATCATGGAAAGACCGAAGGCGGCGAGCGCAAGATAGATCAGGATGCCGATCACGGTGCCGATCCCGTAGGCGATCCCCGAAGCGGGGCCGGCGGAGACGGTACGCGCCATGATCGTCATGTTGTCGGGACCGGGGCTCGCAGCAAAGACGAAAAAGGCCGCGGCAAAGGCCAGGAGGGTGGTCATGTCCATGCGCGTATTCCTCTCGTCTCGGCGATTGAGCTATACTCTAGCGTGTGACGACCTCACGTCAATCGATCAGCGCGGAGAGCTTCAGTCCGGCATTGACGAAATGCATCGGATCGATCGGGGCGCCGTTGCGGCGGACTTCGTAGTGGATGTGGGGACCGGTGGAGCGGCCGGTGCTGCCGGATTGGCCGATGACGTCTCCAGGCGCGATCTCGTCGCCGACCTTGACGAGAATGCGCGACATGTGGCCGTAGCGGGTGGTGAAGCCCATGCCGTGGTCGATCTCGACCATGTTGCCGTAACCGCCGACGGAGCCTGCCGTGATCACCTTGCCGCGGCCGGAGGCGCGGATCTCGCCGCCCACCGGGGAGCGGAAGTCGATCCCCGCATGGAGTGCAAGTCGGCCGAGGAACGGATCGCGGCGATTGCCGAACCCGCTCGTGATGTCGCGGCCGGGGGCAGGATTGCCGAAGGGGAGGTCGGTTGCGGTTTCCCGGGCCGTCTCGAGGCGGGCGAGCGCACCGTCGAGGCCGTTCAGCGAGTCTTCGAACGAGGTGGCGGGCTGGGGCGCAAGGTATGGACCGCCGATGGCGTCCGCGGCGGCAACGGGCGTCTCCTGATGCACATCCACGCCGTTCCGGGCCAGGATGGTCTCGATCTTGTCGGCGGTCTCGACCGCGCCGTCGGTGAGATCGCGGATGCGGTCGAACTGTTCCTGTTCGATATCCTTCAGCGAGATCGTCACCCTCGAAAAGATGCGGTCGGTGCGATCCGCGACCGATTCGCTGGCCGGCGCGTAGCCGAGCGCGGCGACCTCCGTTCGCTGTGGTTCCGTTGCAGGTTTGCCGAGCAGGCTCTCGATCGCCTTGATGCCGCCCGAGAGGCTGGCCTGTCTTGCGCCGATCACGGGTCGGGCGGCGGGAACGGGAGCTTCGGTGTCGAGGCCGGATTGTTCGGCCCGGTCGAGCAGGGCGCCGAGCCGTCCGTGGCGGGAAGAAAGCGCCATCTGCTGTTCGAGCAGCTTTTCGACCTTTTCTTCGACCACCTGCTGGTCGAGGAGTTGCCGGGAGGTCACGCGGTCGACCTGTGCGCGCAGCGCGGCGATGCGATCCTCATAGACGTGCTGCATGCGCGCCTGCCGCGCCATGGAGGCGCCAATCAGATTGTCGCGCATGACCAGATAGGTGGTGGCGCCGAGATAGCCGATCGCCATGACGCCGCAAAAGCAGAAGGCAAGTGCCGCCATCCACGGGCGAACCGTCATGTGGCGGATCTTGTCGCCGCTTGCGAGAATGATGACGTGCTGGGGCCGGCGCTTTCCGAAGACGTGATTGCCTGTTCTTGCGGTCACGGGCTTTCCTCAACTGGGCCGGTCGGACACCGCGCGAGACGTTCCTTCTCGCAACGGGAGAGCTGGAGCTTCGTAGGCTCCCGCTGGCTCGTCGCAAGTAGACATTGTTAAGGTTAACAAAGGCTTGAATTCGGCAGTCGCGAGAGGTCGCGGGCGGGTGTCAACCGCTGCTTGTCGAGGTGAGTGAGCGGTAGAAGGATGGCGTCAGTCCGGCCTCGGCGCGGGCGATATCGTTGAACGGGGCCTTGAGCGCGCCGCGGAAGTTTGCGCGCACCAGATCCTGGAAGGTTCGTGCGGGGTCTTTCCTTTCCCGTGCGCAGAGGAAACGGAACCATTTGGCGCCGATTGCCACATGACCCTTCTCGTCCTCGTAGATGACCTTCAGCACCTCGGCGCTCTCGAAATCACCGGTTTCGCGCATCTTTTCCTGGAGCGAGGGGGTGACGTCCAGCCCGCGGGCCTCGAGAATGAGCGGAACTACGGCGAGCCTCGCCGTCAGGTCGTTGCGGGTCGAATGGGCCGCCTGCCAGAGGCCGTCATGGGCCGGCATGTCGCCGTAGTCGGCGCCGAGCGCGCGCAGACGCTCGCGCACCATGCGGAAATGCTTGGCCTCCTCGAAGGCGACCTGCATCCAGCCGTCGAAGAAGGAATGCGGGACCGGCTCGGTGGCGAATCGCGCGACGATGTCGAGGGCGAGATCGACAGCGTTTAGCTCGATATGGGCGAGGGCGTGGAGGAGCGCGATTCGCCCCGGCAACGTGTGCAGCGAGCGTTTTCCAACGGCCTTGGGCGGGACGAGCTCCGGCCGTTCGGGACGACCGGGACGATCGGGCAATTCCGGGTCGAGCGGCGAGCGCAACGACAGCCGGCGGGCATGCCACCGGCGTGCGGTTTCCTGCGCAAGTGCCGTCTTGCGATCGAGATCGTGCGCGCTGATTGCCAGCGCAGCGCCGGCGCGCAACGACCGGATCTCGTCGTATTCGCCCATCTCAGGCACCCGCGAGCGCGCCGACGGCGTCGAGCACCTCTTGGGCGTGGCCCTTGACCTTCACCTTGTCCCAGATCCGGATGATGCGTCCGTCGGGGCCGATCAGGAACGTCGTGCGCACGACACCCATGAAGGAGCGGCCGTACATGCTCTTTTCCTTCCAGACACCGTATTCGGTCATCACTTTCGCCTCTTCGTCCGAGGCGAGAATGACGGTCAGTCCGTACTTGGTGATGAACTTGTCGTGGCTTTTCACCGGATCGGCGGACATGCCGATCACGACGGCGCCTTTCTTCTCGAACTCGGGCGCGAGCGCCGTGAAGTCGATCGCCTCGGCGGTGCAGCCCGTCGTGTTGTCCTTCGGATAGAAATAGAGAACGACCGGATGACCGGCGAAGCCCTTCAGCGACACGGTACCTCCGCCGTCGCGGGGAAGCTCGAAGTTCGGTGCCAAGTCTCCTGGTGTCAATTCCGCCATGGGATAACCTTTCTTTTGCCCGTTTTATGGATGAAATACGCGGCCATCGATATATAGTCCGCACGGCGACAGTCCAACATCGGATTGCGTCGGGAGCGGGCAAACGGAGACAGTCGCCAGCACATGGGAGAAATCCGCGGCGAAAAGGTAAGGTTCAGCAAGAAAGACATCGTTCCCTTGCACGACCTGCCGTCTGCGCGCGCCGAGGATCCGCTGATCGTGCACTGTCCGCCACGATCCACATGGTTGGGCAGGATCGCGCGCTTCACATTCGGTCTGTTCCTGCTCGCCGCCGTCCTGAGCGGCGGGTTTTTCGTCGTGATCGAAAGCGGGGCGCTCGACGCCACCTTCGCGAACGGTGCGCAAAGAGTTCTGAACAATGCGCTCGCTCCGCAGTATCGCGCTGAAATCTCCGGCACGGCGGTGCGTTTCTCCAGGGAGTGGAAGCTTGCGGTCGAGGCGCGGGACGTCACCGTGCATCGCGAGAGCGACGGGCTCATCGCGGCGGAGACGGAGGCGGTTCGTCTTGTCATCGATCCGATCGCGCTGCTTTCCGGCCGCTTCTCGGTGAGCGAAATCGAGGCGGACGGCGTGTCCGTCGACGAGTCGCTCTTTTCGTCCGGGCCGCCGCTCGACTTTGCCAAGCTCAGGGTGGATGCGGTCCCAACGCTGCTCGAGGCTGCATTCACGCAACTCGACCTCGTGCAGGGCTTCATTTCGAAGGGCGGGCTCGATCGCATGCGCATCGAGGGACTGGAGATCGCAATGGGCAAGGCGCGCGCCCGGCCGGTCCTGTTGTCGGTGCGCAATCTGGCGATGGAGCGCGGGATCGATGCGTCGCTGACGATCGCCGGAACGCTGGCGATCAACGGCTACGAGAGTCCGATTTCTGCGAAGGCGGTGAATGCCGAAGGGCAGACACGCTCGTTCAGCGCGTGGATCGGGGACGTGCGGCTTACACCGTTCCTGCTCCGGCGCGATTCGCGCGGCGACCCTCGCCAGGGATATGACGGCTCCGCAGAGGTGACGATCTCCGCCCGGCGCGGAACGGGGACGGAGAAGCCGGCCGTCTCGACGATCGCGCAGACCCATCGCGGCACGTTCTATCAGGACGGCAATCCGCAGGAGGTGACGCGGGGCACGCTCAATTTCGCCTATGATTTCTCGAAGGATACCATCGAGGTCGCATCCTCGCGGATCGATTTCGGCCCGATGGTCATGCCGATATCCGGCGGATTGATCGACCTTGACCGTCTGCCCGGAAACGAAGCGGCCGGACCGGGCATCGGCATCGATCTGTTGGTCGACGAGGGCCTGGCCAGCGTACCGTCCGCCGGGGAGCAGCCTTTCCCCTTCTCGTTCAAGATCTTCGGGCGCTTTCTCTACGACAGCGACGAACTGCAGCTCGACACATTGAGCGTCTCGACGCCGATGGGGCAGATGACCGGATCGCTCAGGGCGCGCTTTTTTGAAGGAGAAGGGCCGGAGGTCAGCTTCGGTGCACGCTTCGCGAACATGCAGACCACGGTCATCAAGCAGCTCTGGCCGTACTGGATTGCCGACAAGCCGCGTCGATGGGTGCTCGCCAACATTTTCGGCGGAACGGTGACCGAAGGATCGGTGCAGGTCTTCATTCCGAAGGGCCGCATGTCGGTGGAACCGCGGCCGCTGCACCTCGACGAGAACGAGCTCAGGATCAGTTTCGACATCGTCAACGCCCGCATGAACGTCACCGGGGACATCCCGCCGCTGCGCGATACCGATGCGCATTTCGAGCTCGCCGGGCCGAAGGTGACGACGACCATCAAGACGGCGACCTCGTACTTTCCCTCAGGCCGCAGCGTAAAGGTCGAGAGCGGCGACCTGGTTCTCGACGATGTCTACACGAAGCCTCTGATGGCGGACCTTTCGATCGCCGTTGCCGGCAGCGCCGATTCCGTCGCCGAACTGGTCTCTTTCCGCCCGATCAACGCCCTGAAGCGAATCGGTTTCGAGGCCTCCGACTTCAAGGGTACAGTCAAGGGAACAGCCGAGGTGCGGCTCGGGCTGATCTCCGAGCAGAATCCACCCGACCCGGTGTGGAAGGCCCATCTCGATCTTGCCGGTGTCGATCTCGCGAAGCCCTTCTCCGGGCGGAAGATCGACAACCTGAACGCCGCCCTGGATGTCGATCCCAAAGCCGCACGGCTGAAGGGCAAGGCCGACATCGATGGCGTTTCGATGGAACTCGCGGTTGCCGAGCCGGTCGAGGAGGACCCGCAATTCCATCGCGAGCGCCAGGTCAAGGTCGTTCTCGACGGTAGCAATATCGGCCGCTTCGCTCCGGGCCTCGACCGGATCGTTAACGGATCGGTGACCGTGCAGCTGGACCGCCTCGATGAAAAGCGGCAGGCGGTGACCGCGGATCTTACACGCGCAACGCTGACCGTTCCGTGGCTCGGCTGGACGAAGGGGGCAGGGATTCCCGCCAAGGCGAAGCTGGAGGTGACGGAGGGCGAAAAGCAGTCTGCGATCGACAAGTTCGTCCTCGACGGCGACGGGTTCGGCCTCAGCGGCTCGATGATCGTCGACAAGAACGGCCTCGTTTCCGCCGATCTCGCGCGCGTCAGGCTGTCGCCGAGCGACGACTATTCCGTCGTGCTCCGCCAGGCCAAGGGCGGCTACCAGGTCGCAGTCAACGGCAAGTCCGCCGATGTCCGCTCATTGATCGACCAGATGAAATCGCCCGGAGACGGCGGCGATGGCGATGCCGGTTCGGACCCGAACATCCGTATCGACGCCCAACTCGATCGGATGGTGGGCTTCGGCGACGAGGCGCTGTCGAACGTGACGCTCGACTACGCCTCGCGAGGCGGCAAGCTTTCGGGGCTCGACTTTTCGGCGGTGACCCGAAACGGCCAGGCGATCGTCGGTCAGATGCGCCGGCCGTCCGGGCTCGGCGAAGTGTCCGTGACGAGCGGCGACGCCGGCACCGTCGCCCGTTTCGCCAATCTCTACAGCCGGATGAACGGCGGGTTGCTGAACCTGAAGATGAAGGAGAATGCGAACGGCGTCTGGAATGGTTCCGTCGACCTGCGCAATTTCAGTCTCGACAACGAACAGCGCCTGCAGTCGATCGTCTCGACGCCCGCCGGGGCCGACGGGCGAAGCCTCAACAAGGCCGTCAAGCGGGACATTGACGTCAGCTCCGCACGCTTCCAGCGTGGCTTTGCGCGGCTGATCTACAGCGACCAGACGCTCCGGATCGAAAACGGCGTCGTGCGCGGCGAGCAGGTCGGCGCGACCTTCCAGGGGCTCGTTCGCGACAGCCAGGGGCGGATGGACCTCACAGGCACTTTCATGCCGGCCTACGGGCTCAACCGCCTCTTTGCCGAGTTGCCGGTGATCGGCATCCTGCTCGGCAACGGCCGCGACCGCGGCCTTCTCGGCATCACCTTCAAGCTCACGGGCGCGACGGAGCAGCCGAAGCTCGTCGTCAATCCGCTGTCGATCATCGCGCCCGGCGTCTTCCGGCAGATCTTCGAGTTCCGCTAAAAGAAAGCCGGCGTCAGGCGCCGGCTCGCATGTGCGGTCTGCAGGCGGCCGGATTAGGCCGGGCGCACCAGAATATGCTTCTTCTTACCGAGCGAGAGCTTGATCACGCCATCGGCCGTGACTTCGCTGGTGCCGATCGCCATGCGCTCGTCGGCGACCGCCTTGTCGTTGATGCGGACTGCGCCGCCCTGGACGTGGCGGCGAGCCTCGCCGTTGGAGGCGGCAAGACCCGCCCGGACGATCAGGCTGAGGAGGCCGACGCCGGCCTCAAGTTCGCCGGTCGGCACTTCGATCGACGGCAGGTTGTCGGCGATCGCGCCTTCCTCGAAGGTCTTGCGGGCCGTCTCGGCGGCTTCCTCGGCTGCGGCGCGG
This sequence comes from Ciceribacter thiooxidans, assembly GCF_014126615.1. Lineage (NCBI taxonomy): Bacteria > Pseudomonadati > Pseudomonadota > Alphaproteobacteria > Hyphomicrobiales > Rhizobiaceae > Ciceribacter > Ciceribacter thiooxidans. Next base: position 1,375,445 of record NZ_CP059896.1, read on the forward strand.
CCATGCAGGATCGCGGTGATCTCGGTCGCGAGGATCTTCTTCACCTCGTTGATTTCCGAGCCGGCAAGGGTCGACAGGCGCCCGACCTCGCTCATCGGCAGGGTGGTGTAGAGCTTCAGGAAGCGCGGGACATCCGCGTCCTCGGTGTTGCGCCAGTACTGCCAGAAATCATAGGCCGACAGCATATCCGCGTTGAGCCAGACGGCACCGGTCGCCGACTTGCCCATCTTCGCACCGGAAGAGGTGGTGAGCAGCGGCGAGGTCAGAGCGTAGAGCTGCGGCGTGCCCATGCGGTGGCCGAGGTCGATGCCGTTGACGATGTTGCCCCATTGGTCGGAGCCGCCCATCTGCAGCCGGCAGCCATAGCGCTTGGCAAGCTCGACGAAGTCGTAGGCCTGCAGGATCATGTAGTTGAATTCGAGGAACGACAGCGAATGCTCGCGCTCGAGCCGCGTCTTGACGCTGTCGAAGGACAGCATGCGGTTGACCGAGAAGTAGCGGCCGACGTCGCGGAGAAATTCGAGGTAGTTGATCGAACGCAGCCAGTCGGCATTGTTGATCATCAGCGCGTCCTTCGCGCCGTCCCCGTAGTTCAGGTAGTTCGAGAAGACCTTCTTGATCGAGGCGATATTGCTCTCGATCGTCTCGATGGTCATCAGCTGCCGCGCCTCGTCCTTGAACGAGGGGTCGCCGACCATGCCGGTGCCGCCGCCCATCAGCGAGATTGCGCGGTGGCCGGTCGCCTGGAACCAGTGCAGCATCATGATCTGGATCAGCGAACCCGCGTGCAGCGAGGGCGCCGTCGGGTCGAAGCCGATATAGGCGGTCACGGTTTCCTTCGTCAGCAGATCGTCGAGGCCGGATTCATCGGAAATCTGATGAATGAAGCCGCGCTCTTGCATCGTGTGGAGGAAATCGGACTTGAACTTCTTCATGACGACTGGGCTTTCTGGAAACGGAATGCGGGAGTGGCGGCGCTTTAGCATTGTTTTTTGAAATGTGCACCTGTTTCGGTCATGAATGTTGGCGTGCGACAACGCGAATCGGCAGGGCAGGCCATGGCAGAAATCTTCACCGCGATCGGACTGATGAGCGGCACCTCGATGGACGGCATCGACGTGGCGATGCTGGAGACTGACGGCGAGGGTATGGTCGTGCGACGGCAGAATCTTTCCGTCCCCTACGACCCGGCCTTTCGCGACCGTCTGAAGCAGGGGCTCGAGGACGCCAAGGCGGTCAGGGATCGCAGCGAACGGCCGGCAAGCCTTGCCGGTCTCGAACATGACCTGACGTTACGTCATTCAGACGCCGTGAAAGCGTTTCTCGAAAAAAACAACGTCTTGCGGGAAAAAGTTGATGTCGTCGGCTTCCACGGCCAGACGGTCCTGCATCGTCCGGACGCGGCGCTGACGGTGCAGATCGGCGACGGCGCATTGCTGGCGCGGGAGATCGGCATTCCGGTCGTCTACGATATGCGGGCGAACGACATGGCTCACGGCGGACAGGGCGCGCCGCTCGTTCCCGTCTACCACGCGGCACTCGCGCGCAATCTCGACAATCCCTTGTGGCCGGTCTGTTTCGTCAATATCGGCGGTATCTCCAATCTCACTTGGGTCGGCGCCGATGGTGCGATCGTTGCTTTCGACAGCGGGCCCGGCAATACGCTGATCGATCAGTGGGTGGAAGCCCATGCCGGCATTCCCTTCGACCAGGGCGGGCGGATCGCGAGCGAAGGCCGCGTGCTGCCTGCGCTTGCGGATCGCTATCTCTCCAGTCCGTTCTTTACGGACCAGAAGCGTCGGTCGCTCGACCGAAACGACTTCCTGCCGCCGGAGGGCGGCGATGCCGAGCTCTCCGACGGCGCGCGCACGCTCGCCTACGTCACCGCGGCGGCGATCTTCAAGTCGGCAGGACATCTCGAGGCGATGCCGAAGACCTTCGTGATCTGCGGTGGTGGTCGCCACAACGACACGGTGATGAAGGATCTGAAGGCACTGGCCGGGCGAAACGACGCGGCTCTGCTGACTGCCGAACAGGCGGGGTTCGACGGCGATGCCATGGAGGCGGAGGCTTGGGCCTATCTTGCCGTGCGCTCGCTGAAGGGCCTGCCTTTGACCTTTCCGGGGACGACGGGCGTGAAAGAGCCGGTCAGCGGTGGCGTTTTCGCGGATGTGGGCGCAATCCGCACTTGCCCGCGGCATTAATCCTTTGTTTTATAGCGTTCGCATATAGCATTTGAGATTGTGCACGGTGACATTCTCGCGTTTTGCGTGCTTTCGCCGTTTTAGGCCCGGTCTGTGGGGTTGGGTGTTGGCAGGATGGATGCCGCGTTTTCGCTTCTGGTCGTAAACTTCGTAATCGCCCAGATTTTCGTGCTCGCGTTCGGCGTTGTGGCGCTGAAGGGGCCGTCTCGCCGCTCCGGCCTCGGATTTGCCGTCGCCTTTGCGGTCGCTTCGCTGTCTGCCGTATGCGAAGCCTTGATACCCCTGACCGGTCACGTTCGCTTCTTCGCGATCGGTGCTTTCGTGACCCTGTTCGGCGGCTTTTGCCTGCTTGCCCGAAGCATTACGCGGCACTACGGGCTTCGCGTTCCCGGCGGTGTCTTCTGGTTGCTCTTCGTGTCGGGTGTTTTTACCGATTTCCTGATCTACGACCTACCGCGCGGAACAGTCGTTCATTCCGTCGCCTACCAGACGCCGTTCTTCTTGACGATGGCGCTTTCGGCCGTCGCCGTCTACCGCTCCGACCGCCGTTCGGCCGCGGACATGACGCTGTTCTCGATGCTCTCCTTGGGCGCCGCCTTCTTTCCGCTCAAGGCCTATGTCGCCGTTGCGGTTGGAGCCGGTGCTACGGCAAGTGGTTACCTCCTGAGCAAGTTCGCTCTCGTGTCCCAGGGGCTCGGGGCCGTGCTGATTGTGGCGACCGGGCTTGCAATGGTCGGCGTCTTCGTCAAGGAGGCGATTGATGACGCGGTGGCGAAGTCCGACATCGATCCTCTTTCGGGCATCTTTAACCGGCGTGGCTTTGCAAGGCGGGTGACGCCACGCCTTGAGCGGGCGAATGCAACCGCCGCCGGCGCGCTGATCCTGGCCGACATCGACCATTTCAAGCGGATCAACGACAATTTCGGCCATCACGTCGGTGACATCGTCATCCAGACCTTCGCCCGTGTGCTCCGCGAGGCCGCGCCGACCGACGCCGAGGTGGCCCGCATCGGCGGCGAAGAGTTCGCAATCTACATCCCGGCGGTCGACAGCGAGCTTGCGCGCGAATGCGCCCATAATATCCGCGGTGCCGTGTCCTCTGTCAGCCTCGGACAATGTGACAACGAGACGATCACCGCGAGCTTCGGCGTCGCCTCGATCTTCGGCGGTGACACGCTCGAGCGGGCGATGCAACGGGCGGATACCGCTCTCTATGCCGCCAAGGCGGCCGGCCGCGACCAGGTGCACCTGGCCGGCGGTTCGCAAGTACTGGCCTCCTGACGAGAAAGGAGGCGCGGCTCTTGCGGGCCGCGCCTCCGGTCTGTCGGGTCGAAGGTCGAATATCGTCAGCGGATGCGCTTGGCAGCCGGTTCCGGCACCAGTTCGCCGTCGAGGCGGCGATCGAGGTAATCCTCGCATTCGGTCAGAAGGGTTTCTGTCTGGCCGGAGAAGAAGTGGTTCGCACCCGGGATCGTCCTGTGCGTGATCAGGATGCCCTTCTGCGTCTTCAGCTTGTCCACCAGTCCCTGAACGTCCTTCTCCGGTGCTACCTTGTCGGCGTCCCCGTGGATGATCAGGCCGGAAGACGGGCAGGGCGCGAGGAAGGAGAAATCATAGGTATTCGGCTGCGGCGCGATAGAGATGAAGCCTTCGATCTCCGGACGGCGCATCAGGAGCTGCATGCCGATCCAGGCGCCGAAATTGTAGCCGGCGACCCAGCAGCTCTTGGAATCGGGATGCAGGCTCTGCACCCAGTCGAGCGCGGAGGCCGCGTCGGAAAGCTCGCCGGCACCATGGTCGAAATCGCCCTGGCTGCGACCGATGCCACGGAAGTTGAAGCGCAACGTCGTGAACCCGCGCTTCTGGAACATGTAGAAGAGCTGGTAGACGATCTGGTTGTTCATCGTGCCGCCGAACTGCGGATGCGGATGCAGGATGATTGCGATCGGCGCGCTTTTTTCCTTGGACGGCTGATAGCGGCCTTCGAGGCGGCCGGCTGGGCCGTTGAAAATCACTTCGGGCATGGATACTCCGGTCTTTCGTGTTTTTTCGGTTCCAGACTGTCCACAGGGCGGCACGATGACTTGACGAATGCAGTCAGCTTTTCTAGAACAAAGTTTAGAACCGTTCGAAACTGGATGATGGGTCACCCATTGTTGGACGTGTCATAAGGCAAGCCCGGCGGAAATTTCAAGAAAAATGCGCCGAGCGGGCCGGAATGGGTCAAAAGCGAAAATAGTCATGGCGAAACAACGCATCTACATGGACTGGAACGCGACGGCGCCTTTGCTCGGCGAAGCGCGCGCGGCCGTGCTCGATGCGCTGGCCGAACCGGGGAACCCGTCGTCAGTGCATGCCGAGGGGCGCGCGGCCCGCGCCATGGTCGAGAAGGCCCGCCGGCAGGTGGCCGCGCTTGTCGGCGCGGAACCGTCACATGTGACCTTCACCAGTTGCGCGACCGAAGCTGCGAACCATGTACTGACGCCCGAATTCCGCATGGGGCGGGCGCCGCTTGTCGCCTCGATGCTCTACGTTTCGGCGATCGAGCACCCGGCTCTGCACGAAGGCGGCCGCTTTGCCGCCGATCATGTCCGCGAGATCCCGGTGTCCGCTTCCGGCGTCGTCGACCTCGGTGCGCTGGAGACGTTGCTGGCTGCGCATCCTAAGGCAGAGGGACTGCCGCTTGTTGCCGTCATGCTCGTCAACAACGAGACGGGTGTCATCCAGCCGGTTGCCGACGTCGCCCGTGTCGTCCACGCTCACGGCGGACTGCTGGTGGTCGATGCCGTCCAGGCCGCCGGCCGCATTACGATCGACATGGGTGCGCTCGGCGCCGATTTCCTCATCCTGTCATCGCACAAGATCGGTGGCCCCAAGGGTGCGGGCGCGCTCGTCTCTCGCGGCGAGACGTTGATGCCGGTGCCGCTCCTCAAGGGCGGCGGCCAGGAGAAGGGGCATCGCGCCGGAACGGAGAACGTCGCCGCACTCGTCGGATTCGGCGCGGCTGCACAATGGATGTCCGAGGGTCTTACCGAACGAAATGCGGCAATCGGCGCCTTGCGAAACCGCCTCGAAGAGGGCATGCGTGCGGCGGCCTCCGATGTCGTCATCCACGGTGCGGGAGCGGCGCGGGTCGCCAATACCTGCTTCTTCACGCTGCCGGGCCTGAAAGCCGAGACGGGGCAGATCGCCTTCGACCTCGAGGGGCTCGCCCTGTCGGCCGGCGCGGCCTGCTCATCCGGCAAGGTCGGGCAGAGCAACGTGCTGACGGCGATGGGGCATGACGCGAAGACAGGCGGACTGCGCATTTCGCTCGGCCCGTCGACGACAGCGGATGAGGTCGAGCAGGCGATCGACATCTTTTCGCGCGTCGCATCGCGGCGCAAGATGGCCGGCGAGGCGGCCTGACACGGGATAAACTTGCGGAAAGTCAAATTTCCGCTTGCGGTAAGGGGTGAAATACACGCCTCTGACAATTACATAAGGGGCGGTTTCCGCTTCTGCGTTATCAAGCTGCCGGACCTTGGACCCGGCAAGATTGGAGAACGAGCATGGCTGCCGTACAGGAAACAATCGATCAGGTCCGCCAGATCGATGTGGATCAGTACAAGTACGGTTTTGAGACGATGATCGAAGTCGACAAGGCGCCGAAGGGCCTGTCGGAAGATATCATCCGTTTCATTTCCGCAAAGAAGAACGAACCGGAATGGATGCTGGAATGGCGTCTCGACGCCTATCGCCGCTGGCTCACCATGGAAGAGCCGACCTGGGCGCGCGTCCACTATCCGAAGATCGACTTCAACGACATCCACTACTATGCCGCGCCGAAGACCGCGGAAGGTCCGAAATCCCTCGACGAGGTCGATCCGGAGCTCCTGAAGGTCTATGAAAAGCTCGGCATTCCGCTGAAGGAACAGGAAATCCTGGCGGGCGTAGAAAAGTCGAAGATCGCCGTCGATGCCGTCTTCGACAGCGTCTCCGTCGTCACCACGTTCAAGGAAGAGCTGAAGAAGGCCGGCGTGATCTTCATGTCGATCTCGGAGGCGATCCGTGAGCATCCCGATCTTGTTCGCACGTATCTGGGCTCGGTCGTTCCGGTCTCCGACAACTATTATGCGACGCTGAATTCCGCCGTGTTCACGGACGGCTCCTTCGTGTTCGTGCCGAAGGGCGTGCGTTGCCCGATGGAGCTTTCGACCTATTTCCGCATCAACGAGAAGAACACCGGCCAGTTCGAGCGCACGCTAATCGTCGCCGAGGAAGGCGCCTACGTCTCCTATCTCGAAGGCTGCACAGCCCCGCAGCGCGACGAGAACCAGCTGCATGCGGCGGTCGTCGAACTCGTCGCCCTGGATGACGCCGAGATCAAGTATTCCACCGTCCAGAACTGGTATCCGGGCGACAAGGAAGGCAAGGGCGGCATCTACAACTTCGTCACCAAGCGTGGCGATTGCCGCGGCAAGAATTCCAAGATCTCCTGGACCCAGGTCGAGACCGGCTCGGCGATCACCTGGAAATATCCTTCCTGCATCCTGCGCGGCGACGGTTCGCGCGGCGAGTTCTACTCGATCGCCGTTTCCAACGGCTACCAGCAGGTCGACAGCGGCACCAAGATGCTGCACCTCGGCAAGAACACGTCGAGCCGCATCATCTCGAAGGGCATCTCCGCCGGCCGCTCGAACAACACCTATCGCGGTCAGGTGTCGATCCACCGCAAGGCCGCGAACGCGCGCAACTTCACCAATTGCGATTCGCTCCTGATCGGCGACAAGTGTGGCGCGCATACCGTGCCCTACATCGAGGCCAAGAACACGACGGCGAAGGTCGAGCACGAGGCGACCACCTCGAAGATCTCCGAGGACCAGAAGTTCTACGCGATGCAGCGCGGCATTCCCGAAGAGGAGGCGATCGCACTGATCGTCAACGGTTTCGTCCGCGACGTCATCCAGCAGCTGCCGATGGAATTCGCTGTCGAAGCCCAGAAGCTGATCAACATCTCGCTCGAGGGGAGCGTGGGGTGACGAGGATCTACTGCCGGAAGGGCTGAACGCGACACCGGTGTGAACAAGAACAGGTAGATCCTCGGGACAAGCCCGGGGATGACGGAATTGCAAGGCGCCGGACGGCGCAACAGGAAACGACAGGCGGCCCTTGAACCGCCCGATGGACAGGAACACAGACATGCTTGAAATCAGAAACCTGCACGCCCGCATCGCCGAAGATGGCACCGAAATCATCCGCGGCCTGAACCTCACCGTCAAGGCCGGCGAAGTGGCGGCGATCATGGGGCCGAATGGCTCGGGCAAGTCGACGCTCTCCTACATCCTGTCGGGCCGCGAGGATTATGAAGTTACCGAGGGCGATATCCTCTACAACGGCGAGAGCATTCTGGAGCTCGATCCGGCAGAGCGCGCGGCAAAGGGCATTTTCCTCGCCTTCCAGTATCCGGTCGAAATTCCGGGTGTGGCCACCATGCAGTTCCTCAAGGTGGCAATGAACGAACAGCGCAAGGCGCGCGGCGAGCCGGAACTGACGACGCCGGAATTCATGCGCCGCGTGAAGGAAGCATCCGCCGAGCTGAAGATCGCCCCCGACATGCTGAAGCGGCCGCTCAATGTCGGCTTCTCCGGCGGCGAGAAGAAGCGTGCCGAAATCCTGCAGATGGCGCTTCTGGAGCCGAAGCTCTGCATCCTCGACGAGACCGACAGTGGCCTCGACATCGACGCGCTGAAGATCGTCGCCGACGGCGTCAACGCACTGAAGTCGCCGGATCGTGCCGTGATCGTCATCACCCACTATCAGCGGCTCCTCGACTACATCGTGCCGGATACCGTCCATGTCCTCTACAAGGGGCAGATCGTCAAGACCGGGGACAAGAACCTGGCACTCGAACTGGAAGCCGGCGGTTATGCCGACATCATCGGACAAGCGGCCTGACCGGCCGGGAAGGAGTCCTGACGATGACCCTGCAAGCAGCCAACCGACTGACGGCGGCGGAAACGCAGCTGATCGACAGCTATTCGAACCAGATCGGCGAACTTCCGGGCGACGGCAGCGTTCTCGCCGCGCGCGACCGGCTCTTCGACGAGCTCAAGCGCGGCGGCCTGCCGACCCGCCGGATCGAGGCCTGGCACTACACGGATCTGAAGAACCTGTTGCGAGCCGTTCCGGACTATGCCGTGGCGACGAATGCCGCGGCGGTCGCGCCCGTGGTTGTCGGTTCGAGCCTGCTTACCCTTTTGCAGGGCGCGGCTCGGGACATCCGCGCGCCGGAAGGTGTCGGTGTCCAGCCTTTCCGCGGTAAGCTTGCCGACGGTTCGGCCGTGAGCCAGCTCGTCGCCTATGACCGTGACGATACGATCGGGCGCATCAACAGCAGTTTCGTCCGTGACGGCTTTGCCATATCGGTCGAGGCCGACGCGGCTGTCGAAGCGCCGATCGAGCTGCAGTCGGCCCATGGCGCCGGCCAGCTTCACGTCCGCTATCCGGTCACCTTCGGCGCAAAGAGCCGCGCGACGGTCATCGAACGGCATATCGGCAACGGCACGGGACCGGCGTTCGTCTCCGCCGTCAGCGATCTCGTCCTCGGCGAAGACGCCGAAGTGACGTGGATCATCCTTCAGGCCCAGGGCAAGGACGACACCCATCTCGGGCAGATCAAGGCCGAGCTCGGTGCCGGGGCAAAGTTCCGCCTCTTCATCATCAATGCAGGCGGCAAGCTGGTGCGGCAGGAGGTTCATGTCCGAACCGCCGGCGAGGGCTCCGATTTCACCCTGCGCGGCATCAACCTGATCGGCGGCGAGAGCCATGTCGACGTCACGATGACGCTTGGCCACGACGTCGCGAACACCACCTCGACGGAGATCGTCCGCAACGTGGTCTTTGATCGCGGACGCGGCGTCTTCCAGGGGATGATCAGGGTTGCCCCCGATGCGCAGAAGACCGACGCCCGCATGGCTTGCAACACGTTGCTGCTGTCCGACGACGGCGAATTTTCGGTCAAGCCGGAGCTCGAGATTTTTGCCGACGACGTGCAGTGCGCCCACGGCGCGACCGTTGCCGACATCGATCACAACCATCTCTACTACATGATGTCGCGCGGCGTTCCGGAGAAGCAGGCACGGGCACTGCTCGTGCGGGCCTTCGTCGCGGAGATCGTCGAGGAACTGGAAGGCGAGGCTCTGGTGGAGGCGCTTGAGGCGTTGATCTCCGATTGGCTGGAACGCCATGGCTGATCTTTCCTCCACAGTCGCGGCTTACGACGTCGAGCGCGTCCGGCAGGATTTTCCGATCCTGTCGCGCGAAGTCTATGGCAAGCCGCTGGTCTACCTCGACAATGCCGCCTCGGCCCAGAAGCCGAAGCAGGTGATCGACGCGATCTCGCACGCCTACGCGCACGAATACGCCAACGTTCATCGCGGCCTGCACTTCCTCTCGAATACCGCGACCGAGGCCTACGAAGGTGCGCGCGAGAAGGTGCGGCGTTTCCTCAATGCTGGCTCGGTCGACGAACTGGTCTTCACCAAATCCTCGACCGAGGCGATCAACACCGTCGCCTATGGCTGGGGCATGACGCATATCGGCGAGGGCGACGAGATCGTGCTGTCGATCCTCGAGCACCATTCGAACATCGTGCCCTGGCATTTCCTGCGCGAACGCAAGGGGGCCAAGCTCGTCTGGGCGCCGGTCGATGACGACGGTGCCTTCCACATCGAGAATTTCGAGAAGTGCCTGACCGAGCGGACCAAGCTCGTCGCGATCACCCACATGTCGAATGCGCTCGGCACCGTGGTGCCGGTCAAGGAAGTCTGCCGCATTGCCCATGAGCGCGGCATTCCGGTGCTCGTCGACGGTAGCCAGGGCGCGGTACACATGCCAGTCGACGTCCGCGACATCGACTGCGACTGGTATGCCGTCACGGGACACAAGCTCTATGGTCCTTCGGGCATCGGCGCGCTTTACGGCAAGATGGAGCGGCTGAAGGAAATGCAGCCCTTCATGGGCGGCGGCGAAATGATCGTCGAGGTGACCGAAGACCGCGTGACCTACAACGACCCGCCGCATCGTTTCGAGGCGGGCACCCCGCCGATCGTCCAGGCGATCGGCCTCGGTCATGCCCTCGACTACATCGACAGCCTCGGCCGCGAGGCGATCGCCGCGCATGAGGCGGAACTTGCCGCCTATGCCGAGGAACGGCTGCGGGCGATCAATTCCCTGCGCATCCTCGGCAATGCGCCCGGCAAGGGGGCGATCTTCTCCTTCGAGCTCGCGGGCATTCATGCCCACGACGTCTCGATGCTGATCGATCGCCGCGGCGTGGCTGTCCGGGCCGGCACGCATTGTGCACAGCCGTTGCTTGCGCGCTTCGGTGTGACCTCGACCTGCCGGGCGTCGTTCGGCCTCTACAACACCCGCGCCGAAGTCGATGCGCTGGCCGATGCGCTCAACCACGCGCGTACATTCTTTGCTTGAGGAGCCGCTCATGAGTGTGAACGAGAGCGAACATAAGCCGGACTTTCGCGAGGATATCGTGCAGTCTGACATTCCGCAGGCGGAGCTTGCGCGCCTTTCCGACGACATCGTCGCGGCGCTCAAGACCGTCTATGATCCGGAAATTCCAGCCGACATCTTCGAGCTGGGGCTGATCTACAAGATCGACATCGACGACGACCGCATGGTGAAGATCGTCATGACGCTCACAGCGCCGGGCTGCCCGGTGGCGGGCGAGATGCCGAGCTGGGTGCAGAACGCCGTCAGTGCCGTCGAGGGCGTTTCCGGCGTCGAGGTGGAGATGACATTCGATCCGCCGTGGACGCCCGACCGCATGTCGGAAGAGGCCCAGGTGGCGGTCGGCTGGTATTGATCGTCGTCAAGGCCGGAACTACATTTAGCGAACCGAAGCGCCGGACCTTGAACCCGGCTGCGGCAGGAGACAGGAAATGGGCTTTCAAGTCATGACCATGACGGACGCCGCTGCCGAGCGCGTTCGCGCGATCGTCGCAGGTTCCGGGCCGGACGCGCAGGGCGTCCGCGTCGGGATCAAGAAGGGCGGCTGTGCCGGCATGGAATACACGATCGAGCTCGTGACGGCGCCGAGCGCCAAGGACGATCTCATCGAACGCGACGGCGCGAAGGTCTGGGTCGACCCGGCCGCGGTTCTCTACCTTCTCGGTACCGAGATGGACTTCGAGACGACGAAGCTGCGTTCCGGTTTCACCTTCAGCAATCCCAATCAGACGTCGGCCTGCGGCTGCGGCGAATCCGTCGAGCTGAAGGCGGCAGACCTTGCCGACCTCGCACGCCAGAAGGACGCAGCGGTGACCGCCGGCTGAGCAGCCTGCGGCTTCACCTGCTCTTCCGCTCTGTTTCCGATAATTGTTTCTTCAGCCGGCAGCGGCAGCCCGAAGGGCGCGCGGCTTTCGAACGCGCAGGCGCAGCACCCGGAGGCTGTGTGCTTCCGTGTGAATTTTCTGCAAAAACTATTGCTCTACGTTTCGTAATTTGTATAGTTTGCGGCCATGGATACAATAGACCACAAAATCATCAGTCTTCTTGCGGAGGATTCGCGGCGTTCGCTCAGCGATATCGGTGAGCATGTAAGCCTCTCTCCCTCCGCTGTCAACGAGCGCATGCGGCGGCTTCTGGCGTCGGGAGCCATCAAGCGCTTCACCGTGGATGCCGACCACGCCGCATTGGGGATGGACATTCTCGCCTTCGTCTTCGTGTCTCTGGATGCGCGGGCGAACGAGGAGGCGTTCCGTGCCTACATGACCGATCACAGGTCGATCGCGGAGTGTCACCACATCACCGGCGCATGGTCCTATCTCATCAAGATCAGGGTCGGTGCGTTGACGGACATCGAGGAGTTTCTCGCCGATCTCAAGGTGCGCGGTTTCCTCGCCCGCAGCGAGACCGTGATCGCACTCTCCACCATAACCGAAACCCCGTTCACGCCCCCGGAGATCTGACATGGCGGTCGCGCTGGTCGCTAAGGGCATCGTCCTCGGTCTGGCGATCGCGGCGCCTCTCGGTCCGATCGGTGCGCTCTGCATCAACCGGACGCTGGAACGCGGCTTCTGGGCCGGTGTCGCCGGCGGTCTCGGAACGGCGCTCGCCGACGGCACCTACGCGCTGATGGCGGCGGCGGGCTTCGCCGCCTTCGCCTTTGTGCTCGATGCCGTCTCGTTGCCGCTGCAACTCGTCGGCGGGGCATTCATGCTGTGGCTTGGCTGGACCAGTTTCCGGCCACGTCCGCCAGTCGCCGCCGCGACGGTCGGCACGCGCGACCTTCTTGCAACCACGATATCGACCTTCTTCCTCACCATCACCAACCCGGCGACCATCCTCTCCTTCGCCGCCATCTTCGCCGGGCTCGGGCTCGCCGGTGCAGGGGATCGCTGGAGTGCGGCGTTGCTGGTTCTCGGCGTTTTCGCCGGCTCGATGCTCTGGTGGTTCTTTCTCTCCGGGCTGGTGGCGATGCTGCAGCATCGCCTGCCGCCGTCCTTCGCCCTCTGGGTCTCGCGCGTCTCCGGCGTCGTCCTCCTTGCCTTCGGCGCGATTGCGATCGGCATGGGCGTGAAGGGGCTGTTGGGGTGACACCCCTTTTAGGTGGCTCGTTTCGCCCAGGCCAGCGACACGGCGGACAGCAAAAGGGCGCCACCGCATCCCTTTTCCAGCCAGCGTCTCGCCACAGAGGCGGCAAATCGCGTCGTCCTCGCGCCGGCGAGGGCATAGCCGAACATGATGCAAAACTCGACGACGGAAAAGACAACCGTTAGTATCAAGAACTGCAGAAATTGCGGCTGACCGGCGTCGATGAACTGCGGCAGCAGTGCCGAGAAGAAGAGGTATGCTTTCGGATTTGTCATCGCAACGAACATGCTCTGCAGGCATATCTTCATCGCCGAGTTTTGATCCGGTTCCGGGGTCAGCTCGTCCTGCGCCTTGAACTCGGAATGACCGAAGCGGATCATCCTGTATCCGAGCCATGCGAGATAGCCCGCACCAAGGTATTTGACGACCGAGAACCAGAATTCCGACGCAGCGAGGACCGCACCGAGACCGGCAGCCACGGCCGCTATCAAAAGGACGTCGGAGAGCAGAACGCCGATCATTCCAGCACAGGCTCTTTTCAGTCCGTAGCGTGAACCGTTCGCCATGGCCAAGATGACATCCGGCCCGGGCGTGACGACAGCGACAAAGGTGACGGTGGCGAAGGCGATGATCGTTCCGAGCTGCATGTGAGCCAGTCCTCCTGCTCATCCAGCTAGCCGCAATTTCCGTAGAATGGCAAGGCTTGGCGACCGTCATTACCGGTTGGCGGACGCTACGTGCCGAATCCCTCCGGCGACGGTATTCAGTCCCGCTTTATCGAGGCGAGCACGTCCCACATATCCGCCCCGGTTTCCCAGACGGCCGCATTGGCTTTGAAACCGATTTCAGCCCGGACTGCGTCGAGCATCTCCTGCCCGAGATCGATGTCCGATGTGCCGGGGAGCGATGTCGTGACACCGGCGACATTCCGCGCCGAGGCGGTGAGGCTGTGCGTGTTCGCCTGCATGCCCGAAACGGCAATATTCAAAATTGCGGAAATACCCATGGTCTTGCCCTGACGTTCTATGCGCGTGGGGCCACGCTAGGCCATCGGCGTTTGCAGCGTGTGAAGAAGCAGGGTTGACGATTTGGATGCTTTGCGGGTGGCTTTTGTATCGAAACGGGACGCCACCACCTTCTTTCCAGTCGGGGCAATAGGTAATCATAGAAATAGGAAATTAGCTGGATAGCTAAATATGTTGTCGCGATAGGCCGATCGGTGGATCTGTGCACCGCCGCCTACTTGCGCGAGACGGCAAGCCAGCCGACGAGTGCGATCGGAATGCCGACGGCAATGCCGATTGCCATGTTGTCGAGGACGGTGGCGCCGAGGGTTGCTCCGATCCCGACCCCGATTGCGATCCAGAGTGCCATGCCTGCCACCCTATTTGTCGTCGATGGCCATTTTGCGGCTCGTACCCGAAAGAGAGAGAGCCCGCCGGGGAAGGCGGGCTCTCGGGTTTTTCGGTGAAGAAGGCCGGTTATTCCGCGGCTTCGGCGTATTCGCTCATCGGCGGGCAGGTGCAGACGAGATTGCGGTCGCCGTAGACGTTGTCGACGCGGTTCACCGGCGACCAGTACTTGTCGACCCGGAAGGCGCCGGGCGGGAAGCAGGCCTGCTCGCGGCTGTAGGGCCGGTTCCACTCGCCGACGAGGTCCTCCACCGTGTGCGGGGCGTTCTTCAGCGGGTTGTCGTTGCGGTCCATGCGGCCCTCTTCGACGGCGCGGGCTTCCTCGCGGATCGCCAGCATCGCGTCGCAGAAGCGGTCGATTTCTGCCTTCGTCTCGCTTTCGGTCGGCTCGATCATCAGCGTGCCGGCGACCGGCCAGCTCATGGTCGGGGCGTGGAAGCCGCAGTCGATCAGACGCTTGGCGATGTCGTCGACGGTGGTGCCGGAAGTGTCTGCGAGCGGGCGAGTGTCGATGATGCACTCGTGCGCAACACGGCCGCGCCCGGACTTGTAGAGCACATCGTAGGCGCCCTTCAGCCGTGCGGCGATGTAGTTGGCGTTGAGGATCGCCACCTTGGTCGCCTGCGTCAGGCCTTCGCCGCCCATCATCAGGCAGTAGCTCCAGGAGATCGGCAGGATCGACGGCGAACCGTAAGGTGCCGCCGACACTGCGCCCGCCCGGCCGTCGGTTGCCACGTGACCGGGAAGGTAGGGGGCCAGGTGCGCCTTGACGCCGATCGGTCCCATGCCCGGACCACCGCCGCCATGCGGAATGCAGAAGGTCTTGTGCAGGTTCAGGTGGCTGACGTCGGAGCCGATGTCGCCGGGACGGGCAAGGCCCACCATGGCGTTCATATTGGCACCGTCGAGATAGACCTGGCCGCCGTGCTCGTGGGTGATCCGGCAGATTTCCCGCACCGTCTCCTCGAACACGCCGTGGGTCGAGGGGTAGGTGACCATGCAGCAGGAGAGCGTGTCGGCATACTGCTCGGCCTTGGCGCGGAAGTCGTCGAGGTCGACGTCGCCGTTTTCCTTCGCCTTGACCGGCACAACTTCCATGCCGGCCATATGCGCGGAGGCAGGATTGGTGCCGTGCGCAGAGGTCGGGATGAGGCAGACGGTACGATGGGCGTCACCGCGGGCGAGATGATAATTGCGGATCGTCAGCAGGCCTGCATATTCGCCCTGCGCACCGGAGTTTGGCTGCATGGAGAAGGCGTCGTAGCCGGTGACGGCGCAGAGCTTTTCGGAAAGATCATCGATCATCTCCTTGTAGCCGAGGGCCTGGTCGGCCGGCACGAAGGGATGGATGTCGGAAAATTCCGGCCAGGTGATCGGCAGCATTTCTGCCGTGGCGTTGAGCTTCATCGTGCAGGAGCCGAGAGGGATCATCGCCCGGTCGAGCGCGAGGTCGCGGTCGGAGAGCCGGCGGATGTAGCGGGTCATCTCGCTTTCGGCGCGGTTCATGTGGAAGATCGGGTGCGTCATGTACTCGCTCTTGCGGAGCAGGTCCTTCGGCAGCCGGTAGCCGGGCTCGAATTCGGCGAGCACGAAATTGCCGCCGAAGGCACGCCAGACCGCTTCCAGCGTCGCCGGGCGTGTGCGCTCGTCGAGGCTGATCCCGATCTTCGTCTCGCCGACCTTGCGCAGGTTGACGCCTTCCGCGCGGGCGGCACGCAGCACGAGGCCCTGCATATGGCCGACATCGACGGTGATCGTGTCGAAGAAGGTGTCCGGCTCGACCTTGTAGCCGAGCTTTTCCAGCCCCTTCGCCATCAGGACGGCCTTCTGGTGGACGGCCTGGGCGATCGCCTTGATGCCCTTCGGTCCGTGGAAGACGCCGTACATCGAGGCCATGACGGCAAGCAGCACCTGGGCGGTGCAGATGTTCGACGTTGCCTTCTCGCGGCGGATGTGCTGTTCGCGGGTCTGCAACGACAGGCGGTAGGCACGGTTGCCGCGGGCATCGACCGAAACGCCGACAAGACGGCCGGGCATCGAGCGCTTGTAGGCATCCTTGACGGCCATGTAGGCGGCGTGCGGGCCGCCGTAGCCGACCGGCACGCCGAAGCGCTGGGTCGAGCCGATGGCGATGTCCGCGCCCATTTCGCCCGGCGCCTTCAGGAGCGCCAGCGCCAGCGGATCTGCCGCGACGGCGGCGATTGCGCCGGCATCGTGGAGCTCGGCGATCAGGCCGGTGAAGTCGTGCACGTGGCCATAGGTGCCGGGATACTGGAAGAGCGCCCCGAAGACCTTCGCCGGATCGAGATCGGTGAAGGGATTGCCGACGACGACCTCCCAGCCGAGCGGTGCCGCGCGGGTCTCAATCACCGCAATGGTCTGCGGGTGGCAGTTCTCGTCGACAAAGAAGGCCTTGGCCTTCGACTTGGCGACGCGTTCGGCCATGGCCATCGCCTCGGCGCCGGCGGTCGCCTCGTCGAGGAGCGAGGCGTTGGCGACGTCGAGACCGGTCAGGTCGCAGATCATCGTCTGGTAGTTCAGGAGCGCCTCCAGGCGCCCTTGCGAAATCTCCGGCTGATACGGCGTGTAGGCGGTGTACCAGGCCGGGTTTTCCAGGATGTTGCGCTGAATGACCGGCGGCGTGATCGTGCCGTAATAGCCCTGGCCGATCAGCGAGACGAGAACTTCGTTCTTGTTGGCCGTCTCGCGCAGCTTGTCGAGCGCCTCGCGCTCGGTCATCGGGGCGCCCCAGGTGAGGGGCACCTGCTGGCGGATGGAGCCAGGCACGGTGTCGTCGATCAGCGCGTCGAGGCTCGGGTAGCCGATGAGCGCCAGCATCTCCTCCATCTCCGCCGGCGAAGGGCCGATGTGGCGGCGATTGGCGAAGTCGTAGGGCTGGTAATCGGTAAACTGGAATTCGGTCGGCGTGCTCATGCGATCAGCTCTTTGTAAGCGGCTTCATCGAGCAGCTTTTCGGCGTCGGAGGGGTTGGCGAGCTTCAGCTTGAAGAACCAGCCGGCACCCTGCGGGTCGGAATTGACGAGCGAGGGATCGTCGACGATCGACTGGTTGACCTCGGTCACCTCGCCGTCGAGCGGGCAGTAGACTTCGGACGCGGCCTTGACCGATTCGACGGTCGCGGCGTCGCCGCCCTTCTTGAAGCTTGCACCGACGTCCGGAAGCTCGACGAAGACCAGGTCGCCGAGCTGTTCGGCGGCGTGGGTGGTGATGCCAACGATCGCGATGTCGCCCTCGATCTTCAGCCACTCGTGTTCTTCGGTGAATTTCAGCATGTGATGTTCCTCTCTTGATGTGTTGGGCAGCGACCCGTCCTCACGCCGCTAGCAGCCGGATGAGGACGGTCGCGGACATGGGGTCAGCGTTTGTAGGTCTGAGTGACGAAGGGGAGTGCGGCGACGGTCATCGGCAGGTACTTGCCGCGGACCTCGGCATAGACGGTCGTGCCGACCGCCACATGGGAGGAGGGCAGGTAGCCCATCGCGACCGGGCCGCCGGCCGAAGGACCGAAGGTGCCGGAGGTGACTTCGCCGATCTCGCTCGTGCCGTTCTCGTCGCTGTAGATCTTGGCATGCGAGCGCACCGGCGCCTTGCCGTCCGGCTTCAGGCCGACACGGCGGCGGGCCGGGCCGTTCTCGAGTTCGGAAAGGATGCGCTCCGCTCCGGGGAAACCGCCTTCGCGGGCGCCGCCCTTGCGGCGAGCCTTCTGGATCGCCCATTCGATCGCGCCCTCGACCGGCGAGGTCGTCGTGTCGATGTCGTTGCCGTAAAGGCAGAGGCCGGCTTCGAGGCGCAGCGAATCGCGGGCACCGAGGCCGATCGGTTCGCAGTCGGGATGGGCGAGCAGGGCCTTGGCGAGGTCAACCGCCCTGTCGGCCGGCACGGAAATCTCGAAACCGTCCTCGCCGGAATAGCCGGAGCGGGAGACGATGCAGGCAATCCCGGCAATCGTCGCGTCGCGGACGTCCATGAACTTCATCGAAGCAATGTCGGGAGAGAGCGAGGCGAGCACGGCCTCGGCCTTCGGTCCCTGCAGAGCCAGCAGGGCGCGATCGAGAAGTTCGACCTCGCAGGTGTCGGCGAGCTTTGCCTTCATGTGGGCGACGTCGGCGTCCTTGCAGGCGGCGTTGACGACCACCAGCAGGTGATCGCCGCGATTGGTGATCATCAGGTCGTCGAGAATGCCGCCGTTGTCATCGGTGAAGAAGCCGTAGCGCTGGCGACCGGCCTTCAAACCGAGAATGTCGACCGGAACGAGTTTTTCGAGGGCGAGGGCTGCGTCCTCGACGCGGCCGCTCCTGGCGCGCAGGATGACCTGACCCATGTGCGAGACATCGAAAAGCCCCGCCTTTTCGCGTGTCTGAAGATGTTCCTTGAGGACACCCGCCGGATACTGCACCGGCATGTCATAGCCGGCAAACGGCACCATCTTGGCGCCGAGCGACAGGTGAAGGTCATAGAGAGGGGTGCGTTTCAGTTGGGCGGTATCCAAAGGGCGCCTCCGGTTTTCGCGCTCGATGCGCTGGCTCAGGTCATGGCGCGCGAATGCCCGCCGGTTACGTGAGCCCCCTCTGTCCGTTTGCCTGAGATTGTTATCCCTTCGGCGCGCATCCCGTCAGACGGAATGCTTCTCTCCAGAGTCCAATGGCACCTTGTGGTCCTTTCGCCTGAGAGTTTCCGGGGCGGTTGCTCCTTCGGCACCGGATCGAACCGGCTTCTCCCAACAAGATGGCTTGGCATTATCTGGCAAGGCCGGCGGTTGGCAAGAGGCTTGCGTCGTTGTGAAGCAAATAATTGTCGCTGTCGTCTTGCAGGTCTTTACGGACGACGTTGTCGACGATGGTTTGTTCTTGATCAAAGACAGCTGCGACGTGACGCCCGAATGTGGCGACGGTTGCACAGGGTCGTTGATTCCGCCGCGAAAGACGCTAAGGATGAAGCCGCCCGGAGGTTACGGAATGACGAAGGCGAAATGGATCGGTGGCGGTTTGGTGCGCATGTTCTGCGCGCTCGCCGTGCTGTCGCTGGCCTTCGCCCACAAACCGCCGCAGGTATTGGCGGCGTCTATCGAAAACGCCTCTTATGTCCTTCCCGACGGCAGCTATGCCGACCTGTGCGTCGGCAACATGGCGGTGAAGCACCCGACTGCGAGCGGCTTCTGCGAAGCCTGCGTCCTCGCCGCGGCGACGCTCCTGCCGGTGCCGCCGGAAGAAGGCTGGTTGCTCTCCTTCTTCGCGAGCCTCGACAACGAACCAGTCGCGGTCGCGCGCTATCTCGGCCCCGAATCTGTCGAGCGTCCACGCTCTCGTGCGCCGCCGGCCTTCGCCTGATCTTTCGAGAATTTTCGTCAGAAACAATGCCGCCCCGCGGCGCGTTCCGGTCGCCTCCCATTCTGTTTCAGAGGACCGGTCAGGAGAACTATAATGAAAGTCACCATATCCCGCCTCACCCTTGCTGTCGTCAGTGTCGCAGCCGGTGCCGTCTTCGCTCATGCGAGCCTCGCCTGCAGCATGCATGACGATGCCGCGGCGGCGACGCCGGCCGTCATGCACGCCGGTCACAACATGAGTGCTCCGGTGGTCAAGGTCGCCAATCCCGGCGGTCAGCAGATGAACGGCGCGATGGCCGGTTCCGGCATGGGTGTCGTCAATCCGGGCGGAATGGAAACCGTCAAGCTCGGCGATCTCGAACTGAGTGGCGGCTTCACCAAGGCGATGCTTCCCGGCCAGCCGGTCGGCGGTGGTTTCGTCGTCATCAAGAACTCCGGTTCTGCGGATGACGTGCTGGTTGCTGCCGAATCGGACGTGGCGGACCGTGTGGAACTCCACGAAATGGTCATGGAAAACGACGTCATGAAAATGCGGCCTCTGAAGGACGGCATTCCGGTTCCGGCCGGTGGGACGGTCGAACTGAAGCCCGGTGGCCTGCACATGATGTTCATGGGCGTCAAGGAGCCCTTCGTCGAGGGCGGCACAGTCAAGGTGAAGCTGACCTTCAAGAATGCCGGCTCGGCCGATGTCGTTCTGCCCGTCGGCCCCGCCGCACCGAAGAAGATGTAAGCGAGCGCCGGGCTCAGCCATAAAGAAGCGCCGCGGACGAGGGGGCCGCGGCGCTTTTTGAATCAGTGCCGAAATATCCTCAGGAGGTAGAACTGAGATAGGCGGCGAGCGCTTCCTTGAGGGTCGCTTGCTCATGCTTCGCCTGGCCGGCCGTCAGGAAGTGGAGTGACAGCGCCGGCGGCTGCACGACGGTTAGAATTGCACGCAGCCTGAAGTCGTCGCCCTTGGCGGCGCGCTCTGCAAAGACCTGCAATTGCTCCTCGACCAGCGTACCGCGAGGAACACGCTGCGGCGGCTTTGTCGCTTCCATCGCATAAGCGGCCGTCGTGGCCGAAACTGTAACTACCTGAGGCATGGCTATCACCGGTATCTCTATCCCTGCAGGATATGGCATGCCTCTCTACGGACCGCTAAATCCGGCAGAGGCATTTTAGTCAAATGCGATGTAGTGCCGAACGGCGTTTCGGGACTGCGGCGAAAGGCGCCGGAGGAACCATCCGAAATGGCGGAGGGGCAGGCTTGCAATCGCTCGCCGATCTGTCATTTTGCTTGCAAATTCAGGCGTCAGTCCGCTGATTTCGGCGGTGACGAGCGGTAGTTATGCGGTGGCTCCGGCGGGGTGCCGATCAAGGGACGGAGGGGAAAATGAACATTCTCATTGGCTTTGTCAGCATCGAAGGCCAGACGCGCAAGATTGCCGAAAAGATTGCCGAGCATGTCGAGAAGGCCGGTCATCGCGCGGTCTTCTTCAACGTCACCTCCATGGCCGAATACGCACTCGAGCGGCCGGAAGCGGTGATCCTCTGCGCCCCGATCCACGCCGGGCGCTATCCCGCGCCCTTCGTCGATTTCGTCCGCCGCGAGAGGGATTTTCTGAAATCGGTGCCGAGCGCCTTCGTCTCCGTCTCGTTGTTCATCCGCAGCGAGTTCGAGGAGGAACGCGAGGAAGCGCGTCATTTCCCCGACACCTTGATGGCCGAGACCGGCTGGACGCCGGGCAGGGTGCTCAATGCCGCCGGTGCCCTGCGCTACACCGAATACGACTTCTTCAAGCGCTGGATGGCGAAGCGCCTCGCCGCGCGTGAGGGGGCGCCGACCGATGCCAGCCAGAACTTCGAATTCACGGACTGGGCCGAGCTTGAGCGTTTCGTCGCCGATTTCCTTGCGGGCGCAAAGGCCTGAGACGACCGGTTGAATAATGGAGCCCGCCCGGCCGGCCCCAACGTGATGGAAGGCGTGACGTGAACCAGATCCTCCTCGTAGCCGCCGGCGGTGCGGTCGGCTCGGTCTGCCGCTATCTCGTCGGCGTCGGGTTGCTGCGGCTGGCCGGCTCCGCCTTTCCCTGGGGCACGTTCGCCGTCAATCTCGTCGGCTCGTTCGGCATCGGCGTTCTGGCGGAACTGATCGTCGCGCGTTTCGGCGCCTCGCCGGAGATGCGGCTCTTGCTGATCACCGGCTTCCTCGGCGGGTTCACGACCTTCTCCGCCTTCGCACTCGACGCCGTCTCGCTGTTCGAGCGCGGGGAAGCGCTGTCGAGCCTCGTCTATGTCGGCGCGAGCGTCGGTCTCTCGCTGATTGCGACCGTCGCGGGCATTGGCGTCATGCGTTCGCTGCTCTGAGACAGCTTTTAAGCTTCCCTTCGGCAGGCGAAATGCTCTAAAGCCCCTGATGCGCGGCGTTCGGGCCGTGCGGAAATTTGTCGAAAGAGCGGAAATGGCGGGCGTCGAGCATATCAAGGTGGATGCGGACGAGGCCGGAATGCGGCTTGACCGTTGGTTCAAGGTGCACTTTCCGGGCCTCGGTTTCGGTGCATTGCAGAAGCTTCTGCGATCCGGTCAGGTGCGTATCGACGGCGGCCGGGCGAAGAGCGATACGCGCGTGCAGCCGGACCAGATGATCCGCGTTCCGCCGCTCGACGTCGACGCCAAGGCCAAGACGGGGCCGATCGCCGGCAAGGATCTGAAACACTCGGGCGACGGCGAACTCCTCTCGCGCATGCTGCTTTACGAGGACGAAAAGGTCTTCGTGCTCAACAAGCCGGCGGGCCTTGCCGTTCAGGGTGGGTCGGGTGTGACCCGCCACATCGACAAGATGCTCGAGGCCTGGACGAACAAGAAGGGCGAGAAGCCGCGTCTCGTTCACCGCATCGACCGCGACACCTCCGGTGTTCTCGTCGTCGCCCGCTCGCGCGGCGCCGCGCAGAAGCTGACGGCCGCCTTCCGCGAGCGCGACACCCACAAGATCTACTGGTCGCTGGTCAAGGGCGTGCCGCGCAAGCACGAAGACAAGATTTCAACCTGGCTCGTCAAGGAGCAGACTCCGGACGGTGACCGCATGCGCGTCGCCAAACACGGCGAGGAGGGGGCAGACCACGCCGTCTCCTATTACCGGGTGATCGACACGGCCGCGCAGAACCTCGCCTGGCTGGAGATGGAGCCCTATACGGGGCGCACCCATCAGCTTCGCGTCCATGCGCTCTATATGGGGCACCCGATCATCGGCGATCCGAAATACTTCATCGACGATCCGAACTGGGATTTTCCGGGCGGCGTCCAGAAGCGGCTGCATCTCCATGCGCGCTCCATCGACATTCCGCATCCTTCCGGCGGGCGGCTGAAGGTGACGGCGCCGCTGCCGCCGCACATGGTGCAGAGCTGGAACCTGCTCGGCTTCGACGAGGCCGATGGAGCGAGGGACGAGGAATGAAACTCGTTCTCTTCGATTGCGACGGTACGCTCGTCGACAGTGTCGGCCTCATCCATGCGGTGATGACGCGCACCTTCCTTCACTTCGGCCACGCCGCGCCGGATGTCGAACGCACGAAGGCGATCATCGGCCTGAGCCTCGATCTCGCGATCGCCACCATGCAGGGCAAGCCGGATGTCGACCACGAGGCGGGGGCGATGGCACTCTACTACAAGGCGGTTTTCGCCGAGGTGCGTGCCGAGCTGGGCTTCGAGGAGCCGCTCTATGACGGGATTGCCGAGGTGATCGCGGCGATGGTTCGCCGGGACGACCTTTTGATCGGGGCGGTGACCGGCAAGTCCCGCCGCGGCCTCGACGGCGTGCTTGAAACCCATGGGTTGAAGCCCCATTTCGTCGTTTCACGGACGGCGGACGACTGTCCGTCGAAACCCAATCCGGCCATGGTCCTGGAGTGCTGCCGCGAAACCGGCATGGATGCGCGGGATGCGGTCGTCATCGGCGACGCGATCTACGACATGCAGATGGGCAAGGCCGCCGGCGCCCGGGCGATCGGTGTCTCCTGGGGCTATTCGACGACCGCCGCGCTGCTGCTTGCCGGCGCCGACGCCGTCGTCGATCGCCCGGCCGACCTCCTGGCTCATATCATGAAAGGAGCCGTCGATGCGTGACCTTCTCAGCGATTTCGGCCCCGAGCCGAGCGACCCGGACCCGGTGCGCCGCGCACAGATCCAGATGCAGCGGCCGCAGGCCAAGCGCTTCTACACTGAAGTCGACACGCGGAGCGAGGATGACGGCGTCGCCGTCCTGCTCGACGGACGCGGCGTGAAGACGCCGGCGAAACGTGCGCTGCGGCTGCCGACGGCCGAGGCTGCCGAACTGGTCGCTTCGGAGTGGCGCGCACAGGGCGAGACGATCGATCCGGCGACGATGCCGACGACCCGGCTTGCCAATACCGCGATCGACGCTGTCGCCGATCAGGTCGATGCCGTGTTCGAGGATATTGTGCGCTACGCCGGCAACGACCTGCTCTGCTACCACGCGGAATCGCCGCAGGAACTCGTCGAACGGCAGGCGCGGCAGTGGGGACGGGTGATCGACTGGGTGGCTTCCTCCCACGGCGCCCGCTTCGTTCTCGCCGCCGGCATCGTGCATCAGGCGCAGCCACAGGCGGCAATCGATGCCTTCGCTTCGGCGCTCGGCGCCTACCGGACGCCGTTCGAACTCGCGGCGCTGCACGTCGTGACGACGCTGACCGGTTCGGCGATCCTGGCGCTCGCCTTCGCCGAAGGCTTTCTTTCCGTCCCCGAGATCTGGGCGCTCGCCCATCTCGACGAAGACTGGACGGAGGAGCATTGGGGCGTCGACGAGGAGGCGCAGGCCCGCCGGGCCAAGCGCTTCGAGGAGATGGACGCTGCGGCGCGCCTGTTCCGGGCCGTGCGGGCTGCCGCTTAACGCGGCGCTAACCATAACGGTGACAGGCTCTTTCGACCGAATCGGGATCGGATCAGCCTGTCATGCTTCTGCGGTTCTGCCATGCCGCCATCGCCCTTCTCCTTTCCGCGCTGCTGTCGTCGTGCAGTATCGCGGGGGCGGGGGCCTTTACGCCGCGCAAGGTCTATGACGTCCGCGACCTGACGGTACTCGCCGATATCCGTGTGCCGAAGGCGGTGATCGTCGGCACCGACAGCCGTATTGCCGCGGCGATCGCTGCGACCGTGCCGCGGCCGGAGGCGCCACCGGTGGTGCTCTCGGTGCGGATCGGTTCCTACCGGCCGGACATTTCGCCGCTCAACCGCCGCAGCGAGGCAACAGTCACGGTGACCGCTGTCTCGGTCATCGACGGTTCTCCGGTCGCGAGCGCGACCTTCCCGGTTACGAGCGGAACGGAAAACCCGGATTTCGAGGCGGAGGCGCTTGCCGAAGCGGTCGCCGCGCGCATCCGCTCGCTCTTCGCGCTGAGCATGCCGTCGGCGCTTCAGTGATGGGCTGAGGGACGGCTTGCCGCCCTCCCGTTCGAATTGACTTCACCTTCGCTTGCGCCTAAGCGTTTTTCATTCGGATGGTTTCCGCGCCGTCGATACGGAGCGGAACGCAAAAGGGAATGCGACGGTGGGGACCCAAGCCGGGCCTGCCAATCGCAGCCGACCCCGCGACTGTAGAGCGGTGAGGGTCCTTCATCCGGCGAGCCGGAATATCCGTGACGGGTCCGCAAGGAGCGGACGGCGGGTTCTTCGGCGAAACCGGAAAAGCCACTGGAGTGGCGACACGAACAGCCGGGGCCGGGACGCCTCTATTTCTACGAATCGTCCGCCCTTCGTGTCGCCTCGAAGCTTCGGGAAGGCGAGAGAGACCCGTTGGCGCAAGGCGCCTCAACCGCGAGCCAGGAGACCTGCCACCCGTGCCGGGCTTTGAAAGCCCATCCTGGGGAAAATCCCCGTTGCCAGCACGGAGGTTGTCGTGGCGACATCTTGTGACGGCGGGATCGTGCGATCCCGCATTTCCATATCCTTTCTGCCGGGCCGCGCGCCCGGCCTCTTCCCGTGTCCATCTTTCCGGCGCTCTGCTGCGGAGGTCCGTCCTTGAGCGCGGCTGACGGCCATTGCGTCTTCGTGCTCGGCGGTGCCCGTTCGGGCAAGTCACGGCATGCGGAGACGCTTGCCGAGGTGAGCGGGCTCGAACGCCATTATGTCGCGACCGGACGCGCCTTCGATGACGAAATGCGCGAACGCATAGCCCTGCATCGCGAAAGCCGCGGTGGGCTCTGGACGACCCATGAGGAGCCGGTCGACCTTGCCGGCGTTCTCCGGCGCATTGATGCGCCGGGCCGTGTGGTGCTCGTCGACTGCCTGACGCTCTGGGTCACGAACCTGATGCTGGACGAACGCGATGTCGCCGCCGAAAGCGCGCGCCTCGTCGCGGTCCTGCCGACGCTTCAGGCGCGGCTCATCCTCGTGTCGAACGAGGTCGGGCTCGGCATCGTGCCGGAAAACCGCATGGCGCGCGAATTCCGCGACCATGCCGGGCGGCTCCACCAGATGGTCGCGTCGGTCGCGACCGAAGTCTATTTCGTCGCGGCGGGACTGCCGCTGAAAATGAAGGGTTGAACCATGCTGCAGCAGAAGATCCCGGCAACCGTCATCACCGGCTTCCTCGGCGCCGGAAAGACGACGATCATCCGCAACATGCTGATGAACGCCAACGGCAAGAAGATCGCGCTCATCATCAACGAATTCGGCGACCTCGGCGTCGATGGTGAGGTGCTGAAGGGCTGCGGTGCCGACAATTGCACCGAGGACGACATCATCGAGCTTACCAATGGCTGCATCTGCTGCACGGTGGCCGACGATTTCGTGCCGACCATGCAGAAACTGCTCGAACGTGAGGAGCGGCCGGACCACATCGTCATCGAGACCTCCGGCCTCGCCCTGCCGCAGCCGCTGGTCGCCGCCTTCAACTGGCCGGACATCCGCACCCGCGTCACCGTCGACGGCGTGGTGACCGTGGTCGACAGTGCCGCGGTGGCGGCCGGTCGTTTCGCCGACGATCACGACCGGGTCGACGCCATGCGCGAGCAGGATGCCTCGCTCGACCACGACAGCCCGCTCGAAGAACTCTTCGAGGACCAGCTCACCTGCGCCGACCTGATCGTCCTCAACAAGACCGATCTGCTGGACGGCGAGGGGATCGCGGCAGTCCGCTCCGAGGTTGCGGGACGCATCAACCGCAAGCCGACGCTGGTCGAGGCGAGGAACGGCGAAGTTCCCGCGATCGTGCTCCTCGGCCTCGGCGCCGGTTCGGAAGCCGATATCGAAAACCGCAGGTCGCACCACGAGCTTGAGCACGAGGCAGCGCACGCCTCAGGTGAGGGGCACGACCACCTGCATCACCACGACCACGACGAGTTCGAGAGCTTTGCGCTGAGGCTTCCGGCGATCGCCGATCCGGCCGCCTTCGTCGAACGGCTGAGGGCCGTCATCGAAACCCACGACATCCTGCGTCTCAAGGGCTTTGTCGACGTGCCCGGCAAGCCGATGCGGCTCGTCATCCAGGCGGTCGGCTCGCGGATCGACACCTATTTCGACCGTCCCTGGGCGGCCGGCGAGAAGCGCGAAACCCGCCTCGTCGTCATCGGCCTGCACGAATGGGATTTTGCGGCGGTGGTCGAGGCGGTCGAGAAGGCGGCCTGAGGATCGATTGAGCTCATGAATATCTCGATTACCCCCCTCTGGCCTGCCGGCCATCTCCCCCTCAAGGGGGAGATCACCATGCGGAGACGCCCGGTCGTTCCGTCAGCGCTGAAGCGGGGCGGTTGCTCGGAGAACAGGTTAGAAGGGTTTTTCGGGCAGCTCGACTTGTCGGCTTCCGATCTCCCCCTTGAGGGGGAGATGGCCGGCAGGCCAGAGGGAGGTGTTGTCGACGC
Organism: Ciceribacter thiooxidans; assembly: GCF_014126615.1. Lineage (NCBI taxonomy): Bacteria > Pseudomonadati > Pseudomonadota > Alphaproteobacteria > Hyphomicrobiales > Rhizobiaceae > Ciceribacter > Ciceribacter thiooxidans. The sequence goes on from NZ_CP059896.1 coordinate 1,402,857, forward strand.
GATACGCCTCGGCGCGAACTCTTGGGGAAGCGACACGGCCATGCATCTTCTCCTAGCCCAGAAAGGCTCGATCAGCGACGGCGAGGAAGCGATCGATCTCGGCCAGAGCGCCGGTGACATCATCTTCCTGACGGCGGCCGATACTGAGCTTTCCGCGATCGCCGCGGCGGTGCGGGCGCGCGGCGAGGCCGGTCCGAAGTGGCGTCTCGCGAGCCTGATGGCGCTGAAACATCCGATGTCGGTCGACACCTATGTCGAGCGGACCGCACGCCATGCGCGGCTGATCGTGGTTCGGGCGCTCGGCGGTGCCAGCTATTTCCAGTATGCACTGGAAGCCCTGCATGCGGCGGCACAACGATCGGGCGCGATGATCGCCGTGCTTCCGGGCGACGACAAGCCGGACGAGGGGCTTTCGAGTTTTTCCAACCTGCCGGCGGGGGACCTCGCATCGCTCTGGGCCTATCTGATCGAGGGCGGCGATGCCAATGCCGGCGGTGTGGTCGCCTATGCCGAAGCACTCGTCGCCGGGACCGAGAGGCCCGAGCCGGCGCGGCCGCTGCTGAAAGCCGGCATCTGGTGGCCGGGCCGTGGCGTGATTGGCGTGGAGGAATGGAAAGAGGCGTCGAAGATTGCCCCTCATCCGCCTGCCGGCACCTTCTCCCCGTCGGACGGGGAGAAGGGACAAGGGGTGACGTCGGCGTCTCCTTCTCCCGCGTGCGGGGAGAAGGTGCCCGAAGGGCGGATGAGGGGCCGAGCACCGACGAGCATTCGCTGCCCGTCGTCGCCGTCTGCTTCTACCGAGCGCTCGTCCAGAGCGGCGAGACGAAGCCGGTGGAGGCCCTGATCGACGCCTTGGAGGCCGAAGGGCTCGCCGCATTGCCGGTCTTCGTCTCGAGCCTCAAGGATGCCGTCTCGGTCGATACGCTGCGCGCGATCTTTGCCGAGGCGCCGCCCGCCGTGGTCATCAATGCGACGGGCTTTGCTGTTTCCGCGCCGGGCGCCGAGCGCCGGGCGACCGTCCTTGATGAAGGCGGAGCCGTCGTCCTGCAGGCGATCTTTTCGGCGTCCGCGAAGGATGCATGGCAGGCCTCCAGCCAGGGCCTTTCGGCGCGTGATCTCGCGATGAACGTGGCACTGCCCGAGGTCGACGGACGGGTGCTTGCCCGCGCCGTCTCGTTCAAGTCGGCGGCCCGCTTCGACGAACGCGTCGAGGCGAACATCGTCACCCACGAACCGGAACCAGGGCGGACGGCCTTCGTCGCGGCGCTCTCTGCGCGCTGGGCGCGTCTCAGGCATGCGCCGGCCGACGAACGGCGTGTGGCGCTCATCATGGCGAACTACCCGAACCGCGACGGCCGTCTCGGCAACGGCGTCGGCCTCGACACCCCGGCCGGGACGATCGAGGTGCTGCGGGCGATGGAGAAGACCGGCTACGCCGTCGGCCAAGTGCCGGAGAACGGCGACGCCCTGATGACGCATCTGATGGCAGGACCGACGAACGCCGCGAATGACGGTCGGGAAATTCGCGAAACCATTTCCCTGAACCGGTACAAGGCCTTCTTCGAAAAGCTTCCGAAAGTGATTCAGGACGAGGTCGCGGCCCGCTGGGGCGCGCCGGAGAACGATCCCTTCTTCGTCGACGGGCGGTTCGCGCTGCCGCTGTCGCGGTTCGGCAATCTGCTCGTCGGTATCCAGCCCGCCCGCGGTTACAACATCGATCCGAAGGAGAGCTATCACTCTCCGGACCTCGTGCCACCGCACGGCTATCTTGCCTTCTACGCGCATCTGAGGACGGTCTTCGACGCCCATGCGGTGATCCATATGGGCAAGCACGGCAACCTTGAATGGCTGCCGGGCAAGGCGCTGGCACTTTCCGAGACCTGCTATCCGGAGGCGGTGTTCGGACCCTTGCCGCATCTCTATCCCTTCATCGTCAACGATCCCGGCGAGGGTACGCAGGCGAAGCGGCGAACCTCGGCCGTCATCATCGACCACCTGACGCCGCCGCTGACGCGTGCGGAAAGCTATGGTCCGCTGAAGGACCTTGAGGCCCTGGTCGACGAGTATTACGAGGCCGCCGGCGGAGATCCGCGCCGCCTGAAGCTGCTGAAGAAGCAGATCCTCGATCTCGTCGCCGACATCGGCCTCGATGAGGATGCCGGGATTGCCAAGGGCGAGGCCGAGGAAAGCGCGCTCGAAAAGCTCGACGCCTATCTCTGCGACCTCAAGGAGATGCAGATCCGCGACGGGCTGCACATTTTCGGCCTGGCGCCGGAAGGCCGGCTCCTGACCGACCTGACCGTCGCTCTGGCCCGCGTGCCGCGGGGCCTCGGCGAAGGTGGCGACCAGAGCCTTCAGCGGGCGATCGCCAAGGATATACTTGAAAGAGAAGACCCCTCCCCAACCCCTCCCCACAAGGGGGAGGGGCTTCCGCTTGCGCCCGACTCTTCCGTCGAGCGCCAAGGGGAGCCACGGTTGCTCTCCCCCCGTGTGGGGGAGATGGCCGGCAGGCCAGAGGGGGATTTTTCGCACAGGCATGCCGTCTTCGATCCGCTCGACTGCGTGATGTCCGATCCGTGGACCGGACCGCGGCCGGCGATCCTTGCCGAGGTCGACGACCAGCCCTGGCGCACCAAGGGCGACACGGTCGAACGCATCGAGCTGCTCGCCGCAAGGCTTGTTGCGGGCGAGGTGACGTGCCCCGAAGCATGGATGCGGACCCGCGCCGTGCTCGACGAGATCGAAACACGGCTCAAGCCGTCCGTCACCGCCTGCGGCCCCGCCGAGATCGACGGCCTGCTCACCGGTCTCGACGGCCGCTTCGTGCCGCCCGGGCCCTCCGGCGCCCCCACGCGTGGACGGCCGGACGTGCTGCCGACGGGTCGCAATTTCTACTCGGTCGACAGCCGCGCGGTGCCGACACCGGCTGCCTATGAGCTCGGCAAGAAGTCCGCCGAACTGCTGATCGCCCGCTATGTGCAGGACCACGGCGAGTGGCCGACCTCGTTCGGACTGACCGCCTGGGGCACCTCGAACATGCGCACGGGCGGCGACGACATCGCCCAGGCGCTCGCGCTCCTCGGCGTCAAGCCGCTCTGGGACACGGCGTCCCGCCGCGTCACCGGCTTCGAGATCGTCCCGCAGGCCGTTCTCGGCCGGCCGCGCGTCGACGTCACGCTCAGGATTTCCGGCTTCTTCCGCGATGCCTTCCCCGAACAGATCGCCCTTTTCGACCGCGCGGTCCGCGCCGTCGGTGCGCTGGACGAGGACGCTGCCGATAACCCCGTCGCCGCCCGGATGCGCGAGGAGGTCGCGCGGCTACGCGAAGCGGGCATGGACGAGGACGCTGCCGCCCGTCGCGCCGGCTACCGCGTCTTCGGTTCCAAGCCCGGCGCCTATGGCGCGGGCCTGCAGGCGCTGATCGACGAGAAGGGCTGGGAGCGTCGCGGCGATCTCGCCGAAGCCTATCTCGTCTGGGGCGGCTATGCCTACGGCGCAGGCGAAGAAGGCAAGGCCGAACGCGGGCTCTTCGAGGAGCGGTTGCGATCGGTGCAGGCGGTCGTGCAGAACCAGGACAATCGCGAGCACGACCTTCTCGACAGCGACGACTACTACCAGTTCGAGGGCGGCATGACCGCGGCCGTCGAGCACGTTTCGGGCCATCGGCCGAGCGTCTACCACAACGATCATTCCCGCCCTGAGCGGCCGGTCGTGCGCTCGCTCGAGGAGGAGATCGGCCGGGTGGTGCGGGCCCGCGTCGTCAACCCGAAATGGATAGAGGGCGTCATGCGCCACGGCTACAAGGGCGCCTTCGAGATCGCCGCGACGGTCGACTACATGTTCGCCTTTTCAGCCACCACCGGTGCGGTGCGCGATCATCATTTCGAGGCCGTCTACCGGGCTTTCGTTCTCGATGAGCGGGTGCGCGACTTCATGGCGGAGAAGAACCCGGCGGCGCTCGAGGAGATGTCGGCGCGCCTGATCGAGGCGATCGACCGCGGGTTGTGGACGCCGAAAAGCAATTCGGCCAAGTTCTCGCTCGTGGAACTAGCTTCGGCGGGAGGACATCATGGCTGAACTCTCCGGTCGCTGCCTGTGCGGTGGCGTGCGTTTCAAGGTGAACGGGGAAATTCTTTCGGCAGGTCATTGCCATTGCGAAAGCTGCCGACGGGCGACATCGTCACCGGTCACCACCGTCTTCACGGTCCGGCGCAGCGATGCCGAGATCGGCGGGAGCTTGCGATTCTACGCCTCGTCGCCGGGCGTCAAACGCGGCTTTTGCCGAAATTGCGGTTCGCCGATGTCCTTTCAAACGGACGAGCGGCCGAACGAAATGGATTTCTACGTCGCGAGCCTGAACGATGGGCTGCACGTCGAGATCCACGAACATTGGCACTGGGACGAACGGGTCGATTGGCTGAACGTGACCGACGATCTCCCGAAGGGCAGTTGAGGACAGGAGAAGAGAAAATGACGGAAGAGACACAGGGAACGGATACCGACCTCGCGCGCCACGCGGAGAAAATGGCCAAGAAGAAGGCCGCGCGCGACAAGATCATGGCCACCAAGACCGATGAGAAGGGCCTGATCATCGTCCACACCGGCAAGGGCAAGGGCAAGTCGTCCGCCGCCTTCGGTATGATCTTCCGCCATATCGCGCACGGCAAGAAATGCGCGGTCGTTCAGTTCATCAAGGGCGCCATGTCGACCGGCGAGCGCGACCTGATCCTGAAACACTTCTCCGATATTTGCGAATTCCACACGATGGGCGAGGGCTTTACCTGGGAAACGCAGGACAAGGCGCGCGACATCGCGATGGCCAAGGCCGCCTGGGAAAAGGCCAAGGACCTGATCCGTAATCCGGAAATCTCGATGGTGCTGCTCGACGAGATCAACATCGCCATCCGCTACGACTATATCGACATCGGCGAGGTGGTGGAGTTCCTCAAGACCGAAAAGCCGGAGATGACCCATGTCGTGCTGACCGGCCGCAATGCCAAGGACGAGCTGATCGAGATTGCCGACCTTGTGACCGAGATGGAGCTCATCAAGCATCCGTTCCGTTCCGGCATCAAGGCGCAGATCGGCGTGGAGTTCTGAGCCCGGCCGCCGCTACTCGCGGCCGCCCGGCTGCAGGGGCAATGCCTTCAGGACTTCCGCCGTCCGGGTATCGGCCGGAAAGAAGGATTCGATGGCCAGCTCCGACAGCGTGATGTCGAGCGGCGTGCCGAACACCGTCGTCGTCGAAAGGAAGGAAAGCACGCCGGCCTCGGTTTCGATCTGCAGCGGGACGGCGATCTCTCCGAGGTCGTGAGCCTCGTCGGCGGCCCCGTGCGGCGGCGCAGGAGGCCGGGGCAGGGCCATCAGCTCATCGAGAAGATTACGGAGCACGGGGTCGCCGCTTGCGGCGATCTGTTGCTGCAACCGTTCGAGAAGATGGTTGCGCCAGACGGTGAAGTTGACGATCCGTCGGCCGAGGCCGTCCGGATGGAGGCTGAGACGCAGCACGTTGACCGGCGGCGCAAGCAGGCTTTCGTCCTCGACGCCGGCGAGCAGGGGGCCGAGCGCCGCATTGGCCGAAACGAGCATCCAGTGGCGGTCGACCGCGAGCGCCGGGAACGGTTCGTGTCCTTTCAGGATCATGTCGATGGCCTGTCGTGCGGGGACGAGCGCCGGGTCGTCGAGCGATCTCTGTGCGAAGACGGGGGCGTAGCCGGCGGCGATCAGGATCGGGTTGCGCTCGCGCAGCGGCACACCGAGCCGCTCGGTCAGGTGCAGCAGCAGGTCGCGGCTCGGTGCCGCGCGCCCGCTTTCGATGAAGCTCAGATGCCGCTGCGAGATTTCGGCATCGAGCGCAAGATCCAGCTGGCTCAAATGGCGGCGCCGCCGCCATTCTCGCAGGATGTCGCCGAGGCTCGCGGCGGTCATGCGGCCGCCGGAACCTTGTCGAGGAAGCCGTGGACCTCTTTCAGTCGGCCGTCCTCGACGATCGCGAAGTCCGTTCCCTCGATCATATCGTCGTTGTCGGCGGGGCCCAGCTTCCAGGAAAAGCGCAGCCGGTCGCCATAGCCGTCCGCCGAAATCAGGGCGAAGCGGAAGCCGGGGAAGCGGGCCTGAACGGCACTGACCAGCCCCTCGATCTCGGCATGGCCTTCACCAGACATCAGCGGGTCGACATAGGTTGCGTCCTCAAGCCAGCTCTCCCTGATCAGCGTGCGGCGCCGGGTGGCGTCGGTCTCGTTCCAGACGGCGATGTAGCGTTCGGCGACGGTGTTTGCGTTGTCCATGATCTTTGCTCCTTGTGACTGCCCGGTTCGTCCAGGCAGTCCGATCATCGGCAAGAAAGGTCATAGCATCAATTACCTCGCAGGTAATCGAACGGCGATTGCAGTCGGTCCTCACACCCCGAGCCACACTCTCACCGGATTGGCCGGATCGGCGAGCAGCTTCGTGGCGAGCGCGAGGCAGGTGACGACGAGGAGCGGGCGAATGATCTTGGCACCGTTGCGCATCGCAAGCCGCGAGCCGGTCTGGGCACCGAGAAACTGGCCGAGGCCCATCAGCAGCCCGATCTTCCAGAGCACGGCGCCGGTCATCAGGAAGACCACGAAGGCGCCGACATTGGAGCCGAGGTTGAGGAGCTTGGTGTGGGCCGTCGCCTTCAGCATGCCGAAGCCTGCGAGCGAGACGAAGGCCAACATGAAGAAGGAGCCCGTTCCCGGACCGAAAATGCCGTCGTAGAGGCCGATTGCCGGAACGACGGTCGCGCCGAAAAGCGTATGCGAGAGCCGGCGGTGACGGTCCTCGTCGCTGAGGTTCGGCTTGAAACCGAAATAGAGGGCGATCGCAACGAGCAGGAAGGGCATCAGGACCCGCAGTGCCTCGCCGGGGACGATCGTCGCTATCATCGCCCCGACGGCGCCGCCGAGCACTGCCATCGCCGCCATCGGGCGCTGCGCCTTCAGGTCGACATGGCCCTTGCGCGCATAGGCGAGCGTCGCCGACAGGGCACCGAACTGCGACTGCAGCTTGTTGGTGCCGAGCGTCTGGAGCGGCGGAATGCCGGCGATCAGCATCGCGGGCAGGGTGATCAGCCCGCCGCCGCCGGCAATCGAATCGACGAAGCCGGCGACGAAGGCCGCGATGAACAGGAGAACGAAGGCTTGCAGGGCGAGATCGGCCACGAAACGACTCTTTCGGGAGCGGTTGAGAACGGCCGGCACTCTTGCACCAGCGATCCGCGGCGGGCAACCGTCTTGCCGCAGGTCGTCTGTCGCCAGCTGGGGCCGTGGCGCAGACTCCACAGCTTCCGGCGCAATCCGGTTTGACCGCGACGGTGCGCTTCGGTAAACCACTCGCTAATGTGCGACGGCGCCTGTTTGACAGGCTGGAAATAGTCCGGTGCGGCCGACCCAAGTCGGGGGCCAAGTCCGGAGCTGTCCCGATGGCCGCAGGACCGCTCGGCGGTTCTGGCGCTTCGTACATGTCGAGAGCAACGAAGCAGGAGGCCGGAGCGAATGACGGACAAACTCGGAATCATGGTGTGCGGACACGGCAGCCGCAATCAGAACGCCGCGCGCGAATTCGCCGTGATCGCGGAGGCGCTGAAGGCCCGAAATCCGGACATGCCGGTCGAATACGGTTATCTGGAATTCTGCAATCCGGTGATTTCCGCCGGCCTCGACAAGCTTCGCGCGCAGGGCGTCACGCGGGTTCTGGCGATCCCGGGCATGCTCTTCGCCGCCGGCCACGCCAAGAACGACATTCCCTCCGTGCTCAACACCTATCAGGCGCAAAATCCGGGCATGGTGATCAATTACGGGCGTGAACTCGGCATCGATCTCAAGATGATCCGCGCCGCCGGCGACCGTATCCAGGAGGCGATCGAAAAGGCGAATGCCGAACTCGGCTTCGTCGACAAGCACGAGACGCTGCTGATGGTGGTCGGTCGCGGCTCCTCTGACCCGGACGCCAATTCCAACGCCGCCAAGGTCATGCGGATGCTCTGGGAGGGCATGGGCTTCGGCTGGGGCGAGACGTGCTATTCGGGCGTGACCTTCCCGCTCGTCGAGCCGGGCCTCACCCACGCCGCCAGGCTCGGCTACAAGCGCATCATCGTCTTCCCGTATTTCCTCTTCACCGGCGTTCTGGTGAAGCGGATCTATTCCTACACCGACGAAGTGGCGGCGCGTCATCCCGAGATCCAGTTCGTCAAGGCGAGCTACCTGAACGACCATCCGCTCGTGCTCGAAGCCTTCCAGGACCGGGTCAAGGAAGTCCTCGAAGGTGCTGCGGTGATGAACTGCCAGATGTGCAAGTATCGCGAGCAGGTGCTCGGCTTCGAGGCCGATATCGGTCAGCCGCAGGAAAGCCATCACCACCACGTCGAGGGCATCGGCGGCGGGCTGGAAAACTGTCCGTGCCAGGGGGATTGCGATGCCTCCTGCCGCGATCCCGATTTCTGCAAGGAGCACGGCCTGCCCTGGACCCCGGTGCATTCCCATGCCGAGCCCAACGACCTTGAACCGGCCTTCGACTACGCGGCTTCGACCACGCTCGGCGGCAAATACGGCCATCTCCTGAACGCAGCGCCCGATGCCGAGCTCGACGCGGTGATGAACGCCCCTTCCAGCGGCAAGGCCCATGTCCACGAGCACGGCCCCAATTGCGGCTGCGGCCATCATCACCACGACCACGGTCACGATCATCACCACCATCATGACCATGACCATGACCATGACCATGCACACCGTCATGGCCACGGGCACAGCCATGATCACGATCACGGACATCACCACGCGCCGTACCCGCATGCCGACCATCCGCTCGGCCCGAAGTCGATGCAGAAGAAATGACCGCATTGTTCGACAGACAGGCGTCCCGTCACTGCCCCTCATCCCCCTGCCGGGACCTTCTCCCCGTTGGCACGGGGAGAAGGGGGATGGGGCACGGGCGATGCCGCGGATTCCTTCTCCCCGTTTGCGGGGAGAAGGTGGCGGTAGCCGGATGAGGGGCAAACGACATTGACCATTCCCCTCGACTACATCCGCGATCCCGCAGAGATCTACCGCCGGTCCTTCGAGACGATCCGGGGTGAGGCGGATTTGTCGCGCTTTTCCAATGGCATGGAGGCGCTCGTTGTCAGGCTGATTCATGCCTGTGGCATGGTCGATCTCGCCGGTGACATCGCCTTTTCGGAGGGTGCTTTCGAGGCGGGGGCCGCGGCGCTTGCCGGCGGTGCGCCGATCCTCTGCGACGCCGAAATGGTCCGCCACGGCATCATCCGGCGGCTGCTGCCGGCCGAAAACGAGGTGATCTGCCTCCTCACAGACGAGCGGGTGCGCCCGAAGGCGGCCGAAATCGGCAACACGCGTTCGGCGGCCCAGGTCGATCTCTGGGGCGAGCGGCTCGGCGGCGCGGTGGTGGCGATCGGCAATGCCCCGACGGCGCTCTTCCGGCTGCTCGAACGGCTCGACGCCGGCGCGCCGAAACCGGCCGTTATCCTCGGACTTCCGGTCGGTTTCGTCGGAGCGGCCGAAAGCAAGGAGGCGCTGATCGCCGATCCGCGCGGCGTGCCGTTCATCGCCGTCCGGGGACGCCGCGGTGGCTCGGCCATGGCGTCGGCAGCCGTCAACGCGCTCGCCGGAAGGTTGGGCACCAATGACTAGACGCTGGCTCACCATCATCGGCGTCGGCGACAACGGCCTTGAGAGCCTGACATCCGAAGCGCAGGCCCTGCTCTGGCAGGCCGAGACCATCGTGCTCGGCGAGCGGCTGGACGGCGTGCTCGAAGGTGGTCACCTGCCGGGGCTGAAGCGTGTGCTCACCTGGAGCGGCGGCTTTCGTGAGACGCTGTCGGAAGTGCTGAAGCTACGCGGCACGCCGGTGACGGTGCTCGCGACCGGCGATCCCATGCATTTCGGCATCGGCGCGACGCTGCGGCGCTACGTGCCGGCGGAAGAGATGGCCGTGCTGCCGTCGCCGTCGGCCTTCTCGCTCGCCGCCGCCCGGCTCGGCTGGCCGTTGCAGTCGGTCGCGCAGATCTCGCTCCATGGCCGGCCGCTCTCCCATCTCAACCGGCACCTTCTGCCGGGTGCGCGCATTCTGGCGCTGACGTCGGGGGCGGAAACGGTCCGCGACGCGGCGAGCCTTCTCGTCCGCCGCGGCTTCGGAGCCTCGGTGATCACAGTGCTCGACCATATGGGCGGTCCCGCAGAGCGGATGACGGTGATGAGCGCCGAGGCTTTTGCGGCGGAGGCGCCGGCGATTTCGGAGTTCAACACGCTGGCGATCGACTGCGCCGCCGAAGGGCCGCTTCTCGCGCCTGTACCCGGACTGCCGGACGATGCCTTCGTGCATGACGGCCAGTTGACCAAGCGCGAGGTGAGGGCGGCGACGCTCTCGCTGCTCGCGCCCTTTCCGAATGCGCTTCTCTGGGATGTCGGTGCCGGCTGCGGCTCGATTGCGGTCGAGTGGCTGCGTTGCGGCATGGGCGCTCAGGCCGTGGCGGTCGAGGCCCGCGCCGAGCGGGTGACGATGATCCGCACCAATGCCGAGACGCTCGGTGTTCCGGACCTGCAGGTGGTCGAGGCGCCCGCCCCGGAGGGGCTCGAAGGGCTCGAAGCGCCGGACCGCGTCTTCATCGGCGGCGGCCTGACCCACGACGGCGTCTTCGACGATTGCTGGGCAGCACTGAAACCCGGCGGCCGGCTGGTCGCCAATGCGGTGACGATCGAAGGCGAGGCGAGGCTTGCGGACCTGCACGGTTTTCACGGCGGCGAACTCACCCGCATTTCGGTGTCGCGCGGCGCGCCGGTCGGGCGCTATTGCGGCTGGAAGCCTCTGATGCCGGTTACCATCTGGTCGGTGACGAAGGGGGAGGGCGCGTGATGCGGTTCGCGTTTCAATGCCCCCTCTGGCCTGCCGGCCATCTCCCCCACAAGGGGGGAGAGATCCGCGCCGCCAACGTGCTGCGCGCCGGCCGCTCGCTTCGCACGGACATTGCCTTCCCGGCGTTAACCCGTGATCCTCCTAGGGCGCGAGCGGTGCCGCTTGTCTGTCTCCCCCCTTGTGGGGGAGATGGCCGGCAGGCCAGAGGGGGTATTTTTCCGACAAGCAGGGGGCAGTCCTCATGACCGGCAAGCTCTACGGCCTCGGCCTCGGCCCCGGCGATCCCGAACTCCTGACGCTGAAGGCACACCGCATCCTGACCTCGGTTCCGGTGATCGCCTATCCGGCACCCGATACAGGGTCAAGCTTCGCCCGGCAGATCGCAGCCCCCTATCTGAGTTTCCACCAGGTGGAGGTTCCGATTATCGTGCCCATGCGGGTCGAGCGTTTCCCCGCGAAGGAAACCTACGACGAGGCGGCCGAGACACTGGCGCGACATCTCGAAAGCGGCCTCGACGTCGCGGTTCTCTGCGAGGGCGATCCCTTCTTCTATGGTTCGTTCATGTATCTCTTCGAGCGTCTTGCCGGCCGGTTCGCCACAGAGATCGTGCCCGGCGTCTCCTCGATGATGGCTTCGGCGGCTGCCCTCGGGCGGCCGCTTGCCGCGCGCAACGACGTGCTGAGCGTCGTGCCGGGCCCGCTCGACGACGATACCATGCGCGCCCGCATCGAGGCGGCGGGTGCGGTGGCGATCATCAAGGTCGGCCGGCACTTTTCCCGCATCCGGGCGCTGATCCGCACCATGGGGCTTGAAGCCGCCGCCGGTTACGTCGAGCGCGTGAGCCTTGCCGAACAGCGCGTCCTGCCGCTCGCCGAAGTCGGCGAGGACGTCGCCCCTTATTTTTCGATGATCCTGATCTACAAGGGCGGGGAGGGCTGGAACGCCGGCCTCTCGCCGCGGACCTCAAACGGAATGCCCTCATGAGCGAACTGAACACACCGGCCGTCGTCATCCTGTCGGACAAGGCCCTCGATCTCGGCCGGCGCATCGCGCTTGCAATCGGGGGCGAACTGCACGGCGCCCGCGCGCGCGTCTCGTCCGCCGATCGCCTGTTCGACGACGTGAAGGCGCATCTGGCGGGGCTCTTCGCCGAAGGCCGGCCGATCGTCGCGGTGATGGCGTCCGGCGCCGTCATTCGCCTTCTCGCGCCGTTTCTCTCCGACAAGCAGGTGGAGCCGCCGGTGCTCTCTGTCTCCGAGGACGGTGCCTCGGTCGTGCCCCTCCTCGGCGGCCATCACGGCGCCAACGATCTGGCGCGGGCGATTGCAGGCGCACTTGATGCCCATGCGGCCGTGACCACCGCCGGCGACCTCCGGTTCGGGATCGCACTGGACGAACCGCCGGCCGGCTATGTGCTCGCCAATCCGGAGAACGCTAAGGCGGTGATGGCCGAACTGGTGGCGGGGGCGAAGGCGAAGCTCGCTGTCTCCTCTCCCCGGCGGGGAGAGGGTGGCGCGATAGCGCCGGGTGAGGGGGCGGCACCCGACAAGTCCAGCCTTTTGTCCCCCTCATCCGGTCCTTCGGACCACCTTCTCCCCGTCGGGGAGAAGGGAAGGGCGCCGCTCGCCGCCTGGCTTCTCTCCTCGCGCATCCCCTTCGCGGACGACGGGATGGTGACATTGACCGTCACCGACCGGCCGAAGAACGCAGGCCCGCTGGAGCTCGTCTACCATCCGAAGACGCTGGTGCTCGGCATCGGCTGCGAGCGGCATGCCTCCACCGACGAGGCGATTGCGCTCGCCGAAAAGGCCCTTACAGAATGCGGACTGGCGCGGGAGAGCCTCGCAGCCGTCGCCTCGATCGACGTCAAGGCGGACGAGGCGGCGGTGCATGCGGCCGCGGCGCATTTCGGCGTGCCGGCTCGTTTCTTCGACGCCGCGACGCTGGAGGCGGAAGCGCCCCGGCTCAGGAACCCGTCCGAGGTCGTTTTCGCCGAGGTCGGCTGCCACGGCGTTGCCGAAGGGGCGGCGCTCGCGGCCGTCGGGCCGGCCGGGGAACTCGTCGTCGAAAAGATCAAGTCGAAGGGTGCTACGGCCGCAATCGCCCGTGTGCCGGCGATAGTCGATCCCGAAACCATCGGCCGTGCACGCGGAAAGCTCTTTGTCGTTGGCATCGGCCCCGGTGCCGACCAGTGGCGCTCGCCCGAGGTCTCGGCGATGGTTTCCGCCTCGACCGACCTCGTCGGCTATTCGCTCTATCTCGACCTGCTCGGTCCGCTCGCGGAAGGCAAGGCACGCCACGATTTCGATCTCGGCAAGGAGGAGGCGCGCGTCGTGCGGGCCATGGAACTCGCCGGCGAGGGGCGGACGGTGGCGCTGGTCTGCTCGGGCGACGCCGGCATCTACGCGATGGCGACGCTGGTCTTCGAACTTTTCGACAAGGGCGGCATTTCGGACGCCGCGCACCGGATCGAGGTGCAGGTCTCGCCCGGCATTTCGGCGTTGCAGGCGGCGGCGGCACGCATCGGTGCGCCGCTCGGCCACGATTTCTGCACCATCTCGCTCTCCGACCTGCTGACGCCGTGGGAGCACATCCAGCGGCGCGTGACGGCGGCGGGTGAGGGCGATTTCGTCATCGCCTTCTACAATCCGGTGTCGATGAAGCGCCGCACGCAGCTTGCCTGGGCGCGCGAAAAGCTGCTGGAATACCGTCCGGCCACCACACCGGTGATCCTCGCCACCAATCTCGGGCGCCCCGGTGAGCACGTCCGCACCGTGCCGCTCGGCGCACTGAACGTCGATGACGTCGATATGCTGACGGTCGTCGTCGTCGGCTCGTCGGAAAGCCGCACGGTCACGACCGGCGACGGCAAGACCTGGGTTTACACGCCGCGCGGCTATTCGGGGAAGGCGGATACGGGGATGGCGAAAGCTGGTGCCTGAGCATGGCCCCTCATCCCCCTGCCGGGACCTTCTCCCCGTTCACTGGGAGAAGGGATTTGGGGCCGAGGCAGTGCAGCATCGTCCTTCTCCCCGCAGGCGGGGAGAAGGTGGCGGCAGCCGGATGAGGGGCAGTTACATACGCGGTAGCGTCAGGGAAGATTTGACAAGGAAAACAGCATGACCGTCTATTTCATCGGGGCAGGGCCGGGGGCTCCCGACCTCATCACCGTCCGGGGTCTCAGGCTGATCGAGCGTTGCCCGGTTTGCCTCTATGCGGGTTCGCTGGTCCCGGAGGAGATCGTCAAGGCGGCGCCCGAAGGCGCGATCGTCAAAGATACCGCGCCGATGCATCTCGATGCGATCGTCGCCGAGATGGAGGCTGCGCATGCCCGCGGTGAGGATGTCGCCCGCGTCCACTCCGGCGATCCGTCGATCTACGGCGCTATCGCCGAACAGATGCGCCGGCTCGATGCACTCGGCATCCCCTATGACGTGGTGCCGGGCGTGCCGGCGTTTGCCGCGACCGCGGCCCGGCTCAAGACGGAACTGACGCTGCCCGAGATCGCCCAGACGATCATCATCACCCGCACCGAGATGAAGGCGTCCTCGATGCCGGAGTTCGAGACGCTGGAAATCCTCGGGAAATCGCGGGCGACGCTCGCAATCCACCTGTCGATCCGCAACCTGCCGCACATCCGCGAGGTTCTCACGCCCTATTACGGCGAGGATTGCCCGGTGGTGGTCGCCTACCGCTCGACCTGGCCCGACGAACAGTTCATCCGCACGACGCTCAAGGACATGCAGGCGGCGGTGCGCGAGGCGAAGATCACCCGCACGGCCCTCATCATGGTCGGCAAGGTCTTCGGCTCGGTCGAGTTCCGCGACAGCGATCTCTATAATTCGCAGTTCAGCCACGTGCTGCGCAATGTCGGCAAGAAGAAAAAGCAGGTGGCCGGCTGAACCATGGAACGCGCGGAGGGGTGGGACTTCGAGGCCGAGCTTTGGGAGTACAAAGGCAAGGGTGCATGGCACTTCGTCACCCTTCCGCCCGAGGTCGGTTTCGCGATCCGCTGCGCGAGTGAAGGTCGTCGCCCCGGCTGGGGCATGGTGGCGGTGACGGCGGAAATCGGCGACGTCGCCTTCAAGACCTCGGTCTTTCCCGACAAGGCCGCGGAAAGCTATCTCCTCCCGGTCAAGGCCGCGGTCCGCAAGGCGGCACGGGTGAAGGCCGGCGACACGCTGAGGGTCCGGATCGTTCTCCAACGGTGAATGCGGACAATCGCGCGTTGTCCGGCTGTTGCCCTTCCACACGCGCACGCTATGGTAGGCCCACGTTCGAAACGGAGATTCTCATGGCGGTCGAAAGTAACGTGACGGAAGGTAGTTGCCGCTGCGGACAGGTGCGCCTCAAGGCGCACGGCAGGCCGATGCTGACCATGGCCTGCCATTGCACGGGCTGCCAGAAGATGACCGCCAGCGCCTTCTCGCTGAGTGCGCTCTATCCGCAGGACGCAGTGGAGGTATCCGGACTGGAGCCGGTCATCGGCGGGCTCCACGGCGAGCTGCACCACTATTGCTGCCCCTATTGCATGAGCTGGCTGTTCACCCGCGCCGAGATGATGGGGCCGTTCGTCAATCTGCGCGCGACCATGCTGGACGATGCGCGCGGTTTCCGCCCGTTCATCGAGACCTACACGAGCGAGATGCTGCCCTGGGCGACGACGCCGGCAAAGCACAGCTTCGAGAAATTCCCGCCGATGGAGACCTTTGCCGGGCTGATCGCGGAATTCGCCGGAGCCGGCGCCTGAGCGCTTGGCCTTCGCGTCCGAAATGCGATAAGACGGCTGCCTCATCATTCGACAGCGACACACTCCCGGCGGTTTCATGCAAAAGGTCATCTTCGATACGGATCCGGGCGTCGACGACGCCATGGCACTGCTCTTTCTCCATCATCATCCGGATGTCGATCTGCTCGGCGTCACCACGGTCTTCGGCAATGCCCGGATCGAGACGACCACGCGTAACGCGCTCTTCCTGAAGCGCGAGTGGAAGATCGATGCGCCGGTGGCGAGAGGCGCCGGCGAGACCTTCATACCCCACCGCATCAGCCACGAGCCGCCGACCTTCATCCACGGCGACGACGGTCTCGGCAATATCGGTGTGCCGGACGTCGTCGACGTACCGCTCGACCCGCGTCCGGCCCATCGCTTCATCGTCGAGACCATACGCGAGAATCCGGGCGAGGTAACGATCGTCGCCGTCGGGCGCATGACCAATCTCGCCAATGCGCTCAAGGAAGATCCGGAGATCGTCGAGCTCGTGAAGGAAATCGTCGTCATGGGCGGTGCCTTCGAGGTCAACGGGAACGTAACGCCGGCGGCCGAGGCCAATATCCACGGCGATCCGGAAGCGGCCGACATCGTCTTCACGGCCGAATGGCCGGTGGTAATCGTCGGGCTCGACGTCACGCTCCAGACCGTCATGACACGGAAGGCGCTCGCCGACATCCGCGACGCCGCCGGTACCCGCGCGAAACTCCTCTTCGACCTCTCGCAGTTCTACATCAAGTTCTACGAGGGGCGTGTGCCGGACGGCATGGTGGTGCATGACAGCTGCGCCTGC
Source organism: Ciceribacter thiooxidans (assembly GCF_014126615.1). NCBI lineage: Bacteria > Pseudomonadati > Pseudomonadota > Alphaproteobacteria > Hyphomicrobiales > Rhizobiaceae > Ciceribacter > Ciceribacter thiooxidans. The sequence goes on from NZ_CP059896.1 coordinate 1,419,312, forward strand.
GCCTATGTCGTCGCGCCGGATCTCTTCGAAACCCGCGCCGGCACGGTCCGCGTCGTCTGCGGCGGCATCGCCGACGGTATGACGATCCAGAAGCCGGACGGCCGCACCTTCGGTCCGAGCGACTGGGACGGACTTCCTTCGCAGCGTATCTGCACCGGCATCGACGCGCCGGCCGTGCTGCAGCTGATCCATGACACCATCGTGTCGGTGAAGGAAGACTGAGAGAAGGGCGGTCGCTCCCCATCTTCCGCATCCGCGAGGCAGTTGCGTGCCCGGCGCGGCCTTGCTCCCCAGCGTAGTTTTGAACACATTGCCCGGACGCCGAGAGGTTTTCGGGGAAGAGTGGAATTCTCGCTTTCGAAATATTCATCCATATGGTTGACTATCTGGCGAGACTCCTATATTCAACCATATGGGTGAACGAATGGACGAAGACGCTCTGTCACGCATACTGAAAGCCGCCGGTGACACCACACGGCGACAAATCTTGACGCTGCTCGTTCAGGAAGGGGCGTTGAGAGTGACCGCGCTCGCCGCCCATTTCGACATGTCGCTGAATTCCGTCTCGAAGCATATCAAGGTGCTGGAGGAGGCGGGACTGGTCACCCGCCGGACGATGGGCCGCGAGCATTTCATCGCGGCCGAGCTCGAACCGCTGAAGCTCACCGAGAGCTGGTTCGCGCAACTGAAGTCCATCTGGGAGTTGCGCCTGACGGCGCTGGAAAATGCACTCGTTTCAGAGGAAAACGACCATGAGCGAACTTGAACTGACGGTAAGCCGCACGATCGCTGCCTCGCGCGACAGGGTCTTCAATGCCTGGCTGTCGCCGGCCACTCTTTCGAAAGTCATGCGGCCGCCGGGCACCACGAGCGGGGCGGCGAAGGTGACCAATGATCCGGTCAAGGGCGGCCGTTTCTCGATCGTCATGAAGACGCCGGAAAAGGAAATCCCGCACGCCGGCACCTATCTCGAGATCGATCCTTACTCGCGCCTTTCCTTCACCTGGGAATCGCCGTTCTCGCAGGACGACAGCGTCGTTACGATCGACTTCTCAGAACCGGAACCCGGGATGACGGACATCACCCTGAAACAGGTGAAGTTTCGCAGTGAGGAGGCGCGCCTCGGTCACATCCAGGGATGGACCGCGATCCTCGGCTGTCTCGCAGAGACGATCGCCTGAGCCGGAACCATCGCCGGGCGGCCGTCAGGTCGCCCGACGGATCATTACCACCGGCAATCCCATCTTCCTTGCCGCGGCGATCTTGCCGTAGCCCGCGTCGCCGCCCGAGTTGCGGCAGACGAGGTGGGTGACCCGGTGCGCGCGGAAAAGGTCCGCTTCCTCCTCCGGATTGACCGAGGGCTTTCCCAAAATTAGGTCGTAGCCGGCGAGGCCGAGCGGTTTCTCCGGCGGATCGACCATGCGAACGACGAAATGGCAATCCGGCCGCGATTCGAAAACGGCAAGATGCTGCCGGCCGAGCGCCAGAAAGACGCGGGCACCGGCGGGCAGGGCGGCTGCCGCGTCGCCGAGGCTCTTCACTTCGATCCAGTTGTCGCCGGGCTGCTTTTCCCAGGCGGGCCGTTCGGGCCGCTCCAGAGATATCCCCGCCGCCGCGCAGGCGAGCCTGGCATTCTGCGAGATCCGGTTTGCGAAGGGATGGGTTGCGTCGATCACCCTTGCGATCCTGTTCTCGACGATGTAGCGGGCGAGACCTTCCGCTCCGCCGAAACCGCCGGTCCGGATGCGGCCGGGGAGCGGCGCGGGGTTGCTCGTGCGCCCGGCGAGCGAGGTGACGACATCGGCGCCGGCATCGACCAGCCGGCGCGCGATCGCTGCGGCTTCCGCAGTCCCGCCGAGGATCAGGATCGTCTCCCGTCTGTCAGCCGGCGCGGCCAAGGATATTGCCTTCCCTGTCGGTGACGACGATGTCGACCTCGACCGGCGCGCCGCGCAGCACGTCGAGCGCTGCCTTTCGGGCGTCGGCGGCGACGACGGTTGCGATGTCGATCCCCTCGTTCCGGAGGATTTCGCGGACTTCGAGAGCCGTGTTGGAGTCTTCTATTTTCTTCCTGACAGATTGACTCAGGTTTTCCGTACAAGCTAGTGAAAGAAAATAGCTATTGTCGACCTGGCTGCGGGACGAATGGAGGTCGAGTGCGCCCTGCGCGAGCTTTGCCATCTTGGCGAAGCCGCCTGCAATCGTCAGCCGCGGCACAGGGTGGACGCGCAAATATTTGAGCAGGCCGCCGGCGAAATCGCCCATGTCGAGCAGAGCTCCTTCGGGCAGGCCGTACAGGTCCTGAGCGGTCTTCTCCGATGTCGAGCCGGTGGCGCCGAGCACGTGGGTGATTCCTTCGGCGCGGGCGACGTCGATGCCTCGATGGATCGAGTGGATCCAGGCAGCGCAAGAGAACGGATGCACGATGCCGGTCGTCCCCAGCACGGAAAGCCCGCCGAGGATGCCGAGGCGCGGGTTCCAGGTCTGCTTGGCGATCTCCTCGCCGCCGGGGATGGAGACGGTGATTTCGACATCGGCCGGCAGGCCGTATTCGGCGCAGAGCGTCTCCACTTCACGGGTCATCATCTGCCGCGGGACCGGGTTGATCGCCGGCTCGCCGACGCCGAGGGGCAGGCCGGGCTTGGTGACGGTCCCGACGCCGTCGCCGGCGGCAAAGCGGATACCGCTTCCGGGCGGCAATGGGCGCACCGTGGCGATTACGGTGGCGCCATGGGTGACATCGGGATCGTCGCCGGCATCCTTGACGATGCCGGCCGTAGCATAACCTTCTCCGAGACTTTCGAAGGCGAGCGCGAAGGCCGGCTCCTCGCTGCGCGGCAGGCGAATGCTGACGGGGTCCGGGAACTCGCCGGTGATGAGCGCGGTGAGCGCCGCCTTCGTGGCGGCGGTCGCGCAGGCGCCGGTCGTCCAGCCGGGGCGCAGCGGTCCCTTGGGCTTCTCCCGGCTTTCGCCGGCGGTTCCCGCGATCGTCTTCGTTGCTTCGGTCGTCTCGTCCATCGCTCTCTTATAGGCCAGCGTTTCGGCCTTCGAAAGCACGCAGATGGTGTGTCGCGCGATTGCAATTTTGGGACTGCGGGCATAGAGCAAGGCGATGACTGAATTTCCGTTTTCCGATCTGCCGGCGATCGAGCCCGGTCATGTCTGGCTGGCCGGCGCCGGCCCCGGCGATCCGGGCCTTTTGACGCTGCTCGCGGCAAAGGCGCTCGGCGAGGCCGACGTCATCGTCCACGACGCGCTGGTCAACGAGGAATGCCTGAAGCTCGCACGTTCCGGTGCGACGCTAGAATATGCCGGCAAGCGCGGCGGAAAGCCTTCCGCCAAACAGCGCGACATCTCGCTGCGGCTGGTGGAGCTTGCGAAATCGGGCCTCAAGGTGCTGCGCCTCAAGGGTGGCGATCCCTTCGTTTTCGGCCGCGGCGGCGAGGAGGCGCTGACGCTGATCGAGCACGGCGTTCCGTTCCGGATCGTGCCCGGCATCACCGCCGGGATCGGCGGGCTCGCCTATGCCGGAATTCCGGTCACGCACCGGGAGATCAATCACGCCGTCACCTTCCTCACCGGTCATGATTCCTCCGGCCTCGTTCCGGACCGGATCGACTGGCAAGCGATCGCCAAAGGCTCGCCTGTGATCGTCATGTACATGGCGATGAAGCATATCGGACGCATTTCCGAACAACTGATTGCCGGTGGCCGCCGCGTGTCGGAGCCCGTCGCCTTCGTCTGCGATGCGGCGACGGCCTCGCAGAAGGTGCTGGAAACGACGCTCGGCGAGGCGGAGCAGGCGGTCGCTGCCTCCGGTTTCGAGCCGCCTGCCATCGTCGTCGTCGGCGAGGTCGTGCGCCTGAGACCGTCGCTCGATTGGCTCGGGGCGCTTTCCGGCCGCAAGCTCGTCGGTGATCCTTTTGCCGGCGATAATCGGAAGGATACGGCATGAGCGGGTTGATGATCGCCGCGCCGGCGACTGGATCGGGAAAGACCACCGTTACGCTCGGCCTCCTGCGTGCGCTGAAGCGCCTCGGCCACCCGGTCGCGCCCGGCAAGGCGGGGCCGGACTATATCGACCCGGCCTTCCATGCGGCGGCGAGCGGCGAGGTCTGTCTCAACTTCGATCCCTGGGCGATGCGGCGCGAGCTGCTGCTTGCCAATGCCGCCCTTCACAGGTCCGGCGGCAAGGACCTCGTCGTCGAGGCGATGATGGGGCTCTTCGACGGAGCCGCCGACGGCCGGGGCTCGGCCGCCGATCTCGCCGCGATCCTCGGGCTTTCCGTGCTGCTGGTCGTCGACTGCGCGCGCTCTTCCCATTCGACCGCCGCGCTCGTCAGCGGTTTTGCCAATTACCGCATCGATACCCGCATCGTCGGCGTGATCCTCAACCGCGTCAGCGGCGACCGCCACGAAGCGATGTTGCGGGATGCCATGGCCGCCATCCGCATGCCGGTCTTCGGGGTCATCCGCACGAACAAGTCGCTGGAACTGCCGGCACGCCATCTGGGGCTGGTGCAGGCCGGCGAGCACGGCGAACTCGAGACCTTCATCGACCGGGCGGCGGATCTCGTCGCCTCCTCCTGCGACGTGAAGGCCCTGATCCGCACCGCGCGACACATCCCCGACCGCTCTTCCGACGCGAACATCGCCCGGCTTATGCCGTTCGGCCAGAAGATCGCGGTCGCCCGCGACAACGCCTTCGCCTTTTCCTACGAGCACATGCTTATGGGCTGGCGTCGTCGTGGTGCGGAAATCTCCTTCTTCTCGCCGCTTGCGGACGAAGCGCCCGCCGCCGATTGCGATGCGGTCTACCTGCCGGGCGGCTATCCGGAGCTCTCCGCCAGTCAACTCGCTGCAGCCGAAACCTTCCGCGCCGGCATGGTGGCCGCGCAGGCGCGCGGTGCCCGCATCTTCGGCGAGTGCGGCGGCTACATGGTGCTCGGCGAGGCGCTGATCGACGAGGCGGGCGAAAGCCACCGGATGCTCGGCTTCCTGCCGCTGGTGACGAGCTTTGCCAGGCGCAAGCGGCAGCTCGGCTACCGCCGCCTGCGGCCGCTTGCCGGGTCCTTTTTCACGACGGACATGACCGCGCACGAATTCCATTACGCAACGATCGTTTCGGAAGGCGAGGGCGAGCGACTCTTCGCCGCCGAGGACGCGCTCGGCACGTCGCTCGGCGAGGTCGGCCTTAGGCGCGGTTCAGTCGCCGGCTCCTTCATGCATCTCATCGATATCTGCGAGAGCCGATGAGCGGCGCCATTGTTCATGGCGGCGGCATTGCGGCGGCGGCGGCGCTTTACGGCGGATGCGTCGGGGACTGGCTCGATCTTTCGACTGGCCTCAACCCATGCCCGCCGGCCGTTCCGGACGTCCCGGCCTCTGCCTGGCAGCGCCTCCCGGACCAGCATCTTCTCGATGAGGTGACGATCGCGGCGCGTGATTTCTACCGCTCCGCCGACATCCTGCCACTTGCCGTCCCGGGAACCCAGGCGGCGATCCAGATGCTGCCGCGCCTCGTTCCTGCCGACGCGCGGATTGCGATCCTCTCGCCGACCTATGGGGAATACGCCCGGGTCTTCGCGCTTGCCGGCGCGAGCGTCGACGCCATCGCCGGACCCGATGAGGTGCGTGAGGACCATGCCCTGGTCGTTGCGGTCAACCCGAACAACCCGGATGGCCGGCTGCTGTCACGCGACGCGGTCAAGCGCCTCGCCGCCGATCTTGCGGGTCGCGGCGGCTATCTCGTCGTCGACGAGGCCTTCGCCGACTGCACCCCGGAGACGAGCGTCGTCGACTTCGTGCCCAGCACCCCGAACCTGATCGTCTTCCGTTCCTTCGGAAAGTTCTTTGGCATGGCCGGCATTCGGCTCGGCTTCGTGATCGTCGTGCCGGAGGTTCGGGAGCGCATGGCGACCTGGCTCGGGCCTTGGGCGGTTTCGGGACCGGCCCTTTCGGTTGCGGCGACGCTTTTTCGCGGCGATGCGGAGGCGATCCGCCGGCGGCTCGCCGAGCGACGGGCGGCGCTGCAGCGGGTACTTACCGGGGCGGACCTTCACGTCGCCGGCGGCACGGCACTTTTTGCGCTCGTCGAGGACCCGCACGCGGAGCAACTCCATAGCCATCTTTGCCGGGCGCACATCCTGACCCGCAAGTTCGACTACGCGCCGACTTGGCTGCGCATCGGCCTTGCACCGGACGAGGCGGCGGATGCGCGTCTCGCCGCTGCCCTTTCGACCTGGAGCGGCGGATGAGCGTCATGATCTTTGCGATCCTCTTCCTGGCGCTGGTGCTCGACCGGCTCGTCGGCGACCCGGCATGGCTCTGGCAGCGCGTTCGCCATCCGGTGGTGGTTTTCGGCGCAGCGATCGATGCCCTCGACAGGCGGATGAACCGCGAGTCGCTCGCCGGTGTGATCCGCCGCCGCAACGGGGTTCTCGCAATCGTGCTGCTTCTCACCGGGGCCGCGCTCGCCGGTAGCCTGCTGCACGGCTTCTTCGCCGCGCTCGGTCTTGTCGGTCTTCTGCCGGAGGTCGCCGTCGTCGCGGTTCTCTTGGCACAGAAGAGCCTGAAGGATCATGTCGTGGCGGTCGCCGATGGTCTGCGTCAGGAAGGACTGGCCGGCGGGCGCCGCGCCGTTTCGATGATCGTCGGACGTGATCCGGAGACGCTCGACGAGGCCGGTGTCGTCCGCGCTGCAATCGAGAGCCTTGCGGAAAATTTCGCCGACGGCACGGTGGCGCCGGCCTTCTGGTATGCCGTCGCCGGCCTGCCGGGTATTTTCGCCTACAAGATGCTGAACACCGCCGATTCGATGATCGGCCACAAGAGCCCGAAATATATCGACTTTGGCTGGGCCTCGGCCCGTCTCGACGATCTCGCCAACTGGCCGGCAGCGCGGCTGTCGAGCCTGCTGATCGCTGCCGGTGCTGCGATACGGCAGGGAACTGCCGCCGCTCGCCGTTCGCTCTCCGTCGCCTTCCGCGATAGCGGTCTCCACCGTTCTCCCAACTCCGGCTGGCCGGAAGCGGCGATGGCCGGTGCGCTCGACATCCGGCTCGCCGGTCCGCGCATCTATGGCGGCCAGGTGGTGAGCGAACCGATGATCAATGGCGCGGGCCGCGCCACGGCCGAAGCGGGCGAGATCGGCGCGGCAATCGGCATCTTCGACGCCGCCTGCTCGTCGCTTGCCGCGGTGGCGCTCGGTCTGACGGTGATCGCAATCCTTCTCTGACGGTGATTCCAGCCGTGTTGGTGTTTGTTTACTCCTTTTGCGCTAGTATGAAGCAGTGTTCACGCGCGACAGGGGTATCGGAGGGATGCGCCGGCTTGCTGTCTTGTTTCTGATCGCCGTTTTCTCGGCTGCCGGTCCTGCCGCGGCCGTTGCCGATACGGTCGTTGCCCGGATCAGCCTCTCGGCACAGACGATGCGGGTCTCGGTGAACGGCGAGCCTCAATATACCTGGAAGGTCTCGACCGCCCGCCGCGGTTACCGGACGCCGACGGGCATCTTCACCGCCCGCTGGGCATCGCGCTATCACCGGTCGCGCAAATATGACAACGCTCCGATGCCCTACGCGATCTTCTTCAAGGGGGGATACGCCATCCACGGCACTAACGAGGTGAGGAGCCTCGGGCGACCGGTCTCGCATGGTTGCGTCCGGCTCCACCCCGACAATGCGGCGATCTTCTTCCGCCTCGCGACCAGCAACGGGCTCGCCAATACGAAGATCATCATCGCGCGCTGAGATTGCAGAACTGCGCCATTCCCACTCGGGATGAGTGTCATGCGGTCTTCAGGCTGTTTTGCCGGTAGAATCAGTCGTTTCCGGCGACGCAGCGCAGCCGTTCGAGGCTCGGCACGGTGACGTGGCGATTGTTCTCGATGACGATGATGCCTTCCTTGCGCAGCTTCGTCATCTGCCGGCTTACGGTCTCGATGGTGAGGCCGAGGAAATCGGCGATATCGGCACGCGACAGAGGCAGGTCGAACGTGCGCGGGCTCGCGTTCTCCGGATCGATATGGGTTGCGATCAGGTGCAGGAAACTTGCAACCTTCTCCTGGGCCGTCTTGCGGCCGAGGGTCAGCATCCAGTCGCGCGCCTCGTCGAGTTCCTTCAGCGACTGCTCGTAGAGCATTCGCTCGAAATCCGGCGTCTCGTTGACGATACGGTCGATGAGTGCCCGCGGGAAGGTGCAGATCTCGGTGTCGGTCGCCGCCTCGGCGGTGACGGTGCTCTCTTCCTGATGCGGTCGACCGAGGAAATCCGGCGCGAACTGCAGACCGACGATCTGCTGACGGCCGTCAGCCATCATTTTGGAGAGCTTCACTACCCCGTTCAGGATGTTGCTGTAGGTGGAGACGGACTCGCCCTGGCCAATGACCTCGTTTCCGGCCTCGACCTTGCGGCGGGAGGAATGCTTGTTGAGTTCCATCAGTTGCGGAACGCTGAGGCTCGCGCAGACACCACCATGGCGTGCTTCACAGGCCTTGCAGACCGCAGGGCCTTCACACTCCAGAACATTTCTCTTGAGGGCATCCATAATGTCGATCGGTCTCATCTGCCCGCCCATCCCTACGCCTTACCGCGCTTACAAGGAACGCCCTGTTTCGACCGCGAAAGGTGCTGAGCACCCTCCGGTTTTCCTATGCCGTAATTTTAACAGCAAATTGATCGAAGTCAAAGGCTGGGGGCTCTTCTACTGTTAATAATTAAGCAATTGCTTATCCTGACAATTGCGGTGAAGTTCATGCGAGAAGGCCTTCTGGGCAAGTATTCCGGCGCGGTGCCACGTTACACGAGTTATCCGACCGCGCCACATTTTCACGAAGGCATCGGCTGCGACAAATATGCGCAATGGCTACAGAATCTTGGAAAAGGGCAAGATATCTCGCTCTATATCCACATTCCTTATTGTGACCGTTTGTGCTGGTTCTGCGCCTGCCATACAAAACACACGCTGAAATACGATCCGATCACGGTCTATCTCGAAGCGCTCTATAGTGAGATCGCCCGAGTCGGGGGACTTGTCGACCGAGATGCGAAGGTGAGCGCGGTGCATTTCGGCGGCGGTTCGCCGACCATGCTGAAGCCCGAGGACATGATCGCCCTCATGGCGGCGCTGCGCGAACACTTCGCCTTCCGCGACGATGCAGAGATCAGCGTCGAGATGGACCCGAACGATCTCGACGACGCCCGCTACGACGCGCTCGCGGCGATCGGCATGACACGCGCGAGCCTCGGCGTTCAGGATTTCAATCCGGACGTGCAGAAGGCGATCAACCGTATCCAGACCTTCGAGCACACCAAAGGCGTGGTCGAGGCGGTCAGGGCGCGGGGCGTGCACTCCGTCAACTGCGACATTCTCTATGGCCTGCCGTACCAGACGCTGGAGACGCTGGAAGCCACGGTCCGCGATATTCTCTCGCTGGCGCCCGATCGCATCGCGCTGTTCGGCTATGCCCATGTGCCGTGGATGAAGAAGCACCAGACGATGATTCCGGAAGAAGCGCTTCCCGGCGTCGAGATGCGCTTCCGCCAGATGAACCGCGCCGCAGAGATGCTGGTTGAAGCCGGCTATGAGGCGATCGGCATCGACCATTTCGCCAGGCCCGGCGACAAGCTCGCGATCGCGAGCCGCGAGGGGCGGCTCCACCGCAACTTCCAGGGCTATACCGACGATGCGGCCGATGCGCTGATCGGCCTCGGCGCGTCTTCGATCGGGCAGTTGCCCGAAGGCTACGTGCAGAACATGCCGGCGACCGGCGAGTACCAGAAGATGGCGCAGGCGCAGGGGCTGACAGTCGTTCGCGGCATCGAACTTGCCGACGACGACCGGATGCGCGCCAAGGTCATCGAGGATCTGATGTGCCGCTTTTCCTTCTCCTTCGCCGACTTGCGGAACCGATTCCCCGGGATTGCCGAGAGCGTGATCGCCGAGGCCCGGCAGTATGTCGCAAGCAACGCTGACGGAGTCTGCGAGATCGTCGCCGACCAGTTTCGCATCACCGAAACCGGCAAGCCGTTCACGCGCAGCATCGCGGCGGTCTTCGACAGTTACCTCTCGACCGGCAAGGGCCGTCATTCGATTGCTGTTTGAGCAACACTGCAACGGCAAATTTTCCTGCCGGTGAAACAGGGCATTGGCTTTTCGACGAGTTTTCCCTATGTGGAACTCGGATTTAAGACATATGAGGTAATTGGCGTGAGCGCTACATTCGACAAAGTTGCCGACATCATCGCTGAAACGAGCGAGATCGATCGCGAAACCATTACGCCCGAAAGCCATACGATCGACGATCTCGGCATCGATAGCCTGGACTTCCTCGACATCGTCTTTGCGATCGACAAGGAATTCGGCATCAAGATCCCGCTCGAACAGTGGACGCAGGAAGTCAACGAGGGCAAGGTTTCCACCGAGGAATACTTCGTTCTCAAGAATCTCTGCGCGAAGATCGACGAACTGCGCGCCGCCAAGGGCTGATCGGCCCGGCGGACGACGTACGATGCTGCTCGAATACTTCCAGATGATCGACACGGTGGAGGCGGTGAGCCTTCGCGACGGCACGCTCCGGGCACGCTCGGTCGTGCCGGAGAAGAGCCCCGTGTTCGAAGGTCACTTTCCCGGAATGCCGCTCGTACCCGGTGTGCTGCTGATCGAGACGATGGCGCAGGCCTCGGGTTTCCTCGTGCTCGCCGTCAGCGGCTTTTCGGCGATGCCCTTCCTGATGTCGGTCGACGGCGCGAAGATGCGCAGTTTCGTCGAGCCCGGCGCCGTGCTGGACATCGAAGCCAAGCTCGAACACGACGGATCGGGTTTTGCCGTCACCAAGGCCAGGATCGCATCGGGCGGCAAGAAGATCTGCGATGCCCAGCTCAAGCTGCGCACCGTGCCGTTCAGCGAGGTGCCGCTCGCCGAGATCGTCCGTAACCGCGCGGAAGAGGTCGGGCTGATGGCGGCCCTCGAAGCGGACGGCGCCGCCTGAGCGGCAGACCGCCCTTGCGGTTTCCCTGACAAGCCATGTCGTCAGGCGAAAGCTATTGCCAGCGCCGCCGCGCAGGGCGTAGGGATGCGCCGGATGGAACGCCGGTCGAAGAATTGCCGGCCGAAGGATAGAGAATGAGCAAGAAGCCGAACGACGTGGTGATCACCGGTATTGGCATCGTCACCTGCCATGGAACCGGCAAGGAGCCGCATATCGCCCTGCTGTCCGCCCCGGCTGCGCCGGCGCCGGCGGTGGAGACGGAAAAACTCAAGCCGTACCCGATCCACTGCCTGCCGGAGATCGACTGGTCGACGCAGATCCCCAAGCGTGGCGACCAGCGCCAGATGGAGAACTGGCAGCGGCTCGGTGTCTATGCGGCGGGGCTTGCGCTCGATGACGCCGGCCTCAAGGACAATGCCGAACTCTGCGGAACGATGGACCTGATCGTCGCTGCCGGCGGCGGCGAGCGCGACGTCAACGTCGATACGCTGATCGTCAACGAAGCCCTGCGCCGCAACGATCGCGACAGGCTGCTCGTCGAGAAACTGACGACCGAGCTTCGCCCGACGCTGTTTCTGGCGCAACTTTCCAACCTCATGGCCGGCAATATTTCGATCGTGCACAAGGTCACCGGTTCCTCCCGCACCTTCATGGGCGAGGAGTCGGCCGGCATTTCGGCGATCGAGACGGCGTTCGCCCGGTTGCGTTGCGGCCAGTCGACCCACACGCTCGTCGGCGGCGCCTTTATCGGTGAGCGCCCGGATATCCTGCTGCTTGTCGAAGGTATCCATGCCCATGCGACCGGCGAATGGCGGCCCCTGTGGTCGCGTTCGGAGGATGCAGGCGGCGGCATGATGCTCGGATCGGTCGGCGCCTTCCTCGTGCTCGAAAGCCGGGAACATGCCGAGGCGCGGGGCGCCCATGTCTACGCGGTCCTCGACGCCGTCGAGGGCGATCGCGGCGGCCGCGATGGTGACCGGTTCGAAGCCCGGGTGGAGCGTTTGCTCTCCGGTCTGGGGGACGCGACATCCGACACGGTCGTCTTTTCCGGTTCGAGCGGCCTGCACGACCTGGCACGCCGCGAGAAGGCAGTGCTCGACCGTCGCTTTCCTGCCGCGCCCGTACGCGGCTATGGCGGCAGCACGGGTCACGGCATGGAGGCACAGTTCCCGCTCGGTCTTGCGCTTGCCGCCCTTGCTCTCGACAGCCATGCGAAAGTGCCGCCCTTCGATCCTGCCCATGAAGGGGCGATGGCCATGCCCGCCCGCCATGCCGTCGTGACGACGGTGGGCTATGTCCACGGCGAGGGCGTCGCCCTCGTCTCGGCCGACGCGTGAGGAGGAACGGATCCATGACCGACAATCGCTTCAAGGATCATCTCGGACGGCCGATCGTCGTCGTCACCGGTATGGGCGTGATTACCTCGCTCGGACAAGGGCTCGAGGACAACTGGAATGCGCTCACCGCCGGCAAGTCCGGCATCCATGCGATCAAACGCTTCCCGACCGAAGGCATGCCGACACGCATCGGCGGTACCGTCGATTTCATCGAGGTGCCGGCAGCCAACGCCGTCGAGCGCTCCTATGCGTTCGCTCGGGAAACCACCATCGAGGCGCTCGGCCAGGCCGGCCTCTCGGGCGATTTCAACGGTCCGCTCTTCCTCGCCGCACCGCCTGTCGAACCGGAATGGTCCGATCGCTTCGCGCTCGCCGAGCGTGCTCCGCCACCGGACCACGACGGTGACGTTTACGAGCGTTTTCTCACCGCAATGCGCGCGAAGCCGGATCCGGTCTTCCTCGAGGCGGTCCAGTTCGGCTCGATCTCGGAACGGCTTGCCGACCGCTTCGGCACGCGTGGCCTGCCGGTCACGCTCTCGACCGCCTGTGCGTCGGGCGCGACGGCCATCCAGCTCGGCGTCGAGGCCATCCGCCAGGGCCGTACCGAGCGCGCGCTGACGGTCGCGACCGACGGTTCCATCAGCGTCGAGGCGGTGATTCGCTTCTCGCTGCTGTCTGCGCTCTCGACCCAGAACGATGCGCCGGAAAAGGCGTCGAAGCCCTTCAGCAAGGATCGCGACGGTTTCGTGATCGCCGAGGGCGCGGCGACGCTCGTCCTCGAATCGATGGAATCGGCCGTGGCTCGCGGGGCGAAGATCCTCGGCGTGATGAAGGGATGCGGGGAGAAGGCCGACCATTTCCACCGCACGCGCTCCTCTCCGGACGGCGGCCCGGCGATCGCGACGATGCGCGCGGCGCTTGCCGATGCGGGGATCGGCGAGGCTGACATCGACTATGTCAATGCCCACGGAACCTCGACGCCGGAAAACGACAAGATGGAATACGGTGCGATGCTCGCCGTCTTCGGTGAGCGGCTGAAGCAGATTCCGGTGTCATCGAACAAGTCGATGATCGGCCACACGCTGACGGCGGCCGGCGCAGTCGAGGCAGTCTTCTCCTTCCAGACGATGCTGACCGGCACGATTCCGCCAACCATCAACTACGTCAATCCCGATCCGACGATGGAGCTCGACGTGGTTCCCAACGTCAAGCGCACAGCTGATGTTTCCGCAGTGTTGTCGAATTCGTTCGGCTTCGGCGGCCAGAACGCCAGCCTTGTCATGATGCGTGAACCGGCTTAATCGGAACGCCACGAGAAACAGTGTATCGGAACGCCGAAGGGCGAAGGACGGGATTCATGCGCGCATTGCAGCTGGTCGACGACCGCAAGCTCGAAATTGTCGATCTGCCGGAGCCGGAGGCGCCGGGGCCGGGCGAGGTGACGCTGCGGGTCAAGGCCGTCGCGCTCAATCATATCGACGTCTGGGGCTGGCGCGGCATGGCGTTTGCCAAGCGCAAGATGCCGCTGACGATCGGCGCGGAGGCTTCCGGGGTCGTCGAGGCGATCGGACCGGGCGTCGGCAACATCCTGCCGGACCAGCTTGCCGCCGTCTACGGCGCGCGCACCTGCGGCCTCTGCAAGCCATGCCGCGAAGGTCGTGACAATCTCTGCGAACATGTGGGCGGCGTGCATGGCTTCCATCTGGACGGCTTTGCCCAGGAGAAGATCAACCTGCCGGCCCGGCTACTGGTTCCGGCACCGCCCGGCGTCGACGCGGTCGGCGCGGCGCTCGCGCCGGTGACCTTCGGCACCGTCGAGCACATGCTCTTCGACAACGCGAAGCTCGAACCGGGTGAAACCATTCTCGTCCATGCCGGCGGCTCGGGTATCGGCTCGGCGGCGATCCAGCTCGCTAAGAAGATCGGCTGCACGGTCATCACCACGGTGGGTTCGGACGACAAGATCGAGCCGGCAAAGGCGCTCGGCGCCGATCACGTCATTAACTATCGCACCGACCGCTTCGAAGGAGTCGTGCGCAAGCTGACCAAGAAGAAGGGCGTCGACGTCGTCTTCGAACATGTCGGCAAGGACACCTGGGCCGGCTCGATGCTGTGCCTGAAGCGTGGCGGCCGGCTGGTCACCTGCGGCTCGACCTCGGGGGTCTCGACCGACATGAACCTGATGATGCTCTTCCAGCAGCAGCTGAAATTGCTCGGTTCCTTCGGATGCCGCATGGAGAATATGGCCAATGCCATGCAGAAGATGGCCCGCGGCATCGTTCATCCGGTGATCGATACCGAGGTGCACCTGGAGGACATCGACATGGCGCTGACCCGCATGGAGACCCGTCAGGTGTTCGGGAAGATCATCCTCAGGATGGACTGACGCATTGAAGCTCTTCGTCACCCGCATCGTCCTTGCCTTGCGCCACTTCCAGCAGTGGCTGGTGGCGCAGCTCGCCTTCGGGTTCCTGACGGTGCTCAAGATTCTTCCTGCAGATCCGGCGATCAACTTCGCCGACTGGCTGATGCGCAAGGTGGGGCCGCGGACACGTCGCCACGGCCTCATGCTGACGAACCTGCGCAATGCCTTTCCGGAGAAGTCAGAAGCCGAGCGGGAAGAAATCGCCGTCGCGAGCTGGGGGCACATGGGCCGGCTCGCCGCCGAATATGTCTTCCTCGACCAGCTCTTCGATTTCGATCCGGAAAGGCAGGGCGAGGGGAGAATCGAGGTGAGCGGCATTCCGCTCTTCCTGGAGCTGCGCGACCATCCGCGTCCCTTCATCGTCTTCACCGCGCATACGGCGAATTTCGAGCTGCTGCCGGTCGCAGGTGCCGCCTTCGGCCTCTATGTCAGCGTGCTCTTCCGGCCGCCGAACAATCCCTATATCGCCGAGAAGGTCTTCGACTTCCGCAAGAAGCGGATGGGCAAGCTGGTGCCGTCCCATGCCGGATCGTCCTTCGCACTCGCGCGCCAGCTCGAAGCCGGTGGCGGGGTTGGTGTGCTGGTCGACCAGAAGTTCAAGAAGGGCGTCACCACGAGCTTCTTCGGCAGGCCGGTGAAGACCAATCCGCTGCTCGCCAAGCTTGCACGGCAGTTCGATTGCGACGTCTATCCCGCCCGCTGCATCCGGCTCCCCGGCAACCGTTTTCGTCTCGAAATCGAACCGAAGGTCGATCTGCCGCGTACTGCCACGGGTCAGCTCGACGTCACCGCGACGGCCCAGCTCCTGAACGACAAGGTCGAATCGTGGGTGCGGGAATACCCTGAACAGTGGCTCTGGTATCACGATCGCTGGAATATCAAGCAAAGCCTCGATCTGGGGTGACGAGCCCCGCATGTGTCTCATCCGGTTTCCGCCGGGATGGAGCGCTCCTTACCTGTGCAGAGCGAGATTTACCCCTAAACTTGAGCTGTTGAGTCAGTCGGTTATTCATGTTACCCGACTCCTGATCGCATGATGGGAAATCTGTTCCGAATGCGACACCTTCGCGCGGCCTCACCCGCCGATGCCGGACCAGTGTGGAGTGCTCCCCGATGCCCGAAGCGACACGGAAAGACAGTCTGGACGCCCTCTTCGAGGCCGTCGCCTTGAAGAGCATGCAGCTTCGGCAAGCGGTCCGCGTCGGCGACGACCGTCTCGTTCGCCTGCTCGACCGGGAACTCGATCCCTTGGTCGCGGCGGTGCTGGACTACCGTGCGTCCGACCTCCGGGAAATACACCAGCAACTCCGTTTCGTCAGCGATCTCATCCGCGAGGATGCGGACGATCGGTCCTGCGTGACGCGCCACGCCGGCGTCCTTTCAGACCTTCTCGACCGTTATTTCGGCGAGGAGGAAGAGCGATCGGCGACGGGGGCATCGGCCCCTCAAGAGCGACGGCGCTGGACGGCGACGACGACCTCTTCAACGAGTCGATTCTCAACACGCTGTCGGAGCAGGTTGCTGTCGTGACCACCGACTACCGCTATCTCTATGCCAATCCTGCCCACGCCTCGACGTTGAAGCGCCGGCAGATCGAGATCGTCGGCCGACACGTCGCGGAATTCATGCCCGGCAGCCATTTCGAGGATTTTACCCGTACGCGGCTCGACCGCTGCTTTGCCGGGGAGATGTTGAGCTTCAACTTCTCCTATCGTCCGTGGGGACGGGACGGGTCGGCGTGCTGTACGATGACGCCGTTTGCCGGCAATGACGGCCGCGTGGTCGGCGCGGTGGTGCTCATTCGGCGGAAACAGGAAACCTGCCGGAAGATCGCGGCCTAAGTCGGGCGCGGGCCGGCGGTACCGTTGGGTTCACTGTCGGCCTTGAGGTGTCGCGTTCGGCGGCAATTGCGTCAGCAGGCAGTCACGCTCGAAAGCGATGTGCCGGCGCATGCCTTCGAAGAAGCCGCGCAACATATATCCGACGGCCTCCATGTTGACGACATCGCCCATGCCGAGCTTCAGCAAGGCATCCGTCAGTTCCTCGGCGAAGCATTCGTCCTCGCAGTGCTCGAACTTCAGCCGTTCGATCGTTTCGCGAAGCTGCGGGCCGCGCTCGGACTCGATCCAGGGGAACAATACAGCCTCTTCGTATTCGTGGATGTCGTGGACGAGGGGGCCGAGCATCTTGGCGGCGTAGAGGCATTTCTGGCGGTCGACGCTGGAGGGGAGCGAATCGGCAATCGCCTCGAGCTCGTTGCAGAGCGCGAGTTGCTCGTCATGCGCCCTGCGCAGCCACGCAATCGTCCGCTGATTGTCGTTGAGTGCTGCGGACGGAACAGGCGAGCCCGGTGTGGTCTCTGATCCCGTTCCGTTGGTTTTTGCTTTCATGACCGTCATCTCCGGTACCTCGGCCGCGCAATCGGGGTCGCAAAGCCTCACATTCCCCGCGACCGCGAGGTCCGAGCGGGCCATTTCCGCCTCCCGAACGGCCGTGCGGCATCATTTCGGGGTAGCTGCGACAATAATCACTTTTCCCTTAACGGCCGTTTTCCTGCATTGATTTAAATCAAGGTGCCTTGAGGCACTCGATGTCAATTCTGCACACAGCGCAGGAGGATTCTCCGCCCTATCGGGGTCCTTCTGCGGTTGATCAGCAAGCCGTTGGGGGTTCCAACAATGAATTACACACTAGAAACTATGGTGATGGCGGTCCTCGCCTTCGCTGCGCTGCTCGGGGTGGCTTTCGCCCAGGACAGCCTGTTCGCTGTCCACATGACGGTCGCCTTTATCGTGCTGCTCGGCGGTACGGTCGTCATGCTGCGCCAGATGAAGTTCGCGCCTGCGAACGCAAAGTCGGCTGCGCAGGTAAAATCCGAATATTTCGATGAGGTCGTGAAATACGGCGTCATCGCGACCGTCTTCTGGGGCGTCGTCGGCTTTCTCGTCGGCGTCGTCGTCGCCCTGCAGCTCGCATTTCCGGACCTGAACATTGAACCTTGGTTCAATTTCGGCCGCATGCGTCCGCTGCATACGTCGGCGGTCATCTTCGCCTTCGGCGGCAACGCTCTGATCGCAAGCTCCTTCTATGTCGTCCAGCGCACCTCGCGCCAGCGTCTCTTCGGCGGCTCGCTCGGCTGGTTCGTGTTCTGGGGGTACCAGCTCTTCATCGTGATGGCCGCGACCGGCTATCTGCTCGGAATCACCGAGGGGCGTGAATACGCAGAACCGGAATGGTACGTCGACCTCTGGCTCACCGTCGTCTGGGTTGCCTATCTGCTGGCATTCCTCGGCACGATCATGACCCGCAAGGAATCGCACATCTACGTCGCGAACTGGTTCTACCTTTCGTTCATCGTCACGATCGCGATGTTGCACATCGTCAACAACCTCTCGGTTCCGGTCTCCTTCCTCGGGGTCAAGAGCTACTCGGCCTTCTCTGGTGTTCAGGATGCGCTGACGCAGTGGTGGTACGGCCATAACGCGGTCGGCTTCTTCCTGACCGCCGGCTTCCTCGGCATGATGTACTACTTCGTTCCGAAGCAGGCCGGTCGCCCGGTCTATTCGTACCGCCTGTCGATCATCCACTTCTGGGCTCTGATCTTCCTCTACATCTGGGCCGGCCCGCACCACCTGCACTACACGGCCCTGCCGGACTGGGCGCAGACACTCGGCATGGTGTTCTCGATCATGCTGTGGATGCCCTCCTGGGGCGGCATGATCAACGGTCTGATGACGCTCTCGGGCGCCTGGGACAAGATCCGTACCGACCCGATCATCCGCATGATGGTCATCGCCGTCGCCTTCTACGGCATGTCGACCTTCGAAGGTCCGATGATGTCGATCAAGGCAGTCAACTCGCTCAGCCACTATACCGACTGGACCATCGGTCACGTTCACTCGGGCGCTCTCGGCTGGGTCGGCATGATCTCCTTCGGCATGGTCTATTACCTGACGCCGAAGCTGTGGAACCGCAACCGCCTGTACTCGCTGCGGCTCGTCAACTGGCACTTCTGGCTGGCCACGCTCGGCATCGTTCTCTATGCCGCCGTTATGTGGGTTGCCGGTATCCAGCAGGGCCTGATGTGGCGCGAATATGACGCACAGGGCTTCCTGGTCTACTCGTTCGCCGAGTCGGTCGCCGCCATGTTCCCCTACTACGTCCTGCGTGCCGTCGGCGGTGCGATGTACCTCACCGGCGGTATCATCATGGCCTACAACGTCCTGATGACCATCCGCGGTTACGAAAGGCAGGAAGCACCGATCCCCGGTTCGGTCGTCCCCGCCGCCGTCCAGCCGGCTGAATAAGAAGGAAGGCTCTCATGTCCATTCTTGATAAACACCAAATCCTCGAGAAGAACGCGAGCCTTCTCCTTGTCGGATCGCTGCTGGTCGTGACCGTCGGGGGTATCGTCGAAATCGTTCCGCTCTTCTACCTCGAGAACACCATCGAAAAGGTAGAGGGAATGCGGCCGTACTCGCCGCTCGAACTCGCCGGTCGCGACATCTACATCCGTGAAGGCTGCTATGTCTGTCACAGCCAGATGATCCGTCCGTTCCGCGACGAAGTGGAGCGCTACGGTCACTACTCGCTGGCGGCGGAGTCGATGTACGACCATCCGTTCCAGTGGGGATCGAAGCGCACCGGGCCGGACCTAGCGCGCGTCGGCGACCGCTATTCGAACGAATGGCATGTTCAGCACCTGACCGAGCCCCGGGACGTCGTTCCGGAATCGGTCATGCCGAGCTACTCGTTCCTGAAGACGACGCCGCTCAAGGTCGCGAACGTTTCCGCGCACCTCGAGACCAATAAGATCGTGGGCGTCCCCTATACGGACGACATGATTGCGAATGCGGAAGCGGATCTCGCCGCGCAGGCCGATCCGAATGCAGACACCTCGGGACTGCTGGCGCGCTATCCCAAGGCCAAGGTGGGTGATTTCGACGGCGATCCGGCGAAGCTGACGGAGATGGATGCACTCGTTGCCTATCTCCAGATGCTCGGCACGCTGGTGGACTTCACCACCTATGACGACGCGACCGGATATCGTTGAGGAGGGGCACATGGAAACCTACACGGCCATGCGCCACTTCGCCGACAGTTGGGGCCTGCTTGGCATGACCCTGTTCTTCGTCGGTGTGATCCTCTTCACCTTCCGGCCCGGCGGCAAGAAAGTTGCCGACGAGATCGCGCGCATCCCTCTCAAGGAGGACTAAGAGATGTCTGAGAAACATATTGACGAAATCAGTGGCGTCGAAACCACTGGCCATGAGTGGGACGGCATTCGCGAGCTCAACAACCCGCTGCCGCGCTGGTGGGTCTGGTTCTTCTACGCGACCATCGTATGGGCGATCGGCTACACCATCGCCTATCCGGCGTGGCCGCTCCTGAAGGAAAACACCAAGGGCATGCTGAACTACACCAACCGTGCGGCGCTGACCCAGGAATTGACGGCGGCGAAGGCGGCACAGGCGGTCTATCTCGACAAGATCGCCGCCTTGCCGCTCGACCAGATCGTCGCCGACAAGGAACTGGCACAGTTTGCCATGTCCGGTGGTGCCGCAGCCTTCAAGGTCAACTGCGCGCCGTGCCACGGCTCGGGTGCGGCCGGTTCGCCGGGCTATCCGAACCTCAACGACAACGACTGGCTGTGGGGTGGCGATCTGGAGACGATCCAGACGACGCTCACCCACGGCATCCGCTATGATGCGGACGCCGATACCCGCGTGTCGCAGATGCCGGCTTTTGGCGAGATCCTGCAGCCGGAGCAGATCCAGCAGGTTGCCGCCTATGTCTGGAGCCTGACGAACACGCCGTCGGACCCGGCGCTCGTCGAAGCCGGCAAGCAGGTCTTTGCGGAGAACTGCGTCGCCTGCCATGGCGAGGATGCCAAGGGCATGCGCGAACTCGGTGCTCCGAACCTGACCGACGCGATCTGGCTGCGCGTGCAGGGCGAGCAAGGGATCGCCCAGCAGGTCGCGCAGCCGAAGCACGGTGTGATGCCCGCCTGGGGCGCTCGCCTCGGCGAGACCACCGTCAAGGAACTTGCCGTCTACGTCCATTCGCTGGGCGGCGGCGAGTAAGCAGAGCCTGCCGGCGGCCGGAAACGGCCGCCGGACCACGAGAATGCAATCAGGTCCCCTTTTTCAGACCACGCCCGGTGCGTGGTCTTTTTTTTATTTGGGGTAGGGCGGCGTACGCTACCGGTTCGCAGGCCGCCGTACCCGAGAGCTCACGGCGCGTGACCTTATGCCGCTGGCAACGACGTTCACCCTTCGTTGCGGCGCTTCGCCGCCCCTTGATATAAGTCAAGGCGGCTATCCTGGCGAAGTGGGAAAAGGGTGGCCTGAATATGAGGTCCCATGTCATGAATCTTCACGTCGACAAGAACAGTCCGACAGACTCCGACGAGGTCGAGCGCCTCGAGGCCGAACCGGTGATGTCCGCCAAGCGGCGGGAACCGCTCTACAAGGCCCGCAAGAAGATCTTCCCGAAGCGGGCGGAGGGGCGATTCCGGCAGTTCAAGTGGCTCGTCATGCTCGTGACGCTCGGCATCTACTACCTGACGCCGTGGCTCAGATGGGACCGTGGTGAGTTTGCGCCCGACCAGGCGGTGCTGATCGACCTCGCTCACCGCCGCTTCTATTTCTTCTTCATCGAGATCTGGCCGCAGGAGTTCTTCTTCGTCGCCGGGCTTTTGGTGATGGCTGGCTTCGGCCTGTTCCTGCTGACCTCCGCGGTCGGTCGCGCCTGGTGCGGCTATACCTGTCCACAGACGGTCTGGGTCGATCTCTTCCTCGTCGTCGAGCGGGCGATCGAGGGTGATCGCAATGCGCGCATGAAACTGGAGACCGCGCCCTGGACCGTCGACAAGATCTGGAAGCGGGTGACGAAGCACGCGATATGGCTGGCGATTTCGGTCGCTACCGGCGGCGCCTGGATCTTCTACTTCGCCGACGCGCCGATGCTCGCGATGGATTTCATCGAGGGGCAGGCGGCTCCCGTCGCCTACATGACCGTCGCTGTGCTGACGGCCACCACCTATCTCTTCGGCGGTCTGATGCGTGAGCAGGTTTGCGTCTACATGTGTCCGTGGCCGCGCATCCAGGCGGCGATGCTCGACGAGAGCTCGCTGGTGGTGACCTACAACGACTGGCGTGGCGAACCGCGCACGCGCGGCACCAAGAAGGCCGCTGCCGAAGGCAAGATCGCCGGCGACTGCGTCGACTGCAACGCCTGCGTCGCCGTCTGTCCCATGGGGATCGACATCCGCGACGGGCAACAGCTCGAATGCATCACCTGCGCGCTCTGCATCGACGCCTGCGACGCCGTCATGGACAAGGTTGGCAGGCCGCGAGGTCTGATCGCCTATGCGACGCTCGAGGAATACCAGTCCAACATGGCGCTTGCGACCGACAACGGCACCACGGAAATCCAGCCGAACCGCGTGCGCAATGACGACGGAAGCTTCAGCGACAAGGTCCGTCACTTCAACTGGCGCATCATCTTCCGCCCGCGGACGCTGCTCTACATGGGGGTTTGGACGGCCGTCGGTATCGGGCTTCTCGTCGCGCTGCTCGGTCGTGACCGGCTGGAGATCAACGTGCTGCACGACCGCAATCCGCAATACGTGCTGGAATCCGACGGATCGATCCGCAACGGCTACACCGTTCGCCTCTTGAACATGGTACCGAAGCCGCGCAACATGGAAGTGACGCTGGACGGCCTGCCGGGCGCGACCATGCGCGTGAACGGCATGTCGGAAGTGGATGTCCGCTCGTTCGTCGTCAACGTCGAGCCCGACGAAGCGACGACGCTGAAGGTTTTCGTCACCGTGCCCGCGGACGAGATCGAATCCAAGGTCGAGAGCTTCCATTTCGACGTCAAGGACGTGGATAGCGCGGAAGCCGACAGCTACAAGGCGGTGTTCAACGCACCTGGAGAGAAGCACAAATGAGCGTGCGTGAGGAAAAGGCCGGATTCGTTTTCACCGGCAAGCATATGCTCGGCGTCTTGGTCCTGTTCTTCGGAACGATCATCTCGGTCAATCTCGTGATGGCCTATTACGCCTCCTCGACATGGAGCGGCCTGGTCGTTCAGAACACCTATGTCGCGAGCCAGCAGTTCAACGCCAAAGCTTCGGCGATCCGCGAGATGCTGGCCTCCGGCATCAAGGGGGAGCTGGAGGTTTCCGACCAGACGATCCGCTACCGGCTGACGCTTCCCGAGAACCAGCCGCTGGCGGCCGACAAGGTGACGGCGCACTTCAAGCGTCCGGTCGGCGAGCATCAGGACTTCGTCGCCGAGCTTTCGGCGCTCGGGGATGGTGTCTACGGGGCGAGCCACCAGGTTCTGGCTGGTGAGTGGATCGTCGAGCTGATCGCGGTCAAGGACGGCAAGACGATCATGCACGAAGCGCCGCGCATCGCGCTCGCCAATGGCAGGATGATCCTTCTCGACGAGCGGCACGAGCATCCCGGCGAGGGAGACAGGAAATGAGCTGCTGCGCGGCCGGAACCGAAGGCGCCCTCGATATCGAGCGGGCGGGTCATGCGCTGCCGACGGCCGAGGAACTGCGGCTCGCGAGCCGCGATCTCGGAGACGGTTTGCGACAGGTCGACCTCGCGGTGCCCGCCGTTCACTGCGGCGCCTGCATTACCACCATCGAGGCTGCCCTGCGGAAGCTTCCCGAGGTCGAGCGGGCCCGCGTCAACCTGACGTCGAAGCGCGTATCGATCGTCTGGCGGGAAGAACATGATGGCCGTCCGACCGATCCGTCGGTGCTGCCGCAGGCGATCGCTGCGACCGGCTACGAGGCGCATCTCTTCACCACCGCTGCCGAGGCCTCGGACGAACTGCGCAATAGGCTGATCCGGGCGGTTGCGCTCTCCGGTTTCGCGGCTGGCAACATCATGCTGCTGTCGGTCTCGATCTGGTCGGGTGCGGACGCCGCGACCCGCGATCTCTTCCACTGGATCTCGGCGATGATCGCCGCACCGGTGCTGATTATCGCCGGCCGATTCTTCTATCAGTCCGCCTGGAAAGCCCTGAAGCACGGCCGTACCAACATGGACGTGCCGATTGCGCTCGCGATCACGCTCTCCTATGTCGTGTCGCTATGGGAGACGATCCATCACGGCGAACATGCCTGGTTCGACGCCACCGTGTCGCTGCTCTTCTTCCTGCTGATCGGCCGCACACTCGACCATGTCATGCGTGATCGTGCGCGTTCGGCGATCACTGGGCTCGCGCGCCTCAGTCCCCGCGGCGCCATGGTGCTGGCGGAGAACGGTTCTCGCGACTACCGGCCCGTCGAGGAAATCCGTGTCGGGGACCGCATTGCGATCGCAGCCGGTGACCGCGTGCCGGTCGACGGCGAGATCGTCGCCGGTTCGAGCGACATGGATGTTTCGATCGTCAACGGCGAGAGCGCCCCGCATGCGGTCACCACCGGCGACGGCGTGCAGGCGGGAACGCTGAGCCTCACCGGCTCGCTGGTCATCCGCGCGACCGCGACGGCGCGCGATTCCTTCCTTGCCGAGATCATCGGCCTCATGGAAGCCGCCGAAGGGGGCAGGGCGCGTTACCGGCGTATCGCCGATCGTGCCGCGCAGATCTATGCGCCCGCGGTTCACCTTCTCGCGTTTCTCACCTTCCTCGGCTGGGGCGTTTTCGGCGGCGACTGGAAACAGGCGATGCTGATCGCGATCTCGGTCCTGATCATCACCTGCCCCTGTGCGCTCGGTCTTGCGGTGCCGGTGGTACAGGTCGTCGCTGCCGGCCGCCTGTTCCGCAACGGGATCATGGTCAAGGATGGTTCTGCCATGGAGCGTCTCGCCGAGATCGATACCATCGCCTTCGACAAGACCGGCACGCTGACGCTCGGACGCCCGCGCTTCATCAACCGCACGGAGGTCGATCCGCAGCATCTCGCGCTTGCGGCCGGTCTTGCGGCCCATTCCCGTCACCCTCTCTCTCTCGCTCTCCATGCGGCAGCCGGCAGCCCGTCGACGGAGCTCGGCACGGTCCGCGAAATTCCGGGCGCAGGCATTGAGGCGGTGACGCCGGCCGGCACCTATCGCCTCGGCAACCGCCCGTTCGCCTGCCAGACCATCGACGACCGGGCGACTGAGAACGACGCAACCTCCGAAGTCGTGCTGTCGCTCGACGGACACGAGCTCGAGCGCTTCCGTTTCGAGGATGCCGTGCGGCCGGGCGCGGAAAGTGCGGTCGACAGCTTGAAGTCGCAGGGCTACGCCGTGGGCATCCTCTCGGGCGACCGTCAGGGCGTGGTCGCCTCGCTTGCGGCCCGCCTCGGCATCGACAACTGGCGCGCCGGCCTTTCTCCGCGCGAGAAGGCGGAACTGTGCGCCGCCGCCGGGGCCAAGGGGCAGAAGCTGCTGATGGTCGGCGACGGCATCAATGACGCTCCGGCGCTTTCTGCGGCGCATGTCTCGATCGCGCCGGCGACGGCCGCCGATGTCGGTCGCCAGGCTGCCGATTTCGTCTTCATGCGCGAGAGCCTCGACGCGGTTCCGTTCGCCATCGAGGCGTCGCGCCGCGCCGGCCGGCTGATCCGCGAAAACTTCGCGCTGGCGATCGGATACAATGCTCTCGCGATTCCTGTCGCGATGCTCGGCTATGCAACACCGCTGATCGCAGCGATTGCGATGTCGAGTTCTTCGATCATCGTCGTGCTCAATGCCTTGCGGCTCAACCGGCTGGAAATGGCCGATCAGCCTGCCGCAGATGAGAAGCAGTCTTTTGCCGGTCCGGAGGCTTCGTTCGCGTCATGAACATGCTGATCTACCTGATCCCGATCGCGCTCTTCCTCGGCGGTCTCGGACTTTTCGCCTTCCTCTGGTCGCTGAAGAGCGGCCAGTACGAGGATTTGGAAGGCGCCTCCTGGCGCGTGCTCGACGACGGTGACGACCGGCCGGCGCGCTGAACGACCGAAGCAGCCGCCCGGTTCCTCGCGAGAGTTCGCCCGACGCTGCCCGGCAGATCGGCGCTTGCCGCCCGTTCCGATGAGTGCCACATATGCCTCCACCTGAAACAAGGAGGCTTGCGCATGCAGACGGCTGAAATCGGCTTGATCGGTCTCGGGGTGATGGGGTCGAACCTCGCCCTCAACATTGCGGAAAAAGGCAACCGGATCGCGGTGTTCAACCGAACGGCTGCGCGCACCGACGAGTTCCTCGGGGAGGCGGGCGACCTCGGCGGCAACATAATCGGTTGCCGCACGATCGAGGAGTTCGTCGCCGCCATCCGTCCTCCGCGCCCGATCATCATCATGATCAAGGCCGGCGATGCCGTCGATGCGCAGATCGATGCCCTGATGCCGTATCTCGCAAACGGCGACATTATGATCGACGCCGGTAACGCCAATTTCCGCGACACGATGGCCCGCTTCGAACGCCTGAAGGATACCGGCTTCACCTTTATCGGCATGGGTGTCTCGGGCGGCGAGGAGGGCGCGCGCCACGGTCCGTCGATCATGGTCGGCGGTACGCCCGAGTCCTATGCCCGCGTCGAGAGCGTCCTGACCTCCATTGCCGCGAAATACGAAGGCGATCCCTGTTGCGCCTGGCTCGGTCCGAATGGTGCCGGCCACTTCGTCAAGACGATCCACAACGGCATCGAATATGCCGACATGCAGATGATAGCGGAGATCTACGGCATCCTGCGCGACGGCCTCGGAAAACGGGCTCCCGAGATCGCCGAGGTCTTCGGCGGCTGGAACCGCGGCCGGCTCAACTCCTATCTGATCGAGATCACTGAAAAGGTGCTGCAGGCGAAGGATACGGTGACGGGCAATGCGATCGTCGACATGATCCTCGACCGGGCGGGGCAGAAGGGTACCGGCAAATGGTCGGTCATCGAGGCGCAGCAGATGGGCGTGCCGGCGACGGCGATCGAGGCGGCGGTCGCCGCCCGAAGCCTCTCGTCGATGAAGGACGAGCGCGTCGCGGCGGAGGCGATCTTCCCCGGCGGACGCTCGCGCTTCGAACTGCCGTCCGGCGTCCTCCTCGAAACCGAGCTCGAGCTGGCGCTCTTCGCCGCCAAGATCGCCGCCTATGCGCAGGGGTTCGCCGTGCTTTCCTCCGCCAGCCGTGAGTACGACTGGTCGTTGCCGATGCCGACCATCGCGCGCACCTGGCGGGCCGGCTGCATTATCCGGTCGCAGTTCCTCGACGAGATCACCCAGGCCTTCACCGCCAATCCGGAGGCGGCGAACCTCATCGTGACGCCGGCCTTCTCCGCCATGGTTCGCGAGAGCCTGCCGTCA
This sequence comes from Ciceribacter thiooxidans, assembly GCF_014126615.1. NCBI lineage: Bacteria > Pseudomonadati > Pseudomonadota > Alphaproteobacteria > Hyphomicrobiales > Rhizobiaceae > Ciceribacter > Ciceribacter thiooxidans. Next base: position 1,446,353 of record NZ_CP059896.1, read on the forward strand.
CTGCGCCGGGTCGTCGCGTCCGCCGTCACGGCGGGGCTCCCGGTTCCGGCTCTCGCCTCGGCACTCTCGTACTTCGATTCCTACCGGCAGGCACGGGGCACCGCGAACCTCATCCAGGCGCAGCGTGACTTCTTCGGAGCCCATGGTTTCGAGCGTACCGACGGGCTCGACCGGCCGCACGGTCCCTGGGGCAGCGGCGCCTGACGAGCCACCGAAGCATTGCTGAAGCCCGTCGCGGTCAGTCTGACCAGACGGGCTCGCTCATGCTCTGGAGATGTTCGGGAGCGATGCCGTCGATGCGGGCGATCACCGCTTTTGCAAGTTCGCGGCCGGCGTGGCGCACGTCTTCGAAGGCGGTGATGATTTCCGGCCGGATCCATTTGAGGATCGGCGCCGATTCCTTCGAGACGAGGTCGATGTCGAGGCCGACGCGTTTCCCGGCTGCCTCGATACCGGCATTGACGGCGATGGTGGCGCTTCCGGCCGATGAGACGATGCCGTCCGGTGCATCGTCGGACCGCATCAGCGCCTCGATCGCATCGCGGATGTCCTGCAGCGGCGCGTCGATGTTGAGGCCGAGCGGCACTTCCTTTGCGCCGTGCTCGCGCAGCCCCTTCACGAAGCCTGTCCGGGTATGCGTGTAATACGAGAGCTTGCTCGGCGGCTGGAGGAGGGCGATCCGCCTGCGCCCGCGACGCACGAGGCGCTCGACCGCCTGTTGGGCGAAGGCCTCGTTGTCGAAATCGTGATAGGGGTGAACAAGCCCGGCATCCGTGCGTCCATGGGTGGCGAACGGCATGTTCTGCTCGCAAAGCAGCCGCACGCGCGCGTCGTCCGGTTCGATCCGCGAAATGATGACGCCGTCCGCCGAGCCGGTGTCGAGAATGTAGCGCACCGGCAGCATCGGATCCTTGCTGTGGGAGTGCGGCGTCACGACGATGTGGTATGGCGTTCCCGTCAGTACCTCGGAAATGCCGAAGACCATCTGGCTCGAAAAGCCCATGATCTCCTCGTCGATACTGAGCACCAGTGCGATGACGTTGGTCTTGCCGGTGCGCAGGCGCACGCCGGCGCGGTTCGGCTGGTAGCCGAGCTGGCGGGCGACCATGCGAACCCGCTCCTTCGTGTCCGCCCCGATATCCGGCGCATCCTTCAATGCCCTGGAGATCGTGGTGATGCCCAAGCCCGTCATATAGGCGATGGTCTTCAGTGTCGGCCGCTCGGCTGTCGTGCCGGTCGGCCTGCGGACTTCAATCGCCTTACCCTTTTTCATATGTTCCCCGCCGCTTACGATGATCCGCATTATAGACACCGTCGAAGGCGCCGCAATCAATCCGGATCGGTCATTCAGAACAAGCGTAAGATGATCAATCTGAAACGTTGCAGTGAATTTGTCGAGTGTTCAGGTGATAAAATTTTGACGGGAGCAACCAGCGGTATTTATCCACGGTGAACCCTGGCCATTTTGCGCCTGCGAGAGAGAGGTGTGGCGCCGTCGGTGTCGAAATACCCGGCGATTTCGCTAAATTTCTGGCCAAAATATAGAAAATCGCAATCGCTGCGGTGCAACGGCGGAACGGCGTTCGGCAAGGAATCTTGCTGCCGTACTTCGCGGGCAGGTTGAAAATAGTATTAAGAAAAGATTGTCGTCTCTTCCCGGTTGCGCGCACCGAGCGTTTCGCATAGATTTTTTACGGCAACGTTTCAGTGAGGGAGGACACTCATGAATTTTCGTCGTATTGCCATTTTGCTCACCGCCGGCGTGGCACTGCCGTTCGGGGCAGCCCAGGCGACCGATCTTGAAGTAACGCATTGGTGGACGTCGGGAGGCGAGGCGGCGGCGGTTGCCGAACTCGCCAAGGCGTTCGACGCGACCGGCAACAAATGGGTCGACGGCGCGATCGCCGGCTCCGGCGGCACCGCCCGCCCGATCATGATCAGCCGCATTACCGGCGGAGACCCGATGGGCGCCACGCAGTTCAATCACGGCCGTCAGGCGGAGGAGCTTGTGCAGGCCGGATTGATGCGGGATCTCGATGCCGTGGCCGAGCGTGAGAAATGGCGTGAGGTTATCAAGCCGGCGAGCCTGCTCGAAAGCTGCACCATCGACGGCCACATCTATTGTGCTCCGGTCAACATCCACTCGTGGCAGTGGCTGTGGCTCTCGAACGCCGCCTTCGAGAAGGCGGGTGTCGCCGTTCCGAAGAACTGGGACGAGTTCGTCGCGGCCGCGCCGGCGCTGGAAAAGGCCGGCATCATCCCGCTCGCCGTCGGCGGCCAGGCCTGGCAGACGTCAGGCGCGTTCAACGTCATCATGGTCGCGCTTGCCGGCAAGGACAACTTCTACAAGGTCTACAAGGACAAGGATGCCGATTTCGCGGCTGGTCCGGAGATCACGAAGGTCTTCAAGGCGGCCGACGATGCACGCCGGATGTCGAAGGGATCCAACGTGCAGGACTGGAACCAGGCCACCAATCTGGTGATCACCGGCAAGGCCGGCGGCCAGATCATGGGTGACTGGGCGCAGGGCGAGTTCCAGGTGGCCGGACAGGTCGCCGGCAAGGACTACACCTGCCTGCCCGGCCTTGGCGTCAACGAGATCATCTCCACCGACGGCGATGCCTTCTACTTCCCGCTGCTGAAGGACGAGGCGAAATCCAAGGCGCAGGAGGAGCTTGCGTCCGTTCTTGTGAGCCCGAAGACACAGGTCGCATTCAACTTGAAGAAGGGCTCGCTGCCGATCCGCGGCGACGTCGATCTCAATGCGGCTAATGACTGCATGAAGAAGGGCCTCGACATTCTCGCCAAGGGCAATGTGGTGGAGAGCACCAACCAGCTCATGTCCGCCGACAGCCAGAAGCAGATCGAAGACCTGTTCTCCGAGTTCTTCGCCAATCCGTCGATGACGCCGGAAGACGCGCAGAAGCGCTTCGTCGACATCATCGCATCCGCGGACTGAGGCGCGGCATCGCCCGTCGGCCGTCGGCTCCTGTCCGGCGGCCGGCCTGCCTCTTTGCCGCGGCGCGGGGAGGTGCGAAGGTGTCCGGTTTTCCGCCACGGCCGGTACGAGCCAGGCGTGACGTCTCCAGTTGCCTTCGATTGCGAATGAGGAGGACAGATTCATGACGGGCCAGACTTATGCCGGTCGACCCAACAAGCTCTTGCGCAATCTCAATGCGAAGATTGCCTCCATTCCGATGATACTCGTCGCCGTCGTCATCTTTCTCGGCGGCACGATCTGGACTGTGGTCTATTCGTTCACCAATTCGAAGCTTCTGCCGCGGCTGAAATTCGTCGGCATCGAGCAATACGAGCGCCTGTGGGTGGCGCCGCGCTGGATCGTCTCGATCGAGAATCTCGCGATCTACGGCCTCTTCACGCTGGTCTTCAGCCTGGTGATCGGCTTCCTGCTTGCGGCGCTCATGGACCAGAAGATCCGGTTCGAAAACACGTTCCGGACGATCTTTCTCTATCCTTTTGCGCTCTCCTTCATCGTCACCGGCCTTGTCTGGCAGTGGGTGCTCAACCCGGAATTCGGTATTCAGTCGGTGGTTCGCAGCCTCGGATGGACGAGCTTCACCTTCGACCCTCTCTATAATTCCGAGATCGTCATCTACGGCATCCTGATCGCAGGTCTGTGGCAGGGGACCGGTCTCGTGATGTGCCTGCTGCTCGCCGGCTTGCGCGGCATCGATGAGGACATCTGGAAGGCGGCGCGTGTCGACGGCATTCCGATGTGGAGGACTTACCTCTTCATCGTCATCCCGATGATGCGGCCGGTCTTCATTACCACGCTCGTCATCATCGCGAGCGGCATCGTGCGCGTCTACGACCTCGTCGTCGCCCAGACCAGCGGCGGCCCCGGCATCGCCTCGGAAGTGCCGGCGAAATACGTCTACGACTACATGTTCCAGGCGCAGAACCTCGGGCAGGGCTTTGCCGCGTCGACGATGATGCTGATCACCGTCTCCATCATTATCATTCCCTGGGCCTATCTCGAATTCGGAGGAAAGAAGCGTGGCTAATCCCGGCTCCCTCAACACGACCGCGGCCGCGCTCGACGCCTCTTCCGGCCGGCTCGGCTCCGAGCCGCGTGGCGCCCGGCCCCGACGGGTCCTCTCGTCGCGCAACATCATCATCTACGGCACGCTCTTCGTCGCTGCCGCCTATTACCTGTTGCCGCTCTACGTGATGGTGATGACCTCGCTCAAGGGCATGCCGGAAATCCGGCTCGGCAACATCTTCTCGCCGCCGGTGGAAATCACTTTCGAGCCATGGGGCAAGGCGTGGGCGACCGCCTGCACCGGGCTCAACTGCGACGGGCTTTCGCGCGGCTTCTGGAATTCGGTCCGGATCACCGTTCCCTCGACCCTGGTGTCGATCCTGATCGCATCGGTCAACGGCTACGCGCTCGCCAACTGGCGCTTCAAGGGCGCCGACCTCTTCTTCACCATCCTCATCATCGGCGCCTTCATTCCCTATCAGGTGATGATCTATCCGATCGTCATCGTGCTGCGCGAGATGGGCATCTACGGCACGCTGACCGGCCTCGTCATCGTGCACACGATCTTCGGCATGCCGATCCTGACGCTGCTCTTCCGCAACTATTTCACCTCGCTGCCGGAAGAACTCTTCAAGGCGGCGCGTATCGACGGGGCGGGCTTCTGGCAGATCTATTTCCGCATCATGCTGCCGATGTCGCTGCCGATCTTCGTGGTCGCGATGATCCTGCAGGTTACCGGCATCTGGAACGACTTCCTGTTCGGTGTGGTGTTCACGCGACCCGAATACTACCCGATGACCGTCCAGCTCAACAACATCGTCAACTCCGTCCAGGGCGTGAAGGAGTACAACGTCAACATGGCCGCAACGCTGCTGACCGGCGCGGTTCCGCTCATCGTCTACTTCGTCTCCGGACGCCTCTTCGTCCGGGGCATCGCCGCCGGCGCAGTCAAGGGTTAAGCAAGATGTCGCATTCTGTCTCCATCAAGGATCTGTCTTTGAGCTTCGGCGCCGTGAAGGTGCTGCAAAACCTCGATCTCGATATCCGTGACGGCGAGTTCCTCGTCCTGCTCGGCTCGTCCGGCTGCGGAAAGTCGACGCTGCTGAACTGCATCGCCGGTCTGCTCGAGCCGACCGACGGGCAGATCTTCATCAAGGATCGCAACGTCACCTGGGAGGAGCCGAAGGATCGCGGCATCGGCATGGTGTTCCAGTCCTACGCGCTCTATCCGCAGATGAGCGTGGAGAAGAACCTCTCTTTTGGGCTGCAGGTCGCAAAGGTGCCGAAGCCGGAGATCGAAAAGCGCGTGGAGCGCGCCGCCGAGATCCTGCAGATCGGGCCGCTCCTCAAGCGCAAGCCGGCGGAGCTCTCCGGCGGACAGCGCCAGCGCGTCGCGATCGGCCGCGCTCTGGTGCGCGATGTCGACGTCTTCCTGTTCGACGAGCCGCTCTCGAACCTCGATGCCAAGCTGCGCTCGGAACTGCGCGTCGAGATCAAGCGGCTGCACCAGTCGCTCAACAACACGATGATCTACGTCACCCACGACCAGATCGAGGCACTGACGCTCGCCGACCGCATCGCCATCATGAAGAGCGGCGTCATCCAGCAGCTCGACGACCCGATGACGATCTACAACCGTCCGCGCAATCTCTTCGTCGCCGGCTTCATCGGCTCGCCGTCGATGAACTTCATCCGCGGCGAAATCGCCGAACGCGGCGGGCGCCGGGTCTTCCACACCGATGGCGTCGACTTCTCGCTTGACGGCTACGACGCGAACGGCACGCTTGCCGCCGGGCGCAAGGTCGTCCTCGGCGTGCGTCCCGAACATGTCCTCCTCGACGAGGACATCGTCGGTTCGGATGAAATCCACGAGGCGGTGGTGGATATCGAGGAGCCGATGGGTGCCGACAATCTGCTGTGGCTGAAGCATGCCGGCCATGTGCTCGGGGTTCGTACCGGCGGCACCCGCCGCTACCGGCCGGGTACGAAGGTGCGCCTCGGTTTCGACATGGCCGTCGCCTCGCTCTTCGACGCTGTGACGGAGGACCGGATTTGAGTGCCAGCGTCCGCGTGAACATACCCCCCTCTGCCCTGCCGGGCATCTCCCCCTCAAGGGGGAGATCGCCGGGTTTCCGGCGCACCGATCTGCCTCTGATGCTGGCGCGAGCCGAGGCGTCGATGGGCTTTCGCCCTGGACTTCGGGAAACCTCGCGTGGAGCGGCGCAGCGCATGTTTCGTCCTGCTCACGAGATGCGGCGGCTGACGCACGTCGATCTCCCCCCTTGAGGGGAGATGGCCGGCAGGCCAGAGGGGGGTGTTCGTGCCTTCGACAGATGGACTGAGACTATGACATCGCCCTCGACCATCATCGATCTCTCCGGCGAGTGGCAGCTCTCCTCGCGTGACGGTGAGCACAGCTGCACGATCCTGCTGCCCGGTGACGTGCATTCGGCCCTGCAGGCGGCGGGCATCATTCCGGACCCCTATATCGGGCGCAACGAGGAGCGCGTGCAGTGGGTCGCGGAGCGCGACTGGGTGCTCGAAAGGACCTTCTTTCTCGATTCTCCTGACGGTCGTTTCTATCTCGATCTCGACTATGTCGATACGGTTGCCGTCGTCTTCGTCAACGACATCCCGGTGCTTTCCTCGGACAACTGCTTCCGGCGCTACCGGCCGGACGTGTCGGAAGCGCTGGAACCGGGCGAGAACCGCATCCGCATTCTGCTGCATTCGTCGGTCGCGGCAGGCGCCGAGCGGCAGGCGCGCCAGCCATTCTATGTTCCTTATTCGACCACCAATTCGCCGATCCCGAACGGCAACATGCTGCGCAAGCCGCAATGCCATTTCGGCTGGGACTGGAATATCGCGCTGGCGCCGCTCGGCGTATACGGGACTGTCGCGCTGAAGGCCCTCGATCCGGCGCGCGTCGAGCATCTCGTCACCCGGCAGGTGCACAACGAGGATGGCAGCGTCGATCTCCACATCACGCTGACGCTCTACGCGGACGAGCCGGCCGTCGTGCCGGTACATTTCGATCTCGACGGCGAGCGGGTGCTGCTCGATTGCGGCATCGACGCCGGCGAAACGACGATCCCGCACGTCTTCCATATCGAGGCGCCAAAGCTCTGGTGGCCGGCGGGCAGCGGCGAACAGGCGCTCTACTGCCTGACCGTCGAGATCCCCGGCGAGGTGGTGACACGGCAGATCGGTCTCAGGACCGTCGAACTCGTCACCGGTGCGGACGAGGCGGGTAGCCGCTTCGCCTTCCGTATCAACGGGCGGGAGATCTTCTGTCGCGGCGCGAACTGGATTCCGGCGGACGCGCTCTTTTCGCGGACCTCACGGGAGAAGACCGAGGACCTCTTACGCTCGGCGGTCGAGGCCAACATGAACATGATCCGCGTCTGGGGCGGCGGGTTCTACGAGCACGACTGGTTCTACGATCTCTGCGACCGGCTCGGCCTCATGGTTTGGCAGGATTTCATGTTCGCCTGCAATCTCTATCCCTGCACCGAGGACTTTCTCGCGAACGTCGCCGAGGAGGTGGACTACCAGGTCAGGCGTCTCTCCTCGCACGCCTCCATCGTGGTCTGGTGCGGCGACAACGAACTCGTCGGCGCGCTCACCTGGTTCCCGGAATCGCGCGACAACCGCGACCGTTATCTCGTCGCCTACGACCGCCTCAACCGCACCATCGAGCAGGGGCTGAAGAAGGCGGCGCCGGAGGCGATCTGGTGGCCGTCGAGCCCGGCTTCCGGCTATCTCGACTACGGCGATGCCTGGCATGCCGACGGCTCGGGCGACATGCATTACTGGTCGGTCTGGCACGAAAATAAGAGTTTCGATAATTACCGAACTGTCAAACCGCGCTTCTGCTCGGAATTCGGCTTCCAGTCCTACACCTCGCTTCCGGTCATCCGCGGTTTCGCCGAGGCGAAGGACATGAATATCGCCTCGCCGGTGATCGAACTGCACCAGAAGAACGCCGGCGGCAACGAGCGGATCGCCGGGACCATGTTCCGCTATTTCCGTTTCCCGAAGGATTTTCCCAACTTCGTCTATCTCTCGCAGATCCAGCAGGGACTGGCGATCAGGACGGCGGTCGACTACTGGCGTTCGCTGAAGCCCCATTGCATGGGAACCCTCTACTGGCAGCTCAACGACACCTGGCCGGTCGCCTCCTGGGCGAGCCTCGATTACGGCGGCGGGTGGAAGGCGATGCATTACATGGCGCGCCGCTTCTTCCAGCCGATCACGGTCGCGGCGATCCCGTCCGAAGACGGCAAAGAGGTTCGCTTCTCGATGGTCAACGACACGCCGGAGCCTGCGGTGGTCGACATGAACCTTTTCGCAGTTACGCTGGGCGGCGAGAAGATCCCCTTGCGGATGGCGAGCGGGACGTGCCCGCCCGACCGGGCAGAGACGCTGCTCATCATCGCGGCGGGCGACATACCGCCCGGTTCTATCCTCGCCTGGAGCTTCATCGCCAACGGGACGAGCGGTGAGGGCCATTACGTCCACGGCACTTACAAGGCACTCGACCTCGCACCGTCAGGCCTGACGCTGCAGGCGGCGCCGGGGCAGGGCGGCACGGTCGAGATCACCGTCTCCGCGCGCGGTCTCGCGCTCTTCGTGATGATCGAGTGTGATATCGCCGGCCGCTACTCCGACAACGCCTTCGACCTTGCCGCGGGCGAAAGCCGCGTCGTGACCTTCGCGCCGGCCGCGCCGCTCGCGCCGGGCAGCGTGCCGGACTTCACCCTCTACGACCTCTATTCCTGCCAGGCCGCGACCTGACCTTTCCGCAGCCCGCCGACCAGAACCCCCGGGGCACCACCCGAACCCTACGAGGAGACTACAAATGACGAAACTCGGCTTCCAGCTCTACAGCGCCCGCAACTTCCAGCCCTTTTCCGAGGTCTTTCCGAAGCTCTCCGCCGCCGGCTACAAGGAGGTCGAGGGGTATGGCGCCATGTACGCCTCGCTCGACGATGCCGGTGTTGCCGCGCTGCGGGCCGATCTCGACCGCAACGGGCTCGCCATGCCGACCGCCCATTTCAGCCTCGACATGCTGGAGGAAGATCCGAAGCGCGTGCTGAAGATCGCCGGGACGCTCGGCATCGAGGCGATCTATTGCCCCTTTCTCACGCCGGACAAGCGCCCGACAGACGCGCGCGGCTGGTTCGCCTTCGGCCAGCGGCTGCAGGAGGCCGGCGAGCCTGTCCGTGATGCAGGGCTGGTCTTCGGCTGGCACAATCATGACTTCGAATTCGCCACCCTCGATGACGGCTCGACGCCGCAGGAGCAGATTTTCGCCGGCGGCCCGGATCTCTCCTGGGAAGCCGACATCGCCTGGGTGATCCGCGGCGGCGCCGACCCGCTGGCCTGGATCGAAAGCTACGGCAAGCGCATCAGCTCCGTCCACGTTAAGGACATTGCGCCGGCGGGACAGAACGCCGACGAGGACGGCTGGGCCGATGTCGGTCACGGTGCCGTCGACTGGAAGGGCATCGTCGACGCCCTGAAGGCACATCCTGTCCGCCATTTCATCGTTGAGCATGACAATCCCAACGACCTCGACCGGCTGATCACCCGGTCGATCGCCTCCTTCAACAGCTACTGACCATTACAGAAACATTCGGAACGTCCCCATGACACGTGAACTCGGCGTCGGCATCATCGGATGCGGCAACATCTCTACGACCTATTTTTCGCTCGCCCCGCTCTTCAAGGGGCTGAAGGTGCTCGCCTGCACCGACCTCAACATGAACGCCGCCGAGCTTCGGGCGGAGGAATACGGCGTCAAGGCGCAGACGGTCGACGAACTGCTCGCCAATGACGAGCTCGACATCATCGTCAACCTCACCATTCCGGATGCGCATTACGCCGTCTCGAAGCGCATTCTCGAGGCCGGCAAGCACGTTTATTCGGAAAAGCCGCTGGTGCTGAGCCTCGAAGCCGGCGAGGACCTCCGCCGGATCGCGACGGACAAGAAGCTCAGCGTCGGCTGCGCGCCGGACACCTTCCTCGGCGGCGCGCACCAGCTTGCCCGCAAATACATCGACGAGGGCGGGATCGGCCGCATCACCTCCGGCACCTGCCACGTGATGAGCCCGGGCATGGAAATGTGGCACCCCAATCCCGACTTCTTCTTCCTGCCCGGCGGCGGGCCGGTGCTCGATCTCGGCCCGTACTACATCGCCAACCTCATTAATCTCATCGGTCCGGTGAAACGGGTGGCCGCACTCACCTCCATGGCGTCGGAGACGCGCACGATCACCAGCCAGCCGCGCGCCGGCGAGGTGATCCCGGTGCGGACGCCGACCAACATCCACGCGCTCCTCGAATTCGAGAATGGTGCGACGGTCACGCTGTCGGCGAGCTGGGATGTCTGGTCCCATCGCCACGGCAACATGGAGCTCTACGGCACCGACGGCTCGCTCTTCGTGCCCGATCCGAACTTCTTCGGCGGTACCGTGGAGGCGAGCGGCCGCAACAAGGAGATCAAGCCGCTCGAGGGTTGGGATCATCCCTTCGGCATCAATAACCAGGAGCATGCGAACGGCCCGCGCGCCAATTACCGGACGGCCGGCCTCGCCGACATGGCGGTCGCGATCCTCGAAGGCCGCGACGCCCGCTGCTCGCTGGACCGCGCGCTCCACGGCGTCGACGTCATGACCTCCATCCTGCAATCGGGCGCGGAGGGCCGTTTCGTCGATCTCTCCACCACCTGCACGCAACCGCAGGCGCTCGGCATCGACGAGGCGCTGGCCCTGCTGAGGTGACGGAGGGCGGTGAAGCCGGTATGAGGAAAAGCGTCTGGCCGCCCTCATCCGGCTGCCGCCACCTTCTCCCCGCTGGCGGGGAGAAGGTGGCGGCACGACCTCGCCACTTTCTCCTTCTCCCCGATCACGGGGAGAAGGTCCCGGCAGGGGGATGAGGGGCGGTCTCGAAAGGCAAATACCGCCTCTGTAACTGGAGACTTTCATGACCTGGCAACCATCCGAGAGCCGCTACGAGCGGATGACCTACAATCGCTGCGGACGAAGCGGCCTCAAGCTGCCGGCGATTTCGCTCGGCCTCTGGCACAATTTCGGCAACGACACGCCGCACGCGACGAAGCAGGCGATCTGCCGTACCGCCTTTGATCTCGGCATCACCCATTTCGATCTCGCCAACAATTACGGCCCGCCGCCCGGTTCGGCGGAGGCGGCGTTCGGCGAGATCCTGCGAACCGATTTCGCCGGTTACCGCGACGAGCTCATCATCTCGTCCAAGGCGGGCTACGGCATGTGGGCCGGTCCCTACGGCGAATGGGGCAGCCGCAAATACGTGATCGCATCGTGCGACCAGAGCCTGAAGCGGCTCGGTCTCGACTATGTCGACATCTTCTATTCGCACCGCTTCGATCCGGATACGCCGCTCGAAGAAACCTGCGGGGCGCTCGACCACATCGTCCGGTCGGGCAGGGCGCTCTATGTCGGGATTTCCTCCTACAATTCGAAGCGCACCCGCGAGGCGGTGGCGATCCTGAAGGACCTCGGCACGCCGGTTCTCATCCACCAGCCGAGCTATTCGATGATCAACCGCTGGATCGAGGAAGACGGTCTCGTCGATACGCTCGAAGAACTAGGCATCGGCTCGATCGTCTTCTCGCCGCTGGCGCAGGGGATGCTGACGTCGAAGTACCTGAACGGCATTCCGACCGGCAGCCGCGCCGCGCAAGAAAAATCGCTCGATCCGGGCTTCCTCAACGAGAAGAACCTGGAGAACATCCGCGCGCTCGGCCGGATCGCGGAACGGCGCGGCCAGACGCTCGCGCAGATGGCGCTTGCCTGGGTGCTGCGCGGCGGCCACATCACCTCGGCACTCATCGGCGCCAGCCGTCCCGAGCAGGTCGAGGATTGCGTGAAGGCATTGGAAAAGCCTGAGTTCACGGCCGAGGAGCTCGCCGAGATCGACACCTATGCCAGGGAAGCCGACATCAATCTCTGGGCGGCATCGGCCGAACGGAAAGGGCCGCCCAGGAAGAAGAAGTGATTGCATTTGCCCCTCACCCTGACCCTCTCCCCGCACGCGGGGCGAGGGGACGGTCGGGGCGGTGCCGCTTGTCCCTTCTCCCCGTCAGAACGGGGAGAAGGTGGCGGTAGCCGGATGAGGGGCAGTCAAAAGCGGGAGGAGAAACGCGACATGATCAACAATCCCATCCTGCCGGGCTTCAATCCGGATCCGTCGATTTGCCGGGTCGGCGAGGACTATTTCATCGCGACCTCCACCTTCGAATGGTATCCAGGTGTCCAGATCCATCATTCGCGGGATCTGGTGAATTGGCGGCTCGTCTGCCGGCCGCTCAATCGCGCAAGCCAGCTCGACATGCGCGGCAACCCGGACAGTTGCGGCATCTGGGCGCCGTGTCTTTCCTACAGCGAGGGGCTGTTCTGGCTCGTCTATACCGACGTCAAGCGCTTCGATGGCAACTTCAAGGACGCGCACAACTACATCGTCACCGCGCCCTCGATCATGGGCGCGTGGTCCGACCCGGTCTACGTCAACTCGTCCGGCTTCGACCCGTCGCTCTTTCATGACGACGACGGGCGGAAGTGGTTCGTCAACATGCAGTGGAACCACCGCACCGAGAGCTATGGCGGGGCGCCGAAGCATCCGGCCTTCGACGGCATCCTGCTGCAGGAATGGGATGCGGAGAAGAAGCGGCCCGTCGGGCCGGTCAAAAACATCTTTCCCGGCAGCTCACTCGGTCTTGTCGAGGGACCGCATCTCTTCAAGCGCAACGGCTGGTACTACCTGACGACCGCCGAGGGCGGTACCGGCTACGACCACGCGGCGACCATGGCCCGCTCGCGGACCATCGACGGTCCTTACGAATTCCATCCGGACATTCATCTCATTACGTCCAAGGATCATCCGGAGGCGGTGCTGCAGCGTGCCGGCCACGGGCAATATGTCGAGACGCCGGATGGCACGCCCTACCACACCCATCTCTGCGGCCGGCCGCTACCGCCCAAGCGGCGCTGCACGCTGGGCCGCGAGACGGCTATCCAGAAATGCGTCTGGCGTGATGACGGCTGGCTCTATCTCGAAGATGGCGGCCCGGTGCCCTCGGTGGAGGTGCCCGCGCCGGGCGGCGAGGTGGCCCGCGTGGAAGCTCCGGCCGTCATTGCGCATGATTTCGATCGCCCGGAACTGCCGCCCGAGTTCCAGTGGCTGCGCTCGCCGGTGCCGGAACGGTTGTTCAGTCTCTCCGCCCGGCCGGGCTTCCTGCGCCTCTTCGGGCGGGAAAGCATCGGTTCCTGGTTCGAGCAGTCGCTGGTTGCGCGGAGGCAGGAGCATCATCGCTTCCGCGCCGAAACCTCGCTCGAATTCTCGCCCGATACCTACCAGCAGGTCGCGGGTCTCACCCACTACTACAACCGCTACAAGTTCCATGCGCTCGGGGTTACGCTGCACGAGAAGCGCGGGCGGGTGATCATGATCCTGAGCTGCGCCGGTGATTATCCGAACGGCCGGCTGAGTTTTCCGCTCGACAGCGGAATTGCCGTTCCCGAAGGCTCGCTCGACCTCGCCATGGAAATCCGCGACAACGACCTGCAGTTCTTCTGGCGGCCGGCCGGCGCCGTCGACTGGAAGCCGGTCGGTCCGGTGCTCGATGCCGGCGTCGTCTCCGACGAGGGCGGCCGCGGCGAGCACGGTTCCTTCACCGGAGCCTTCGCCGGCATGTTCGCCTTCGACACCAGCGGGCGGGCGGAGCCGGCCGATTTCACCCGGTTCGTTTACGAGCGGCTCTAGCCCAGCCTCTCCGCGTGCCAGCGCAGGTGGTCGTCCATGAAGGTCGAGATGAAGTAGTAGGAGTGGTCGTAGCGCTCGTGCATGCGCAGCCGGAGCCCGATCTCGGTGTCCTTGATCGCGTCCTCGAAGAGCCAGGGCCGCAGGCCGTTTTCCAGGAAGCTGTCGGCGCTGCCCTGGTCGATCAGGAATTCAGGGAAGCGGGCACCGTCGGCGACCAGCGCGCAGGCGTCGTACTCGCGCCACTTCGCCTTGTCGGGTCCCAGGTATTTCTCGAAGGCGTCGACCGTCCAGTCGGCCGTCGATGGTTCGACGATCGGCGCGAAGGCGGAGCAGCTGCGGAATCGTTCGGGGTTCTTCAGCGCGATCGTCATGGCGCCGTGACCGCCCATCGAGTGGCCGAAGATGCCCTGCCGGTCCATGTCGACGCGGAAATGCTCGGCGACGAGTGCCGGCAGTTCCTCGGTGATGTAGGTGTACATCCGGTAGTTCTCGGCCCACGGCGCTTCCGTGGCGTCGAGATACATGCCGGCACCCTTGCCCATCTTCCAGTTGGTGAGTTCGTCCGGCACGTCGTTGCCGCGCGGGCTCGTGTCCGGGCAGACGATGATCAGCCCAAGCTCGGCCGCCATGCGGCGATACTCGCCCTTTTCCATCACGTTCTGGTGGGTGCAGGTGAGCCCGGACAGATACCAGAGGACCGGCCGGCGCTCGAGCACGGCCTGCGGCGGCACGAAGACGGCGAACGTCATCTCGCATTTGCAGGCGTCCGAATCGTGGGCGAAAACGCCCTGCATGCCGCCGAAGGCGGTGTTCTGCGACAGGATCTTCATCGTATCGTTGTCCCTTTTGCTGGTTCAGCCGGCGAGCGACACTGCGGCGTTCACCGCCGCGGCCAGCAGAACCGTGTTGAAGAAATAGGAGACGACGGCATGCAGCAGGTTCAGCTTGCGCATGGTGGTCGTGGTGACGGCGGTATCCGAAGTCTGGGCAGTCATCCCGATGACAAAAGAGAAATAAAGAAAATCATAGCCGCCGGGATCGGTTGTCCCGGGAAAGTCGAGGCCGCCCCTGTGAACGCCGCTTTCATGGGGCAATACCGTCTGGGGCCGCCAGTAGGCGTGGGCATAGTGTATCGCGGCCATGGTGTGGATGGTGAACCAACCGGAGACGACGGCGCCGAAGGCGAGGATGAGTTTGAGCGCGCGGCCTTCCGCACCATTCAGCACGAAGAAGAGCGAGACCACCGAAACGACGACGGCGGCGAGCGTGACCGTCAGGATGACCCAGGCCGGTTCGTCGGCGGTTTCGGCGTGTCGCTTGAGGAAGATGGCGGTCAGCCGCGGCAGCCGCAGCCACATCAGTATAAGGTAGCCAACGAAGAAGGCGATCGGCACGAGCTCGAGAGCTAGCTGCGGTGCAAACAGCACGGCGACCAGTCCAGCCACGAGTGCGAAGACGAGCGCGCCCAGGAAGGGGCCGTGTCGATGCCCGATCACGCGTTCGGAGAATTGTGGCATGCTTGTCCTGTTCCGTCTCTCGTCTGCCTGCGGCAAGTCTGCGGTCGCGTGGATGCGGTATCCGCTGCTGCAGGTCGCAGGTCTCCGTGCCCGGCCGTCACCTTTTCACGCGCCGGCAAAGCCTGTCAAAGGTTTCGAGAAACTGTGAGCGGTCGCGCGGCGTGAATGCGGCATTGTAGCCCTTGCTCTCGCCGGTTTCTCTCAGGTGCGCCCCGAGATTGCGCATCGCCGTCGCCATGCCGATGTTGGTGGTATCGAAGACCCGCCCGCTCGGCCCGGTCACCAAGGCCCCGGCCGCCACACAACGCCCCGCGAGCGGCACGTCTGCCGTCACCACGACATCGCCGGGCCCGGCGCGCTCGGCGATCCAGTCGTCGGCGGCGTCGAAGGCACCGGAGACGATGACGTTCTTCACCATCGGATCGCGGGACGGGCGCAGGCCCGAATTGGCGACGAAGGTCACCGGCAGCGCATGACGCTCCGCGACCTTCAGGATTTCCGCCTTAACGGGGCAGGCATCGGCATCGACATAGATTTCGGGCATGATCAGTCGTCAAAAAATCTTCGATAATCTCTTGCTGCATGCAGGAGGCGGATGAGTTCTATCCCGTCGCCCTCAGAGAGCGGCTGGTAAATGATCAGGTAGCGGCGGAATGGAAAAAGCCTCGTGTTCGGATGGTTTGGAAAGCGCCTCGTGCCGAGCAGCGGGTTTGACGCAAGCATCGTGTAGCGCTGTTCGAGCGCTCTTACAAACTTGTCCGCCTCTTCATGGCTGTCTGCCGCTATGAAGGTCCAGACGGAGCGAACGTCGTCTACGAAGAGCGGGCGGCGCAGGATCCGGCCCAAGATGATTTACCTTTGCCGCCGAAACGTGGCCAGCATCGCCTCGGCGCTCTCCATGGCTTCAGGCGGTCCGCTCGCCAGTCCGGCGTCGATTTCCCGTTCGAGCTCAGAGATGAATGCGTCCGCCTGAGCCTCGTGTTCAGCGAGCAGTTCGAGACCGCGTGTGACAACGTCGTTGGGTCCGGTGAAACGGCCTGACCGGATCAGGCGCTCGATCAACGCGTGCTGCTTCTCGTTCAGTGAAATCCGTGATGGCTGCATGAAAATACTCCACAGGTCTCTAGGCGAACCTACCAGATCGGCGGCGGCAGGACCAGAAAACGTTCTCGCGACCGCAGCTAGACTCTTCGCACCATGTCGACATGCGGGATGCCGTCTTCGAGATACTCTTCGGAGATCGGCGTGAAGCCGAAGCTCCCATAGAACCTCTGCAGGTGGCTCTGTGCCGATATCTCGATGGCCTCGCCGGGATACACCGTCTCGCAGGCGCTGATCGCGTCGCGCATCAGCGCGTCGCCGAGCCGTTTGCCACGATGCGTGGGCGACACGGCGACGCGCCCGATGCGGGGCAGGCGGTCGGGTGTCGGCCGCCAGAGGCGCGCGCAGGCGATGAGCGCGCCGCCGTCGATGAGCCGCAGATGCAGGCAATCCGCGTCGTTGCCGTCGAGTTCGGGGTAGGCACAGGCCTGCTCGACGACGAAGACGTCGACGCGCAGCTTCAGCAGTTCATAGAGCTCGACGGCGGAGAGCTCGTCGAGCCTCCGCACGTCCACCTCATAGGCGCGGTGAGCGCTCAATAGACCACCACGCTGCGGATCGACTCTCCCTTGTGCATCAGCTCGAAGCCCTTGTTGATGTCCTCGAGCGGCATGGTGTGGGTGATCATAGAGTCGATTTCGATCTTGCCGTCCATGTACCAGTCGACGATCTTCGGCACGTCGGTGCGGCCGCGCGCGCCGCCGAAGGCGGTGCCCATCCAGGTGCGGCCGGTGACGAGCTGGAACGGGCGGGTGGAGATCTCCTGGCCGGCCCCGGCGACGCCGATGACGACCGACTTGCCCCAGCCGCGATGGGACGCTTCGAGCGCCTGACGCATGACCTTCGTATTGCCGGTGCAGTCGAAGGTGTAATCGGCCCCCCCGATCTGGTCGGCGCCGCGCTTGGTCATGTTGACGAGATAGGGCACGATGTCATCACCAACTTCCTTCGGATTGACAAAGTGTGTCATTCCAAAGCGTTCGCCCCATTCCTTCTTGTCGTTGTTCAAGTCGACGCCGATGATCATGTCGGCGCCGGCGAGTCGCAGGCCCTGGATGACGTTGAGGCCGATGCCGCCGAGCCCGAAGACGATCGCCGTCGAGCCGAGCTCGACCTTGGCGGTGTTGATGACGGCGCCGATGCCGGTCGTCACGCCGCAGCCGATGTAGCAGATCTTGTCGAAGGGTGCGTCCGGGTTGACCTTGGCGACCGCGATCTCCGGCAGAACCGTGTAGTTCGCGAACGTCGAGCAGCCCATGTAATGGTGGATCTTGTCCTTGCCGAGCGAGAAGCGGGAGGTGCCGTCCGGCATCACGCCCTGGCCCTGCGTCGAGCGGATCGCCGTGCAGAGATTGGTCTTGCGCGACAGGCAGGAGGGGCATTCCCGGCATTCCGGCGTATAGAGCGGGATCACGTGGTCGCCCTTCTTCACGCTCGTGACGCCCGGACCGACGTCGACGACGATGCCCGCGCCCTCGTGGCCGAGGATGGCCGGGAAGAGGCCTTCCGGATCGGCGCCCGAAAGCGTGAAGTCGTCGGTGTGGCAGATGCCGGTCGCCTTGATCTCGACCAGCACCTCACCGGCCTTCGGCCCTTCGAGCTGGACGGTCATCACTTCGAGCGGCTTTCCGGCCTGGATTGCGACGGCGGCGCGTACGTCCATGGTGTTTTACTCCCTGAGAATGTGAATCGAGCGAGACCTTGGCACGGGAGCGGCGCCCGGCTCAAGGCCGAAGAGCGTCAGAAACTGTGCGGTTCGGATTTCCGGTGCGGCGAAGAAGAGGAATGGAGAACAGAGTTCAGGCCACGCGCTGATCGTCGAGGAAGAAAGAGTCCGGAACATGCAGCCAGCGTGCCCGGAGGGCGGCCTTTTCCGGCGACAGGCTTTCGGCCATGATCCCCGCCTCCTTTAGAAGGTCGAGCCACGCCTGAGGGCGGATGCCTCTCACCGCGCCGTCGATCCGCAGCAGAGCGGCTCTCTCGCGTTCGCCGAGGAGAAGTCGCCCATTGCAGCAGGCCTGCTTCAGGATGCGCCGGACATAGGCGAGGTCGTCCGGTGAAAGATGTGCATGCTCCGTGGTTCGGCCGACCTGCAGGGGGCCGCGCCCTTCCGCCGCAGCCATGGCTAGCTGGTCGAGGGCAAGGGCGATCAGGGTTGCCGGCGCCGGCGGTGCGAGGTCGATCAGGTGAAGAAGAAGGTCGAGTTCGCGGGTAGAACGCACGACGCCGCGGTCGGCGAAGACCTGTTCGAACCAGAGGGCGTTCATCGTATCTAGCGAGCCCGCCGGATGGCAGCGGTTGACGATGTAGTCGGCCAGCGATTCGACGAAGTAGGCGTGCCACTCGGCACATTTTTCCGGACAGAGCATATCGAGCGCCAGCATGACGACGACGTCGTCCGGCGAGCGGATACCCTCCGGAAAGGTGTATTTGCGCAGCAAAAGGAGGTCGTCGGCCGTAAGCCTGTTCTTCCCGGCGATGACACATGCCGGAAAAGAGAGACGAAGTTCGCTCATCTTTTTTCCCGTTTCATCATGAAACTGGCGCGAGCCTATGCGGGCCGGGTTTCCGGATGGTGAACGGACGCGGTTAAGCGGCGATAAACGGCATTGTTAAATTGCCGTGCTTTTTGCGCGTTTCTGCTCGCGCCAGAGAATGAACAGGCCGGAGCCGACGATAATGGCGACACCGGTCCATTTCGAGGCGTCGGGGAATTCCCCGAACAGCGCGTAGCCGAGTATGGTCGCGGCGATGATCTCGAAATACTGGAAGGGTGCAAGTACCGAGAGCGGCGCGAGCCGGAAGGCGCGCACGATCAACAGGTGGATGTAGCCGGAGATCGAGCCAAGCAGAACGAGAAGACCGAGACCGAGCCAGGAAGAGGGGAGCGACGGGGCGAGATCGCTCGCGCCCGTGCCGGTGCCGGCAAGCAGCGCGGCTCCCATGATGAGCGTGCCGCCGACCCCCGACATCGTCTGCATGGTCATCGGCGAGTCGGCCTCGCCGATCGCGCGATTGAGAAACATGTAGAGAGCGAAGAGAAAGGCGCAGGCGACCGGCAGCAGCGCCGTCAGTCCGAAGACCGCGTAGCTCGGCTGGATGACGATCATGGCGCCGCCGAAGCCGACGACGATCGCAAGCCAGCGGCGCCAGCCGACCCGCTCCTTGAGAAAGAGCGCCGAAAGTGCCGTCAGGATGAAGGGTTCGACGAAGTAGATCGCAAAGACGTCGGCGAGCGGCATGTACTTGACCGCGGCGAAGAACATCAGGCTCGCCGCGCCGTGCAGGCAACCGCGCAGGAGGTTCATGTAGGGGCGCCGGGCGGCAAGCGCGTCACGCCCGCGCAGAAGGAAAAGCACCGGCAGCGTGCAGGCCAGCTGAAAGAAGAAGCGGTAGAATGTCACCTGACCCGGCGACATGCCCTCGACGGTCGCCATGTATTTGGCGATCGCATCCATCACCGGCAGCACGAGCATGCAGGCGGCCATCAGGACCATGCCTTCGACGGGGCTCTGTCGGGTGAGGGAGGTCGCGACTGTCATCGACTCGTGCTCCTTGGGGGCGGGAGCCCATGAAGCATGCCGAATGCTCGGAGATCAACCGCGCCGAGGAGTTCGTCCCGTCAGGCGCCGGCGACGGCTGCTTTTCCCTCGCCCGACGGCAAGGACGTTTCCGCGACCGTCGGGCCGAAGACCTCCTCGAAGGCCGTTCGCAAGCGGATGTCGACATCCGGCATCATCACCGGCAGGCCGAGATCGACCAGGCTCGTCACGCCATAGGCGGTGATCCCGCAGGGCACGATGCCACCGAAATGGGAGAGGTCCGGATCGACGTTGAGCGAGAAGCCGTGGAAGCTCACCCAACGGCGCAGGCGGATGCCGAGCGCCGCGACCTTGTCCTCGGCCATCGAGCCGTCGGCGAGCCGCGGCTTTTCCGGTCGCCGGACCCACACGCCGACGCGATCCTCGCGGCGTTCGCCACGCACGTTCATCTGCTCGAGCGTGCGGATGATCACCTCTTCCAGTGCGGCCACATAGGCGCGGACGTCCTGGCGCCGCCGCTTCAGGTCGAGCATGACGTAGCCGACCCGCTGGCCGGGGCCATGATAGGTGTATTCGCCGCCCCGTCCCGTCGCATGGACAGGGAAACGGTCGGGCTCCTTCAGGTCGGCAGGGTCGGCGCTGGTGCCGGCGGTATAGAGCGGCGGGTGTTCCAGCAGCCAGACGAGTTCATCGGCGCGGCCGTCGGCGATCGCGGCGACTTCCGCCTCCATAACGGCGAGCGCTTCCTCGTAGGGAACGAGGCCGTCGGAGATTCTCCAGCGCACCGGCGGAGAGCCGGGCAGGGGAAACATTTTCGCTTCTATTTCTGTGCGTTGCATGGGTGCGCCCGTCCTTTTTCTCTACTTGGCAAGAAAGAGCGCCGACTTCAAGAGCCCGGAATTCCGGGCCTTGCCGAGGGCCTCCACAGGGGCCCCGGAGGAATTATCAAAAAACTGTCACGGCGCCCTTGTGCACCCCGAATGCTTTTGCTACATGCAGCCCCGCCGGAGCAATTCGGCACCTACCACGATGCGGTCGTGGCGGAATTGGTAGACGCGCAGCGTTGAGGTCGCTGTGGGGCAACCCGTGGAAGTTCGAGTCTTCTCGACCGCACCAAAAACCCGGCTTCGGCCGGGTTTTTTGTTGTTTTGTCGAGGTAAGCGCAGCGCAGCGCCCGTCCCGAAATACAGGCTAGGTGGCCCAACGGCTTTCGAGATGTGACACGATCCGGCGAGGGCGTATACCCGGCCAGTCAGTCGTGTGTATGCCGGTGGTGAAGGTCCGGATAATGCGGATGGCTGTGGGTCAGCGGCGCGTGCCGGTGCCGGTGTGAATGGGGCTCGGTGGCGGGGCCATCGTGGTAATGCTGGTGGTGCACGTCGTGAACATGGGCGTGTTCGTGTTCGAACGCTTCATGAACATGAAGATGCTCATGGCGCTCCGTCAGGTGCAGCCAAAGTCCTGTGCCCATCAGCAGGCTGGCAAACCCGATCTGGAATGTGAGTGGCTCCCGTAGGAAGATGATACTGAGCATCGCCCCGATGAACGGTGCGAGGGAGAAATAGGCCCCCGTCCGGGCCGTCCCGAGATGCCGTAAAGCCAGCATGAACAGCACGAGGCTGATGCCGACGCCGAAGAAGCCGAGGATTGCGCCGGCCCCGATCGCTGCCGGCGAGGGAACGGGCGCTCCGATCGCGAGGGCTAGGATCAGGTTGGTCGCGCCGGCGGCCAGCCCCTTGATCATCGCGATCTGCACAGGATCGGACGAAGACAGCTTGCGGGTCAGGTTGTTGTCGATGCCCCATGCGAGGCACGCAAGGGCGACCAGAAGGCTGCCCTTGTCGACTGCTATGCCCTGTCCGTTCCAGGACAGAAGTGCGGCACCGGTCAATATCGCAATTGCGCCGAGCAGCAGACGACGGTCGACGTTCTCACGGAAGACGATCCAGGCGATCGCCATGGTCGCGAGACCTTCGAGGTTGAGGAGCAGCGACCCCGAGGCCGCCGTCGTCAGGGAGAGGCCGAACATCAGGAGCAGCGGGCCGAGAAGACCGCCGAAAACCACCACCGCAAGCAGCCATGGAAGATCGGAGAGCCGAATCGGCGCCTCCACACCTTCCAGCCCGATCCATCGGCGCCCGAAATGAACAAGCACGAGCCCGACTCCGGCGCCGAGATAAAGGATGCCGGCCAGCAGCCATGGATCGATGCTGTCCATCAGAAGCTTCGACAACGGCGGCGATGCGCCGAACAGCAGGGCCGAGCCGAGTGCGAGCGGAATGCCGGGAAACTGATGCGTGCGGTCGATGGACATGGTGACAGGCTATCATTCAACCGCCGACCGACCAACAGCCTGTCCCGACGAGAGTCGTTTCACGCAAGGGGCGGCCGTGCGCTCAGCCCCGCATCTTTTCCCACTTCTTCGTCAGGCGGTCGCGCTTCAGTTTCGACAGCCGCTGCAGCCAGAAGATGCCGTCGAGCTGGTCTATCTCGTGCTGCATGCAGATCGCCGGGAAGCCGTCGAGGTCCTCCTCATGAACCGTCCCGTCGAGATCCTGATAACGGAACTTGACGGCGCGGGGGCGGGTCACGGTCTCGGTCGCGCCGGGCATGGAGACGCTGCCTTCGGTATGGCTCATCTCATCGCCGGAGGACCAGAGGATTTCCGGATTGACGTAGGTGTGCCGGCCGCCGATCTCCGGCAGGTCGAGGACGACGAGCCTCTGCAGGATGCCGACATGGGCAGCGGTGATTCCGACGCCGGGTGCGGCCTTCATCGTATCGTAGAGATCGTCCGCAAGGGTGGAGAGGCCGGGGCCGAAATCGGTGACGGGAGCGCATGCCGCCTTCAGCGCCGGGTGCGGATAGGTGACCAGGGGGAGGACCGCCACGTTATGCCTTTCTGTGCTGCAACTGCGTCGGATCAACAGGTTAGCAGGCCTCTTTCGCATTTGCACATAGCGGTGCCGGGATATCCTCGCTCACGGTTGACAATGCGGTTTTTACCGCCATTCTCCAAGGCTGCCGGGATACGCAGTGACGAGTTGATGACAAGGGCGAGGGCGCAGGCATGACGGACACCGGCGAAGAATTCCTCGTTCGGCCACCGCAGGACGAACTCCCCGACGACATCTATGCCGAGGACGGCTCCGTCCGGTCCGATTTCCTCGCCCTGGTCGGTGCGGCGATCGCCGACCGCGACACGCTTTTCCTGCGCCAGCGCGTGGCGCGGCTGCACGAATCGGAGCTCGGCGACCTCATCGAGGCGATCCAGCCGGAACAGCGTCTCGCCCTCGTGCGCCTTCTCGGCGACGATTTCGACCTGACCGCGCTCACCGAAGTCGACGAGGCGATTCGCCTGCAAATCGTCGACCAGATGTCGAACGAACAGATCGCCGCCGCGATCGGCGATCTCGATTCGGACGACGCCGTCTACATTCTCGAGGATCTCGACCACGAGGACCGCGAGGAAATCCTCGCCAAGCTGCCGTTCACCGAGCGGGTGCGCCTGCGCCGGGCGCTCGATTATCCGGAAAGCTCGGCCGGCCGGCGCATGCAGACGGAGTTCGTCGCGGTGCCGCCCTTCTGGACGGTCGGGCAGACGATCGACTACATGCGTGACGAGGACGACCTGCCGGAGAGTTTTACCCAGATCTTCGTCATCGACCCGACCTTCAAGCTACTCGGCACCGTCGACCTCGACCGCATCCTGCGCACCAAGCGCCAGATGAAGATCGAGACGGTCATGCGCGAGACCAGCCACGCGATCCCGGCCGAGATGGACCAGGAAGAGGCGGCCCAGCTCTTCGAGCAATACGACCTTCTCTCGGCGGCCGTCGTCGACGAGAACGACCGGCTCGTCGGCGTGCTCACCATCGACGACGTCGTCGACGTCATCCAGGAAGAAGCGGAGGAGGACCTTCTGCGTCTCGGCGGCGTGGGCGACGAAGAGCTGTCGGACAGCGTCATCGAGACCTCGCGTTCGCGGGTTCCGTGGCTCGCCGTCAATCTCGTCACCGCCTTCATCTCGGCCTCGGTGATCTCGCTCTTCGAAGGGACGATCGAACAGGTGGTGGCGCTGGCGATCCTGATGCCGATCGTCGCCGGCATGGGCGGCAATGCCGGCTCGCAGACGATGACCGTTACCGTCCGGGCGCTCGCGACCCGCAATCTCGACATTCACAATGCATGGCGGGTCGCGCGCCGCGAGGCGGGTGTCGGCCTCATCAACGGGGCGCTCTTCGGAACGCTCGTCGGTGTCGTCGCTGCGATCTGGTTCCGTGACGTCTCGATCGGCGGCATCATCACGACCGCCATGCTGATCAACATGTTCGCAGCCGCGATGGCGGGCATCACCATCCCGGTGCTGCTTCACCGGTCGGGCACGGACCCGGCAGTTTCCTCCGCTGTCTTCGTGACCGCGATCACCGATACGACCGGCTTCCTGAGCTTTCTCGGGCTTGCGACCTGGTGGTTCATGTCCGGATGAAGGAGAAAATTGACTTGCACGTAAAAGTCAATAATATGACTGTTTCCAGATGAATCGGAACAGGCAGTGAAAAAGTATTACAGCATAACGGAACTGACGCGAGAATTCGGCGTCTCGACCCGGACCTTGAGGTTCTACGAAGACGAAGGCCTGTTGCATCCCGAGCGTCGCGGCCGAACGCGTCTCTATCGCGCTGCGGATCGCCGGCTGCTGCAGGAAATTCTGCGTGGCCGACGCATCGGGTTCACCGTAGCCGAGATCCGCGAAATCGTCCAGGTTTACAAGGCGCCGCCGGGCGAGATCGGTCAGCTGAAGATGATGATGAAGAAGATCGACGAGAAGCGCGAAGAATTGCGCCAGAAGCGCAAGGATATCGACGAGACGCTCGCCGAACTCGACAACGCCGAGGAGGCCTGCCTGACGCGGCTCGTCGAGATCGGCGTCGGGACCTGACGCTTCTCAGATCCAGCGGCGGGTGCGCTGGCAGTATCGCTCGAATTCGATGCCGAAGCGGGCGAGCAGATGCATTTCCTCACAGCGGATCGCAACCAGCGTCGTGACCACGGCCGCGCTGACGGCGGCGACGAAGAACCAGCTATTGCCCGTCAGCAGCCCGAAGGCGATCGTCATCAGCGTATAACCGAGATAGATCGGATTGCGGGTGAAGCGGAACGGGCCGTTCGTCACCAGGCGCTGTGCGCAGCGGTTCGGGAGCACCGCCGTGTGGCATTCGAGGAGCGTCTTCACCGCCCATATGTCGAGGCTGAGCGCGACGAGCGCGAGCACCCCTCCGAGCGTCCAGAGGAGATAGCCCTCGCGCGGCAGCGGTGGCAGAAGGCCGACATAGCGATCAAGCAGCAGCGCCGCGACGATCGCGACGCCGTAGAGCAGGGGTGGCCAGGGATACTTAAGTGGTTTCAGGCGATAGGCGTTCATGATCATGTCCTGTCATTGGCTGACTGCGGTACATTCACGGGCTAGCTGCAACACACGTTCATCCTGATCCGGCTGGATTGCGCCAGACTGGAGAGGTTCGAAGAGGGACTGTTGCATCAGCTTTTCCAGGGTGCATCCGCAGAAGCGGCTGCAGAGTTCCGCCTGGCTGCCTTCAGTCCGGCAGCTGGTTTCGCAGCTCTGCAGATAGGACTGCATAGGATCAGGTTTCTGCGGCGGGACGATGATCGAGATCAAGTAGACGGTCGCGATCAACAGGGGCTGATGCAAGAGGTAGACGATGAGGCTGTGGCGGCCGCCGAAGCGCAGGATCGCCGAGCCTTGTGGCGCATCGGCCAGCGTGTCCAGCCAGCCGGCGGCACGCGCCGTCCGCGCCGCCGCAATCCCCAGCAGGAAGGCACCGATCCAGGGAAGCAGCGGCACGTAGTCGTTCGAACGTGGAAGATGCTCGGAGAGGCCGATCCAGAGCAGGTACGGTGCGTCGAAAACCTCCGAGCGGAGATAGGAGGGCGCGGCGAGGGCGGCAAGCGCGGCAACGACCGTCAGCACGGGCGGCAGTCGGAGGAACAGCAGTCCGATCACGCTCGCCGCGGCGATATGGTGCAGGATGCCGAAAAAGATCATGCCGTCCGGCATGGCGATCGCCGTCGCGATGGTGATGGCGATTGCCGCACCGGCTACCATGCCGAGGCGCTTCACGAACGATTGCGGCTTCAGCGTCGGATAATGGGCGAGCACAAGGCTGACGCCCGCCAAGAAGATGAAGCTCGACGCTATCGCGCGGGCATAGAGTTTCCACAACCCTTGCGTTGCCGTGCCGGATTCAATGTAGCCGAAGAATTCCAGATCCCAGGTGAAGTGGTAGGACGCCATCGCGACCAGCGCGATCCCCCTGGCGGTGTCCAGGATGCCGATCCGTCTCGAGGTTAAAGGGCGATTGTCAGTGTCTGAAACTGCGGCCACGATCGATCCTTCGCATGCGAGAATTTTACCCTGCGCTCCGGCGCAGGGGGCTCATGCCACAGCGTCCAATCTGGTCGTTTTCAAGGCGCCGTGTCGGTCATCAACGCAAGACGCGCATCGGAGAAAAACTGTCGGCGTACCAGTACGAAGAAGATGATAATCGATGTTCCTACGAAGACGTAAGGGCTGACGAACCACCCCAGGTAGCCTATCGACAGAAAAATCGCGCGAAGGCCGGCATTGAACTGCTTGGCTGCGATGATGTTCATGCGGATGACCCGCTCCGCCATGCGTTCGGTCTCCTGCGGGTTCTTCCTCGCGTTCTCCGACATCGGCAGCGTCCCGAAGAGAATCGTGCAGTAGTTGAACAGGCGATAGGACCAGCCGAACTTGAAGAAGGCATAACCGAAGATCGCGGTGAGGCCGATGACCTTGAACTCGAAACCGGTGCGACCGCTGTAGGCGATGAAGGGCAGGTCGCGGAAAACGGTATCGACCTGCTCGGTCGCGCCCAGCAGCGCGAAGCAGCCGCCGATCGCGAATATCGACGTCGACGCGAAGAAGGCCGTGCCGTTCTGCAGGCCGGCCAGGATCTGCGTGTCGATCATCTTCAGGTCGCGGGTGAGCGAATTGTGGATCCATTCCCGCCGTCGCTCGGCCATCGCCTGTGTGAGGCTCGGGCGATCGAGGATCCTGGCGCCGCCCGTCAGCCAGGAGAAGACGATCCAGAGAACCAGGAACAACGCAAGGGCGAAAAAGTCGATGAATGTCATGGCGATTCCCGTGATTGCTCGCGGCAAGATTATGCCGGCGGCCGGGTGCCGGACAAGTATTCACAGTTTTGTAAGACTTTGGAAGAAATTGCGGCTCGTCGTGGACATGTAAGAATTATCAAAAATTCTATCTAACCGTTTGAAATTTCACAAATCCATGCATTTTGCGAATGGCTCCCCTGCGGAAGGTGCCACTGTTTTGCCGTTTTTGCAGTTGCGGTGACCCGTGAATTTTAATAGACCGGGGCCGGAAAAGCGGTCGGGGGACGGCTTTTCGCCACAGGCGAACAATCGGAGTGATAATGGAAGATAGCATCCAGAAGTCTTGCTGGGGCGTTACCCTGCGGGCGTTGACGGGATTTGCAGGCGTTTTGTTCCTGGCCTATCTTTTCGGAACCATCTGAAGCTCGTTCTTGACGAGAATTCCGCAGCGCGGTCCGCAAGGGCCGCGCTGTCGTCGTTTATGGCATCCCGTTCGATGTCGCGCCGGCTCAAGCGGATGTCGGTTGCCCGCCGCGCTGGCTTCTGGTCATAGTCTAGCCTCACGATTCAAGTTTCCGGATGTCCTGAGGCGCGCGCACACATGTTTCTTTCTGTTTTCGACGTATTCAAGATCGGCATCGGCCCGTCGAGCTCCCATACGATGGGGCCGATGACGGCCGCCAAGCGCTTCCTCGACCTCATTCTCTCGGATGACTGGCCACGCCCGAGCGGTGCGGCGGTCGCGGCGCTGAAGGTCAGTCTGCATGGATCGCTCGCCTATACCGGCATCGGTCACGGCACCGGCCGTGCCGTCATCATCGGCCTGACGGGCGAGGAGCCGGATCGCGTCGATCCGGACCGGATGGACGACATCATCGCCGGCGTCGAACGGGAAGGGCAAGTGGTGCCGCCCGGTCATCCCGCCTACCGTTTCGCGCCGAAGGACGATCTGGTCTACGACAAGAAGGTGCCGCTGCCGGGTCACGCGAACGGCATGCGGTTCACCGCCATCGACCGCGACGGGCGGGTGCTGCTCACCACCGTCTATTATTCGATCGGCGGTGGCTTCGTCGTCACCGATACCGAACTTGCCGCCATGCAGAAGCAGAAGAAGCAGGCGGCGACCCAGAAGGTGCCCTATCCCTTCGCCAGCGCCAAGGAAATGCTCGAGATGGCGCGCCGCTCCGGCCTCACCATCGCCCAGATGAAGCGGGCGAACGAAGAGACGGTGATGGACCGCGCCGCGCTCGACGCCGGCCTCGACCGCATCTGGGAGGCGATGAGCGGCTGCATCGATCGCGGGCTAAAGCAGGAGGGCCGCCTGCCGGGCGGGCTCAACGTCAAGCGCCGGGCCCGGTCGATCCATGACAAGCTCGAGGAGGAGTGGCGCTCCAACCGCCAGAACCCGCTGCTCGCCAATGACTGGCTCTCGGTCTACGCGATGGCCGTCAACGAGGAGAATGCCGCCGGCGGGCGGGTGGTGACCGCGCCGACCAACGGGGCCGCCGGCGTCGTGCCGGCGACGGTCCGCTACTACCTGCATTTCCATCCGGACGCCGACCAGGAAGGCATCCGCGACTATCTGCTGACGGCGGCGGCGATCGGTGGCATCATCAAGCACAATGCCTCGATCTCGGGCGCCGAAGTCGGCTGCCAGGGGGAGGTGGGGTCGGCTTCCGCGATGGCGGCGGCGGGCCTCGCGGCCGTCATGGGCGGTTCGCCCGAGCAGATCGAGAATGCCGCGGAAATCGCCCTGGAGCATCACCTCGGCATGACCTGCGACCCCGTCGCCGGCCTCGTGCAGGTGCCCTGCATCGAGCGCAATGCGCTCGGCGCGGTGAAGGCGGTTACGGCGGCCTCGCTCGCGCTCAAGGGGACGGGCGAGCATTTCGTGCCGCTCGATGCGTGCGTCGAGACGATGCGCCAGACCGGCCTCGACATGAGCGAAAAGTACAAGGAAACCTCGCTCGGCGGGCTTGCCGTCAACGTCGTCGAGTGCTGACGGCTCCTGTGTTCGGCGGGGCTTGACCGTCCCGCCCAAAGGCGTATCACCGTCTGCATGACACTGCATCTGATCAAGCTCTGCGTGGGCGCGGAGTCGCTCGAGGACCTCAGGCAATGGGTCGCCGAGCGCTCGCTGACGGCCATTGCCGCCGGCCTCGAACCGCATAGCTCCCACGTCACCCGCATGGTGCCCAAACGCTCGGAAGAACTGCTGGACGGCGGCTCGCTCTACTGGATCATCAAGGGGCAGGTTGCCGCACGCCAGCGGCTTCTCGACATCAAGACCTTCACCGGCGGCGACGGTATCAGTCGCTGCGAGCTGATCCTCGGGCCTGAGGTCGTCGAGGTTGCGCCGGCGCCGCGTCGTCCCTTCCAGGGCTGGCGCTATCTCGACGCAGATGCCGCCCCGAGGGACCTCAACGCCTCCGGCGCCGATATCGAGGACATGCCGGACGACCTGCGTCGGGAACTCGCCGAGCTCGGCCTGCTTTAGTAGGAAACGTCCCCGCGCGCGCTTTAACGGAAGCGAAACGTCCTTCCGCAATTCTGCGCGGAACGTCAGGCCTATCTGGGGCGGGCGACGATTGGTGGCGGGATAAAGCATGGAGGGGCATGTGGCGGTGCCGACGGATCGGTGTGACGCGGCTGCGTTCGAGCATCTTCTTCTTGAGGCCGCCCGCGCGGTGCAGCGCCGCGAGATTTCGGCCGAAACCGTCCTCGTCGACGTCTTCAACATCAACCGCGCGCTGAAATTCATCGACGCGGTCTGGCAGGCGAGCGGCATCGAGCTCGACGTCAACAGTTTCTACCTGTGGCCGACTTTTCGCGATCTGGCGGGCGCGATGGCCGACGGCTCATACCGGAATGTCCCGAAACGGATTCCGATCCGCCAGGGCACCGCGTCTGAGACACTCGTGGTCTTCGCCGGCGGCGCGAGCTGCTTTCTCGAAATGAAGGATTTCGTCAAAGCACTCGCCTTCGACGGGACCGTCTACGGCATGGCGCTCACGCCGTTCGGCCGCCCTGCTTCAACGCCTGCGGTGATCGCCGACGAGGTCGCAGCCTGCCTCGCCGAACTCGACACATCCGGGATCGTCCCGCCCTATCGTTTTGTCGGCTATTCCTTCGGCGGTCTGGTCGCGCTTGAACTCTCCCGCGCGCTTGCAGCCCGCGGTGTCGGGGCGGATTTCTTAGCCCTCGTCGACAGCCCGCAGAGCGAGCATGCCTGGCCGCTGCGCATATGGCTCGACTTCGCAGCCGGGCGGCTGCTTTCCAGGGGTGGACAGGCGCCGGCCACGGCCGCCGAGGAACCTGCCGGGGAAGCGTCACAGGTGCGGCTCGGCGGTGGACGCCTGGCGAAGTTGCGGCGCACGCTCCGGCGTCTCGCCTTCCGTTTCCTGAGCCCAAAGATGGAAACCTACCCGACCTTCGTGCCGCAGTGGCTCGGCGGCTATCCGCCGGCCTATGATCTCGCGGCCCGGCAGCTCCTGCGGATGAAGGGGCTCTTCCGCCCGTCGCGCTACGAAGGGCCTCTGGTCTTTTACCGGACGGAGGGCGGCTCGCCGGTCGATTGTGACCCGAAGCTCATCTGGGAGCCTTACCTTCCGGCGGCGGAATGGGTCGATGTCTCCGGCAACCACCAGACCATTACGATCGGTCGGCACGCCCGCGCGCTCGCCGCCGA
The DNA here is from genome assembly GCF_014126615.1 of Ciceribacter thiooxidans. Lineage (NCBI taxonomy): Bacteria > Pseudomonadati > Pseudomonadota > Alphaproteobacteria > Hyphomicrobiales > Rhizobiaceae > Ciceribacter > Ciceribacter thiooxidans. Next base: position 1,477,169 of record NZ_CP059896.1, read on the forward strand.
CGTCAGCCGCCGGCTCGCAGCTATGAAAAAGGCATAGAGGCCACACCGGTCTTGTCGGATGCGCCCGTCCTCGCCGAGCCGCGGCCATGTGGAAAAGCGAGCTTTCGGTGATGCAGCGTCTGTGAGAACCTGACGTCCCTGAAGGTATCCTGACAATCGAACCGGGAGCGACAAACGTGGAAATTCACAGAGCAGGCAGTAGGCCGTCCGCCAAAGGCCCGTCCGAATGGTTTACCGGAACCGTGAGAATCGACCCTCTCTTTGCAGCGAAGGATCCCGCGAGGGCCGCCGGTAACACGGTCACCTTCGAACCCGGTGCACGAACCGCCTGGCATACGCATCCCCTGGGGCAGGTCATCATCGTGACCTCCGGGCTGGGCCGGGCCCAGCGCTTCGGCGGGCCGGTCGAAGAAATCCGGCCGGGCGACGTCGTATGGTTCGAACCGGGAGAGAAGCACTGGCACGGTGCAGGGCCGACCACGGCGATGACGCATATCGCCATCCAGGAGGCCCTCGGCGGCGAGGCCGTGGATTGGCTGGAGCACGTCACGGACGAAGAATACGGTGCCTGAGGCCGTCACCGGTCAGCTTGGCCGGTCTTCACCGATGCGGCCTGCTCCTTGAGCCAGACGCGGAACGATTCGGCGGCGGGGCTGAGCCGCCGATGCTCGGGCATGACGAGCCAATATGCCGTCTTTTCCGAGCGAACGGTGGTGGCGAAGGGCTGCACCAGTCGGCCGCTCGTCAGATGGTCGCCTATCAGGAGCAGCCGGCCGATCGCGACTCCCTGGCCGTTCAGAGCCGCCTGCAGGGCGATGTTGTAGTCGGTGAGCTGCATATCGATCGAGGCGGCGCGTGCGGAGGAATATGCGCAGAACCCCACCGGCCGCGTCGGCACGCCAGACGAGTTCGGCGCCGCCGCGGCATTCCTCTGCAGCCAGTATGCCGGCTATATCGTCGGCCAAAACCTGCTGCTCGACGGCGGCGCGTTCAACGCGACGTTCTGACCACCCCGCGTTGACGGCCCGTGAAGTTTGTTCTCGCATAGTTGGTCCGCCGGCATTACATAGGCCCACGGGCGGATGTCGCTCCGGAACAAGCCTGAACGAAGCGGGAAAGAAAGCGTTGCAAGAGCCTGTAAAGAAGGAAAGAGCGAGATATTTCAAGGCTCCCGTCTTTGCCGTCGCGCCGATGATCGACTGGACGGTGCGCTAGATAAACCAATGGCTTACGGCTTTTGTTGTACTTTTTGTAGTACCGTGGCGGCCTAAGCCGCCACGAATAGCGCGTCCAACTGATTTCGGTCCCATACCGCGACTCCCCATTTTTCAAGCGGCGGCGGCACTTTGCCCTCGGCCCGCAGTCGGTCGAAGTAGCGCGGCGAGACGCCCAGATAACGAGCCGCATCCGGCCGCCTCAAGGCGCGGGGTTCTATTCGATTATCCACATGCACGGTAAGCCTCCTCTGTTTCGATGCCTAAGGTACGATGCAAGCCGGCAACGGCTTCGTTGTCGTTGGCCGGTTCGTCTGTGGTCGCCTTCACCTTCTCCGCATACCGGCGCGCGGCGTTCATGCCGTTGGTTTGTTTTTTAGTCGGGTCGGGTGGCATCTGGCCGCCAAGGGCTTCATAGCCGGCGAGCATCTTGTCTCGGACCGCTTGCGCGAACTCGCTGCGTGCGTCCCATTGGATAGCGCCTAGATCGCCCGGTTTGGCGCCTGGGACCTTCGGCGGCAAGGCGACGATGTTGCCGTTCAGGCGTACTAGTGCGCAGCCTCGCAGAGTCATGGCCATGGGCTCAATGGCAACGTCGCCGAATGCCATGATTGCGAAGCTGCGATCCCATGCCGGTGCTCGCTGGATATTAACTCCGAGAAGCTTGATTTGGTTATTCATTATGCTGTTCCTGTTTTGGCGAGGATGTTGACGAAGCTCTTGCGCTCGTCGGGTTCGATGGACGTGATGTCCCATATCTCTCCGCTGCGGGCATCAACGGCCCGCCAGTCGGTGGTCATGGTTGCCGCGGCAGGTTGCCAGCGGATGGTAATCGCGACGGTCTGACTGCCCGCGAGACGGCCAGCCATGACGGACTCTGTGCCGCGCAGGCGTTCGATGCGGGCCGGGGCGGACCAGATCGTGACATGTGGACCTGATGTGATATTTCCGAAGCCGTCGTCTTCCTCGGTTCTGTTCTGGAAGTTGACCAACTCGCGAAGCTTGCCGGCCGGGGTCATGCCGCGTCCTCGATCTTGGCTCGATTGTCATTAGCGCCGCCAAGCACTCCCATGTTCAAAGGCTCGACATAGGTGTCGCCGCCGTCGATCTTGGACATGTTTTCAAACGCGCGGATTTCATTGCTTGAAAGCCAGCCGCCTTCGCGACCGACGCGGTAGGCCGTGTAACGGCTCGCCAGATCGCCGCGGAGAAGGCCCGCAAGGTCATGCTCCACAAAGAAGGTCTTTCGCGCCTCAGGCGACAGCAGAGCAATCTGCATGGCCATCTCCACGCGCCTTGCCCATGGGGCCAAGCAGCGTTGAACAAGCGCGCGGGATTCCTCGCCAATGTTGGAATAGGTCGCATCGTCGGTGATACCGGCAACGGATGGCGGCACGCCGAACACGCGGCAAATGTCGAGATTGGACAGCTTCCGGCTTTCAAGAAATTCCGAGTCCTTGCTGTTGAACTGGAACGTCTCGAACTTCGCGCCGCCGTCGAGGATCATGACCTCATTGGCCTTGAGCGTGCCAATGAACCTCGCCTTGAACTTTGCCAGCACGTCTTCTTTCCCGGCCGTTGCCAGCTTGTCAGGAAACACCAAAGCGCCAGCAGGACGGAAAGCATTCTCCGCAGCCGCGCCGGCCTGATCTTGCTGCGCTAACGCAAGCCCGAATGCAGCCGCCGCAATCTGGATAGGAGACAAGCCAAGCACGCCATCTTTCGTGCGGTATCGGATATGCAGCACCTCGTCTTGCAGCAGGACTTCCGTGCCGCCATCAGGTAGCGCGTGCTTATACCTCAAGCGGCCCGTTGCGAGCCGTTCAACCGTCATCGATGGTGACAGCAGCGGACGCAATGCCGTGACCTGGCCGCGTCCGTTTCGTTCAATCTTGCTGTAGGCATTGCCATAGGTGAGGGCGCTGGCCAGCATCATTTCGCGGGCTTCAAAGGCAGTAAGGCCCGGTGCGGTCTCGTCGTGCAGGACACTATAAAGCGGATGGTCCGTTGCCGCTTCCCGTCCGCCGTCTTCGGTCTTGCGGTAGACCTTCAACGGAACCGAAGCGAGGTTTTCCGCGATGACGCTGATGCACCTGTGCGCGACGGCATGGCCGGACGCCTTTTCGATGTCGGCTCGAGCCTGCCAACGCGCGCCTAAGAACTCGCCAAGATAGGGGTCCGACGTAGCGATGCGGGTTTCAGCTTTACGAAATGGCCACATGGCAAGCCTCCAATTCGAGTACGGCTAGCCGGCGATCGGCATCGGTCCGCTGTTGACGGGAACGCGCGTGAATCGACGTGCCGCCATAGGCCGGAAAGCTTTGAACGACGCTGATTTCGTGCAACACGACATTCCGCAGAGTGCGCTTTTCGCCGCGCCACTCGTCGCCGCCTTCAGGCACGGTGAAGCCGAATGACATGCCGCCTAGATCAGAGCGGGCCGCCATGGCGAGCAGGTCGCGGCCGAGGGTGGTGTCCGGCACGTCAATGGAGAATGCCAGTCCGCGGGCATCTTCGGAAAGGCGAAGGCTTCCGGATTTCGTGCGGGCCAAAACTTTGCCCGCATCATGGTCGACTAGCGCCAAAATATCAGGCTGGCCGCGAAGACTGGCCGCGAAGGCGCCGGGGGCAATCGTCTCGCTAAAGTCCGCGATCCGCGTTTCAGTGTTGAAAGTTGCGGCATAGCCGGAAAGACGTCGACCTTCCGCCCTGACTTCCGTGGCAATTCTTTTTTCCATCATATCGATTGCGTCCTGTACGGCTGGAGGAGGGCGTTCACGCCGAAGGCGATAGGCGTCGATGGTGTTTCGCCGGCAGCTTCGCGGGCGTTGTACCAATGGGCCGCCAGGAGGAGGATGGCGTGCTTAACGGGCGCCGGAACCGGGGCGGCAATCGCCACCCCGATCTCGGACACAAACCCGTCGGCCGCCTCTAGGAGCGAAGTGACGTAATCGTCGTCGGTCGTGAAACTGATCCGAAGATGCGCCTTCGCTTCCGCGAGAGTAACGGCCGTCAAGTTAGATGGCCTTCCAAGCGAACGCTTCCGGGTGCCGAACGGCGACATCCGCATCCAAAAAGGCGTGGAGGCGGAGTCCTCCCTTGCTCGCGTCGGTGTACGGATTTGCCAAGATGTCGATGCCGGACCAATAGCCGACCATGAGGTTCGACCAGGCGCCGAAGACAAGCGGGTTGGTGTCAGGCGTGCCGGTGATCGTCTTGACTTGATTGGACGAAACAATGCGCTCGCCGTGGAAGATCTCCGAAACGGGAATGTTGCGGTCCGTCGTATCCTTGATCTTGCGAGCGGCGGCCATGATTGTTGGATTGGTCAAGAAGCCGGTGGTGCCGGTCACGTCGTCCATTTCAAGCGCTGCGATCAGGTCAGCCGCAATGTCGGTCAGTTCCGTTTCAGCCGTCGCATTGGCGGTGATAACGTCCATGATACCGGACGGCTGATTGGTGCCGCCGCCAAGAATTGCGGCGCCATCGAGTGCCTGCGCGAGAATGAAAGCCAGATCTCCGCGGAGCACGTTTTCAAGCGCCACGCCGTTCTGGAGCATCAAACGGCGCGACAGGTACATTTCGCCGCTAACCGTCTTCGGCGAGAGGCTGACCTTGTCGAAAGTGGAGTCGCTGGCCGTGGTCGAGCCGTCTTCGGCCACCCAATAGGCGCTAGGTCCGCCTGTGAGCTTAGGCAAATCGAGGTTGCCAGTCAGGCCCGAAATAATGGTCGCACCCAGGTTCTGGATTGCCATGACAGGCCGCAGACGATCAATCATGCCGCCCATGCTGGTGGCGACGGTATCGGCCGCCGTGGTGGTGGTCATCGCGCGGGTTTCGCCAAGGATCATCGCGGTCGGGATCATGACCCCGCGGACTTCACGGCCCTTGCTCAACTCGTCGTGCTGTTCACGTTCAAGGCCAGTAAGCGAGCCGGCCGCAGCTTCGCGAATAGCCTTGCCGACGCTGTAGCTACGAAGCTCTTTGTTGGCCGAAGCGTCGGGCTTTGCGTCCGCCTGGCGTTCAAATTCTGCCAGAGTGGCGGCGCGTTTGATGTCCTTGTCGAGCGCGCGGACTTCGCTTTCCAGCGCGTCGAAGCGTTCCGGGTTGGTAGTTGCGGCGCGCATCTCAACGATTTTCGCGGCGCGGGTTTCCTGCAGATGTGCAATGTTCAATGTAGTCTCCTAGGCTAGGGAATTGGCGCACTAGGCGCCGTTGATTGCCGGGCATGCTCCGGCGCTTTCCGAACCGATGGCGCGGAAATGAAAAAGCCCGCCGTTGCCGGCAGGCTGAACTTGATTGATTGTGTGGGGTGCCAGCGCGCGGCACGTGTGGGGGCCGGTGGTGGTCGCGCTGGCTATGTGGTGGAGACCCTGGCGAGATTCGAACTCGCATCATCCGTTACCGCTATCGGGCTAGAAGTCCCGCGCGGGTACAGGGCCGAATTGGCTTAGGCGGGGAGGGTGGCGAGCGCGTCAAGCTTTTCAAGGATGACGTACAGGCCGGCACATTCGGCCGCGGAATCTGGCAATGCCCCGACTGCCCGCAGGACCAACGAAACAAGCAATCTGATCTCTTCGATTTCGTCTGCCATGTTCTGCCCTCCGTTTCGATATGGAGAGCATGCCGCAAGTGTGGCGTTCTGGCAAGCGAAAAACGGTCTAACCAGTTGATTTTCTTGACAAATTTGTAAAGATGGTTAAGTTCGTTTGTTAGGATGGGCACGTACCCCTTCACCTACACAGGTGACAACTTCGCGGAATCGGCAACTTATGCAAGCGCAGGAAAGCGCATAAAGGCGCACCTCTTACAATACAGTCCCCAAATTCGCGAATTGAGTACGTACTCCTATCCCTAGTCACTCTGCAGCGTGTTGAGGCATGCCTCGCTATGCGCCGCTATGCGCCTTCATACCTACCGCGCGGGGCGGCGGTTGAGTGTACACTCGAATATCGGGAGTCTTTCTCCCTATCTCTAGCCATTCTGAAGGCGTTTGAGTATGTACTCGCTGCGCAGCTATGCGCCGCTATGCGAGTACCCTCTATATATACACGCCACGAGAACCCGCTTTTTAGACATTTTCGCCGAAAATAGTTGCCACGCCGCCTGAAGATGACGGCAGGGTGTTGCGGATATGTTACACGTTCGGGTTGAGGATCTCGTACTCACGGCCGTCTAATCCCAGGCCATCTCGTGTTAGCACGACGCTGAATCGCTTAAATAAGCTGAAGAACTCTTCCAATGTCACTTCGATATCAATCTCTTTAAACTGTAGTGTATCGGTGGATTGAATTTGTTCGTTGACGCTATCGAAGCCCTCTCCATCGGCATAGACGGCGCGAACGCTAATATTTCCGGGGTCGATAGACAGATAATAGGCCCGAATAGCTACGACATGGGCGCCATCCGGAACGCCTTTTTCTCGGAAGTATTCCAGTTTTGATACGTCATCGGCATCGTCCGCAGCAGATGTGCCCTTCCAATCATTGTATTGAACGCTTGCGGTGAATACTTCACTCATTCCCATTCCCTCCGTTATGCCGCCAGCAAACACGCCGGCAGCCCCTCTTCTTCGTGCGCCTGTGCAGTTTTCAGAGCCATTGCAAGCGCCACGATACCATCAATGCGCCCACTCGCCTTAGACTTGTCAAGCTTTCTTGCGCCGGCCGGGTCTTGTGTCACCACGGCATTAGATGCACACATGCGCATGAGCGGGTTGCCCCCGTGGTTCAACTTCTGTTGCGCGACTGTCACCTCCAGCACGTCGACGGCTGGAGACATGTCCTTGTAGCCCTGGCCGAACGGCACAAGCGGCAACGTCACGGAAAGCTTGTCGAGTTCTCTGTTCAGATCCTCAATTCGCCACCTATCGTAAGCGATTGCCCGAATATCAAAGCGGGCCGTCTCGTCTGCGATATATTCGGCCACTAGCGCCGGATCGATGACCTTGCCGGGTAGCAGGGTGAGCCGCGCATCCGGTTGCCGCGCCCACACATTGTACGGCACACGGTCGGTGTCGCTCTTCCCCTCGATGTCGAACTCCGGAAGGAAGAAGCGCGGCAAGACGGTAAACCGGCCATCCTCTTCCGGAAAGACGAGAAGGAAACAGGTCAAGTCGCGGGCCGCCGATAGGTCGAGGGCGCCGAAGCATTCGCGGCCCTCCAGCGCCTTGTCATCGATCGGGCCGAGGTTGCAATCGTTCCATTCGCGGGCCGCGATGAACCGCACGGTGCCGTCAATTCGTTGGTTGAGCAGCTTGTTTCTGAAATCGGCCTCTTTTGACGGGATGCGTTGGGCCTGCATGGCCATGCGCTCGACCTGCTCCATAGAGAGGAAGTCGCCAAGCGCCGGATTGGCCTTGTGCCATGTTGCCGGGTCCCACGGATCATCAAGCGGGCCGGCCGCGAAGAAGGCGAGGTGAAAGGACGGGTCCTCGATCTCGCCGTCGCGGATCTTCAAGCCGTAGTCGATCATCTCCGAAAAGAAATGGGTGTCGTCCTTCGCCTGGGTGGAGATAGCGACGATTAGCGGCTCGTCACGCGCGCCAAGGGCCGAGTCCATCGCGTCGAACAAATCGCGCTTCGGCCAATAGCCGATTTCATCGCAAAGGACGAACGATGGCGACAGGCCCAGTTTGGAATCAGCATCGGCGGAAAGGGCCTTCAGAACCGAGCCCTTGCCCTGGCCGTCGAGGACTTCGATTTCCTTGGAGAACCGGATAATGTTGACGCGTTCCGATAGCTCCGCATGGCCCTCTAGCATGGCCTTGCATTCGGCCCATGCCTTCGCGGCCTGTGCTTTGTCCATTGCGCAGAAATACACCTCGCCGCGGTCTTCCGCTTCAGGTCCCACGATATGACAACAAGCCAGCGCAGCGGAAAGGCCGGTCTTGCCGTTCTTGCGTCCCATGGAGAGCGCAGCCGTGCGAACTGGCCGCCGTCCGTTCTCGTCCTCCGCGTAGATCGGCGCTAGGAACTCATCAACCTGCCAATCGCGAAGTTTCATTTTCGTGCCGGCAAACTTGCCTTGCGTGACCGGCATGTCTTCGATGAACGCAATGACGCGCTCCAGCCGTGACAAGCCTTCAGCCTCCCATGGGAGGGTTTCGCGGCGGTTGTCGTTGGCAGCGGCACGCTTCCCTTTAGGTTTGGCGCCTGGCCCTCTTAGACCCATCGGTCGCCCTCCTTGTCAGAAAATTTCAAAACTAAGTCTTCGCGAGTGTCCCACGCCGGTCCCCGGCCCGTCACTTCCCGTCCTTGGAAGGCCGCCGGCCTCACGTCGCCACAGAGCGGGCCGTCAGAGCGTTCCCATCCATCCGGGTCAATGGGGTTGCCGTCCACGTCGAAGCCCTTGTACGCGCGCCTGTGGCAGCTTGCGTTAGGGTGGTCGACCGCGTTCGTCTTGATGTTATGGCACGGCTCACACATTGACATGAGCCCAGACAGGGGAGGGAACGGCTCGCCGCCCTTGTTGATAGCGACGACGTGGTCGACGACGTTGGCAGGTTCGACCACTTCCCGCCTGATGCACACTTCGCACAATGGGGTGGCGGATAGCTTGGCATGGCGCAAGTCGCGCCACGCTGCTGTTGAGTAGGGCCACTTAGACATTAGAGTGGATTGCCCTTCTCGAGCCGCTTGATCTCGCCTTCAATCGCAAGGCTCGAGGTGCCGTTGTGGAACGCCTCGATGAGATACGCAGGCTCGCCGTTCATGTCCCGACTGATGCCGATGACGCGGACGCGCTCCCAGACGTGTTTGTATTCACCTGCATCGTTGGCTTTCAGGACGCGGCGTTCGGCGAAATAGGGCTCGATAGCAAACATGTTTTTCCATTTCTATTTTCTCTCCTCGTTTCGATTAAGGGGTACGAACAGCCGGAAGGGCTTCCACCCTTCCAGGGGTGTTCCACCCCTATGGGGGTTATAGGGGGTGGAAGGTACAGGGGGGTGGTATGGGGGTGGTAGGGGGGTGGAACAGGGGTGGAAGGTAGGGTGGAAGCTGCCTATTCATTCTCTTGTTCCGTCGCCAGAACGAGCCGTTGCCGCAACTTCGACGGCGGGCCTTCCATCTCAATGCGAAGCTCTCCAGCGGCCAGCAGGGCAAACATGGCGGCCTCCAGTTGCTTCTGGGTCAGTCCTTCTGCATCTGGCCTCTCTGCCATGACACGCGGCGCATAGTTCACGCCCTTGGTCTTCGCCACACGTTCACCGCTGGCATTGATGGCGGTCAGTATGTCGCGGAAGATGCGCTCCGCCCTTGCGGCCAGTAGTGCGTTGACGGGCGAGGGCTTGCCGTCATCCAGGACGAATGCGCCGGCCCTCCATCGCAACTTGATCTCGTTGCCGGTCGTGCCGTAGTTCGCCTTCATCACCTTGAGAATGCGGCGGTCCGGTTCGTCCTTGTCGGCAGTGAGGTAGAGGCGGCTGCGCACGCTGTTGTTCCACGCGGTAGAGCCTGACGAGCCGGTGCCGGATTGCATGCCGGCAACGGATGGATGCGCGAGCAGGACGACAGCGCAGTCGATGCCGAGCGCCACCTGCCGAAGCATGCCGATGAATTGCCGGACCTGGCCGCGCTTGATCTCGTCGCCGCCGAACAGGTCGGCCGCCGTATCCAAGACGATAAGGCGCGGCCGGAACTCGCCAGCAGCAGCGACGATCGTCGCCCATAGGGCAGTCGGCTGCATGTTGCCGCTCCGGTCCGGCAAGGCCAGCGTCGCGTCTTGGTCGGCAAGGGGGAACAGCCGAAAGTGGGACAGGTCGCTAAATCCCTTGCCATGGGCCGCAGTGATGTCTGCTAGACGGCGCTTGAACTCGTCTTCCTCATCTTCCGCGCCGACATAAAAAACGCGGCCCGCCGCCGGCCCGATGTCGAGCGTGTCGACTTCCATGGCACCTGCCGCGGCAATCTGTAGTGCGAGGAGGGATTTGCCGACGCCGCCGTCGCCGTTTAGGATCGTGACCTGCCGCATTGGGATCAGGTCTTCCGCATACCATTGCCGGGCTGGGATCGGCTGGCCGTGCCAGTCGGCTGGATTGACGGCTGATGGCGCGTTGTCATTAGCGGCCATAGGGGGCGCTCTGCCGGCAGTGAGATAGCGGGCGATAATGCGCTTCTGGCCGTGCTTGTCGAAAGCGACCGTCACCTTGTCGTCCTCCATTTCGACAATGGAGCCGCTGCCGTATTTCGTATGTTCTACCGGATCTCCGACACTGAAGTTAACGGTTGTGATGGTCATTGGCTGCCTTGCCCTCCATAACCGCTACAGCGGCATCTGTGATCTGTTGTGCTAGTTCCGGGTGAAAGCTGGCGGCATGCTTTCCGAAGGCCTTCGGTGCGAAGGTGCGCAGCCTACCGTCCGGGCCTTCCTTCAATACGAGACTGAAGAGCCTAAGGTGCGGCCCGATTTGCACGTCGAAAAGCGCGCGCTCGTTCCGTCCCGCGGCAGGCCGCAGGTTGTGAATTTCCATTGATGTTCCTTATTTGTTAGGTGATTGCCTAATTGGCTATGCGACTGCCTGCGCGCGCTGGTTATCGTTCGCGAAATCGTAAATCGCGGTGCGCCGCTTGCCGGAAAGCCAAGCGTCCAGATCGGACTTGAGGTAGCGGACGGCGCCGCCAATCTTGAGGTAAACGGGGCCGGTGCCGGACATGCGGGTCTTGTTCAACCAGCTTGCCGACTTGGAGATATACGTTGCCGCATCGGCGGTGGTCATTTTTTCGCTTGACATGTTTTTCGTCCTCCTATAGAAATTGACATAAGTGATACTTTTTCGCTATGTGTGTGCGAAAAAGTTGCCGTTTCTAATAGTTTGTGCGGTATTTGTCAAGCGATTTCTGCTTGTGTCACTTCAATATCTTCGCCAGCCAAGGCCAGTTCGCCAGTTTGTCGCCCTTCTCGCGAAGGTGCGCGTACCGCTGAAGGCTGTTCCATGACTTGTGGCCCGATACGGAGGCTGCGAGCGGAATCGTTCTGCCCATTTCAAACAGCCGGCTAACACCTTCGTGGCGAAGATCGTGAAAATGCAGGTCTTCAATCTGGAGAAGCTTGCAGGCACGCGTGAAAGCCGCGCTGATGGCGTCAGTCCCAAACGGAAAGATCTCCGGCCGGGTGTGCGGCATCGTCTTTATGATGGCAAGCGCCTCAGGGGGTAGTTCGCACCAAACGTCATTTCCGCGTTTTTGGCCGGGGTGTTTCATGTCGCGGACCAAGACGCGACTATGCGGCTCATCAAGGTCTTCCCACTTAATGCGGGTAGTCTCTTCCTGCCGCCGTGTGGAGAACATGGCGAAGGCGATGATCTTTTGCATGGGTACGGCATTCGGCGCGCGGGCTTGCCGGTCCTCGAAGTGCTGCATCAGCAAATCAAGTTCTGTCAGGGTAGGGCGCCGGTCCCGTTGTGCTGACTTGGCAATGGTGTCTTGCCGTGACAAGGCGGCTTGTGCGGCTCGCATCTCGCCGTGGTCTAGCGGCATGTCCCACAATGCCCGCGCATCTCTGAAGACTGCGGATAGATGCGAAATGTAGTTGCCGACCGTTTGCGGCTTTCTGCCGCCCGTCAGAAGCTCGCGAGCAAATGCCGATATGTCGCTAGACCGGATGCTTGCGCACTCCATGCTTGCGATTTTGTAGTCCTTGATCGAGCGGAGGCACTGCGCCTTGGTTCGTCCGATCTCGGGCTTCTCGGTCACGTATCGGTCGATGGCATCGGCAAGTGTGGAGTCTGGCTTCCTTAACTGGTCGAGCGTGCCGGGTTTGGCGAGTTCAGCTTCGCGAAACGCGGCCCAGGCTTTCGCCTCCCGTTCCTTGCTGAAGGTCTTTGCCTCTCGCCATACGATCTTGCCGTTTTGCTTCTTGACGATTTGCGCGGTATATCCCGTGCTTCCGTCTTTGCGTTTCCGCGCGGTAATGGTGCCCATCAGCAGTACAACATCCTTCTATTGAAGTACGACATTGTTGTACTCTCCATTGAAAAACGGTGCAACATGCTGACAAACGCAGACAGATCGGGACAAGGCGAGACTCTAAGAAATGGCCGTAAACAGTTGACATTCTACGATAAAGCACGGAAAACAAACGGAAAAATCTTTGCCGTCGCCCCGATGATCGACTGGACGGATACCCATTGCCGCGTCTTCCACCGGCAGCTCACCCGCCGGGCGCTCCTCTATACCGAGATGATTGTGGCCGATGCCGTGATCCACGGCGATCGCGGCCGGCTGCTCGGCTACGAGCCCGTGGAACATCCGCTCGCCCTGCAGCTCGGCGGATCGGACCCGTCCAAGCTCGCCGAGGCGGTGAAAATCGCGGCCGACTACGGCTATGACGAGATCAACCTCAATGTCGGCTGCCCGTCCGACCGGGTGCAGTCCGGTACCTTCGGCGCCTGCCTGATGCGCACGCCGGAGACGGTGGAGCGCGCCGTCGCGGCGATGAAGGCGGTGTCTGCCGTGCCGGTGACCGTCAAATGCCGGATCGGCGTCGACGATCAGGACCCGCAGGCCGTGCTGCCGGATTTTCTCGCGCGGATGGCGGCGGCCGGCGCGGATGCCATCTGGGTCCACGCCCGCAAGGCGTGGCTGCAGGGATTGTCGCCGAAGGAGAACCGCGACGTCCCGCCGCTCGATTACGAACTGGTGCACCGGCTGAAGCGGGAGAACCCGGACCTCTTCCTCGGCATCAATGGCGGCATCCAGACGATCGAGGCGGCCCTTGCTCATCTTCAGGTGATGGACGGGGTGATGCTCGGGCGCGCCGCCTACAACAATGCGACGCTGCTCAACGAGGTCGACGCGGCGATCTACGGCGAGGAGGAACGGCGGCCGGATTGGCAGGCGGTCTGCGACGCGATGATGGAGCACGCGGCGCGCCACATCGCCTCCGGCGGGCGGCTGATCCACGTCACCCGCCACATGGTCGGCCTGTTCCAGGGCTTTGCCGGGGCCAGGCGCTACCGGCAGATCCTCTCGGCCGAGGCGGCACGGCCCGGCGCAGGGCCGGAGGTGATCGCCGCAGCCTTCGCCGCGGTCGATACGCAAGCGGGGCCGAAGCGGGCGGTCGGCTGACGGCCAATCGTTTCCCCGAAACGAAAACGGCGCCCCGAATGGAGCGCCGCGGTCCGGCCGAGAAGGCCGGGAATTCTTGCCGGAAACCGGCTGCCGGAGAGATCAGGCGAGCTGGATGTTGACCGCCTTCGGGCCCTTGCCCATGCGGTCGGGCTCGGTGTCGAAGGTCACCTGCTGGCCATCCTCCAGGCCCTGCATGCCCGAAGCGTGCAGCGCGGTGATGTGGACGAACACGTCCTTGCTGCCGCCGTCCGGCGTGATGAAGCCGAAGCCCTTGTCCTGATTGAAGAATTTTACGATGCCCTTGGTGGCCATGGGATATTCCTTTTCCCTGGTTCGATGGTGTTTCCCGTCTCCGCTGCCGGAGCCGGGGCATTTCGGTCCTCCCGGGAAGGTGAGGACCCGTCGGAAGGCGCGATATCGGGAATGAACGTCTTTCGGCGGGAGTAGGCCCCCAAGGAAGCAACCACGCAGGCGGTCCAAAACGATCGGTTCAGTCTCCGGGATATGTAGCCCGAGCGGCGCACCCTACAGAGGACGCCGGCAAAGGCAAGTGAGAAAAACCTAAAACGGCATAAGCTGATTTGCAAGCCCCTGAATCCCTTGGGATTTTGGGGGAGGTAGTTACTTTTTTCTGCCCGCCTGATGCCGTAGGGCACCAAACTGGCACCGCCGCGGTTGCGCGAATCTGCCGGCGTGCTTGATGCCGCCCCAATCCGGGGGTAGGAAAGCGGGCACGAGAGAACCATCCGCCACGAAGACAGGTGCCGCCTTTGATCGACCCTTACGCGACGCTCGGACTGGACCGCGACGCCGACGCGGCCGCCATCAAACGCGCCTATCGCCGGCTTGCCAAGACCGCCCATCCGGACGGCGGCGGCGACATTTCCGCCTTCGAGACGGTGACGGCGGCCTACGACCTCCTGCGCGATCCGGTGCGCCGCAAGGTCTACGACGACACCGGCTACGACCCGCAGATGGCCGACGCACTCGACCTCAAGGGGCTGATGGTGCTCGAAACGCTGGTCAACGACATCATCCTCGACGAGCGCGAGCCCGGCAGCTTCGATCCCGTCGCCGCACTGCGCCGCAAGCTCACCGACGACATCCTGAAGAACCGCTTCCACATCCTCGAACTCGAACGCCACCGTAACCGCGTGCGCCAGCACATGGACCGGCTCGCCCGCCGCCCCGGCGCCGACGTGCTCGGCTCGATGCTGCGCGCCCGCAGCCAGTCGATCGCCGAGGCGATCCGCACCGCCGAGAAGCAGATCGAGGCGATCGAGCAGGCCTATGCGATGATCGAGGGCTATGCCTACGAGCTGGAACCGCTCGTGCCGCGCCCGACGGCGGAGCCGGAGCCGGAGATCGCGGAAACCGGCGCGGAGACCGAAGCGGCGGACGACGTTGCAGCCGCCGCCCCGGTGGAAATCCTCGAAACGGCGGGCGTGGCCGAACCGGCCGAGGCGCCGCGCGCCGCCGAATAGATCCCGCCTCCTCGAATCGCACGCCACGGCGGTCAGCCCGCGCCGTCCTGCGGTGGGGCCTTGAAGAGCCACGGACGGTATCGGCGCTGCTCGGGATCGCCGGCGATCCAGGCGAGAATCCGTGCGCCGTAGAGGGGATGATCGAAGCCGAAGGCCGTCTCGAGCAGAGAGATGGCGCGGCGGCGCTCGTCGATCTCCGCCTCGTGCCCGTTCTCGGGATCCGCCCAGGGATCGGGCGCACGGCCGAGCCGGGCGAACTTTGCCGCGAAATCGTCGGGCACCCAGGCGCGGGTCTCCTCGGTGAGGTGGCCGGTGCAGCGTGGCCATGGCAGCGGCGCGAGCGTCCCCATGCAGCGGCCGTGCCGGCGGCAGCGGCGGGTCCGGCAGGTCTTCGTGAAACCCATCATCGCGACGGCGGTGCGCAGCAGAAGCTCCATCGGCGTCTCGGGCAGGGGAAACGGCCCGTCGGTCCGGTCCTCCGGGGCGGGGGCGTCGCTGCCGGGATTTTTCGGGGCAGGGGTGTCGCGGTCGGTCATGGCGTCTCCTCTCTTTGCTGGCTTTCGCGGCCGTCCTCGTCCGGCGGGAGGCGCGGGAAAAATGAAACAGCTCCGCCGCCGGTCGGGATCGCTCCCTCCGGGTCGGGTCGTTCAAGTCTCGGACGCGGCGCCGCGAGGGGCCTGTCAGAGTATGAGTAAGTGGCTCCTTGCGGCGCCCCGTTCGGCGTTCTTGCCCGCTGCATGCGTCTCTCTGGCAAGGCGGCGCCTTTGCCGAAACTTTGAAGTCTCGACATCGGCCGGCGCGGATCGGCGTCAAGCGCGCATCCGTCCGGTGACGGACCTTCGCTGACGCCTGGCCGGTGACCCGGGAGGTTCCCGCCGGATGGTACCGTCCGGCCTGACCCTCGCCGGCAGATGGAGGAGCGGCATTTGCGCCGGCCCGATCCAACCCGCCGTCTTTTCGCCGGGGGGCTTTTTCAAGCTCCCGGGCGCCTGTCTGTGTGCCTCTGAGGCACGCCCGCGTTAGCGGCGGTGACGGCGAGCCGGTCCGGACCGTCTCGCCTTCCGCCTCCCGCGGGGGAGACCGTTGCAGCGGCCGGGGTTTTCGACCTGCGACAGTCGTCGACCCCGGCGCCGGTCCCGCCTCGCCAGACTTCGCATGGTCCGGTGTATCCGATGGCGGAACGGGGTGATTCTACGACAGGTCGGGAGGGGGTGAATGAAAATGAGGGGTGAGGATTGATTTTGCT
Source organism: Ciceribacter thiooxidans (assembly GCF_014126615.1). Lineage (NCBI taxonomy): Bacteria > Pseudomonadati > Pseudomonadota > Alphaproteobacteria > Hyphomicrobiales > Rhizobiaceae > Ciceribacter > Ciceribacter thiooxidans. The sequence continues at coordinate 1,493,184 of NZ_CP059896.1, forward strand.
GGGGAATTTTTGCGGTGAGCCGAAAGTGGGTGCGAGATTCTGGCGTTCGTTCGAATCCTTCACGTCTCGTCGGGCAGGCGCGCCGGCGCATTCGAGGAGGAACGGGAATGGGCGGGGAAATGCGGGAGGGGGCGTGGATTTGTGGAGGATTTGGGTTCTTGGATTGGCCCGTTTATGTCCCACTTTCATTCGTCGCTCGAGCCGCAGGTAACCGCGCACTTTCTACATTCTAGTGGGCGAACAATAGGTCGGAACATCTGTCCTCGCAGCGTCGGCTTTGTTGCTGACGGTTGTGTGGAACCACGATTCATGTTGGATTGACGAAGGCGACTGACAACTAAAGCAATGGGAACTATGCACAGATGAGCGATCTACAGACAATGAAGCGTGAAGAGGGGCATGGTCGCGACGATTTGTTAGAAGCCATCAACGATATTGCGGGCGGAGGTTGAATCTGTTTTGTTGGGGCTGGTTTCTCCAAAGGTGCGGCTGATGCTAAGGGCGATCCGGTCCCGGACGTCCCGACTCTGTGCAAATTAATCAGCGAGTTCCCGGGATTGGAAGAGGAAGCAGACGCTCCGCTCACCGATCTGGCCGACTTCTGCGAACGAAGTATTACTTTGAAAGAGAGCCTCATTGGACTTCTCTTGAGTAAGCTCACCCTCTGCACGCCTTCACCCTACCAAAAGAAAATGATGTCCCTTCCGTGGCGAGCGGTTTTTACAACGAACTTCGATGATGTAGCAGAGCGTGCTATCGAAGGGGAGAAAACGGTTATTACCCCGCAGGCAGAGGTCAAGAGACTACAGGCGGGAAAGAAAGTCATTTACTATTTACACGGGCGAGCGAAGGATATAATTGAAGGCTCAGTTGATCCAAGCTTGGTGATATCCGAAACAAACTATCTAGATCTAAAAACTAGAAATAGAGATCTGTACTCGGCACTTGTTAATGAGGTGCATGCGGCGAGCCGGATATTTTTCGTCGGGTACTCTGTTCGAGACGCCGAAATTGCGTCTCGATTGTTCTCTATCCCGAGTCTCCATCAGAAAAGTATAGTTATTTGTGGTCCGGCCGAGAAGAAAGTGGCCATCAATCGACTTGAGAAGTTTGGGCGGGTCTTCCCGATCGGTGTCGAAGGATTCGTCGATGCGCTTCCTTCCTTGTCAGAGATAATTCAAAGAAAGTCGGAAGAAGATGTTCTGAGTTACGTCAAGAGGGTTGTTCCAGTAGCAGCGAAGAATGAAATTGAAAGTTCGGATATAGAGTCGCTTCTGCTTGCCGGTTTGTTTAATTACGGTGCTTATGCGGCTCAGGAACACTCTCAGGATGCCGATTCTAGCTACTGCATTAAAAGAAGCGACTCTTTAAATATATTATTTTCACTAGATAATGTTAATAGGTTTGTAATTAGTTCTGATCTCGGTAACGGAAAATCTATTTTCTTAGAACAAGCGATATTTAAGGCTCATGGCCTAGGGTATGAAGTATTTAAAGTTGATACTCAGCTTCCTGAGGCATTAACTGAGTTGGATGCATTGTTACAGTCGGAAAAGAAGAGGCTGTATATAGTTGACGGTCTGGTGCGTTATCAGAAGGTGGTTAGGCATATCGGGAAACGACTGCCGGGAAACTGCATCCTTCTTGTGTCTTCTGGGCAATTTCTCGATGAATTGGCGTACTCCGAGCTGAATGACCAACTTGGTGGTGTCACTCGAGAGATTGATCTCAATATATTGACAGCATCTGAGCTCTCAGCCTGGGATTCGTTTCTTGAACGTTGGGGTTTTTGGGAGACTCGGATCGAAGAAGCCCCAGAGGAACGTATACACTTTTTGCGCGAGCGTTGCGGCTGTGAAAACCGAGCGATAGTCCTGTCGCTTTTTAGAAATTCGAACCTTGCCCAGAAAATTGAGTCAATAGTTTCTTTCTTTTTAAATAATAACCGACAGTATACGCGGGCTTTCGTGGCTGTACTTATCAACTCTCTTTGTCAGCGACATGTCGATTGGTCCCGGATCGTCGGCTGGCTCGACATCTATGAAGCAGGCTTTAGGCGACAGGTACTTGCGTCTCCTGTCCGGGACTTCATGGCCGGCTCCAAGAGGTGGTATGAGTTCACTTCGACAGAACTAGCTGACCACATACTGAATTCTTACGATTTGTTGGTGGACGACATCGTTGACGTCTACACCATGATTGTTCGTGAAACTGCATATGCTGCTAACGACCCGCGTTCTGGCTTCGACTCGCGTGAGAATCTCAAGGAACTGATGCGTTTTCGCTTCCTGACGAGGTTGTTCTCGAAGCAGGCAAACGGTGTTTCGTCAATCAACGCAGTCTATCAGCGTCTTTCGACTGTGCCCCGTATACGTAATAACGACCAATTTTGGCTGCAGTATGCTATGGCGCGGATGGAAGTAAACGATCTAGATAACTCTGAGATTTATCTCGGTACGGCGATCGGACTTGCGAACAAAAAAGGGATGGAATATTCGAAAAGACAGATCCACGATCAACAGGCGAGGCTTTTATTTAGGAAAAATAAGCTAAAGCTAAAGGAATCGGAGATCTCGAAGGCCATAGAACTGCTTACTGATCTCCTACTTGAACGCTCTGTTCCAGTCGTTCACCCCCTTCGATCGGTAACGCATCTGCTTGCATTCCTCGAAGCTAAAGCGGACGAACTTCGACCCGCGCTTGTTGTCGAGCTAAGAAATCTGATTAAGCTGATGCGGGAGAAAGTCCCGGAGGGGCGACTCGATAAATCGCAAAAAGGGGAGACGGAATACATAAGGCGTTCCCTTCGTGATTGCGCACTTATTGTTGGCAATCTGTAGCTGTTATTTGTTGGGGGGCCTTTATAGGGGATGCGCTGCTCGGCGTTGCAGTCAGCCGTGAATGTGTGCCCCTCGTCCGCCTGCCGGCACCTTCTCCCCGTTCACGGGGAGAAGGGACTCGCGGCACCGCCGTCGGCCGTTCCTCTCCCCCTGAGGGAGAGGTTACAAAATCAACAGCTTAGCCGAAGGCTAAGTGTTAGATTTTGTTGGTGAGGGGGTATGCTGGTTCAGTGGAAGACCCCTCACCAAGTTCGCCTCGCCAATCGGCTTCGCCTCTTGGGGCGAACTATCCTCTCCCTCGAGGGGGAGAGGAGGGGCGTGCGGGCGGCACCCGTCTGTCCTGCCGGACATCTCCCCCACAAGGCGAGGAAGATCGGCCTGCTGCCGATGCCGTTGCGGTTCTTACGCTTGCCCCTCATCCGCCTGCCGGCACCTTCTCCCCATCGGGATGGGGAGAAGGGACTCGTGGCGTCACGGCGGCTGTTCCTCTCCCCCTGAGGGAGAGGAAGCGATTTCGGCAGCTTAGGCCGAAGGCGTAAGCGCCAGAAATCGCAGGTGAGGGGGATGTGCTGTGCGCCGATACCGACCCCCTCACTTGGAATTTCTAACACTTAGCCTTCGGCTAAGATGTTGAAATTCCATTCTCCCCGCCAAGGGGGAGAAGGAGGTCACCGTCCCGGTTTCCCCGTCTTGCCCTTGGTGCGGCCCTTCTTTTTCTGGTCGGCCGGGTCCTCGTAGGAGCCGGCGCCGGGGCGGGCGCGGATGATGGGGCGAGGGTCGTCGGAGGCATTTGACCCCCTCACCAAGTTCGCCTCAGAGGGGAGGGAGTCCCCCTCATCCGCCCTTCGGGCACCTTCTCCCCGCTGGGGAGAAGGGGGGACGGCCGGCTTCTCGGGGACTTTGCCGGTCACCGGTTTTTCGGTGCGGCCGACGGTCATTTCGTCGAGGGTGTTCTTGCGGAAGAGCGAGCGGCCGGCCGGGACGGCGCCGTCGGCGCCCATCTCGTCGAGGTGCGGTTTGGCGAAGTAGCTGCCCTTGCCCTCCGGGCGGCCGGATTTCGAGCGCGAGGAGAGCGAGACGCGGGGTTCACCCTCCCCTTGAGGGGGAGGGTCGGACCGCAGGTCCGGGGTGGGGTGATCCGTGACGTCGTCACCCCCACCCGCGCGTTCCGCGCGACCTCCCCCCTCAAGGGGGAGGTGGGTGCGCGGGCCGCCGCCCTTGCCGCCTTCCTGTGTCTTTGCCGGTGTTTTTCCATTCCCCCTCGCGCCCTCGGCGCTCGCCGCCTCTTGCCGTGCCATGGGATCGTCCATGGCGGCGAGTTCGACGGCCTTGAGGCGCTTGATTTCGTCGCGGAGGCGGGCGGCGGTTTCGAAGTCGAGGTCGGCGGCGGCGTCGCGCATCTGCTTTTCGAGCGCGTTGAGGTGGGCCTGGAGGTTGGCGCCGACGAGATGGCCGCCATCGGCGAAACCCTTGCCGCCGACGCCGGAAATGTCGGCGCGGACGTGATCGCGCTCGTAGACGGAATCGAGGATGTCGGAAATGCGGGCCTTGACCGATTCCGGCGTGATGCCGTGCTCGATGTTGTAGGCTATCTGCTTTTCGCGGCGGCGCGCGGTCTCGTCCATCGCGCGGCTCATGGAGCCGGTGATCTGGTCGGCATAGAGGATGACCTTGCCGTCGACGTTTCGCGCGGCGCGGCCGATGGTCTGGATCAGCGAGGTTTCCGAACGGAGGAAGCCTTCCTTGTCGGCGTCGAGGATGGCGACGAAGCCGCATTCGGGGATGTCGAGGCCCTCGCGCAGGAGGTTGATGCCGACCAGCACGTCGAAGGCGCCGAGGCGGAGATCGCGGATGATCTCGATGCGCTCCAGCGTGTCGATGTCGGAATGCATGTAGCGGACGCGCACGCCCTGCTCGTGCAGGTATTCGGTGAGGTCCTCGGCCATGCGCTTGGTGAGCACGGTGACCAGCGTGCGGTAACCCTTGAGCGCCACCTCGCGGATCTCTCCGAGCACGTCGTCGACCTGGGTCTTGGCCGCGCGGACCTCGACCGGCGGGTCGATGAGGCCGGTCGGGCGGATCACCTGTTCGGCGAAGACGCCGCCGGACTGGTCGAGCTCCCAGCCGCCGGGGGTGGCGGAGACGGCGACCGTCTGCGGGCGCATGGCGTCCCATTCCTCGAAGCGGAGCGGGCGGTTGTCCATGCAGGACGGCAGGCGGAAGCCGTATTCGGCGAGCGTCGCCTTGCGGCGGAAGTCGCCGCGATACATGCCGCCGATCTGCGGGATGGTGACGTGGGACTCGTCGATGAAGATCAGCGCGTCGTCGGGGATGTATTCGAAGAGCGTCGGCGGCGGCTCGCCGGGCTTGCGGCCGGTGAGATAGCGCGAATAGTTCTCGATGCCGGCGCAGGAGCCGGTGGCCTCCAGCATCTCGACGTCGTAGCGGGTGCGCTGTTCCAGCCGCTGGGCTTCGAGCAGGCGGCCGGCGGCTTCGAGCTCGGCGAGGCGGCCCTTCAGCTCGTCCTTGATCGCCTTGATGGCGGCGTTCAGCGTCGGCCGGGGCGTGACGTAGTGCGAGTTGGCGTAGATCTTCACCGTCTGCATGTCGCCGGTCTTCTGGCCGGTCAGCGGGTCGAACTCGGTGATCGCCTCGATCTCGTCGCCCCACATGGTGATGCGCCAGGCGGCATCCTCCAGGTGGGCGGGGAATATCTCGATGGTGTCGCCGCGGACCCGGAAGGAGCCGCGCTGGAAATCCATGTCGCGGCGCTTGTACTGCTGGGCGACGAGGTCGGCCAAAAGCTGGCGCTGGTCGAGCCGGTCGCCGACCGACATCTGGAAGGTCATCGCCGTATAGGTCTCGACCGAGCCGATACCGTAGATGCAGGAGACGGAGGCGACGATGATGCAGTCGTCGCGCTCGAGGATGGCGCGGGTGGCGGCGTGGCGCATCCGGTCGATCTGCTCGTTGATCGACGATTCCTTCTCGATATAGGTATCGGAGCGCGGGACGTAGGCCTCCGGCTGGTAGTAGTCGTAGTAGGAGACGAAGTACTCGACCGCGTTGTCGGGGAAGAAGTTCTTGAACTCCGAATAGAGCTGGGCGGCGAGCGTCTTGTTGGGCGCGAGGATGACCGCCGGGCGCTGGGTCGCCTCGATCACCTTGGCCATGGTGAAGGTCTTGCCCGAGCCGGTGACGCCGAGCAGGACCTGGGTGCGGTCGCCGGTATTCAGCCCCTCGACGAGATCCTTGATGGCGGTCGGCTGGTCGCCGGCGGGCTGGTAGTCGGACTGCATGCGGATGGCGATGCCGCCCTCCGACTTTTCCGGCCGGGCGGGGCGGTGCGGCACCCAGATCTCGCCGTTCTTGAACAGCGGATTACCGCTCTCGATGAGCTTCGACAGGGCGTCGACGGTGGCGGTGACGGCACCGGGGGCGAGGTTCCTGGCCTCCTCGAGCGACACGTCGAGGCCGGCCACCGGGTTGAGGCCGGCGGCGGCACGGGTCTTCGGGTCGGAGGAGGCGCCGATCGACACGCCGCGGGAGGTTTTGGAGGCGGTCGCCTGGCCGCTGCGCTTCGCTTTGGCCGCCACCTCCACTGCCTCGGCGTGCTTGCGCGCCTCGTTCTCGACCTTCTTGCGGTGCTTGCCGGCCTTGGAGGCGATGTCGCGCTGGCTCTCGACGGAGGAGGCTTCCGCCTCCGCCTCGAGCTGCTTCACCCAGTCGGCGACGGAACCGGCGAGCGGCGCGCCCTCGAATGCGGCCTGCGGCGCTTCTTCAAATCCGGTCTTCGCATTCAGGGCCGCTTCGCCCGGGCGGGCGGCGGGATTCTTCGGTGTCTTGGCCATGCGCCGAATATGGAGAAACGGCCGGCGGATGGAAAGGGGCGGCGGCGAAAAAATGAGTACAAAAGGGAAACGCGACGCAGGCTGCTGACAGGAACTGTCAGGACGGGGATCGCCACTCGCCGACGAACGGGTCAGGCGACCGCGCGGCCGTCCTTCTGCGGGGCGGGACGATCCGCGCCGAGCCAGCCGAAGAGGGCGGCGAGCGGCATCGGACGGGCGAAGTGGTAGCCCTGGGCGACGCGGCAGCCGAGCAGCGCCAGCACCTCGGCATCCTCGGCCGTTTCGACCCCCTCGACGACGATGTCGAGCGCCAGCGCGTGGCCGAGACCGACGAGGGCGGCGATGAGGCTCTGGTTGGTGCGCGAGCCGGCGACGCCCTTGACGAAGCTGCGGTCGATCTTCAGCCGGTCGACCTTGAGGTCGATGAGGTAGGCGAGGGAGGAATGACCCATGCCGAAATCGTCGACGGCAAGCTTGTAGCCGGCATTCTCCAGCCGCTTCAGCTGTTCGCCGGCGCCTTCGGTATCGAGCGTCGCCTCTTCGGTGATCTCGACCTCGAGCAAGGCGGGGTTGATCTCGCGCGGACCGGCGACACGGCCGAGCATGTCGGCGACGCAGTAGAGCGAGAACTCCCGCGGCGAGATATTGATGGCGACGGTCGCATCCTGCAGTCCGAGCGACGGCAGGCGGGTCAGCAGGTCGCAGGCGGCGGTCGCGACATGCTCGGTCAGCGCTTCGGCGAGATGCTGGGAATGGGCGGCCTGGACGACCTCGGGCGGCGAGATCGGGCCGAGACGCGGATGGGTCCAGCGCAGCAGCGCCTCGAAGCCGGTGACGGCGCCGGTGTCGAGCCGCACCTGCGGCTGGAACCACGCCTCGACGGAGCCGTCGCGGATCGCCTCGGCGAGGTCCTGTTCGACCGCATGCTGGCGCTCGATGCGCGCCTTCAGCGCCGGATCGAATTCGCGGATGCGGCGCCGGCCGTGATCCTTGGCCTCGTAGAGCGCCATGTCGGCGAAGGCCATCAGTTCCTCGGCGCTCGACGCCTGCGCCGGGAAGCAGGCGAGACCGACGCTGAGGCCGATCACGGCGGAAGTTCCGCCGACCGGCACGGGCTCCTGGCTGGCGTTCTGCAGTTCCGTGGCATAGGCGAGCGCCCGCCGGCGCGCGTCGCTGCCGGTGAGAATGATGCCGAACTCATCGCCGCCGAGGCGGGCGACGAGACCATCCTCGCCGACCACCCGGCGGAGCCGCCGGCCGACTTCCATCAGCACGGCGTCACCCGCGCTGTGACCGAAGGAATCGTTGATCGACTTGAAACGGTCGAGATCGAGGAGCAGCAGGGCGACCGGCTCGTCGACGGCGACCGCACGGGCGACATCGCCGCCGAGACGGCTGTTGAAATGGGTCCGGTTCGCAAGGCCGGTGACGGGATCGCACTTGGCGAGCACCTCGAGCCGTCCGTTCTTGCGCAGGATGTCACCATGGGCATCGGATAGCGAATGCGCGAGATCGGTCGCCTGCAGCTTGGCGAGCTCGTTGCTGGCGAAGACCTGCTCGGCGGACATGCTGTGGCGGTAGAGGACGGTCATCAGGGCGACGGTGTTGACGGCCAGAACCAGCGAGGCGGAGTTGCCGGAGAGCACCAGCGAGGTAAGCATGGAGAGCATGAGCGGCGTGGCGAAGGCCGTGGCAAGCTGACTGTAGCCGATGCCCTTGATGATCGCCCCGGAGGCCGTACCGACCATGATGAGGAAGAGGACGGCGTCACGGCCCGAGCCGTCGAACCCGTCGACGGAAAAAGGCAGCGCGCTCCAGGCGAGGCCGGAGATGAGTGCGCCGAAGGAGAGCAGCGTGAGGACATCGCCGGGCCGGCGTTCGAGCATGCCGCTGCGGATACCGCCGGCGGCGGCGGCGTAACGGAAAGCGAGCGTCAGCAGGACGATGGCGGCCCAGACGGTGACGCCGAGCGATGGCCCATGATTGATGACCGTGATTCCGGCGGTGGACAGCGTTATGAAGCCGTTGAACAGCAGCGTCGAGGTGTGGCTGGACATGATCAGGTCGGCCTGGAAGCGGACCAGTTCGGCCTGGTGCTGTTCCTTACGGGAACCGTTGCGCGTATCCACTCTTCCCCCCGCCCGTCCGTTTCTTCGTGTCTTGTCCGGGACAATGTCTTCTATGCCAGCATGAGGCGGGTGTAATAAAATTCGCTTAACGGTGGTGACGGATTGACGCAGGGGGCCGGTCACACGAAGTCCGCTCGATGATACGGAACAGGAGTCCTCAGCTCATCGACACCGCCCGGCTCGCTCCGGGCTCGAATGCGGAATGACGGCGGCAATGGGATGGACCGCAGGATATCCCCCTTGCAGGCGAAACTTCGGAGCGATGGCCGAAGGCCGAAAATCGATCCAGTGGCTCGATTTCAGCGAATGGAGGCCTGAGCGCGACGCCGCGCGAAGGCGAAGAGGCGCCTTGGCGACAGCCAGGTGCCAGAAAGTCCAAGTGAGCGGCTCCGTCAGGATCGTGCCACGACAACCGTGCCCCTCACCTGAAAAATCTGAGGTTTAGGCGGCTTGCGCGCGCCTAAGCCCTCGATTTTTCGTCCTCTCCCGCAAGGGGAGAGGTGAGGTCGTACCGGCGGTGCCTTCGCGAGACGAGGGTGACGTATCGTGCAGGCCACCTACACAACCATCGGCAGTGGATGCATTATAAGCGCTCTCTCCGTCGACGCTGGAGCTCCCGATGCACCGTGACATTCCGAAACAGCACCGCCGATTTGCCCGTGCCATGCGCATTGACGCAACGCCGGCAGAAGGCCGTTTGTGGCAGGTGCTGCGCAGCAGGCAACTGGAGGGTCACAAGTTCAAGCGGCAGGTGCCGCTCGATGGCTACATTCTCGATTTCGTTTGCTTCGAGGCGCGACTGATCATCGAGGTCGACGGTCACCAACACGCGATGAGCGAGCGGGACGAGAAGCGCGATGCCTGGTTCCGCTCCCAGGATTTCCGCATTCTCCGGTTCTGGAACGGTGATATCGACAAGAACCTCGACGGTATCTGTCTGACGATCTTGTCGGAGCTCAGGAACGGCGGTGCGTAACAGGCGGGTTTGTCTCCCCCTTGCGGGGGAGAATGGAATTTCAGCACCTTGGCGATAGCCAAGTGCTAGAAATTCCAAGACAGGGGCTCAGTCAGGAGAACGCCAGGACAACCGAGGCCTCCACCGACACCCCCGCCGGGCGGCGGCACGGTTGTCGGCCTCATCCGCCCTCGGCTTCCGGCCAGTCCTTCGCCAGGTCTCAGCACGGAAAAACGCTTGGTATTTTGGCCGCCTTCGGCGAGTTTCATCGCCGTTCCGGTGATTCGCGACAGCGGTCGGCCGGCCTCGTTCCCACTCAGTCATTCCGGTGTTTCATGCCCAGTCTTCTCAATCCGGCGGCGATCTGGCCGATCGTGCTGCTGTCCTTTTCCAACGTGTTCATGACATTTGCCTGGTACGGGCACCTGAAATTCCGCCACAGCGCGATCTTTGCGGCGATCCTCGTCAGCTGGGGGATCGCCTTCTTCGAATACTGCCTGGCGGTGCCGGCAAACCGCATCGGCGCGCAGGTCTATTCCGCCGCCCAGTTGAAGACCATGCAGGAGGTGATCACGCTGCTGGTCTTCTCCGGCTTCTCGGTCTTCTGGCTGAAGGAATCGCTGACCTGGGGGCATGCCGCCGGCTTCGCGCTGATCGCGCTCGGTGCGTCACTGATCTTCCGGGCGTGACGGACCTGCGGGAGTCCGTGGATCCTCGGGTCAAGTGTAAAGCCCGGAGACATGCCTGACAGGTGTTCGGAGACATGCCTGACACTCATTGGCTTTTGTTGAGGTTGATGAGAGCGATCTGATTTGCTGCGAAGAAGACGCCGTAATGGCCGTCTTGGGCGAGAGGCCTGATGGCGAGCGTCTCTCCCTGGAACGCTTTCGGCACGCGCCATGCCAGCCCCTTGAAGGCGACATAGGCCTTTGTGGTGCTGACACGCCTGACGATCTCGCCCTGGTCGTAGACGGGCTCGGGAACGGTGGCAGGAAAGTTTCGCGGCGAGGGCGTGTAACGGCTGGCAGGCACGGCCATGGCGATACCCTCATGAGGCCGGTCGTGGTTGTACAACACGACGACAGAACACCCACGGGACCGAGGTTCGCGAGCTTTTGTATCCGTGGCATCCCTGGTCTGGGCGGCTCGTTCACGTGCATGAGGCGGTGTCCAAAGGGAGGCATGTTTTCCGCTGCAGCCTTTCTGGTTCTTCTTCTGGTCGACTTCTTGAGGTCCCGTCGTGGATGTTCGACCGATCAGTGAGTGGTTGTTGGCGCAGCCTGCCGGTTCCGCACGTCGATCTCGCAAGCCTGCATATTTTGGCAAGATTGCTGAAGGACGCTGATGCCTCATCGCAATCTTCGGTAATGGGCGCAGCATTGGTCTCTCACGAAACGAGTCGGAGAGATGTTCATGCCTCGCCAGCCCATGACATGCCAGTTCGATCTGTTCTCGGCCCCGCAGCGGGGGAAAACGGCAGGGACGCCGCAATGGCCGGAGTTGCCGGAGGAGACCCGCCAAGCGTTGACGGTGCTCATCGTGCGGCTGTTCGTCGATCACGCAAAGTGCGGACATGCCTCCCAACAGAAGGAGGCCGATCATGATGCATGAGAAGATCGGGCCGCATCATCTGGAGCGGAAGGCCATCCTCTATGTTCGGCAGTCCTCGGCTCACCAGGTTCTGCATAATCGAGAGAGCAGCGCCCTCCAGTACGCCATGCGCGACCGTCTGGCAGCGCTTGGATGGTCACAAATAGAGACGGTGGATGACGATCTTGGTCGTTCGGCCGCCGGCGGCGTGACCCGCGCTGGATTTGATCGGATGGTGGCGGAAGTCTGCCTTGGCAAGGTTGGCGCCGTGGCCGCGCGTGAGGTATCGCGTTTCGCCCGGAACAGCCGCGATTGGCAGCAACTCATCGAGATGTGCCGCGTTGTCGATACCGTCCTGGTCGACCAGGAAGCAGTTTATGCGCCCCGCCAGGGCAACGACCGCCTGCTCTTGGGTTTGAAGGGCAGCCTCAACGAGTATGAACTCGATCTCTTGCGTCAGCGTTCCCTTTCCGCCCGCTATGAGAAGGCTCGCCGCGGTGAACTCGTGGTCACTGTTCCGGCCGGCTTCGTGAAGGCCGGTGACAGGATCGAGAAGGATCCCGACCGACGCATCCAGGAAGCCATCGCGCTCGTCTTCGACAAGGTTGCCGAACTCGGCAGTGCGCGGCAGGCTCTGCTATGGTTCCTCGAGCAGGGGCTGGACCTGCCGGTCAGGTATACCAATGGTGACGTCATCTGGCGCAGGCCAAATTATGCCACCATCCACCGGATGATTGCGAACCCGATCTACGGAGGCGCTTACGCTTATGGTAAGAGTCGCTCCGTGCCCCGATACGATGGCCGGTCTGGAATTCGTCGCAAGGCGCGTGATGAATGGCTGGCGCTGATCCCGGATGCACATGAAGGTTACGTCAGTTGGGAACGGGCGGAGGAGATCCGCAAGATGGTAAGCGACAATGTGCCAGCCAGCCGCCATCACGGGGCGCCGAAGCACGGCGACGCTCTGCTTGCCGGCCTTTTCCGTTGCAAGAGATGCGGTCGAAAGCTGACCGTCCGGTACACCGGAAACAAGCATAACATTCCGCGCTATTCCTGTTGGCGTGGTCTACTCGATAATGGCGAACCACGTTGCATCGCCTTCGGCGGTCTGCGGGTCGATGATGCGATCGAGGAGGCGCTGCTCGGCGTAGTCGAACCAGGAGCCATTGCGGCCGCCGTTGAGGCGGAACGCAATATGGCCAGCCAACGCGATCAGGTTCAGGATGCCCTGCTACGCGACCTCGAGGCAGCACGCTATGTAGCCGACCGGGCATTCCGGCAATATGACGCGGCCGATCCGGAGAACAGACTTGTAACGTCAGAGCTCGAAGCGCGCTGGAATAGGACACTCGCACGCGTCGGCGAGATCGAGACCAGGATTGCCAAACATCGGACAGTTACGCCTCAGCCGTTCCCCATGTCCGCATCACAGGTAACCGCACTTGCGGGAAACCTTCGCACCGTCTGGACGGCGCCGACAACCGATGCAAGGCTGAAGAAGCGCATCGTGCGCACGCTCATCAATGAAGTGGTCGCCGATCTCGATGATGGAACTTCTGAGATCGTCCTCGTCATTCATTGGGTTGGAGGCGTCCACACCGAGCTGCGCCTGCCGAAGCGACGCCGCGGCCAAAGAAACGCGACCCCTGACGACATTGTCGACGCTGTGAGACAGCTCGTCTTACTCGCCAATGATGATGTGATTGCCGGTGTCCTCAATCGCAACGGACTGACAACCGGCAATGGCAATCGCTGGACACGGGAGCGGGTCACCGCGCTGAGGTCATATCGCAAGATTCCGGTCTTCCGTCCGCAGATCGACGGGGTCGAGCCATGGCTTAATCTGGGCGGCGCGGCGAAGTTACTCGGGATAACGCCAAAGACGCTGCGTCTGGCGGCCGAGGCTGGCGATATTTAGGGGGCTCATCCGCTACCCGATGGCCCATGGATCTTCAGCCGTTCAAAACTCGCGACCTTACAAGCACGTCAGATCCTCGATCGCGCCCGGCAGAACCCCCGACACCCCACAGGATCGCATCCAGATCAGGAAAGCTTATTCCCTTCAACAACATAGAAAGATGGGCGTTATGAAACAGGATTGTAGAGGTCGCGCCAGCGGTCGAATGCCCTCTGGGCCTGTCTGGGTTCGACAGCGGCGCGAAGGCCAGGACTTCGGCCTTGAGGCTGCGGTGGAAGCGTTCGTTCTTGCCGCGCCCTTGCGGATGGTAGGGGCGGGCGTGGATGAGGTCTATACCCAGCTTGAGGAGCCAGACGCGCAGGCGTGTCCAGCCATGGGGAACGCCCGTTCCCCATGGCTTGCCGTTGTCGGCATAGATCGCCATCGGCAGGCCGTGACGCCGCAGGATGCTCTCCAATCTGTCGCGAACCGTCGGCATACGCTCGTCGGCGCAGGCTTCGAGCCCGATGGCAAACCTTGAATGGTCGTCGAGGATGGTGAGCGGGTGACACCAATCCCCCGAGACGAGCTGAAAGCGGCCCTTGAAGTCCATCTGCCAGAGCAGGTTCGGTGCCTCGCGCTCGAAACGTCCGTAAGCCGGCCCCGCACCAGCAGGTGTGGCGATCCGCTCGTGACGAACCAGAATGGCATGAACCGTCGAGGCGGCTGGCGGATCGATCCCGGCATTCTCCAGACTGCGGGCAATCTTGCGGGCGCCCCAGGCGGGATGCCTGTCGCGTATCTCCAGAACCGCCTGTTCGAGCGCTGCCTCAGTGCGACGCGGACTGCTATGCGGACGGCGTGAGCGATCCTGCGGCGTCTCGCCGGCTCCCAGACGCTTCAGCCAGACATAGCCCGTCTGCCGGCTGATTGCGAAGCGCCGGCATAACGCCGAGACATTCGCCCCCTCAAGCCCCGCCAACCGGCAAAACTCCAATCGCTGATCCACCACAGACTTCGTCTCCCAAGCCATCTCGACCTCCCGGAACCTCTCCGGGAAGTGTCAGGCATGTCTCCGAACATCTGTCAGCTATGTATCAGGTCTGTACATCAAGGCCGAGGATGACGGAGTGGGTGCGGATGCGGTGTCCAAAGCGGAAACCTTGCAGCGCAGAGATAAGTCCGCGGCACCCGGCGACACATGAAAGATCGTCATCCTCGGGCTCGACCCGAGAATCCACATGCGCTGCGACATCAATGTCGGAACAGGCAGAGTTTTGCTGACAACGGATATGAGGCAGTTCGGTCCGGACCCCCTTGCCAACAAAATCTACGACCTGGCTTCACCAAGATCGTGATTTTGTAGCCTCTCCCGCAAGGGGAAAGGCGAGTCGCGCGCGGCGCCTCGCACTACCGGGGTGTAGTCTGAATACCGACCCCCTCACGTGGAATTTCTAACACTTAGCTTTCAGCTAAGATGTTGAAATTCCATTCTCCCCCACCGAGGGGGAGAAGGCCTCTCGTCAGGCTGCCGGAACCGGGGTCGGCTTGCCGGCGGCGTCGAGCGCCACCATGACGAAGGTGGCGGCGGTGACTTTTTCCATCGTGTGGGTGAGGTAACGCTGTGCCCAGACTTCGACCGACAGCGTGATGGACGTGCGGCCGACCCTTGCAATGTCGGTATAGACGCAGAGCGTGTCGCCGATCTTCACCGGCATGTCGAAGGCCATTTCCTTTACCGCGGCGGTGACGACGCGGCCGCGGGCGCGCTCGGCGGCGCGGATGCCGGAGGCGAGGTCCATCTGCGCCATGACCCAGCCGCCGAAGATGTCGCCGGCGGCGTTGGCGTCGCCGGGCATGGCGAGCGTACGGAGCGTGAGTTCGCCACAGGGCCTGGCGGTGTCGGTCATGACGTCTGTTCCTTCATTTCGTGCTACCGGACCTGATTAGGCAAAATCGCCGGTCTCCGCAATTACGACGCTCGAAGGGGAGGCTTGTCGCCGGCGCAAGTGTGCGACGGTTGCGGCCGGGGTGGCGGGACAACGAAACGTTTACGGCTTGGCCGTAAGCTTTCAGGTGAATTCGCCGGTTTGGCCGGCGGCGGCAGAGTGGGTCCTGGTATGGCGTTCGTTTCCTTTCTGCAGCGTTCGATGCTGGTGCTTGCGTCCGGAACGGCGCTGACCGGCTGCATGTCGGACGAACTGATCCCGCCGGCGGAGATCGGCGACACATCCGATTCGACCATGATCGAAGGCCCGGTCGGGACGGAGGTTTCCGGACGCCGGCTGATCGGCCGGGTTAGCCGTGTCGATCGCGAGGACGTGGAGGAAAGCGCCTATTCCGCAGGAGCCGCCCATAATGGCGGCGCGCAGGCGATCGACTATCTCAATACGCCGAATCTGGCCGGGACGACCGGCGCGCAGGCGTCCATGCCGGTTGCCAGTGCGCCGCTCGACGATGCCGCCGACACGACCGCGGACGCCGCGGGCGGGGAAGGGCTTGCCGCCCCGGAACAGGCATCTGCCGGCGCCTATGCCATTCCCGAGGACGGGATCAATATCGACGCCGGGCTCGGTGTGGCGGGCGGCGATGCGGCTGCAGTGGAAGAGACGGTCGAACCGGTGCCGACCGGGCCGATGACGATTGCCGAGGGCAATACCGACCAGCCGGTGATCGACGGCATCGGCACCGACAACCCGGTTCTGGTGCAGCCGGGCGCGCCGCAAACGACGGACGGCGACCTGTAACCGATGCGGTCCGACGGGCGTACTGCAACCGCCAGAGGCGACCTTGCACCGATGGCGCGATAGACTAAACCCTCAAACCAGAGGCATGCGCGCGACGGATCGGGTCCGATCCTGCCCGCGGCCAGAAACCGATACCTGACCCGTCACGGCCGGGGAGGTCGCGCGATGATTGCCGCGCTGCCTCCATCTTCGACCGGCCTTGCCGGGCGCCGAAGGAATGCCCATGTCCACCTTGCCCGATCTCGTCTTCTTCGCCGTGCTGCTGGTGGTCTCCGGCGCGCTTGCCGGACTGCTGGCCGGCCTGCTCGGCATCGGCGGCGGCGCCGTGCTGGTGCCGGTCTTCTACCAGGTCTTCGGCTATGTGGGCATCGATCCGGCCGTCATCATGCACCTGGCGGTCGGGACGTCGACGGCGATCATCGTGCCGACCTCGATCCGCTCCTTCACGGCGCACAGGAAGCGCGGGCTGGTCGACATGGACTTGCTGAAGGGGTGGATCGTGGCGGTGCCGCTCGGCGCGGTGCTGGCGACCGTCGCCGTCTCGCATGCTTCCAGCGAGATGCTGCGGCTGATTTTCGCGGTGATCGCGCTCCTGCTCGCCGCGCGCATGGTCTTCCTGACCAACCGGCTGCATCTCGGCGACGACCTGCCGGGCGAGCCGGTGCGCTTCGCCGTCGGCACGGTTCTCGGCTTGATCTCCGGTCTGATGGGGATCGGCGGCGGCGTGCTCAACAATACCTTCATGACGCTCTACCGGCGGCCGATCCACCAGGCGGTGGCGACGTCTTCCGGCGTCGGGGTGCTGATCTCGATCCCGGCGCTGATCGGCTACGTCGCCGCCGGACGGGGCGAGACGGGGCTGCCGCCGCTGTCGACCGGTTTCGTCAACTGGATCGCGTTCGCCCTCATCATTCCGGTGGCGATGGTGGTGACACCGATCGGGGCGCAGCTGGCGCACGCGATGAGCAAGCGTCAGCTCGAGCTCGGCTTTGCCGCCTTCCTGACCGTGGTTTCGCTGCGCTTCCTGTGGAGCCTCTACGGCTGACGCGGCTTACGCCGCCACCGCCGTTGTCGCCAAGGCCGCGGTGCGCGCCGACATCAGCTTGCGCTCGGCCCGCTCCTGCTGGGGCGAGCGGTTGTAGATCTCACGGTAGCACTTGGAGAAGTGCGAGGCGGAGACGAAGCCGCAGGCGACCGCCACCTCGACGACCGGCATCGACGACTGCACCAGCAGGTGGCGGGCGCGATCAAGGCGGATCTCGAGGTAGTAGCGGGCGGGCGACCGGCCCATTTCCTGACGGAAGAGGCGCTCGATCTGGCGGCGCGACAGGTCGGCATGGTCGGCGATCTCCAGAAGCGACAGCGGCTCGGAGAGATTGCTTTCCATGAGTTCGATGATAGAGAGAACCTTGCCGTTCTGTACACCGAGGCGGGCGCGAAGCGGCAGGCGCTGGCGGTCGTTGGCGCTGCGCACGCGGTCGGTCAGGTGCTGCTCGCAGACCCGGTTGACGAGGCCTTCGCCGAAATCCTGGCCGATGAGATTCAGCATCATGTCGAGAGAGGCGGTGCCGCCGGCGCAGGTGTAGAGATTGCCGTCGACCTCGTAGAGATCGGCATAGACCTCCGCCTGCGGGAAGCTCTCGGAGAAGCCGGGCAGGTTTTCCCAGTGGATGGCGCAGCGCTTGCCGTTGAGCAGGCCGGCCTGGGCCAGCACGTGCGCGCCGGTACAGAGGCTGCCGACGGCGGCGCCGCGGTTGTAGGCCTCGCGCAGCCAGGCATTGACCGACTTGTTGGAGAAGGTCTCGACGTCGATGCCCGAGCAGACAAGCACCATGTTCGGCCGGTTCTCGCCGGAGAGGAAGCGGCGCTCGTCGGCGAGCGCGGTGTTGACCTCGATACCGATGCCGCTCGAGGAGAGCACCCGCTGGCCGTCGGCGGAAGCGATGCGCCATTCGTAGGCGTCATAGCCGAGCATCCGGTTGGCGATGCGCAGCGTCTCGACGGCGCCGGCGAACGGCAGCAGCGTGAACTGCGGCACGAGGAAGAAGACGAGAGAACGTTTCTTGAGAGGGCTTTTGCTCATGGCGGCAATCCGGATCAGGCGGCGATACCATATTCCTCGCTGGGAAACGGTCACCTGGATATCCTTAAAGCGACATGATCGTAAAGAAAAGCGACATCGCTATCGCCGGAGGTGCGAATTAGCGACATTCCGTGCTGCACAATGGTCATCGAGCCTCACGTCAGGGCGGCGGGCGGAGATCGGTGGCGCATATCCCGGGAATTGCAGGGCATTGCAACACACATCTCCGGGATGCGTCCGCGCAGGCGCCGGCGGCAGGCGGCGGCGGGCGAGCCGCCGCCATGTCGCAATCAGGCGCATGAGCGCAGGTTTCGTCCCGGGCGCTGCTGCGGAGCGGCAGAGGGCCAGCCGATATCCTTGCGCAGGTCGAGCGGCATGCCCTCCAGCGCCCGCTCCGTGCGGCGGCGGTCGTGCCAGCGGCGCAACTGCGTCGCGGTGGAGGCGAGAGGGGCCGTGAGCGCGGCCAGGGAGAGAGGCCGCCGGAGGGTCCGGCTGCCGGTGAAGGTGGTACCGAAGCTTGCCAGTGTCATGGTGATCTCCTCGTTTCTGCAACGCCTGCGCTGCAGACGTTACCGGTATGCGCTTCGTTCATTCATCAATCAAACGAATGTTTCTGATGTCGGAAATCACATCCAGTGATGTGTTTCCCTGTCATAGGCCTCCATCCGACGGGCGATTTCAGGCCAGCCGACATCCCTCTGCAGGGCGAGCGACAGGGCTTCCATCTGCCGGATGCTGCGCCGGCGCGCGTTGCGGGCGGCGATCTTTCTCAGCGCGCGGGTGACGCCGAGATCCGGGATCTTCTGCGAGAGCGATGTGAACCGCATGACTTCCTCCTTCAGCGATGACTGTATGAGGAAAGGATGAACCTCGGTTGACATTCAATCAAACGAAATGATATGTTCTCTATGTTCAAATTAATTGATTGATCCGACCGACGGAGCCGACCATGACTCTGACAATGCGCCAGCCCCTGCCACTGCTCGACAACGATGTGCTGCGGACCTTCGTGGCGATCGCCGAAACCGGCAGCTTCACCACCGCCGCAGATGCCGTCTTCAGGACGCCGTCTGCGGTTTCCATGCAGATCAAGAAGCTCGAGGAACAGCTCGACACGACGCTCTTCCTGCGCGACGCGCGTTCCGTGACGCTGACGGAGAGCGGCGAGACGCTGCTGCCCTATGCCCGGCGGATGCTGGCGCTCTCCAACGAGGCGGTCGGCCGCTTCCGCATGCCCGAGATGAAGGGCGTGGTCCGCCTCGGCGCGCCGGACGACATCGGCGAGCGGTTCATGCCGACGATCCTCAAGCGCTTCGCGGAGGTCTATCCGCTGATCATGGTCGACCTGACCGTCGACAGCAGCGGGGCGCTGCGCCGGCGGCTCGCCGAACAGCGGCTCGACCTGACGCTCGTCAACTCGGCACCCGGCACGATCTCGATCGAGGGCGAGGTGGTGCACAAGGAGCAGCTGGTCTGGGCCGCCGCCAAATGCGGCACGGCGCATCTGCGCGATCCGCTGCCGGTGTCGATCTGGGAGGACGGCTGCTGCTGGCGGGCGGACGCGCTCTCCAGGCTCGACCGCGACAAGCGCTCCTACAGGATCGCCTATCTCTCGGCCCACAGCATGGCGCAGCGCGCCGCCGTGATCGCCGACCTCGCCGTCGCGCCGCTGCCGCGCAGCTATCTGACCGCCGACATGGTGGCGCTCGGCTCCAAGCACGGGCTTCCCGATCTCGGCAGCTTTGAGGTGCGCCTGCTCAGGGGACCGGAAACCTCGGAGACGATCGACGCGGTGGCCGACAGCATCCGCTACGCCTATTCCGAGATGATCGGGATGGCCGCCTGACACTTCAGTCTTCGGCCGTGCGCTCGTAGAGCGACTGGCTTTCCAGAAGGACGTCGTCGAGCCTGCGGCCCTCGCGGAAATGCGCGAGGTGGGCGGGAAATGCGACGCCCTCAGGCACATGCGGCGAGATTTCCGGCGCGCCGATCACCGTCTGGACCGGGATGACACCGGCCCAGGCGGGAAGGCCGTAATCGGCCTCGTCGTCGCCCACGCCTTTGGCGCGCGCCTTCGCCGAGGCTTCCTCGATCTCCATGCCGATGACCATGGTCGCCTTCAGCTCCTGCGCGTCGTCGGGCCGTAGCTCGGCGGTGCGTCCGGGATAGAAGCGGTCGACGATCGCCTTCAGGGCGCGCGCCTTCTCTTGCCTTTCGTCGACGATGTGCGCCGTGCCGAAGCACATGGCGGAGCGGTAGTTGGCGGAATGGTTGAAGCCGGAGCGGGCGAGCACGAGGCCGTCGAGATGGCTGACGGTGAGGCAGACGGGGGTGCCGGTCTTCAACTGCCGCAGCATGCGGCTTGCCGACGAGCCGTGCCAGTAGAGCCGGTCGCCCTCGCGCCAGTGGATGGTCGGCGTGCAGAAGGGCTGGCCGTCGATCACGTAGGCGACGTGGCAGAGGAAGGCGGCGTCGAGGATCGGATAGATCACCGTTCGGTCGTAGCTGCCGCGCTCATGCAGGCGCCTGATGCGGCTTTTCGGGCTGACGGGGAAGGCGGTTTGTCTCGGCTGGTCGTTCATTGCGGATTCTCGCTTGCGTCCTTGGCAGTTTCGAGCCACAGCTAACCGACGACATTGGTCCGAAACAGGTCCACTTTCATGGAAAATTTGCAAACCAATCCGCCGGACTGGTCGATCCTGATGCCGGTGCTGCCGGAGAAGGGCGCGCGGCCGCAGGCGCTCTACACGGAAATCCGCCGGCTGATCGAGGAGGGCGGCCTGCCGCCTGGCGCCAAGCTGCCGACGACGCGCGACCTCGCCGCGCGGTTCTCGCTTTCGCGGGGCGCGGCAGTGGCGGCCTACGAGATGCTTGTCGCCGACGGTTTCGCCGAGGCGCGTGTGGGGGCCGGAACCTATGTGGCCCGCGCCGTGCCGAATACGGGCGGCCGGCCGGTCCGCGCACGGACACGTCCGCCGGAACCGCAAGGACCGCTTCCCGGCGCACTCGGCTGCACGACGGCGGACGAGGCGACGATCCGCACCTTCCGCACGCTCCTCAACCGGCACCTGACGCAGCCTTCCGCCCGGCACTATCACTACGGCGACCCGGCGGGCGGCGAGGATTTGAGGGTCGAGATCGCCGCCTATCTGCGCGCGGCGCGCGGGGTGCGCTGCGAACCCGACCAGGTGATCATGACCTCCGGAACCCAGCAGGCGCTCGACCTCGTGATCCGCTCGCTCCTGCGGCCGGGCGATGCGGTCTGGGTCGAGGACCCGTGCTATCCGATGGCGAAGGCAGCACTTGCCGACGCCGGTCTCGCCCTGACGGCCGTGCCGGTGGATGCCGAGGGCATGGACGTGGCGGCCGTCGAGGCGCTGCAACCGCAGGCGCGCGCGGCCTATGTGACGCCGTCGCATCAGTATCCGCTCGGCGTGACGCTCACCATGCCGCGGCGGCTCAAGCTGATCGACTGGGCACGGCGCAACGACGCCTTCATCATCGAGGACGACTACGACAGCGAGCTCCGCTTCTCAGGGCGGCCGCTCACCTCGCTGCAGGGCATCGACGGCGAGGGGCGGGTGATCTATGTCGGCACGTTTTCGAAGACGCTGATGCCGGGATTCCGGATCGGCTACATGGTGGTGCCGCGACTGCTGGTCGGGCGTATCCTCGAGGTGCGCCGGCTGACGGACCGGTTTCCCTCGACGCTCTTCGAAAGCGCGCTCGCCGAATTCCTGCGCGACGGGCATTTTTCGGCGCATATCAAGCGGGCCCGGCGGCGGGTGCGGGCGGCGCGCGATGGGCTGATCGGTGTGCTCGAGAATGCCGGCATGGCGGTCACGACGCCGGAACAGGGCCTGCACATGGTGGTGGAGGCGCCGCCCGGCCGCAGCGACGCCGAACACGTGCTCCTCGCTGCCGCGCACGGCTTCGGACTCAGGGCGCTTTCGCCGATGTATCACGGCGGCGCAGGCCGGCAGGGCCTCGTCAGCGGCTTCTCCGGCTTTCCCGCAGAGGTGCTCACCGCCGCGGCCGCGCGGTGGGTTGGGGCGTTCCGAGAGGGATAGCTCGGACTGCCCGCGAGGGCTGAGTGAGGCGCGAATACCCCCCTCTGTCGGCGTCGCCGACATCTCCCCTCAAGGGGGGAGATTGGCTGGTGGCCCCGCGGGTGATCCTTGGACTCTGTTATTTCTCGCGGCGGCGCCGCGACCGTCACTCGCGGCTGCGCCGTCTCCTGCGTCCGCCGCCTTCGCCTTCGCCGTCGGCGAGGAGCTTGCGTTCGGGGAGCGTGACGGCGGCGGCGAGTTTCGGGAAGGGATCGACCTTGTTGGGCAACGCCATGGCGTCGATGAAGAGCTGCTGGAAGTGGGGTTCGAGCGCCGTCTCGATCTTCTCGATGCGCCGGACCGTTTCCTCGATTTCGCGGCGGTAGTCGCGGTTGAGGAGGGCCATGAGTGCACCGGTGCCGGCGGCGTTGCCGACCGCCTTGACCTCGGAGAGGTCGCAATCGGGGATGAGGCCGAGGACCATTGCGTATTTCGGATCGATGAAGGAGCCGAAGGCGCCGGCGAAGCGGATGGTATCGACGGTCTTGACGCCCTGCTTTTCCATCAGCAGCTTGATGCCGGCATAGAGCGCCGCCTTGGCGAGCTGGATGGCGCGGACGTCGTTCTGCGTGACGGTGATCTTCTGGGCGCCGTCGTGCAGCAGGTAGGAAAAGGTGCGGCCGTTTTCGAGGATACGCGGGCTTTTCGCTGTCAGTGAGCCGTCGACGACGCCGTCGGCGGAGATGACGCCGGAGAGATACATTTCGGCGACGACCTCGATGATCGCCGAGCCGCAGATGCCGGTGATGCCGGTCTTTTCCGCGGCTTCGGCAAAGCCTTCCTCGTCCGACCACTGGTCGACGCCGATGACCTTGAAGCGGGGTTCGAGCGTCTGTGCGTCGATGCGCACACGCTCTATGGCGCCGGGGGCGGCGCGCTGGCCGCAGGAGATTTCCGCACCCTCGAAGGCCGGACCGGTGGGCGAGGAGGCGGCGACGGTGTGTTGGCGGTTACCGAGCACGATTTCGGCATTGGTGCCGACATCGACGAGCAGCATCATGCGGTCCTGCCGATGCGGTCCTTCCGAGAGCGTGGCACCGGCGGCGTCGGCGCCGACATGGCCGGCGATGCAGGGCAGGCAGTAGACGCGGGCGCCGTGGTTGATGGCGAGATCGATCTCGCGCGACCAGGTGTGCACGGCGCCTGACACGGCGAGCGCGAACGGCGCCTGGCCGAGCTCGGTCGGGTCGATGCCGAGGAACAAGTGGTGCATGATCGGGTTGGCGACGAAGACGGCGTCGAGAATGCTGTTCGGATCGACGCCGGCCTCGGCGCAGACCTTTACGGTGAGTTCGTTGATCGCCTGGCGCACGGCCTTGGTCATGGCCTCGCGCCCGTCCGGGTTCATCATCACGTAGGAGACGCGGCTCATCAGATCCTCGCCGAAGCGGATCTGCGGGTTCGACGCGCCCGAGGAGGCGATGACGCGGCCGGACAGCAGCGACACGAGATGCATGGCAATCGTCGTCGAACCGATGTCGCAGGCGATGCCATAGGCCTCGTTGTGCAGTCCAGGCCAGAGCGCAATCAGGTTCGGCCGCGAACCTTCCAGATCGCGGTGGATGGCGGCGGTCACACCCCAGTTGCCCTTGCGCAGGATCTTCTGCACATCGGGCAGCAGATGCTGGGCGACGAGGATGTTATGCCAGCCCCAGTCCTTTTCCAGCATGACGTTCAGGCGGTCGAGGTCACCGAGCGGCTTGTGCATGTCTGGCTCGTCGACCTCGACATAGCAGAGCTGGATCGCCGGATTGCGGTCGAACGTGCGGTCGGTGGCAGCCTTGCGGATCACCTGGGCGTTGACGACCGTATCCTGCGGCACGTCGATAACGAGGTCGCCGAGGATCTGGGCCGAACAGGAGAGGCGGCGTCCCTCGGGGATGGTCCGAACCTCGGCATAGCGTTTTTCCTTCGGGCCGACCGGGGAAATGTGGTCGGTCGAGGAGACGATCTTGTGCTTGGCGAAATTGCCTTCCTGCACCTCGATCTGACAGCGGCCGCAGGTGGCGCGACCGCCGCAGACGCTCTCGACGTAGACGCCGAGGGAACGGGCGGCCTCCAGCACCGGCGTGCCGACGGGGAAGCGACCGCGCTTGCCGGAGGGCATGAAGAGGATAAGGGGATCCTTGGACTGGCCTTCGCTCATGTCGAACTCGTCTTTCCTGTGCGAACGTCTCTGCCGGCACGGGCCGGCCATTCTCGATAGACTGCACGGGTCCGGCGGCTGACGTCCGTCAATTTCCGACATGCACATGCGTCCGCCGGACTTTTGCCCGCCCGCGCGCGGAGAAACAAGGGTGGCCGTTGGGATGCGAGCCTCAGGGCTCGTCCGAGGTGATCCAGGCGCCGATATTGATCGTGCTCGTCAGGATGTCGAGGTAGAGGCCGGTGATGCCGAGGATGACCACCATGGTGGCGATGACAGAGACGACGAAGACGAGCACCTCGCGCAGGTCGGTCTCCGGCGAACCGAACCACGAGCTCACGTAGTCGTAGGTCATCCAGTAGATGTGCTTCATCAGGTGCAGCACGAGGAGCGCCATGCCGAGGGCGAGCGGATAGTAGAGCAAGCGGCCGCCCGTAGCGTCGCCGGCGTGGCGGAGGATGATCGCCGAGAGCGCGGAAATGAAGACCACCCGCGAGATCAGCGCAACATAGTCGGCAAGATGCTTGGCGTCCTGGTAGTCGCCATGGGCAAGCACGCGGGATCTGCGCGAGAATCGGGCGATGGTGTCGAGCATGAAAAGGCCTGATGGAAAAAACGGTTCGCCGCATGTTGCTGCGGCGAACCTTTCCGTCAAGGGGAGGTGCGATGATCTTCCTCTTCTCCCCGCCGGGGAGAAGATGCCCGAAGGGCAGATGAGGGGGGCATGGAGAGGCATGGACCTTCCCCCTCATCCGGCGCTGCGCGCCACCTTCTCCCCGTCGGGGAGAAGAGCTGCAGCCAGCGCCGTGCCTCAGAAGGTCATTGCTGCCGAGAGGGCAGGTTACTCGCTCGCGCCACCTGCGCCGACGCGGGCGGCACGGCCGCCGCGGCGTCCGCCGCCGGCAGAGGCCGCAGCCGGGGCCGGAGCGGCTGCGCCGCCTTCGGCGGGCTTGTAGTCGCGGTAGGTCTTGATCCAGTTGTAGCAGTTCTCGTCGGTGCCGTTCAGCACGTTGGCGGCGCGCACCGCCTCCATTTCCTGCGGGCGGCAGGGGTTCATGATCGCCGAGGTCATGCCGGCACCGATGACCATCGGGATGAAGCCGGCATTGATGCCGTGGCGGTGCGGCAGGCCGAAGGAAATGTTGGAGAGGCCGCAGGTGGTGTTGACCTTCAGCTCTTCGCGGAGACGCCGGACGAGGGCGAAGACCTGCAGGCCGGCCGAGCCGACGGCGCCGATGGGCATGACGAGCGGGTCGACGACGATGTCGTGCGGCTTGATGCCGTAGTCGGCGGCGCGTTCGACGATCTTCTTGGCGACGGCGAAGCGGACGTCCGGATCCTGTGAGATGCCGGTCTCGTCGTTGGAGATGGCGACGACCGGCACGTTGTACTTGGCGCAGAGCGGCAGGATCGCTTCGAGCTTCTCTTCCTCGCCGGTGACGGAATTGATGAGCGGCCGGCCCTTGGCGACCTTCAGCGCGGCCTCGATGGCGGCGGTGACGGAGCTGTCGATCGAGAGCGGCACGTCGACGAGGCCCTGGACGATCTCCATGGTCTTGACGAGCAGGCCCGGCTCCGTCTCGTTCGGGTTGACCGAGGTGACGCCGGCATTGACGTCGAGCATGGTGGCGCCGGCAGCGACCTGTTCCAGCGCGTCCTTGATGACGGTTTCGAAGTTGCCTTCCATCATCTCGGCGGCGAGCTTCTTGCGGCCGGTGGGGTTGATGCGTTCGCCGATGACGCAGAACGGCTGGTCGAAGCCGATGACGATTTCGCGGGTGGCGGACGCGACGATGGTGCGGGTCATTTCATTCCTCCGGTCGGATGCGCGGGAGAGCACTCTAGCGCGCGGGCAATGGGTTCAAAAGACGGTTTCCGGCGCGATTCCGCGCCGGCTTTCGATCTGGTTTAATGGGGGTGCTGGGCGGCGATGCCGGCGAGCTGCTGCTGGTCCTCGACCTTTTCCTCGCGGATCTCCTCCAGCCGTTCGGCGACGAGCGCATCGACCGGGTTCGGTTCGCGTTTCCACGGCCTGCGCCCCTTCAGGACGCCCGATTCGTGGACGATCTCCGCGACATATTCCTCCTGGCGATAGGCCATAACGTGGATACCGGAGACGCCTGCGATCTCCTTCACCTCGTTGATGATGTCGATGCAGAGCTGCTTGCCTTCCTTCTTCTGGTCCTGAGCCCCTTCGAGGCGGGCGATGACGTGATCCGGGATATGGACGCCCGGCACGTTGGAGCGGATCCACTTGGCGGTCTTGGCGGACGCCAGCGGCCCGACGCCGACGAGGATGAAGCATTTCTCGTCGAGGCCGAGATCGCGGACCTTCTGCATGTAGGTCTTCAGCATCGGCACGTCGTAGCAGTACTGGCTCTGCACGAACTGGGCGCCGGCGGCGATCTTCTTCGCCAGCCGGTGCGGCCGGAAGTCGTAAGGCGGCGCGAACGGATTGATCGCCGCGCCGAGGAAGACCTGCGGCGGCGTCGTCAGCTTGCGGCCGGAGAGGAACTTCGCCTCGTCGCGCATGGTCCGCACGGTTTCGAGCAGCGACATGGAATCGAGATCGAAGACGGGCTTGGCGCCCGGCTGGTCGCCGGCCTGCACGCCGTCGCCGGTGAGACAGAGGATGTTCTGCACGCCCATGGCGGAGGCGCCGAGCACGTCGCCCTGGATGGCGATGCGGTTCTTGTCGCGGCAGGCAATCTGCATGATCGGCGCATAGCCCATGCGGGTCAGGAGCGCGCAGATGCCGACGGAGGACATGTGGCAGTTGGCGCCCGATGCATCGACGGCGTTGATGCCGTCCACCCAGCCGTCGAAGATCGCCGCGCGTTCGTAGACGTCGTGCGGATTGGCGCTGTCGGGCGGGTTGAGTTCGGCGGTGACGGCGAATTCGCCGCGGCGCAGGACGCGCTCAAGGCGGCCGCGGGAGGAATGGCCGGGCAGCGGATCAAGCGGCAGGCCGGGATCGACGGGATTGATGTCGGGGCTCATGCGTTCTCCCCCTTCTTGGCGTTTTCGCGAGCGGCGGCGGCTTCGGCGGTCACCCGCAGCCAGGACGAGGTTTCGCGCAGCGACTGGTTCACCGGCTTCTGGACCTTGAGGATCGCGTCGCCGTTGGCCATGTTGCGGGAGCCGGCCCAGGCCTGCACCCAGACGCAGGGCATGTCAGGCTCGACCTCGCAGTGGCCGTTGGCGCGAACGCCGCCGCAGGGACCGTTCCGGAGCTGCTTCGGGCAGTTCATCGGGCAGGACATGCCGGTCGAGGACAGCACGCACTGGCCGCACATGCGACAGTCGAAGAGCAGGCCCTTGACGTTGCGTTCGACGAAGGTCACCGGCCGCTCGACGCGGCCGTAGCCGATCCGGTTCCAGACCGGATGCAGCCACAGGAACGCGTCGGCGAAGCGGCCGTAGAACCATTCGAGAAAGCGCGAGTGGCGCACCGACCAGAGACGGATGGTATAGGAACGGCGGGCGCGGCGGTTCGGCGACACCGCCGCGGGCGTATAGGCGCCCGTCGCCGCCTTCTTGGCCGGCGCCGCATTGCCGGGGCCGGGTTTGCCGTCAACCATTGTCGCGTCCTCCCTTCTGGACGAGCGCGACGAGCCGCGCCTTGTCATATGCCTCTTCGATTTCGGCCGCGGCCTTGTCGGCTTCGGTTTCGAGATCGTCGGAGACCGGCACGGGGTCGCCCTTGCGCCATTCGGCCAGATAGTCGTCGGTTTCGGCGGCGCCGGTGCGCATCGCGCACATGTCGATCGCCTCGGTGAAACGCAACGACAGTTCGCGTTTTGCCGTCTTCCTGCCCTGCTTGACGATCACCTGGGCGGGAATGTCGCGCCAGTAGACGATGATGCGGTCTGCCATGCCTTTTCGGTCTCCTTTGCCACCACATTGCACAGGCCCCGTGCGGCGGACTGCGCTTGCGACGACGTCGCACAGAGCAAAAAGCGACGTCGCAGAAAATTAGAGCGTTTGTTCCGTCGATCGCCCCGGAACCTACCAGATGCCGCGGGTGAGGCCGTAGCGCAGCCAGGTCCAGAGGGGTGGCGGAAAGCGCAAATGCGACGGCCCTTCGGCAGGCATCGGCCGCAGCCGACCGTGGACGGCATCCTCGACCGCCTGCTCGACGATTCCGAGCGAAGCGATGGTCAGCGTCAGCGGATAGGTGGCGATGAAATCGCCGGGCTCCGGACGGGTGCGGACCTCGTAGAGCGTGCCGCCGGTGTCCGTGCCGGCATCGACCAGGTGCACGGTGGCGCCGAAATTGCCCGCATCGCCGAGGGCCAGTGACCAGTAACCGCCCATCTGGCCGCGATAGGCGGGATTGATGCCGGCATGGAGGTTGAGGACCGGGCAGGGGAGTTTTTCCAGGGTCGTTCGCGTCATCAGCCGGGTGCTGACGAGCAGGATGACCGCGGGTCTAAGCTCCCGGACGAGCTCGACGCACCGGGGATCGTTGATCGAGGCAACCCGGCTTGCCGGCACGTGTTGGGGCATGACGGGATCGGCGTTGCGGCGGTGGCAGATCTCAGCGGTACGGCGGGCGGCAAGCGGCCGGAGAAAGCGACCGGCCATCATCGTCGCGAGCTGCCCGAGCGCATTCGGCCAGCCAAAGCGGCGCGCCCGGCGTCGGGTAATCCCGGATTTCGATTCCGGTTCTTCGAGGATGACGTGGAGGTTCCGCCAGCGCGCGACGAGCGCATTGATGACGACGGCGGGATTGGGTCCACCGGCGGTCATCACCACCACCAGGGCGTCTTCGGCACTCACCGTCGGAGGTATGGTCATTCGGGACTCGCAGGACGGGGCCGCACGGGCTGGCTCAGAAGACGAGGGCGATTATAGCACCCGCCGTGAGGACCACAAACCCGGCGAGCAGGAGGGCGACGACGCCGACAAGGCAGCCGATCAGCACGCCGAGCCCGTCGCGTTCGGAATGGGCGAACCCGATGATCGCCAGCGCGAAAGCGGGCGGCCAGTTGCCGAGCGGGATCGGCAGGATCACCACCACCGCGAGGAGAAGGACATAAAGCCCGAGAATGCGTTCGGAGAAGCGGCTGCCGAGAAACCAGTAGCGCGGGCCGAACAGCCGCTCGGCGACACGAAGGGAGGGAACCAGCTTCTCGACGATCTTCTCGAAGGTGGAACGGGCGACGCCGTAGTCGCCGAGCCAGCGCGGAAGAACGACGCGACCGTGCGGCGAAGCGATCATCTGCCAGGCGACGACGGCGAGCGGAAGGCCGAGCACGAGCGTCGCGCCGGGTGGCGCCGGAACGAGATTGGGAAGCGCGAAGATCAGGAGAAAGGCACCGAAGGAGCGGTCCTGCAGGGCGACGGCGACATCGCCGACGGTGGTGCGCTCATGCGGCGCCTGCGCCAGTCGCTCCAGCAGCCGCGAGAGATGTTCGCCCGGCCTGCCTTCTCCGTCGTGGTCGAAAGCTGCCGTCACCGCGTCCGCTCCCTCCGTCATTCGCTCCGTTGCATTCTCCATGAAAACCACCGTGCACGGAAAATGTTGCGACCGAATTAAGGCAAATGCCGCGGGCAGTCGGAACGCGGTGCCGGTTTTCCGGGAGATTCTGCAACCATTCGGCGATTTCGCTCGCCACATAAACAACCAGAATCGCGAATAGGATTATATTCCTTCGATGTGGCGTGCCGCATCGGAGATGAGGAAAAATGGCCCTCTGCGAGATGGGCCCGCTGAAGGAGACGCGGAAATGACCTATTACAAGCGCGAAAGCGAAACTCTGGTTCTCAGTGCCGCCGGTACGTCGCCAGGCACCGGCTGGGTGGCGACGACCGTACAGAATGCGATGAACTATGCCCGAACGAACGGGCTCACCCTGGTGCTGCTCAGCGGCGTCTTTTCGACGGGCGCGCTGAATGTCGATACGGCGACAGGAAGTGGAAAGACGCTCACCATGCGGGCGGCCGTGGCCGGCGCCGCGACGCTGCGCTTTACCGGCGGCAGCTACCTGCTTCAGGTGAACGGGATCCACGATGTTTCGATTTCGGGCGTGGCATTCGACGGCCAGAACGCCGCAATCAGCGACGGCTCCAACCAGGCCGGCCTCGTGCGCTTTCAGAACTGTACCGGTTTCAACCTGGCAGGCTGCAAGGTGACGCGCAGCACGAAGACCGGCGTGGTGGCGCTCGCCGCCGCTCGCGGAACGGTCGCCGATTGCGCAATCGACAACTGCTCGGTCGGCGTTCTCGTCTACAACAGCCGCGTCGACGTGATCCACAACCGCATCATCACCTGCGCGAACAACGGCGTCTATGTCTGGCGTGAACCGGCCGGAGGCGGCGTCCAGTATGACGGCTCGACGATCATCGACAATGTCATCGCCGACATCGCGACCGCGGGCGGCGGCACCGGCCAGAACGGCAACGGTATCGTGGTCTATCGGGCTCTCGGCGTGAAGGCGTCCGGCAATACGATCTCGGACGTGCAGTACTCCTGCATCCGCTTCAACGCTTCCGGTGCGGCGCAGATCACCGGCAACCACTGCATCTCGGCGCGGGAATGTTCCATCTTCGTCGAGGCTACCACTCCCGGCCTGAACCTCGACGGCGCGGTGCTTGCCGACAACATCATCGAGCAGGCGGGTGACGGCATCAAGGTCGTCAATCTCGGTCTCTACAGCGACGGTATCGCCCGGCGGATCGCGATTTCCTCGAACCACATCCGCCACATTACCAAGAACACGATCAACGATCCGGGCTATTCGCCGACCATCACGAATGCCTGCGGCATCCAGGTGGAGGGGCTCTGCGTGCTGACCGGCAACATGATCGAGGATGCCGCCGGATTCGGGATCGTGCTCGGCACCAACGAGGCGACCTACGACCTGCTGGCCACCGGCAACCTGATCCACGCCTCCGTCACCGGCATCGGCTGTTCGAACAACGCGTCCGCCGGCCGGATCTCGATCGTCGGGAATGTGGTCAGCGGCGCGACGAACGGATCCATCGTTCCGGTGGCGTTCAACGGCGCGAGTTTCTACCGCGTCGGTTCGACCGAGCTCGCCAATACCGCCGACAGCCAGACCGGCAACGTCTATCTGGGCAACAATCGCGGCTACTGACGCTGGCGCAGCAGGCAGCCGGGGGCGGGGAAACCCGCCTCCGGACGGTATTCCGGACTGATGATTTGGAAGCCGTGCTTTGCCTTGCTTTTACCCAAAGCCGGTGCGATGGACGCTCTCGCAGATTCCCTGTGGAACAAGAGAGGAGAGGTTTACCCCGTGTCCTTCACCCGCATCTCCGCGGCCGCCCTGATCGGCCTTGCACTTCTTTCGCTTGCCGGCTGCGGCAATACGATCCGCGGCATCGGCCGCGACGTCGGCAACGCCGTCGACGCCACGCAGGACGCCGGCCGCAGCGTCGCCCACTCGGTCGACTGATCCAACGTCGAGAGCCGCTTAACGGGCCTCAGTCGCCGGTCCTGGGATCGGCGAGCGCCTTCAGTTCGTGTTCGAGATCGCCGTAGCCGGTGAACCGGTATTCGTAGGCGAGGCCGAGCCGGGCTGCGGCTTCGCGCGCCTTGACCTGCAGTTCGGGATCTTCCTGCTGCGAGAGGTAGACGAGCTTCTCGTAATTGCCGAAGTAGATGTCGCGGAGTTCCGGGTGACGGTCGAGGCCGAGCGGCTCGATGACGAAAGCCTCGAACTGGCGGGCGAGAAAGTCCGTGAGGAAAAAGGTGGTGACGTCGTCCTCGCGAGCGGCGAAGGCGTCGTTGCCGGAAAAGAACGAATAGCAATGGGGCCCGGAAAGGCGCTCCACCCCCTCGCGGGCGAGAACGACATCGAGGAGCCCGCCGGTGCCGCAATCGGCATAGGCGACGAAGACGCGGGCCGCACCCGCCGCACGTGCCTCGGCGATCGCCTGTTCGACGCCCGGCGCAATCTTTTCCGGCGTCGCATGCCAGATCGCCGGAAGGCAGGTGAGCTCGATATGATCGAGCCCGTTCATCCGGGCGACGGCGAGGATCTCGCGGGCGATGGCGCCGCAGGCGATGACGTGAACTTTTTGCCGGCCTCCGCGTTGGAGGGAGGCAGAGCCGACAACGTCATCACCATCGTTTACGGAGTTCTCGATCATGATCTTCAGGAAACTCGCAATCGCTACGGTTCTTCTCGCGTCGGGTGTCGCTCTTGCCGGTTGCGGCAACACCATTCGGGGGATGGGCAAGGACACGGCCAATGCCGTCGACGCGACCCAGGCCGCCGGACGGGATGTCGACAACGCCGCGAAGTAGGCTGCGGCAGGGGCACATCCCGATGTCACCGCAGTCGCTTGCGAGGCTCAGTGCCTATTATATGGTTGCCGCGATCGTAGCGGCAAGCCTGTCGTCGGTCTGGCCGCACACCGGCCAGCAGACGGGGCCGGCGGTATTCACGGTCGCCGCCGGGGAAACGGACGCCGGCCGCTGAGGCGGCCGGCGCAGCAGCTAGGACGGTGGCCGCGGATCGCGGCCGCGATCACGCGCGGGCGCCGAGGCTGTTGTGGCGACGGGCGACGTATTCCTTGGCGGTTTCGACGGCTACCGCCGCGTCGCGACAATAGGCATCGGCACCGACGGCCTTGCCGAATTCCTCGTTGAGCGGCGCGCCGCCGACGAGCACGACGTAATCGTCACGGATGCCCTTTTCCTTCATCGTGTCGATCACGACCTTCATGTAGGGCATCGTGGTGGTGAGCAGCGCCGACATGCCGAGGATATCGGGCTTCTCGCGCTCCAGCGCTTCGAGATAGTTTTCGACCGGATTGTTGATGCCAAGGTCAATAACGTCGAAACCGGCGCCTTCCATCATCATGCCGACGAGGTTCTTGCCGATGTCGTGGATGTCGCCCTTGACGGTGCCGATGACCATCTTGCCCTGTTTCGGCGCGCCGGTGGCGGCGAGCAGCGGGCGAAGGATGGTCATGCCGGCCTTCATGGCGTTGGCCGAAAGCAGCACTTCCGGGACGAAGAGGATGCCGTCGCGGAAGTCGACGCCGACGATGCGCATGCCCTCGACGAGGGCCTTGGTCAGGACATCGTAGGGAGCCCAGCCGCGATCGAGCAGGATGCGGGTGGCTTCCTCGATTTCCTCCTTGAGGCCGTCATAAAGGTCGTCGTGCATCTGTTGCACGAGCTCGTCGTCGGACAGATCTTCAAGAATGATTTCGTCATCTGACATTGTATTGGTTCCCGCTTGCCTGAAACGCGATTCCGATTGCAGTTCGAGACTGCCTGTGATGCAGTTAAACCGCAATATAGCAGAAACCCCCTTTCGAATGCGACGTCGCGTACAGCGAAAAGCGACGGCGGCGAGAAGGTGGATGCCGGTCGGGTGCCCGTCCCGCGGCGCTCGATGTCTGTCTCATGCAAGTGGTTGGCGCATTAAGGAAGGTTTCACGCCTCAAAACGAATAGCATAGCCGCGATAACGAGCGCCGCTCGGGCGCGAGAGTGAGGAAAAGACCATGGACGAGACGACAGAGCAGACGGGCGCCGCCGCAGGCCGGCGTTCGCGGGGCGAGGGCCGCGGGGCGGCCGCACGCCGGGCATCGCGCGGAGGAGCGGGCGCGGGCCCGCAGATGCCCTACATCACCCGCAAGATCCCCGTCTACGAGGTGCTGGACGAGGAAGGTCTCTCGATCATCGAGCGCAACGCCGACACCGTGCTCGAGGAGATCGGCATCGAGTTCCGCGACGACGCCGAAGCGCTCGACATGTGGAGGAAGGCCGGCGCCGATGTGAAGGGCGAGCGCGTGCATTTCCCCAAGGGGCTTTGCCGCGAACTCTTGAAGACGGCGCCCTCGGAATTCACCTGGCACGCGCGTAACCCGGAGCGCAGCGTCCAGATCGGCGGCAAGGCGACTGTGTTCGCGCCCGTCTACGGTTCGCCCTTCGTGCGCGACCTCGACGGCAACCGCCGCTATGCGACGCTCGAGGATTTCCGCAATCTCGTGAAGCTCGCTTATATGGCGCCGTCGATCCATTCGTCGGGCGGCACGGTCTGCGAGCCGGTCGACATCCCGGTGAACAAGCGTCACCTCGACATGGTCTACAGCCACATCAAATATTCCGACAAGCCGTTCATGGGGTCGGTCACGGCGCCGGAACGCGCGGAAGATTCGGTCGCCATGGCGAAGCTGGTCTTCGGCGACGAGTTCGTCGAGAACAATTGCGTGATGCTGAACCTCATCAACGCCAACTCGCCGATGGTCTTCGACGAGACAATGCTCGGCGCCGCCAAGGTCTACGCCCGGCACAACCAGGCCTGTGTCCTATCGCCGTTCATCCTGTCCGGCGCGATGAGCCCGGTCACCGTCGCCGGCACGCTGACGCAGATCCTCGCGGAAGTGCTCGCCGGCGCCTCCTTCACCCAGCTCGTGCGTCCCGGCGCGCCGGTGCTCTTCGGCACCTTCGCGGCCTCGATCTCGATGCAGTCGGGTGCGCCGACCTTCGGCACGCCGGAACCGGCGCTCGTCTCCTACGGTGCCGCCCAGCTCGCCCGCCGTCTCGGACTGCCGTTCCGGACCGGCGGCTCGCTCTGTGCCTCCAAGGTGCCGGACGCCCAGGCCGCGCATGAAAGCGCCAATACGCTCAACATGACGCTGCTCGCCGGCACCAACTTCGTGCTGCATGCCGCCGGCTGGCTGGAAGGCGGGCTTGCCGCCTGCTACGAGAAGTTCATGATCGACCAGGACCAGCTCGGCATGATGCAGAAGATGGCCGCCGGCGTCGATCTCTCCGAAAGCGGCCAGGCGATGGACGCGATCCGCGAAGTCGGCCCCGGTGCCCACTATCTCGGTTGCGCCCACACGCAGGCAAACTTCCAGACGGCCTTTTATCGTTCCGCGCTCGCCGACAACAATTCGTTCGAACAGTGGGAGATCGAGGGCAAGAAGCGGATCGAAGACCGCGCCAACGCGCTCTGCCGTTCGTGGCTCGACGCTTACGAGGCGCCGCCTCTCGACGAGGCGATCGACGAGGCGCTCACCGCCTACATCGCCAAGCGCAAGGACGAGATGCCCGACGCCTTCTCTTGAAGGCATCCCGAAGCCAGGGAGCAAGGCGGAGCGGTGGCGGTGGCCGACATGATCCAGGAGGAGGTCTGGCGCCCGCATTACAAGTTCGAGGGGCCGCGGTGAGCGGCCCCGAGAGCCTGCGCGCGGCGCTCCGGCCGCACGGGCTCATGCCGCGCGGCAGCGTGCATTTTCCGCAGGGGGAGGGTGGACCTCGCCTTCCCGGCGGCAAGACGGCCCGCACCGTCGTGCTCGTCGGCCATGCCGGCGGCGCCATGTGGTGGGCCTTCTGCGACTGGCGGGCGAAAATGCCCGCCGATCTCGCCGATCCTCTCGACACTTGGTCGAAGGCGGTGATCGGCCCGATCGCCGCGGCCTTCGGCGCCTTTCCCTACTATCCCTCCGATCCGCCCTACCAACCCTTCCAGCGCTGGGCAATCACCGCCGAAGGGCTTGCGGCTTCGCCGCTCGGTATCCTCGCCCATCCCCGCTACGGCCTCTGGCACGGCTATCGCGCCGCGCTCGGCTTCGCGGAGGTTTTCACGGAGGTCGAGACGGAGGAGGGGAAGGGGACGCCGGTCTGCGAAAGCTGCCGCGAGAAGCCGTGCCTGACGGCCTGTCCCGCGGGTGCGGTGACGGTGGCCGGTTTCGATGTTACCGCCTGCCGACGCCATCTCGCCACGGAAGAGGGGCGGACCTGTCTCGAAGAGGGGTGTCTCGCCCGCGCGGCCTGCCCGGTCGGCCGCGACTACACCTATCCGGCGGACCAGATCCGCTTCCACATGGCGGAACTTTCGCTGCCCGCCGGCTGAGCGGCTTCCAACGCAAGGGCAAGTGCGGCATAAGTCGCAACACCGGCCGGTGATGGCACGGCAAGCGACAGGAACGATAAAATCCATGCGGGTTCCAGGCATTTGCGGCCGAGGCGTCTTTGTCGCCGTCATGCTGATGATTGCGTCAGCGTCTCTTTCACGACCCGCGATCGCCGCCTGCCGCGACCTCGTCGTCGAGAACGCGGCCTACACGGTCTGCGACTTCGATCCGAAGGCAGAGGAAATCCGCGTCTATCACAGCGATCCCGACGGAAAGCCGTTTTCCGGCTTCGATGCGCTGGTGCGGCAACTCTGGGAGGAGCGGCACTATCTCGTCTTCGCGACCAACGGCGGCATGTACCACGACGACCTCTCTCCGGTCGGGCTCCTCGTCGAATACGGGATCGAGCGGCGGCCGATCACCACGAAGGCAGGGTGGGGCAATTTCCATCTGCTGCCGAACGGGGTGTTTTCGATGAAGGACGGCAGGGCGGCGATCACCGAAAGCCGGCGCTATGCCCGCGCCCACGCTGCTGCCGACTATGCGACCCAGTCGGGGCCGATGCTGGTGATCGAGGGTGCGCTGCACCCGAAATTCCTGCCGGACAGCGACAGCTTCAAGATCCGCAACGGCGTCGGCGTCGACGGGGACGGCAAGGTCCATTTCGTGATTTCGAACACGCCGGTGCGTTTCTACGATTTCGCCCGCCTCTTCCGCGACACGCTCGGTTGCCCGAACGCGCTCTATCTCGACGGGACAATTTCGAGTGCCTACATCCCCGAGCGCGGGCGGCGCGACCGGCTCTTCCCGCTCGGCCCCATCATCGCGGTGATCGGCACCGTGCCGCAATTGAGCGCTGACAGCGGGCGGACGCCCTGAGAGCCGATTCCCCTCACACGGATGACTTCGGATAGGCGCGCTCGAGGCCGCCGGAGCGGTCGAGGCCGGTGCGGAAGGCGCGGTAGGCGGGGTGCTGGCCGGATTTCGCCGCTTCCGAAAGGCGGATCTGCAGCCGGGCGGGTGCGGCGTTGCCGAGCCACTCGCCGCAGCGTTCGAGTTTCAGGGAATTGAGGAAGGGCGCGGCCGCCGCACGGTCGAGATAGAGGTGCAGGCCTTCGAACAGGCTTTCGTCCTGGGCGGGGTTCTCGAAGAGGAGTTTGAGGAAGGCCTGGTCGGCATCGGCAAGTGTCGCGAGCTTGTCGGCGACGGTTTCGCGGTCGGGGAAGGGGAGCGATTGCGCGGACATGACGTGTTCCCTCGTCTTTTCGATTCGGATGACTTTTCATCCGGATAGGACAGCCGGTCCGGTGGCGCAAGCACGGGAGACGGCTGCCCGGTGAATGACCGGACAGCCGATGCGATCAGCCGCGGCGGCGACCGCGACGTTCGCGGCCGGCATCGCTTGAGGATTCCTCGGCGGTCTTGTTGCGCAAGGGGCCGATGTGCTCGACGATGGCCTCGATCGTCGGGCGGGGGCCCGGCGTATAATTGTCGAGCGCCTGCCGCATGGCGGCGAGGTGGCCGCAGGACGTGCCGCAGCATCCGCCGATGATCTTCGCGCCGGCGTCGCGGGCAAGCTTGGCATATTCGGCCATCAGCGGCGGCGTGCCGGAGTAGTGGATTTCGGCGCCGCGATATTCGGGGATGCCGCAATTGCCCTTGACGATGACGGTGGCGGCCGGATCGGCGGACGTCATGTCGAGCAGGCTTGCAAGGATGTCGGAGGCGCCGACGCCGCAATTGGCGCCGACGGCGACCGGGCCTGCGCCGATGTCCTTCGCGACACCGTGGATGTCCTTCGGCGCAAGGCCCATCATCGTCTTGCCGGCGGTATCGAAGGAGCCGGTATAGGTATAGGGCAGGCCGACCTTGACGGCGGCTTCCGCCGCGGCACGGATTTCCTCGGGCGAGGACATGGTCTCGATCCAGGCGATATCGACGCCGCCGGCTTTCAGGCCCTCCATCTGCTCGACGAAGGCGGCGACGGCATCCTCGTAGGTGAGCGCGCCGAGCGGCTGCAGGAGCTCGCCGGTCGGGCCGACGGAGCCGCCGACGATGACCTTGCGCGGCGCCTTGTCGGCAACGGAGCGGGCGATTTCGGCGGCCTTCCGGTTGAGATCGAAGACGCGATCGTCCGCCTTGTGCAGCTTCAGGCGATGACGGGTGCCGCCGAACGAATTGGTGAGGATGATGTCGGCGCCGGCATCGACGAAGTCCTGGTGGAGCTTGACGATCCGCTCCGGGTGGCTCTCGTTCCAGAGCTCGGGCGCCTCGCCAGCTTCGAGTCCCATGGCGAACAGGTTCGTGCCGGTCGCGCCGTCGGCGAGCAGTACGCCCTTTTCGGCAAGCAGTCTGGAAAGCGGATCGGAAGCGGTGGTCATGGGTCGTCCCCTCTAAGAAATCTGTCGGTCAACCCATAGAGAATGCCGGTCTGCGCCGCAACGGGATTTGCCGGCTGCGTCGCCTGCGGCTCAATCCGCGGCGGGCGATGCAGCGGCCGATGTCACGATGGCCGCGAGGATGGTCGCGTGATCGACGGTTCCGACGATTGCGCCATCCGCATCGACGACGACCGCATTGGACCGGCCGGCGCCGGTCATCGAGCGTGCGGCATCCTCGAGGAGAGTCGAGGCGGGCAGGGC
The DNA here is from genome assembly GCF_014126615.1 of Ciceribacter thiooxidans. Taxonomy (NCBI): domain Bacteria; kingdom Pseudomonadati; phylum Pseudomonadota; class Alphaproteobacteria; order Hyphomicrobiales; family Rhizobiaceae; genus Ciceribacter; species Ciceribacter thiooxidans. The sequence goes on from NZ_CP059896.1 coordinate 1,532,019, forward strand.
GAGGTCCTGCGCGGTGCCGTCGAAGGGCCGCATGACGGAGCCGAGTTCGATCACCCGGCCGCGATTGACCTGCTGCACGAAGGCGGCGACGTAATCGTCTGCGGGGGCAAGCACGATCTCCTGGCCGCTTCCCTGCTGCACGATCTCGCCGTCGCGGAGGATGACGATTTTGTCGCCGAGCGCCAATGCCTCGTCGAGGTCGTGGGTGATGAAGACGACCGTCTTCTTCAGTTCCGCCTGCAGGTCGAGGAGCATCGAGCGCATGTCGACGCGGATCAGCGGATCGAGAGCGGAGAAGGCCTCGTCCATCAGCAGGATGTCGGCGTCGGTGGCGAGCGCCCGGGCGATGCCGACGCGCTGCTGCATGCCGCCGGAGAGCTGGTTCGGATAGTGGTCCTCGTATCCGGAAAGACCGACACGGGCGATCCAGCGGGCGGCGCGTGCTCTCCCTTCCCGACGGGGAACGCCCTGGACTTTCAGGCCGTAGAACGCGTTTTCGAGAACCGTGCGGTGGGGTAGCAGGGCGAAATTCTGGAAGACCATGGCCGTGCGATGCCGGCGGAAGTCCCGAAGCTCGGCGGCATTCATGCGGCAGACGTCGACGCCGTCGCAGAGGACCTCGCCGGCGGTCGGCTCGATCAACCGGTTGATGTGGCGAATGAGCGTCGACTTGCCGGAGCCGGAAAGCCCCATGATGACGGTCACCCTGCCGGCGGGAATGGTCATGTCGATATTCTTGAGGCCGAGGACGTGGCCGTGGCGGGTGTTGAGCTCGGCCTTGGAGAGGCCGGCCTTCACCGCGTCGACATAGCGTTCGCCGTGCGGGCCGAAGATCTTGTAGAGGCCGCGGATCTCGATCCGGCCCTCAGCCATGGACGACCTCCAGATGCCGCTGCAGGCGCTTGCCGTAGGACTGGCTCGCCCGGTCGAAGACGACGGCGATCGCGACCAGTGCGAAGCCGTTCAGGAAGCCGACGGTGAAAAACTGGTTGGTGATCGCCTGAAGCACGTTGCGGCCGAGCCCGCCGACGCCGATCATCGAGGCGACGACGACCATGGCGAGCGCCATCATGATCGTCTGGTTGACGCCGGCCATGATGGTCGGAAGCGCCAGCGGCAGCTCGACGTCGAAGAGCCTGTGGCGGGCGGAAGAGCCGAAGGCGTCGGCGGCCTCGACGACTTCACGGTCGACCAGACGGATGCCGAGATTGGTGAGGCGGATCATCGGCGGTACGGCATAGACGACGACCGCGATGAGGCCGGGCACCTTGCCGATGCCGAAGATCATCACTACGGGGATGAGATAGACAAAGCTCGGCAACGTCTGCATGACATCGAGGCCGGGGATCACCGCCGCCTGTAGCCGGTCCGAGCGCGAAAGCGCAATGCCGAGCGGGATGCCGACCGCGACCGAGACGGCGGTGCAGACGGTGACCATGGCGAGCGTCACCATGGTATCCTCCCATAGCCCGAGGAGCCCGATCGTGACCAGAGCGGCGATCGCACCGACGGTGATGCGGAGATCGCGGCCGACCGCGTGCACGACGCCCGCGACGACGAGCAACACGAGCGGCCAGGGCGCATCGACGAACAGCTTTTCGAGGTTGTTGAGGAGCCATTGCAGCGGGTCCGTCGCCCTGTCGATCGCGTCGCCATAGGTGCGCACGAAGGTCTTGAAGGCGGCGTCGACCGATTTGCGAGCTTCCCGCAGCAGGCTGTCGTCGAGCGCGGGGAAACGGCAGGCGATTTCGGGCAGGGCGGCGCAGATGCCAGAGGCCATGTCTCGAGGTCCTTTCGGGATGCCGGCGAGAGAGGTCAGCACCGGGGGCGAACGGAGGCCGGCAGGAGGCGGCCGCGCACGGGAGGCGCGGCCGTTGTGCGGTTCAGAGCGATTCCTTGATCTTTGCCGCGACGTCGGCCGGCACCCAGGTCGTCCAGAGGTCGGGATATTCCTTGAGGAAATGCTCGGCCGCCTCTTCGTTGTCCGCCTGGTTTTCATCCATCCAGGCAAGCACGGAGCCGACCGTCTGGTTGTCCCACTTGCGGGTCTTCACATAGTCCATCGCAACGCTGGCCTTTTCGGCGAAGGCCTTGGTGACGACGGTGAAGACGCCGGCGACCGGATAGGAGTTGACCTTCGGGTCGGGGCAATCGGCGACGCCGGTGCAGCGGTCCCATTCGGCCTTGTCGTGCTCGACGCCGAAGCTCAGCTTCACCATCTCGTACTTGCCGAGGATCGCCGTCGGCGCCCAGTAGTAGCCGAGCCAGCCGGTCTTCTTTTCGAAGGCATTGGCGATCGAGCCGTCGAGGCCTGCGGCCGAGCCGGTGTCGATGAGCTCGAAGCCCTTGTCCTTCGCCCCCACCGCCTTGAAGAGGTTGGCCGTGGAAATCTGGCAGCTCCAGCCGGACGGGCAGTTGTAGACGGCGCCTTTCGACGGGTCTTCCGGTGCAGGGAAGAGTTCCGGATGCGTCAGCGCCGCCTCGACGGTCCTGATGTCCGGATGGGCGTCGGCGAGGAACTTCGGTATCCACCAGCCTTCGACGCCACCATCGCTCAGGATCGGTGCGGCCCGGATCAGCCGACCTTCCTTGACGGCGGCATCCATCGCCTCGCGCACCGAGTTGACCCAGAGCTCCGGCGCCATGTCGGGTTCGCCCTTCTCGTTCATCGAGGCGAAGGTCGGCACGGTGTCACCGGTGACGAGCGTAACGTTGCAGCCGTACCCCTTTTCCAGGATGATCCCGTCCACATGAGCGGCGATGCCGGCCGAGGCCCAGTTCATTTCGGCAATCGAGACATCGCCGCACTCGGCGGCTCCGGCGGTCCCTGCAACGGACTGAAGTCCGGCGGCGAGGACGGCGGCGGCGAAAAATTTCATCATGTCTTCGGACCTCCTGGTCTTTTGGTTCCCTTGTCGTTTTCCCTCTTCGACGGTTTCCGTCGCCTGCAATGCCGCTCCGCTTCTTTCGCCCATACGACAGATTTGCCGCGTCATTGTGACAGCGCTCCCAAAGAAGGGATGCGCGACGACAGGAGACGCCCAGCATCCGCACAGGTGCCGGAAGTATTTCAGATGCGCCCCGACGAAAGCGTATCGTCTCCGACGAAGAAATCAACCTTCGGACCGTGTGTCTGCGTTAACAAACAATTTCATCCGGCTGAAAGTAAATGATTTTTACTATGTTATAAAATGTTGCGCACGATGAACGGCATCGCACAAAAGATGTGGACCAGCCGGTGCAGGTAAACCATCCGGTAAGAATGTCCGGCTATGGCTGTCGGTGCGGTCTCTCGCCGTCGGCGTCTCCGGATCAGGTTTTTTGCGTACCGGAGACGCCCATAAATCCGGCTGCCGTTGCCCCCTTCGGCGCGATCCGGTCGACCGCACCGATCTTGCCGGCGTCAGGTCGGCTTTTCTTTTTCGAACGAAAGCGAACACGAACGTCGCGGCGGGCCGAGGGGCCTTGCGGCGCAAGCGAGATTTCGGCAGGAGAGAAGGGCCGAGCGGCCCCGAGGCCGAGGCGCAGTTGCGAGGTCCGGGAGAACGGCGGTATGGCGAAGGCGGTAATGTTGCAGGGGACCGGATCCGACGTCGGCAAGACCGTGCTGGTCGCGGGCCTCTGCCGGCTCGCCGCCAATTACGGGCTGAAGGTGCGCCCGTTCAAGCCGCAGAACATGTCGAACAATGCGGCGGTCGCCGACGACGGCGGCGAGATCGGCCGGGCCCAATGGCTGCAGGCGCTCGCCGCACGCACGCCGTCTTCCGTCCACATGAACCCGGTGCTCTTGAAGCCGCAATCCGACACGGGCAGCCAGATCATCCTGCAGGGGCGGATGTTCGGCCAGGCGAAAGGCAGGGATTACCAGCGGCTGAAGCCGCAACTGCTCACTGCCGTGCTCGAGAGTTACGAAAAGGTGCGCGACGGCGCGGACCTCGTGATCGTCGAGGGTGCCGGCTCGCCGGCGGAGATCAATCTCAGGGCCGGCGACATCGCCAATATGGGCTTTGCGACGCGGGCCAACGTCCCCGTCGTGCTGGTCGGCGACATCGACCGCGGCGGCGTCATCGCCTCGCTGGTCGGCACACACACCATCCTGCCGCCCGAGGACCGGGCGATGATTACCGGCTACATCATAAACAAGTTCCGCGGCGACGTTTCGCTGTTTGCCGACGGGATCACCGCCGTCGAAGGCTTCACCGGCTGGCCGTGCTTCGGCGTCGTGCCGTTCCTGAAGGCGGCCGCCCGGTTGCCGGCCGAGGATTCGGTCGTTCTGGAGCGGCTTGCCGGCGGCAGCCGGGCGGCGCTCAAGGTCGCGGTGCCGATGCTTTCGCGGATCGCCAATTTCGACGATCTCGATCCGCTTGCCGCCGAGCCTCAGGTGGAGCTGGTCTTCGTGCGTCCCGGCGAACGCATTCCCGCCGATGCCGGCCTCGTGGTGCTGCCGGGTTCGAAGTCGACGATCGGCGATCTCGAGGATGCGAGGCGCCAGGGCTGGGACGTCGACATCGCCGCGCATGTGCGTCGCGGCGGCCGCGTGATCGGCATTTGCGGCGGCTACCAGATGCTCGGGACGAGCGTCGCTGATCCGCTGGGGATCGAGGGAGCAAACGAGCGGATCGACGGGCTCGGCCTCCTCGACGTCGAGACGGTGATGGCGCCGGAAAAGACCGTCCGCAACAGTACCGCGCATTCTGTGGACTATGATGTCCCGCTCTCCGGCTACGAGATCCACATGGGGCGCACCGAGGGGCCGGATTGCGCCCGCCCGCCGGTCACGATCGATGGCCGCGCCGACGGGGCGAGTTCGCCGGACGGAAGGGTCACCGGCACCTATCTGCATGGGCTTTTCGGCAGCGACGCCTATCGCGCGCGGCTGCTTGCGAGCTTCGGGATCGAGGGCGGCGGCGAGAACTACCGCGCCGGCGTCGAGGCAGCGCTCGACGATGTCGCCGCCGAGCTGGAAAGGGTGCTGTCGCGGGACTGGCTGGGCCGCCTGCTAGGATAGCGACAGGGCAGCGTCATAATTTCCGCCCCTTCGTCGGGAACATCCTTCCTCCGTGGACGTTTGTCGCCCGCCATGGAGGACCACATGAACGAACTGCATATCACCTGGTGCAAGCCCGTCATCATCCGCCTTCCCTCGGGACTGACCCGTCGATTCGACGGCCCCTACGAGGCTAAGGACTTCCTTGAAAACGAATGGCCGATTCGCCGCGGTAGGCACCGCGACAATGCATCGCGGCAGTGCGAAGCCGCCCTGAAGCGCATCTGCAGCGCCGAAATCGCGCGGGAGGCCTTCATCGCCGCGGCCATCGAGGCAGGCTGCTACGATGCCGGCGAAATTGCCGCCGCTGCCTGATTTTCTTCAGTTTTCGACAATTCGCACCGGCGCGGAAACGCGCCGGTGTCGCAGATTGTCAGCCGATAGGAACGGCCGCACGCTGCGGCAATACCCAAAATTTCATATGCCTAAAATTTGATCTACAAACACAATGAAGACGTAATCGCAAGTATCCATGCTGGGCGGGCAGGTCTCCTGCTGACTCTCAGGGTGGAACTAACATGCGGCTTAAATCTCCTTCATTCTCGTTCAAGTTGCTTTCGGGAATCGCTCTCGCGGCGTTTCTTGGGGCGCAAGTATATCTCCGGACGCGGCCTCCGCACAGGAAGCTCCGCACTTGACGAAAGTCAAAGCGGCCACCGTCCAACGCAAGACGGTCCAGTTGACGGCCTACATTACCGGCTACAGCTATTGGGACAACACACCGCCGGGTTCGGCGGAGATCGCACGTCCGGTCGTCCATCGCCTCGCCGGCGGAAAGGGCAGTTACGCCGATCCGATCACACTGGCCGTCGGTCACTCGATCGCCAACGGCCGCCAGACGCTCGACGTGCCGGCGGGGACACGTATCTACCTCAAGCGACTGAAGAAGTACGCGATCGTCGAGGACGTTTGCGGCGACGGTCCGCGCCCACAGGCGGGGCCCTGCCATACCGGCCATCGCGGACACCCGTGGTTCGACATCTATGTCGGCGGCGGCAGCAGCACCGCGAGCAAGGCGCAGGCCTGCATGAACAGGATCACCGCGCTACAGACGGTCATCATCCATCCACGGAAGGACCTGCCGGTGGTTGCCGGTGCGTTGACGGAAAGCGGCTGTCGGGTCTTCTGACCGGGCTTGCCGTCGGCCGGGGGAGGCGAGTCTCGACGCGTACGGCTTCCCCGGCCTTCGAGATGCCGGCCCGGCCGGCCTTGCGCCAGCGCATCAGCTGGCCGGTGAGCGCCAGCGCGATCGCCCGGTAGGTCGAGAGGCAGAGCAGCTGGCGATAGAAGAGCCGCTGAAGCGGCAGCAGGAGAAGCAGACGCTTGTCCTCTCCCTTTTCGAATCGGAAGGCCATCAGCCCGAAGGCGAGGTCCGACAGGATGAAGGCGCCATAGGCGGCCATGACATAGGGCGAACCCTCCGACCATGGCGCAGTCGGGTCGAGGTAGAGCGTGATCGCCCGGTCGATGAGCGTTGACAGGAAGATGATGTCGACGAGCGGCGCCAGCGCGGTCATCACCACGCCGAAGAGCAGAAGGTCTGTGATCGAGACGAGACCGAGGCCTTTCATCTCGGTGACGGCGCCGCGGTGCTTCCAGCCGGTCTGCATCATGCCGAAGAGCCAGCGCAGGCGCTGGTGCAGGAAGCGGTCGAGGCCGGTCGGCGCCTTGGTGAGCGCGATTGCCCCTTCCTCGTAGACGACCTTGTAGCCGGCCCGGATGACCGACACCGTGAGATCGGCGTCCTCGGCGAAGGTCTGGCGTGAATAGTAGCCGGCTTCCTCGACGGCCTTGCGGCGCCAGGCGCCGATGGCGCCGGGGACGACCAGCATGCCGTTGATCCGCTCGGCGGCGCGCCGGTCCATGTTCTGCGCGGTAATGTATTCGAGCGCCTGCATGCGGGTCAGCAGGCGATCGCGGTTGCTGACCTTGACATTGCCGGCAACCGCGCCGACGGCGGGATCGCGGAAATGGCGGACGAGCTTGCCGATGGCATCCGGCGCGATGGTGGTGTCGGCGTCGATCGCCACGACGATATCGGTCTCGACATAGGTGTAGGCATGGTTGAGGGCGGCGTATTTGCCGTGGTTGCTCTGCCGCATGATGCGGACGCGGGGATCGTCGCCGTATTCCGCCACGAGCCGGCTGCAGGTCTTGTCGGTCGAGCCGTCGTCGATGACGATCACCCGGAGATCCGGATAGTCCGAGACCAGCACCGACGCCACGGTTCCGACGATCGTATCCTGCTCGCAATAGGCGGGGATCAGCACCGTGACCGGCGGTGCGTAATCCGGGTCGCGCAAGGGGTGGCGGCGGCGAAGATGTGAGGCCACGGTAACGAAGAGCACGCGGGCTATGCCGGCGACCACGGAAACCCAGAAGAGCACGTTGATCGCCACAGACAGATAACTCAGGCTCGTGAAGGAGATCGCGTCGAAGGTGGTGTCCGGGCCTTCGGCCGGGGGCATAATCTTGTCGGCGGGCAGGCCGAGCATGTCGGCCAGCGTCACGAAGTGGTAGCCTTCGGTGCGCAGCGTGTCGACGAGGAGGGCCGTCGCCTCGACGGTCGCCGTGCGATTGCCGCCGCCGTCATGCAGGACTATGACGTTGCCGGTGCCCGCCTTCAGGTCCCGCAGGACCGAAGCGACGATTTCATCGGCGGAGATGCCCCGCCAGTCCGGCGGCACGATATCGGCGCCGGCGACGATGTAGCCCTGCTGGTCGAGGAGGCGCATCGGTCCCGCTTCGGCGCCCGTCAGTGGGCCTTCGCTGCGACCGTAAGGCGAGCGGAAAAGCAGCGTCTGGCGACCGGTCAGGCTCGCGATCAGCCGTTCCGTGGCATTGAGCTCCATGCGCGCCCGCCAGTTGGAGGCGTTCTCGAGCGCCGGGTGGCTGAAGGTGTGGACGCCGATCTCATGGCCATCGTCGACGATCCGGCGGATGATGTCCGGATTGTCGAGTGCTTCCTTGCCAATGACGAAGAAGGTGGCGGGTGCCTTTCGGGCCGCGAGTTCGTCAAGGACGCCGCTGGTGTAGACCCGGTCAGGGCCGTCGTCGAAGGTGAGCGCCACCATTCCGGGCTTGCCGGCGCCGTAGCGCAAAACGGTGAACGGTTCAGCCGCACGCGCGTAGTCCTCGGCGATGACGAGGCCGGTTGACGGATCGAGAACGACGTTGCGGATACCGGTTTCCGGCGCGCGCACCAGCTTGTGAAAGGCACCCTTGCCATCATAGCCGACGTAATCTCCGATCGCGACTTCCTTCAGCAACGACTGCACCGATTGATCGGCAGTGCCGCGGTCGAGCAGGCGCCAGATGGCCGGGTCTGCATCGGTCGACGGCCAGACCGCGACCGCCGGCATCGTTCCGGTGCGCGAGAGCGCGACCAGCTGGTTGTGGAAGGAGGCCGCATCCAGCATCCAGATGCGGTGGCGGTTTCCGGCGTCGTCGACGAACCGCGTCGTCGGGTTGAGCGAGACCGGATCGAGCCGGATGCTGCCGCCGTAGAGACCGGAAAGACGGGCCGCCTCCGAGAAGGCGACCGGCCGCGGCGCGCTGGAATTGCTGACCCAGTCGTAGCCGCCCGTACCGAGCGCGACGATCAGTTTTTCGGCAGGAACGGCACCGGCGAGGGGCGAAAGTGCGGTCGTCAGCGAGCGCTGGGGCGCAAGCGGCGTCGGCCGTGGGCTGTCACCGGGGTCCTGGAAGGCCAGCACAACATAGCGGTCGATCACGGCGGCGAGCGCCGGCTCGCTCCAGGGCGCTTCCGAAATCGGGGTGACGATGCAGGTTCGCCGGCCCGCGGGAGCGAAGGACTGCTTCAGCGTGGCGAGCAGGCGTGCCAGATCAAGATAGGAGGTTTCCGGCACCGCGGCGGCATCGAGGCAGATGCCGTCATAGTCCCGCAACTGAACCTCTCGCGCCAGGGCCTCGGCGATCCGCGTCGAGGTCACCGGGGAGGCGAGGGCGGCGGCGGTCGTTTCCGGATCGTTGTCGGCGGACAGTTCCACGACCGGAAGCAGGGTGAGCGTCGGGCGCCGCCGTGCCACGAGCTCGGCGATACGCTGCTGGTGGGGGGCGGAAAAGCCCAAGGGGACGAGGTCGCCGTCCGGCAGGGCGATGCGGTACCATTCCGGCAGCAATCCGTCCATTACGGGCAGGTTCTTCCGCAGCGAAAGATCGCTCCATTCCGGCCAATAGGGGAGATAACCGAAGACCTGTGGCGGGATCGTCCGCGCCGAGGAGGAGGACGGCGTGACCGCAGCCGGCGCGGGTGGCGGAGCTGCCGACATGTCGATGGTCTGCGGTGCGCCTGCGCCGTCACGCAGGATACCCGGCGAGGGAAGCTTTCCGAGCAGATAGAGGCTGACGCTGAAGGCGCCGAACCAGAGCACGAAGAAGGCAAGCACGAGCGCTGCGCCGACCTTGACGATCGTTCCGCGTCTCGATCCCGGAGCGTAGAAAATGGGCGCGTCTTTCTTCGCCCGGCGTCCGCGCGCGTGACGGACCGCCGGCAGCATTGGCCTCTGCTGCACGGTAGGTACTCTTTCTTGCCCTAAAAATTTACTGGATATGTAGCATCTATTCGAAAATAATGAAGTTGACCAAGGTCAAAGACGTGCATTTATCCTGACTAATTTAGGGTATTTTTGATTTCACGGGCCAACCGTCCTCAATAAGAGGTCTACGCCCGATCGGCTGGTTCGTCGCCTCGCCTCTTCGGGTGAAAAACGGGCTATGTCTCCTGTCGTCCGGAGGATTAACCCCTCTGGGCGACATGACCGGCGGGAGTCGCGGCGGGCGGCAGAAGGTCGCGCAGCGCCGGGGGACTCGTGTCATTGCCGAAGATGCTTATATTCTCACCGACGCGGGCATGGCCCGGCGGGTGATTCCGGCCGGGCGAAGTCCGCAGGCGCCAGCGGCGCATTGCGAAACCGGAAGAGACAAGCCATGCGTCTGACCCGCCGTGAAGTCCTGCAATCGCTGTGCATCGGCGTGGCCGGGGCGCGTTTCCTCGCCGCGGGAACGGTTTTGGCGCAGACGGCGTACACACCGTTCGTGCTCGTGCTGGACGGAACCGACGCTGCGCCAGCGCCGGACAAGTTGCGTATCGTGGTCGAGGCGATCATCCGTCGCAACGTGCCCGTGGGGCTCGCGCTTGCGGCCGATGCACCCGACGACGCGATCGGCGCAGCGCTCGCATTGCAGGCCGCCTATGGCGGGATGTTCGAGCCGATCGCCCTTCTGCCCGGCATGGAGACCGAGCGGGTCTATTTCCAGATGCGGCGCGCCGGCGATGCCCAGGCGCGGCTGACCGGGCTTGCGGGACAGGCCGGGGGCGCAGCGCTTCCGCCCGCCTTCCGTACCATGCTCTGCCGGCAGGCGGGGCCGGAGGTGCCGATACTCTCGGGCGTCAGGGCGGGCGGGTTCCGCACGGTACTCGTCATGCCGAAGGAGGATGCGCCGACCACCTATTCCGAGACCGAGAACGGCATCATGCACGTGGCGGGAGGTTTGCGTCTCGCCTCGCTCTCGGCGCTTAACCAGCGACGGACGCGGATCACGCAGCGGATGGTCGGTGACGAGCCGCTGGTGCTCTATGTCTCCCTGGCGGGTCTCGCGTCTCTCGACGACGAGCGTCTCGGGAGCCAGGCTGCCACTCTCGCCGGCTTCGTGGCACAAGCCGAGGACGAGGGAAAGATCACGACCATCCTACCCTCGGAATTCTATCTGCGTTCCGACGCCTTTTCGCGGGAGGTCGCGCTTCATCTCGATTTCGGTTCCGGCACCGCGCCCGCCGACGCGGAGGTTGCGTTCCTCAAGGCGCTGACGGCGGCGGGGATCACCTTTTCCCGCTCGGGCGGCGAAGCTGCGGCCGGCGGCACTGACTGTCCGATACTCGGCGCAGATACTGAGACGCCCGCCTGGCAGGCCGTGCGGACCGCGGCGGGCGCCGCCGTCGATCTCGACCGACCGATGAGCGAGGCCGCACCGGTGAGCTGTGCGGTGACGGAAAACGAAGGGCTGGATGCGGCATTGCTGACCTCGGCCGGCATCGCGGTGCGCGCCGCGCTCGGGGAACGGAAGACGAAGCCGGGACTCGACGAGAACGGTCTCCTCGAGGTGCCCGTTGCCATCCGCATCGACGGGGGCCGGATCGGCGACGGGTCGGAACTCGCGGAGACGCTGAAGACCCGGCTCGGGCCGGAACGCGATGCATTGTTGGTCGTCGGCGGCGCGGCGCTTGCCGCCGAGGGGGCGGGCGAGGTGATCGCCGGGATCCTTGCAGGGCTCTCCACCCGCACGGGCAATCACATGACGGGGCTCGGCGCATACGGCGAGGCGCTCGTCGGTCGCGACCCGATCTTCGAACGGCTCAAACTATCCGACCGGATGCGCTTTGCCGGAGGCGGGACGGGTACGGAGACGATCGATGCCGCCGAGAAGGCGCGGCTCGAAGCGGATGCCGAGCTCGCCTGGCGATATTTCACCCGGCTTTCGGACAAGGACACAGGCCTTGCCCCGGCAAGCGCGGAGGCTTCCGGCAGCAGCGTGGTCCCGTATTCCTCCGTGACCATGTGGGACATCGCCAGCCAGATCTTCGGGCTTGTCGGCGCCCATTCGATCGGGCTTGCGACGGATGATGCGTTCGCCGAAGCGGCGGGAAAAATCCTGAAGAGCCTGCCCGCGACCCGTATCGGCAAATTGCGCCTGCCGCAGGCAAACCTTTCGACGCGGCGCGGCGGGCCGCTGGAAAACAGCTATAACGCCTCCGATACCGGGCGGCTGCTGGTGGCACTGAAAGTGCTTGCAGGCCGCGGTCTGGACAAGGAGGTCGCCCAGGTCGTCGCTGGCTGGGACCTCGCGGCGACGATCGTCGAACGGAGACTGCGCGACATCGATGACGGCGTATGGAGGACCTATTTCCGCTCCAACTACGCCCACTATGCGGCGCGCGGTTTCGCCCTCTGGGGATGGAGGTCGACACTCCCTATGCGCCGGAACCGGAGGATGTCGCGACCGACCGGCGGATGCGCATTCTCGGAAGGGTCGCCGACATCGGGTCGGTCGGCGCCGAGCCGCATACGCTGGAGGCGATGGAGCTCGGTGCATCCGAGGCGGCGCGGGTGATCTCGGACGTCCTCTTCACCGCGCAGGTCGACGAATACCGCAGCACGGGCCGGTTCGTCTGCGTTTCGGAAAGCTCGATCGATCGCGCCCCGTGGTTTATCTATCAGGGGTTCGACGTGGAAGGCGAGGAGAACCCCTGGACGCTGGAGGCGATGGCCGATCGCGCGCGCTACGAGACGCCGGCGATGCGTCGCGCGCTCGATGTGGTGAACTGCAAGGGTGCCTATCTCTGGAACGCCGTGCGCCCGCACGCCTACTCGGACCGTCTCGTCTCCCATGTGCGGGAAAGGGGGCGGATCTCCGATCTCGGCTTTGCCTCCGGCATTTACGCGGCGACCGGCCAGCCGACCGCGAACTACAGCGATATCAACACCAACGGCATCATCCTGGAGGCGGTCGCCTATGTGCTGAGCGGGCGCAAGACGCTATTGTGAGGAACGGCCGGCGAGACCGACGACGGCGATCGCCGCAATCATCAGGCCGCCGGCGGCGAGAAAGGTGAGCCGCATGCCGGCTGCGATCGCCGCCGGGGCGGCATGGGCAAGATCCTCCGTGCCGGCGCCGAGCGCGAAGACAGCGCCCATGACGGCGGCGCCGGCGACGAGGCCGATATTGCGCGACAGACCGAGCAGCCCCGAGACGGTGCCACGACGGTCGCTCGGCACGCCGGCGAGTGCCGCGACGTTGTTGGCGGATTGGAAGAGCTGGTAGCCCGGCGTCAAAACTGCGATGGCGAGCACGTAGCCGGCGAGGCCGATCGCATCCGGCAGGAGTGCCAGCAGGAAGGCGCCGGCCGCCAGAGCCAGCAGGCCGGCCGCAAGCACCCGGCCCGTTCCCCACGCATCGACCAGCCGACCGGAGGGAACCCCGCTGAAGATGGAGATCACCGGACCGACGGACATGACAAGGCCGACCAGCATTTCCTTCAGGCCGAGACCGAAGCCCAGATAGAAGGGACCGACCACCAGAGTCGTCATCATGACGGCGGCGACGACGAGGTTGGTGACGAGATTCGGCACCATGCTGCCCTCAAACGCGGCCCATGTGCCCGGCGCCATTCTCTTCGCGCCCGCGCGGGCCGTCAGAACGGCGACGGCAAGGATGAGTCCGAGCCCGGCAAGCGGCGCCTGAACGAGGAAGACGCCGCGCCATCCCGTCACCGGGACCAGCATGCCGCCGAGCGCCGGGCCGAGGGCCATTCCGAGAGCGGACATGGTACCGAGGAGGCCCATTGCCCTGCCGACGCGCGCCTCGCCCGCGGTTTCGCGGATCAGCGCCATGGAAAGCGTCATGAGGAATGCCGCGCCGACACCCTGAACGGCGCGCGCGGCGATGAGCAGGGGCAGGCTCGGCGCGAGACCGCAGATCAGCGAGGCGAGGGCGAAGAGGCCGAGCCCCGCGACGAGCATGCGCTTCAAGCCGTGGATATCACCGAGGCGGCCGGCGACGACCACCGCCACCGTCAGTCCTGCGAGATAGGCAACGACGACCGCCTGCACGGCGCCAAAGGATGCGGAAAACGCCGTAGCGAGCGCCGGCAGCGCAATGTTGGCGATACTGGTGCCGAGCGAGGCGAGCAGCATTGCGAGCGCGAGCGTCGCCACGACCATCCCCGTTCGTTCGTTCCTGTCTGTTTCTTCCTGTTTCATAGGCTTGCCCCTTGCGTGATTCGCCATTCGGGAGCAGGCTACGACTTCAAGTCAACTTGAGGTCAAGCATGAAATTTCTCGATATCGGAGAGGTCGCCGCGGCAAGCGGGGTGGCGCCTTCGGCACTGCGCTACTACGAGGAGGTGGGGCTGATCGCCTCGGTATCGCGGCACGGCCTGCGTCGCCAGTTTCCGCCCGAGGTGCTGCTGCAACTGAAGCTGATCGCGATGGGGCGCTCGGCCGGATTCTCGCTCGACGAAATCGCGGGGATGTTCGGCCGCAACGGCATGCCGGAATTGCCCCGCGACGTGCTGCACCAGAAGGCCGACGACCTCGACCGGCAGATCCGGGAACTGACGGCACTCGGCGACATGCTGCGGCATGTCGCCGATTGCCCGGCGCCCTCGCACATGGAATGCCCGACCTTCCGGCGGCTCGTGGATGTTGCGGGCAAGCGCGGCAGGCGGTGGGCGACATCGAAGGACGGACAGGCGCGTCCGGGCCGCAGTTGAGCGTTTAAGGGCCTCCCCTGGAGGTCGCTCGGGCTTAAGGAGCCGTCACCACAAGGGCCTTGCAGGCCATCGCGCCTTCGCGCCGGTAGCTGTGGGCTACGCTGGAATCGAAATACATCGCATCGCCGGGGTGCAGCAGGCTTTCCTCCCCGTCGACGTCGACCGAGAGGCGGCCGCTCAGCACGTAGATGAACTCCGCGCTGCCGTGCCGGTGCGGCTCCGACTGCGGCGCGTCGGCGGGAAATTCGGCATAGAAGGCCTCCATCCGGCGATCCGCGGCCGGATAGTCCAGGCTTTCGAAGAGCCAGGCGGGCGGTCCGTCGCCTGCCGGCACCGGCAGCCTGATCCGCTCTCCCTTGCGCACGACCGCGACGAGCGGCTTGTCCTTCTCCGGCGCAAAGAAGTGATCGAGGCCGACGCCGAAGACCATCGCGATGCGGACCAGCGTGGGCAGCGTCGGGAAGAGCTGGCCCCGCTCGATCTTCGACAGCATGGCGGGCGAAAGCCCGGTATGGGCACCGAGTTGCACCAGGCCGAGCTTCTTCTTCAGTCGCAGCGTCCTGATGCGGGGGCCGATCGCATAGCGCTGAAGTTCGTTGGTGAGCGTCTCCGACAGCATGTTTGCAAACCTGTTTTCGTCTCGTGAACGCTTCTTTAGCGTGGTTTTCAGTTCATGAAAATCTACTTAATTATCACGAACATGTTATTGGCATGAAAAATATTTCTCACCAGATGATAATTCGTGCCCTGCCAAGCGGGCATGTCATCAAGAGGAACAATGCCATGAAACTGAAGACAGCCATTCTTGCAGCAACGATCGGGCTTGCGGGCATCCAGGGCGCCTCGGCCGCGGAAAAGGACATCATCGATACGGCGGTCGAAGCGGGCCAGTTCAAGACGCTCGCCGCCGCGCTCGACGCGGCCGGCCTCGTGACGACCCTGAAGGGTGCCGGTCCGTTTACGGTCTTTGCGCCCACCGACGAGGCCTTCGCCAAGCTGCCGGCCGGCGCCGTGGAGGGGCTGCTGAAGCCCGAGAACAAGCAGAAGCTTACCGAAATTCTGACCTATCACGTCGTGCCCGGCAAGGTGATGGCCGCGGATGTCGCGGGGCTCGACGAGGCGAAGACGGTCAACGGCAAGGCGATCGACATCACCGTCGACGGCCAGTCGGTCAAGGTGAACGACGCCAGCGTCATCAAGGCGGACATCGCCGCCTCGAACGGCGTCATCCATGTGATCGACACGGTGATCATGCCGCCCGAGGGCTGATCCCATCCAACCGAGGAGAACAGACATGACCATCATGAACGTCCTGACACTCGCCCTTGTCATCGTGGGCGGGCTCAACTGGGGGCTGGTGGGTCTCTTCGACCTCGATCTGGTCGCCGCGATCTTCGGCGCCGGCTCGCTGCTAGCCGGCGCCGTCTACGTGCTGGTCGGACTGTCCGCCGTCTGGCAGCTCGTACCGCTTTCATCCGCCTTGGGCGCCCGCGAGCTCGCCGCCGAGCATAGGCGGTAGCCCCTCGGAGGGAGCGTCCGGTTCGGTCCGCCGGACCTCCCTCCGCCTTTCCATGCTCGTAGAGGTGTCCTCTTCGGGCGCACCTTCTAGGGACCTGCGCCTAGCCTGCGGCTGGCCGGCGAGAATGCCGGTCGTGCGGTTTGCCTTGCAGATTACCGCTGGCCAGCATGATGCCGAAGAGGGCGACCGCAATGCCGGCGATCTGCATCATGTCAGGTGTCCGGCCGAAGATCGCCGCGACGACGAGCGCCGAAACGGGCACCAGGTTGAACAGGACCGAGGTTGCAGCCGGGCCGCGCCGGGCAATTCCTACTTGCCAGAAGATCACGGCAAGAGCCGAACCGACCAACGCCATCCACAAGGTTGAAACCCAGGCGACCGCCGGAGCGTGGACGAGGGCGGTCAGTGGCATCTCCAGTCGGAAAGCGACGAGGCCGAGCACCAGCGCGCCGGCGAGCATCGTCCAGGCCGATGTCTCGATCGGCGTGGCGCCGGTGACCCAGCGGCGGCAACCGATCGTATAGAGCGCCCAAAAGAGGCTTCCGATCAGAATCAGTATGTCGCCTGAAGCGAAATGCGTGCCGGAGAATGCCCCGACCGTCAGCGCGACGCCTGAAAGGCTGATGATCATCCCGAGCACCGCGAGCAGCGACGGCAAGCGCTTGAGCAGGATCGAGTCGAGCAGGTTCGTCGTCAGTGGGCTTGTGGCCATGATGAGCGCCGCCGTCACCGGGCTCGACGTCTTCATGCCGAGAAACAACGTGGCGGTGAAGCCCGCGACGCCAATGAGCCCAAGCACGGCGAACGCAACGACATTGCGCCGCAGCACAGCCCAGGAAATGCCCTTGGTGGCGGCGAGCCACAGCAGGGTTGCTGCCACCGCAAGGACGACGCGGACCGCCGCCGCGGTCCATGGTGGCAGGTCGAACAGGACGATCCGTGTCGCCTCGAAATTGCTTCCCCAGAACACGGCGGCCATAGCGCTGAGAATGAACGCGCCTCTTTCACTCTGGGAAGCGGGGGCATGGGTCAGGTTGGAAACGGACATGACAACCTCTCTGGAAATGGAGTCCAGCGCAGGTTGCCTTATCGGATTTGGATAGGATATGGAGAATGCAGGTAACCTGTTTTTCAAAAATGGAAAGATACGTGCGCGATCTGGACTGGGACGACTGCCGCATCTTCCTGGCACTGGCACGCGAGGGAACGCTGTCGGGCGCGGCGCGGCAACTCGCGATCGGCGTGGCCACCGTCTCGCGCAGGATTGAACGGATGGAGCACGGGCTCGACCTGCCGCTCTTTCTAAGGACGCAGAACGGTTACGTGCTAACCGACCAGGGCGAGATGCTGCTGCCGCGCGCCGAAGCGGTCGAACTTGCGATGCTGGAGATGCGGAAAGAGGCCTCAGACCATAGCGAGATCCGCGGCATGGTGAGGCTAACGAGTATCGAGAGCCTGGTCGTGCCGTTCATTGTCCCGGCCCTGGCTCCGCTCTTGAGCGCCAATCCCGGCCTCGATGTCGAAATCCTGTTCTCGAGTTCGACGGTGAACATGCACCGTCACGACGCCGACCTGGCGTTGCGCATGGTGCGGCCGGAGCGCGGGCATCTGCGCGTGCGCCAACTGGCGGTCATGGGATTCGGCCTTTACGGCCCGCCGGATGGAGGTCGGCCGAGCCGCATGGTCGCCTGGCCGGAGGCCGCGAGCGTCGGCGCACTTCTGACATGGACCGAGGCTTTCGCTGAGCCGCAGGCGCCGAGGCTGGCGGTAAACACGTTGCCGGGACAGATCGAAGCGGTACGGCGCGGCATCGGGGTCTCGATACTGCCGCATTTCCTGGCGCGGGAGGCGGGACTGCGCCTCCTCGAGGACCGCCTGGGAGGCGGCGATCCCATGCAAAGGCCGATCCTGCTCGTCACCCATGCCGATCTTGCCGCTTCGCGTCGGGTGGTGAGCGTCGCCGAGGCAGTGAGCGAGGAAATACTGCGTCAGCGTCGCGCCCTGCTGGAGCCGTAGGCGCGAGTGGTGCGCAACAATCGACACCCGCTGCGTGCCAGCGCGAAATGCTCGGTGTCGTAACGAAAGTTCGAGAAATGGCGGATGGGGTGTCCGCCGTACTATAGTTTCGGATAACCTTCTACGGTACGAAACAATCCATATGAAACAGCGCTTTGCCGTTCTGTCTCTCTTGCGTCGTCTCTGATAGTCCAGCATCATCTATGCACAAAGGTGCAGGAAAGGATGCAGGAAAATGGTCGTTATCCACCGCCTTACGGACGCAAGAATCAGATCGAAGCTGAAGCCTGGTCGCTACGGCGACGGTGGCGGCCTGTACCTTGAGGTCGCAACCGCCGGAACCAGGTCATGGCTGTTCATGTGGAAGGTCAACGGGAGGCGTCGAGCGATCGGCCTTGGCGGATATCCGGCCGTCTCGTTGGCACGGGCACGTTCTATTGCCGCAAAGGCAAAATCGGACATTGCTGAAGGACGCGATCCTGCCGTGTTGGCAAAAAGGAGCATGGTCCCGACTTTCGCCAAGTGCGTCGAAGAGTTCTTGGCCGTGAACAGCCCCTCTTGGCGTAACGACAAGCACAGGGCGCAGTGGGAGATGACATTGGGAGACGCTTACTGCCGAACGATACGTGAGAAGCCCGTGGATAAAATCGCCACCGATGATGTGCTGAAAATCCTGTTGCCGATCTGGATCGAAAAGGCGGAAACAGCGTCTCGCCTTCGAGGCCGCATTGAGCGGGTGTTGGACTATGCAAAGGTGAAGGGTTGGCGTGAGGGGCTGAACCCCGCTTTGTGGCACGGTAACCTCAATCATTTGCTGCCCGCTCGACAGAAGCTGCAGCGCGGTCATCATCCGGCAATGCCATATAAGGATCTGCCGGCATTCATGCGCGATCTACGAAAGCGCGAGGCCGTTGCTTCCCTGGCATTGGAATTCCTGATCCTGACGGCCGCGCGCAGCGGCGAGGTTTATGGAGCGGTCTGGGACGAGTTTGACTTGGATGCAGCGCTCTGGACGATCCCGGCCACACGAATGAAGGCTGGGCGCGAACATGTCGTTCCCCTGTCTGGTCCAGCACTGGATCTCGTCCGACGACTCCATGACGCTCGGACATGCCAGTACGTATTTCCCGGACAACGGACAAATCGTCCACTGTCAACCTCGGCAATGGAAATGCTGCTGCGCCGCATGGGAAAAGGTGCGTACACCGTGCACGGATTTCGGAGTTCCTTCAGGGACTGGGCCGGCGACATGACAGACTTCCCGCGCGATCTGGTCGAGACTGCCCTGGCGCACCGCGTTGGGGATGCGACAGAACGCGCGTATCGCCGATCGAGTGCGCTGGAGAAACGGCGGAGACTAATGCAAGTGTTTTCTCTCTACCTTTCCAACAGAAATTTCTAAAAAAATTTCCGCTTTAATATCAAAAGCTTAAAGTATAAACGACAATTGGTCGCCATTGATCCTTTTGACAACAGGAAGGTAAAGGTATCAATAGAATGTCATCTTGAATTGATGGTGACGTTACTATGAATGACGACAAAATGAGGCAATATAAAATTGCCTATTCTGTGCGTGAGGCGTCGGAAATATCCGGGCTCTCACCTGCAACGATCCACAAACTGTGCAATGAAGGACGGCTGACGCGCCGCAAGGTGGGCAAACGGACCTTCATACTTGCCGCGGATCTGATGAATTTCTTCCTCAATTGCCCACAGGAAAAGCATCACCGTTTCGCGGCGGTGGACGCTAAGAAGGTCCGCTAACCATGGCTGCGCGGTTTTGCTCCTCGGCGGGCCAGCCCCGCCCGCCTTTCCCTATCAGGCTCAATGACCGTTGGCGTGTCGTTGAAGATGATAGCCAGTGGATACTTCAATATCGCCGCGGTAAGGCAGGCACCAAGACTGATGGCTGGCATTCCCGCAAGTTCAATCGCCGTCGCGATTGCCTCATCGAGTGCATCCATCGCAATTGCGGCGTAGTCGATGCTGCGGCGATGGCCTTGCTCCGCACCTTGCCGGAGATTCATCCATGACGGGCCCCTTCGGCACCTTGGCCGAGACTGCGCTGGATAGCGGATATGTACCCATCCCAATGAAAGGGAAAACGCCCGCTGCGAAGAATTGGAGCAGGGGGTTTGGATACAACGCTGTCCTTAAGCTCTCCCAGAATATGCCGGATGCAAATCTCGGCATATTGTTGGGCCGCCTCTTCGCCGTCGACATCGACATCGATGACGCCGCAGAAGCGTCCGAGATTGTGGAGATGATGCAGAGCACCCTGGGGGACAGTCCCTATATGCGGGTGGGTCGGTGGCCCCGACGCATGTTTTTCTATCGGGCAGATGATCCTGTCATAACACTGAAGATCGGCCCCGTGGAGATCCTTGGATCGGGCCATGCCGCTGTGGTGTGCGGGACTCATCCAACGACGTTGCAGCCATACTATTGGCCACTCGAGTCACTTCTTGATGTCGATGCCGATGCGGTGCCCGTTGTCTCTGCGTCTTCGCTTGCGCGATTTCGCTCGCTGTTGCGCAAGAAGTACATCGTGAATGCGACCCCGTCGCCAGTTATTGGAAAACGTACTCCAAGCACCTCTCGCATAGGTGCCCGTCCAGCTGGACGTAACGACCAATTGTTTGCTGCGCTGAGGGCGAAGGCTGGGGCGTGCAAGACAGAAGCGGATCTCAGCAGGTGCGCCCAGGCAATCAACATCGGATTCACTCCACCGCTTCCTCTTTCTGAGGTGAACGGCGTGGTGCAAAGTGTCTGGTCCTATAAGGCCCGCGGGACCTTGATGGTCCCTGGTTCGCAGAAAATCGTACTTCCTCTGACAAGCGAAGCGGTACTCAAGCTGACGAAGACCCCCGATGCGCTTTCCTTGTACGTAGCTTTGCGCGCTACGCGGAAGAGGGCTCGATTTGAGATTCCTCAGAAAGCCACAGCGACGCGTTTTCGTTGGGGAAGTGATCGTCGCGTGAAGAAGGCTATAGACGTTCTTATTTCTGAAGGTTTGCTTCGTGAGCTGACGCGCGCGCGGGGGCCGGGGAAGGTCGTGCGCGTGGTTTACGGATGGTAGTTTCCTGTAGCGTTATATTCGTCGCATTTCGTGACGTTCAGCTCATTTGCAGGGCGGGCCTGACGAGGCGTGAAAAACGATATCCGCGGGGCAACATTGCTCGAGCCCCTACTTGAACCGCAGGCCGACACGCAGAAGCGCCCGCGGACATGTCTGCGGCCGGAGGAGAAGCATGCGATAGTCTCGTTCCGGTCCCTTGGGATTGCCGTCCCGGTCCAGATCACTCTCCGTCAACGAGACAGACAGAATTGCCAGTGATTGTTCCCTCTGGATATCAACCCGCACTCGGAAAAGGCGTGCCGTCTCACGTCCAGATCCCGGCACGCCTGCCGAGAACGACAAGTTCTTTAAGACGGGTGCGAGCCTCGCGGGCGACCTGCACCGCTTCTGCCGTGTATCGTCCGGTCCTGTAATTGCCATTGCGCGCTCCCGTTGGCGCGCCCGCTCGACCCCCATGCAACTGGCACCGCGCTTTTCCTTTCAGCGCAGGCTTCTGGCATTGGTATCCGGCGCGTGTCTTGGCGAGACAGCGGCGCCCAGGCCAATCCGGGCCGAACCTGCCGTTCGAAATCCTCGGGGTGGTGCCGTCACCATTCATGGGATTGTGTCACCTCTCTGACAGGGCTTGATCGGGCTTGGCGAGATTTCAGATGCTTCGCTCGCAACTGTCCTCACATGCAATTTTACCAGACGCGCCATTTCGCGGACAGATGCGAAATGCAGTAACTCTTTGAAAAGAACAGAAATTACGACCTATTTTGGGACTTCGCCCGTTCGTGTAGCCATGTCGGGCGAGGGGACGAGGCAGAGGTCGACCCGGCTCAATCTGCCGCCCTTAACTGTCGCGAGCACGGTGCAGATCGGCTCACCTGTATCGTTGTGAGAGAGAACCAGGCAGGGTCGGTCCATCATCGTCGGCAGAGTAGCCAGTTCGGCCACCGGTCGGTCGGCACGTTTGCCGATAGTCGAGAGTTTGGCCTGCATATAGCCGAGGAACTCGTCCTTGCCGACGAGTTCCGTGAGCACGGCCTGCGAGCAATAGCGGAAATCATCCACGAGCAGGTCCGCGACACATTCGACATCATTGGTGTTCAGCATCCGTCCGTAGGCCGCAAGTGCGTCTCTTTCGCTGAGGTTCATGGTGTCTCCCGCTCGCGCGTCCTGGGCTGATCGAGCCCCTAGGCCTGATTGATCTCTTGGATGAACTGATTGCCGCAGTCGCGACACGTTATGCGAATTCTCATGCCGATCGGCACGCGCATCCGGCATTGGCAGTTGGGGCAGAGGATGATGGCCTTTGCGTCAGACTGCTCCGCATTCGTCGGCTCGTCGACGGAGTGAGAAACTCGGGGCGTGCTCTCGACCGACTGTCGTGGCGCTGGCGCCGGTGTAACCGCCTCCTCTTCGTACATGTTGGGGATCACCCTGTTGAGGAGGGCATACTCCGCTTGCCAGTTGGGATAGGCACGGGCGAAGCGGTTGAAGAAGGCGAACATTCGCGCTCTTCCGATGTTCTGCTCACCAGCCACCGGGAAACCATCTTCATCCAATGCGAAATGCACCTTATATAGCGCCTTCACAAGATTGGTGATCCTGGACTTCTCCGTCGACAAGAACCCCTTCTTGTGGATGACCTTCTCCGCGGCGACCAGAACGTCTTGTGCTGCGCGGTGCGCCAGCGGGGCGATGTTCGCAAGTCGTTGAGCCTCCCCACTGTCTGTCACAGAGCGCCGACTATAGTCGATTTCTATCTCCTCATGCATTGTTGTCCCCCTTCGTCTTGCGTGACTTCTTGGCCGATGAGACGGCGAGATGTGCTTGTGAGTGAACAATTAGGCTCAAGCGCCGAACTGGTGTCCGCCGCGGATTCTCTGTGAAAAGATCTCTCCTAAGAGGGGGAATTCTAGGCAGGGCGTCCCAGAAGAATGTCCTTGCATTTTGTGCGCGCGCCATTTTGCTCCGCAGCCTGCCAGGCTTGGCAGGGATGAGGCGCGTCATCGGCTGAGGCGGCTCCATAATCAGTCGCCTTTTCCCCTTCCTGGGCTTTCCGAACTTTCGTAAAATGGCTGCCCGGATTGCGCGTTCTTGTAGGCACCGTGGGCTGCTGCTTGCGTATCGCTGTCTCTTTCCGTGCTTGTTGTAGCTGCGCGGTTTGGGCCACTTGAGAAGGGCAGCAAGCTCCATTCTTTTTCGAATTGCTGCTTCTTTTTCCTGAGCCGCTGCTTCGATGCCATCGGCCCAGGCCCGGTACTCCTCCCAACTCGGTAAAGGGTCCGGCGGACGGTGTCCGAGGCTCACTCGCGGCGTGGCTGGCAAGACGCGGCGCAGGAACTCGTCAGCCTCCGCAAAGGTATCAAACTCGGCAATGCTCACGGGTGGATAGCGGTGCACATTTCGACGGGCGATTACCGCCCATGTCTGCCGGCTCTCGCCTCCAAGCAGGCTTCGCGATGTGCCACGGTTGATTTCATGCACGTAGACGCGATCATCGAAATAGTCCGACTGTAGCCGCTCCCGTGCCTCGTAGTACTCGTTAAGCTCATCCTCGCTGGTCTTCAGATTGGGATTGCGCACAGCCCCATGGCGCAAAAGCACGTCTGCGACGTCCCACTCATTTCCCCGGTAATCAACAATATCCAGTGCCGATAAGCCATCTTTGTCGCGCAGTTCCAGGTCGGCGCCCCTCTCGATCAGCAGTTCCATGATGTCGGCACAGCCCTCCGAGGCTGCTTTCATCAATGCCGTTGTTGACCAAGCGGCGGTGGTCAGGATGTTGGGGCTGACACCTTCATCCAGCAACCGTCGCACTTCTTCCATGTTCCGTTCCTCGATGGCGCGCGATATCGCTGCCACCGTAGCATCATCTGTCTTCCCTGGCGTTAAAGCGTCTTGGGCGCCCGTCGCGTCTTCGCTCATCTTGAGAAACCGCTCCCCTGATCACCGCCTATACACACACGCATTATGATCGGGTGGCCCATTTCACCTGTCCATAGTTTTCGCGGTGTTGCCTACACCAGCTCTTTCGCTACAGTCGCGCCAATCTGATTTGAAAATGGAATGCAGCATGCTCACAGGTGAAATTCGCTCGAAGGTCGATCAGGTCTGGAATGCTTTCTGGGCGGGTGGGATTGCCAATCCGCTGGAGGTGATCGAGCAGATCACCTACCTGCTTTTCATGCGCGGGCTGGACGAGGCCCAGACGCGCGAGGAGAACAAGGCCAACATGCTGGGCCGCCCCATGGAGCGGGTGATCTTTCCGGATGGCGTTTATCGCACCGTGCGCGATGAAGACACCGGCGAGGTGAGTGAAGAGATTACCTATGCCATGCTGCGCTGGTCGCGGTTCCGCAATGATGACCCGGCGCGCATGTTCTTCATCGTCTCGGAGAATGTCTTTCCCTTCCTGCGTGAGATGGCGGAGAAGGGCACGGCCCATGCCGAGCACATGAAGGGCGCTCGCTTCACCATCCCGACATCCGGTCTCCTGGCCAAGGTCGTCGACATGCTGGCCGAGATCCCGATGGACGATCGCGACACCAAGGGCGACCTCTACGAATACATGCTGGCCAAGATTGCCAGCGCCGGGCAGAACGGCCAGTTCCGCACGCCGCGCCACATCATCAAGCTCATGGTGGAGCTGACGGCGCCGACGCCGAAGGATGTGATCTGCGATCCCGCCAGCGGTACCTGTGGCTTCCTGGTCGCGGCCGGCGAATATCTCCGCGATAATCACGAGGCGCTGTTTCGCGATAAGGAGAGCCGCGAGCATTTCCATAACGGCATGTTCCACGGCTATGATTTCGACCAGACCATGCTGCGCATCGGCTCGATGAACATGCAGCTGCATGGCGTCGAGGCTGCCGATATCCGCTACCGGGATTCGCTTGCTTCGTCCCATGGCGATGACGCGGACAAGTATTCGCTGATCCTTGCCAACCCGCCCTTTGCCGGCTCGCTGGACGAGGAAACGGCGTCGGCCGATCTGCGCGCCATCGTCAAGACGAAGAAGACCGAGCTTCTGTTCATGGCGCTCTTCCTGAAGCTGTTGAAGCCGGGCGGCCGCGCCGCGGTCATCGTGCCTGACGGAGTGCTGTTTGGCTCCTCCGCTGCGCATAAGGCTATCCGCAAGATGCTGGTGGATGACCACAAGCTGGATGCGATCGTGAAACTGCCGTCCGGCGTGTTCAAGCCCTATGCGGGCGTCTCCACGGCCATTGTATTCTTCACCAAGACCAATTCCGGCGGCACGGATCACGTCTGGTTCTATGATGTGCAGGCCGATGGCATGAGCCTGGATGACAAGCGCCAGATGCTGGTGAGCGAGGAGAAGTTCGGCCCCGTGCCGAAGGCGGCCTTGTCTGCCGAGGAGCATGGCAAGAATAACCTGCCGGATGTCGTGGCCCGTTGGAAGGAGCGCAACGGCACGGAACGCGACAACCCACGCACCGGCCAGAGCTTCACCGTCAGCCGCAAAGAGATTGCAGGCGCCGATTACGATCTCTCGCTCAACCGCTACAAGGAAGTGGTGCACGAAGCCGCCGACCACCGTCCGCCAAAGGAGATTATCACCGAGCTGCTGGCGCTGGAGGATGAAATTGCGGCGGGGCTGAAAGAACTGGAGGCGATGTTGTGAGTGTCGCTTTTGCCCGACGTGTGAAGTTAGGGGATGTCCTTACCCTCATAAATGGCAGAGCCTATAAGCAAGAAGAGCTTTTAACTTCCGGCACGCCCGTCATCAGAATACAAAATCTCAATGGTGGTGAGAGATGGTTCTACTCGGATATTTTATTGCCAGAGGAAAAATATTGCGAAGCTGGCGATCTACTTTTTGCTTGGTCCGCTACGTTTGGTCCTTACTTGTGGAACGGACCAAAGTCCATTTTCCACTATCATATTTGGAAAGTGCTTCCGTCTCCGAGCCTTGATAAAGGCTATGCCTATCATATGCTGCAGTCGATAACTGAGAGAGTAAAAGCTGCAGGTCGAGGAATCTCTATGATACATATGACCAAGGCAGGGATGGAAGCATGGGAGGTTGATCTCCCACCCCTCGATGAGCAGAAGCGGATTGCGGCGATCCTGGACAAGGCCGATGCGCTGCGCGCCAAGCGCCGTCATGCTATCGCGCTGCTCGACAGCCTCACCCAATCGATCTTTCTGGAGATGTTTGGCGATCCGGCGAGCAATGCCAAGGGGTGGGATATCTGTCGAATAGGCGATTTGCTCGAATCCGCGAACTACGGATCAAGCGGAAAGGCTGGCCAGGTCGGCCGTTTTCCCATTCTCAGAATGGGGAATATAACCGTCGATGGTCGGATAGATACATCTGATCTTAAATACATCGATCTAAGCGATCGTGAGGTGCCAAAGTATACGGTTCACCGGGGGGACCTACTGTTCAATAGAACGAATAGTGCGGACCTTGTGGGCAAGACGGCAGTTTTTGACTTGGACGAGGTTTATGCCTTTGCGGGTTACCTAGTTCGAGCTCGCACCAATGACCGAGCAACACCGGAATACATCGCCAGCTTCTTGAACTCAGCTTATGGTAAGGGGCTGCTGCGCGGCATGGCGAAAAGCATTGTGGGAATGGCAAACATCAACGCGAAGGAAATGCAAAACATTTCCATTCCGACGCCTCCCAAGACTCTCCAACAGCAGTTTTCGGAAAAGCTTCGGGGACTGGCTGAAATGCGCCAACGTGTATTGCCATCGGCGGCGGTGGCAGAAACCCTGTTTACCTCCCTCCAGCACCGCGCCTTCTCCGGTCAACTTTGAGCTCCCATGACGATTGCCACCCACAAGCTCACGCTCCCTCCATCCATGCTGCAGCGTGGTTTCTGGCTCTATGCCTGGCGGGTTGTCGCGCCTGACGGGCAAGAGCTGGTTTATGTCGGCCGCACTGGCGACAATTCGAGCCCGAATGCTTCGCCTGCCTATATCCGCATGGGCCAGCATCTGGGTTCGGCTGAGACCCAGAATGCCTTGCGCAAGCATCTGGTGAAGCGCGGCATTCCACCGGAAACCTGCCAGACTTTTGACCTCGTTGCCCATGGCCCGATCTATCCGGAAGTCGAGAAGCCGGAGAATTTCAGCCATGAGGATAAGCTGCTTCGCAAGCAATTGATGGAAAAGCACCTTCCGCTTCGCGACATTGTCGGCGCGATGGAGAAGCAGTTGGCTGAGGATCTGAAGGCTGTAGGCTACACGCTGCTCAACACCGTCATCTGGCGCCACACGGTCGATCCGGAACTCTGGGCGCCGGTTCGCGCGGCATTCGCCGAACATTTCCCGAGATTAAAGGACTGACGATGTCTAACTTCGCCTTCCTCGCAGCCGAATTTCCGGAGATCTTCGAGAGCGCCAAGAGGGCGGAGAGCTATGCGGCTGGCGATCCGCGCACAGCGGCCTTCTATGCCCGGCGAACGGTCGAGCTGGCCGTGCAATGGGCCTACAAGAACGACAGTGGTCTCTCTTTTCCCTATGACGACCGCATTTCTGCGTTGATCCATGAACCCAGCTTCCAGCGGCGCGCTGGCCAGGCGATATTCACCAAGGCGAAGCTGATCATTCGCATCGGCAATTACGCCGTCCACGAGAGCCGCGAGACATCGGCCAAGGATGCAGGCGACGCGGTGCGGGAACTCTTCCACCTCTGCTTCTGGCTTGCCCGGACCTATGCCAAGGCTCCGCCGTCGGACCGGCTCGCCTTCGATGCCACGCAGGTTCCGCGTAAGGACGATCTCGTCAAGCGTGCCTTCGCCGAGCTGACGCGCCTGAAAGCGGAGATGGAGGCCAAGGACAAGGCTTTCGCCGACCTGCTGCGCGACAAGGGCGATCTCGATGCCGAGCTGAAGGCGGCGCGCGCCGAGCGCGATCGCATACGCCGCGAGAACGAAGAGCGACCGGACACCCATGATTACTCCGAGGCCGAAACCCGCGACACCTACATCGACCTGC
Source organism: Ciceribacter thiooxidans (assembly GCF_014126615.1). Lineage (NCBI taxonomy): Bacteria > Pseudomonadati > Pseudomonadota > Alphaproteobacteria > Hyphomicrobiales > Rhizobiaceae > Ciceribacter > Ciceribacter thiooxidans. The sequence continues at coordinate 1,559,932 of NZ_CP059896.1, forward strand.
TGCTGAAGGAAGCAGGCTGGGCGCTGAATGCCGCACGGGACCGTGAGTTTCCCGTCACCGGTATGCCGAACAATGAGGGCAAGGGTTTCGTTGACTACGTGCTCTGGGGCGATGACGGTAAGCCGTTGGCTCTGGTCGAGGCCAAGCGCACCCGGCGCAATCCGCGCGAGGGCCAGCAACAGGCCAAGCTTTACGCCGATTGCCTGGAGCGGCAGTTCGGCCAGCGCCCGGTGATCTTCTATTCCAACGGCTATCAACACTGGGTTTGGGACGATCGCGTCTATCCACCGCGCGAAGTCTCGGGCTTCTACAAGAAGGACGAACTGCAACTGCTGATCCAGCGGCGCAGCACCCGCAAGCCGATGGCCGGCGTGCCGGTCGATCGTAAGATCGTCGAGCGCCATTACCAGGAGCGGGCGATTGCGCGGGTGAAGGAGGCTTTTGAAGCGCGTCAGCAACGCAAGGCCTTGCTGGTCATGGCGACCGGCTCAGGGAAGACGCGCACGGTGATCGCGCTGATCGACGTGCTGATGCGTGCCGGTTGGGTGAAGCGGGTACTGTTCCTGGCCGACCGGGTGGCATTGGTGAACCAGGCGGTGAGGGCCTTTAAGGCGCATCTGCCGGATTCCTCCCCCGTTAACCTGGTGACGGAGAAGAGTGGAGAGGGGCGCGTTTTCCTGTCTACCTATCCGACGATGATGAACCTAATTGACGAGCGCAAGGGCGGTGCGGCGCGGTTCGGTCCGGGCCATTTCGATCTCGTGGTCATCGATGAAGCGCACCGCTCGGTCTATCAGCGTTATGGCGCCATCTTTGATTATTTCGACAGCCTGCTCGTGGGACTGACCGCGACGCCGCGCGAGGAAATTGACAGAAACACATATGGACTGTTCGACCTTGAAGAAGGTGTTCCGACCGATGCTTATTCGCTCGACCAGGCCATTGCCGACGAGTGGTTGGCGCCGCCTGTCGCCGTCTCCGTCCCGCTCAAGTTTGTCCGGGAGGGCATTCGCTATGACGACCTGTCCGAGGCGGAGAAGGACCAGTGGGACATGCTGGAATGGGACGAGGAGGATGGCGATCCGCCCGACAGCGTCGATGCCCAGGCGGTCAACAAGTGGCTGTTCAATGCCGACACCGTCGACAAGGTGCTGGCCCATGTGATGACCGACGGTCTGAAGGTGGCTGGCGGTGACCGGCTCGGAAAGACCATCATCTTCGCCAAGAACCAGGACCATGCCGAATTCATCGAACAGCGCTTCAATCTCGCCTATCCACATCTGGAAGCCGGGCATTTCGCCCGCATTATCACCTTCAAGACCGAATATGCGCAGTCGCTGATCGACGACTTCTCGAAAAAGGACGGCGCGCCGCATATCGCGATTTCCGTCGACATGCTTGATACCGGCATCGACGTGCCCGAGGTGGTGAACCTCGTCCTGTTCAAGCTGATCCGCTCCAAGACCAAGTTCTGGCAGATCATCGGGCGGGGCACGCGCCTTTGCCCGGATCTTTTCGGGCCCGGCGAAGACAAGGAATTCTTCCGCGTCTTCGACTATTGCCAGAACCTCGAATTCTTCCGCCAGAACATGAAGCCCGACGAAGGGACGACCGCCAAGTCACTGAGCGAGCGCCTGTTTGCCGCCCGCTTTGATCTTGTCATGGCGCTGGACGAGAAAGAAGCTGCAGGAAGGCCGCCGGGTGCAGCCGAAGAGGGCGAAGTCTATGACGCCGGGCCCGAGGCGGCGCCAAGCGAAGGACAGATCCGGGCCGGCGCGCTGGGCTTTCTGAAGACCTACGTCAGCACCATGAATCTCGACAATTTCGTGGTGCGCGCGAAGCGCCAGCTGGTGGAGAAGTACCAGACGCCGGAAGCGTGGGCCACGCTCTCCGAAGAAATGCGCGACGAGCTGGTCGACAATGTTGCACCGCTGCCCAATGCCATGAAGAGCGAGCCGGAAGAGGCCAAGCGCTTTGACCTGCTGATGTTCAATCTGGAGATCGCGCTTCTGAAGGGTTCCAAGCGGTTCGACAGATTGAAGAAACAGCTCGTCGACATCGCCTCCGCGCTCGATGAGCAGACCGCTATCCCGGCGATTGCGACCCAGCATGCGCTGATCCTGGACATCCTCTCCGACACCTGGTGGGAAGGCGTGACGGTGCCACTGCTGGAGCTCGTGCGGCTGCGTCTCCGCGGCCTGGTTCTGCATATCGAAAAGGGTAGGAAGGCGATCGTCTACACCAATTTCGAAGACGAGCTGGGTGTGGCGACTGAGCTCGATTTGCCGCAGGTCGGCGAAGTGGATTTTGCTCGCTTCAAGAAGAAGACCCGCCACTTTCTGCGCGAGCACGAGGACCATATCGCCATCGCCAAGCTGCGCCATGGCAAGCCGCTCACTGCAACGGACATTGCCGAGCTGCAGCAGATGCTGATGACGGCCGGTATTGGCGAGCAGGAGCACTTCGACAGGGCGACAGAGATGGCGCACGGCTTTGGCGCCTTCATCCGCTCCCTGGTCGGTCTAGATCGCCACGCCGTCGTAGAGGCTTTCGGTGAATTCCTGGCAGATAGTGCGGCGACGGCCCAGCAGATCGAATTCGTCGACATGGTCATCGAGCATCTGACGGAGAGGGGTGCAATGGACCCGAGCCTGCTCTACGAGAGTCCTTTCATCGACATGGCACCGGAGGGACCGCAGCAGGTCTTTGACTTCGAAAGGACGAAGCGGCTGATCGAGGTGATCAAGGGACTGAACGAGAGTGCTGCGGGTTAAGCAAAGCCTCGCTACAGCACGCCAAGCCTTCTGAGGTGGAACGAGGTATTCGCGAAATTTTTTTGCGAAATTTTTTCCGCCCCTTCGAGCCGATTAGCATACTCAAATTCGCTAACCTCTTTGCGCATCCTTGGGGCGGGGGAGGGTGGGGGGCCCCGGGTACCCCTACAAATCAGACAAGCCAGTACTCTCCAAAAAGTGCCAGAGTGAGCCGTAACGGCGAACAAGCCGACCGATGGGTGCAGGACAAGATGCAGGAAAGAGTCGACGTTATCGAAAACGCTCAAGGAAAACAATTAGTTGTGCTGGATTAATGGCGGATGGGGTGGGATTCGAACCCACGGTAGGCTCTCACCTACGCCGGTTTTCAAGTTTTACCATGCTTAGCCCGCAGTTGCACGCAATAGCCCGCAATAGCACAAAATTGCCTTATGAATCAGTAGCTTGAACACCTTGCTTGCTCGTCGTAGCATGTCGTAACACGCTGTAGCACGCTAGAAATACGCTATTAGCAGCATCAGGAGCACGACATGGCAAAGCTGACGAAGGGATACATCGACAAGGTTCAGCCACCGGCTGAGGGATACAAGATTCACTGGGATGAGGCCGTTAAGGGCTACGGTCTGCGCATCATGGCGAGCGGTAAGAAGGTGTTCGTCGCGCAAGGGCGGGTACGGGGCAAGCCCGTGATTGTCACCATCGGCCCCTATGGCCTCTTCACGGAAGACCAAGCTCGCAAGAAGGCACAGAGCATCCTTCAGCAGATGCGCGAGGGCATCGACCCTCGGAATGCAAAGAAGGCCGAGGAAGCTGCGGCCGTCACCCTTCGCACCGTTGCGACCGAATATATGAACCGGCCCGGCAAGCTCAAGGAAAGCAGTAAGGGCGAGATTGACCGGCATGTGACGACCACATTTGCGACGTGGCAGAACAAGCCAATCGCCTCGATTACCGAAGACGATGTTCGGAAGCGCTATCGCGATATGCTAACGAAGGGGTTGCGCGGCAAGGCACCGGCGCCCGGCCAAGCAGCGCAGTGCATGTCCGTGCTTCGCGCGCTCATCAACTTCGCGATGCGCCGTTACAAGCAAGCCGATGGTACTCCGCTTATCCTGAACAACCCCGTCAATGCCTTGAAAGACGATTGGGTCCAGTTGCAGCCGCGCACCTCGCGAATCCCGGATAACAGGGTTGGCGCGGTGTGGTCCGCGCTGAATGAGTGGCGGGCGGAAGCCTACACCCGCGACAGCCTCGCCGGGATTGATCTTGTGATGTTTCTTTTGCTGACAGGATCCCGCTTGAACGAAGCGGCGACGCTGACATGGGATCGCGTCCATATCGAAGACGACCCGACGAACTGCTGGTGGCACCTGCCTGACCCGAAGAACCATCACCCGTTCTGGTTTCCATTGTCCTCGGTGGCAGTGGAACTGCTCAAGACGCGGCAGCGAGTGGAAGGTTCGCCTTGGGTTTTCACGACCTGGAGCAAATCCGGGCACATCATCAGCCCTCGCGAACTTCTAGAAAAGGTCAGCGGGGTTGCAGGAACCAAGGTGACGGCACATGACCTTCGCCGCACGCACACCACCATCGGCATCGCGAATTGCGGCATCGACTTCTACAAGGTGGAACTGCTCACTGGGCACCTGCCAAACGGCAGCGTCACCGCTCGTCACTATCTGGAAACGTCGCGGCTTGGCTAGTATGCCTCCGCCAAAGGCCGTCTGCCCTGATTTGATAAATGGCTTTAAGTGCATGCCTTATGTCATGCGCTACAGTCATTTCACAAATTGAGGTCCTGCCTGCCGATGATCTTGGCCGCCGGCGGGACTGGACGGATGAAGAGAAGATCCGCATCGTCGAGGAGAGCTTGCAGGGCTATCGGCAGGGTTCGGCGACGGCTCGGCGCCACGGGCTATCGCGCTCGCTGCTGACAACCTGGCGTCGGGAATACCGGAGCGGCGCTCTTGGCGGTGCGGCTGCCCATGGCTTCGTGCCGCTGGCGATTTCGCCACCGGAAGCCGGGCCGCGTGAGGTGGTGTTGCAGCCTCGGTCTGACGACGAGGTGCAGATCGAGATCGGTCTACCGAATGGCCGCCGCCTGACGATCCCGGCGACGCTTGATCCGAACATCCTGGCCCGTCTGTTGCCGGTTCTGGATGCGTCATGATCGCCTTTCCAGCAGGGGTGAAGGTGTGGATCGCGGGTGGCGTGACAGACATGCGTTGCGGCATGAACAGCCTGGCGCTGAAGGTGCAGGAAGGGCTCGGACGCGATCCCCATGGCGGCGAGCTATTTTGCTTTCGGGGGCGCAAGGGCGATCTGATCAAGATCCTGTGGCACGATGGGGTCGGCATGTCGCTCTATATGAAGCGTCTCGAGGCCGGGAAGTTCATCTGGCCGGTTAGCCAGAACGGCTCTGCCGTTCCTGTTTCGTCAGCGCAATTGGGCTACCTCCTGGAAGGGATCGATTGGCGGAATCCACGCTGGACACAGCGACCTTCGAAGGCGGGTTGACCGTTCATATTTCTATGTTTTTGTTTGGTTTTTTGGCGGGCAGCATGGTAGTTTCCCGCCATGGACGAAGCAGCCTTGGAGATTGCCAGATTGCGCGCCGCGCTTGCGGCATCGGAGGCACGTGCCGCTTCGGCCGAGGCCGACCTCGCACAGGTGCGGGCTGTCGTCACGACGTCCGAGGCGATGATCAGGCACCTCAAACTCGAGATCGCCAAACTGCGGCGGGCGCAGTATGGCCAGAGTTCGGAACGCCGCGCCCGGCTGATCGAACAGATGGAACTGGAGCTCGAAGAACTCGAGGCCGACGCCACCGAGGACGAGATCGCGGCAGAACGCGCCGCGGCAAAGATCACGAATGTTTCTGCCTTCGAACGCCGTCGTCCGGCCCGTAAACCGTTCCCGGTGCACTTGCCGCGCGAGCGCGTGGTCATAGAGGTCCCCTCGAGCTGCACCTGCTGCGGTTCGGCGCGGATCGTGAAGATGGGCGAAGACATCACCGAGACGCTGGAGGTGATCCCTCGCCAGTGGAAAGTGATCCAGACGGTGCGCGAGAAGTTCACCTGTCGGGATTGCGAGAAGATCTCGCAGCCACCAGCACCTTTCCACGCCACACCGCGCGGATGGGCAGGACCGAACCTGCTCGCGACGATCCTCTTCGAGAAGTTCGGCCAGCATCAGCCCTTGAACCGCCAGGCCGAGCGTTACGCCAGGGAAGGCGTCGATCTCAGCCTCTCCACGCTGGCCGATCAGGTCGGTGCTTGTGCGACCGCCCTCCAGCCGATTCATGATCTGATCCGCGCCCATGTTCTGGCCGCCGAACGGTTGCATGGCGATGATACCACCGTGCCGCTTCTGGCTCGGGGCGCAACGCGGCAGGCCAGGCTCTGGACCTACGTCCGCGACGACCGCCCCTTCGCGGGCGGCGCTCCTCCCGCAGCGCTCTTCTACTTCTCCCCCGATCGCGAGAAGATCCACCCCAACCGGCATCTCGTTGGATGGCAGGGCACGCTGCAAGCCGACGCCTACGGCGGCTACAACGACCTCTATCGTGCCGACCGCAGTCCCGCGCCGGTGCTCAGCGCCCTGTGCTGGAGCCATGCACGGCGCAAGTTCTTCGAGCTCGCAGACATTGCCGGCAATGTGCGCAAGGGCAAACCCGCCCACGAGATCTCGCCTGTCGCGCTTGAGGCTGTGGCCCGCATCGACGCCCTGTTCGATATCGAACGTGGCATAAACGGCATGCCCGCCGAGGCGCGGCTTGCGGCGAGGCGGCAGCATGCGAGCCATCTCGTCGAGGAACTGCACGACTGGCTCAAGGCTCAGCGCGCGCAAATGTCGAAGCACAATCCCGTCACCAAGGCGATCAACTACATGTTCGAGAAGGAGGGGCGCTGGGAGGCCTTCACCCGTTTCCTCGATGACGGCAGGCTTTGTCTGACGAACAATGCGGCCGAGCGCGCCCTGCGCGGTGTCGCTCTGGGGCGACGGGCATGGCTTTTCGCCGGATCGCAGCGCGGCGGCGATCGCGGCGCGTTCATGTATTCGCTGATCGTCACGGCGAAGATGAACGATATCGACCCGCAGGCTTGGCTGGCGGATGTCCTCGCCCGGCTCCCAAGCATCCCAGTATCCAGGCTGCCGGAACTGTTACCGTGGAACTGGTCCCCCGCCGGCAATGCTCGACAGGAGGCGGCCTGATGGCGCGTCCAACCCATGTCTACACGATCGAATGCGCCGCCACGCTGATCGGCGAGAACCTCGAACTCCTCCAGGAAGTCGCCAGCAATTCGGACAACATCGACTACGGCGAGATGATCCATGCCCACGACGGAACCGACGAGGGCATCACGACCTTCACCGACCGTGGCATTGAGAGCCTGCAGGAGTTCCTCGCCGACGTAAGGACCTGGGAGGGCGGCGTTCGCCAATTCCTCACGGATTCCCAATGCGATCCGGAAGCAATCGAGCGCATCATGGCAGATGAGCCGAAATCATAGCCTCCGCGGCCTTGGCCGGATGCTTACCTTGGCTACTTGTATCAAGAGACACAACGCATCGCTGATTGGATTGAGGGACAGGCCGCGAAAGCAAACGGCGGGAATGTCGTACCGCTTCGAGCTTAGCGTTTCCGAACAGCCTCGTAGGGGTTCATTCCGGAAAGAAGTCGAGTGCGAATTTTGTCGAGGTCTTCAAGCGTTTCCATGGGATCGGATCGTACGCCCGGTCCGATCTCTACCCCGTCCCTATAGGCTACCCGGTGGTCACCTTCATCACGCCATTCAATTTTCCGGTCAGGAATAAAGTCAAACTCATATTCATGATGCAGCGGCGCGGGCGTCACGCACATGTATTTTCCATACTGATCGACCACCGAATGAAGGACGTAGTTCCCTTCTTGCAGCCACCAGCCCGTCACTTGCTTTAAGCGCCCGTCAGGATCGTTGTCTTGCATGAACCGAGCGTTCGCATGACATTGCCGCGCAGGCATTCTCATCCATTCCAGTGCATCATCTGGATAGCGCCGCGCCCTCACAACCGGCAACTTCTTGATCTCCTCGACGGTCTTGAGCTCCCAGTCGGTGATCGGAAATGCCCATTTCTCCAACTCGTCCAAGAACGATTTTCTGACTGCTTCGAGTTTTCGCTTTGATTCGCCCATGGTCAAAAATAGCCCCAACTTACTCAGTAAACTCCAGTTTCGTTATTCGACTTTTCTGCTTCAACGAGAATTTTCCGGAAAATGTGAAAATCGGGCATGCCCGTTAAATTATCAAGGCGCATTAAATACTTGTGCGAGCTATGGCGTGTAATGTACGGTATCAACAGTACTCGCTATCCGCCACGTATCGCACGGGGCGGGACGCCCGGAAGGGCGCATCCGGTTGCAGCATCATGGGTTGGGCCGCCGGAACTGAAATAGCCACATGGGTGGTTCAGCGGGACAACGCCTCGTCCGGAAACGGGTGAGCGCAGTCGGAAGCGCACCCATGACCCTCTCCGAAGCTACCTTTGAACACCTCTGCGACCTGTTCAGCTACTCGCCCAAGGGGCGACCGCTGGACGTGAAGGAATCTGCCGAACTCCTCGGCCTCTCAACCGACACCCTTGAGGGCTACCGCTATCGCGGCGTCGGTCCCCGCTATTTCATGCCCAAGGGCACCCGCCGCGTCTGGTATTCAGAACGCGACCTGCTTGCGTGGCTGGCGTCGGGCGCGCGCCACAGCACCAGCGACCAGCCCGAAGATTACGCCGCAGCCTAAGCCACACCAAACATGGAAAATGCTGCCGGGCCAGAGGAAAACGGAATGCCGCCACAGGCTTCACGTCTGATGCGGCGGCATCGTCTAGCCCATTTGCAGCCTAATCAGCAAAAGGCGGCAGGATGTACCACCATCCCACCGCTCAGGATCAATAATCACCATGCACACTATAGCGAATGCTGCCGAGAGCGGCACTAACGAATTGCACCTTGAGGGGCCTCCGTTGCGAAAACCGGCACAGCCGCCGCGTAGCGGGCGATCTCAGGTTGGCCAAGGGGTTTACTGCGGCAGGGCACGAAACCCGGCTGTAGCCGAGGCGCAGCGGCCTGCTGCCGGGGAGGTGCAGCATGGTTGAGATTCCTATGCCCGGACAGGGAGCTGTGTACACTGAGGACTGTAAGATTGACTGGTTGGAGATAAAGGAACGGAACAAGGACCGGCCGAACACTGACCTCAGTGCTGAATGGGCTGCCCGCGGAGCAGAAGCGATGGGAGACGCGGCGCGCGATCTCCGCGCCGCCAAGGAGGCAGAGGAGCGCATGCAGGTGCGCAAGATGACCGGCCAGAGCGTGTTGTTCGAGTTCCGCAAGCCACGCGATGTACTGCGAAAGGCAGCTCCCCCACCTTATGAGTTCGATGAGGTGCCGCCATCTATCGGAACGTTCGCATACTACTACTCGAAAGCAACCGGGTTTGACCGAAGCGGAGTTATCGTCGCCGCAGTCACCGCCGCTGCCTCAGTCATTGACGACCGTTATAAGCTGACCGTCCGCCGAGAATCCGACTGGCATGTGTCAGCCCGCCAGTGGTCATTCTTGTGTGGCGGTCCCAGTGCAGGCAAGTCCCCGGCAATCAGGGCGGCGAGTAATCACATCAAGCGCATGCATGGCATCGTTCATGAGAGCTGGCGCAGAGAGAACGAGGGCAAGCCCCGTAATGAGCAGTCACCGGCACCAGCTCTCTTTACGAGCGACACGACCGTCGCCGCATTGTCCGAGCGATTGCAGGGGAACGAGCGCGGACTGCTCATGCTCACGGAGGAGTTTGCGTCATGGGTCGGAGCCATCGACAGCGGGGACAGAGGTGACGCCTCCAAGAACCGTGGCGACTGGCTGCAACTCCGCGACGGAGGTCCGCACCAGATTGACCGCGTTGAACGTGGATCGGTGTTCGTTCCGAACTGGGGCGTGTCGGTGTTGGCCGCTTGTACCCCCGATGGTCTGGCGAAGCAGATGAAGCAGATGCCAGAGGACGGATTGATCCAACGTTTCGTCCCCTGCATCCTTGAGGCTCCTGATTTGGACGCGAGCGGTGATGCAACGGAGGCGATGGCCACATGGGGGCAATGGCTGGAATGGGTATACGGCGCGACATCGCAGAGCTACGACACCTATATCCATCTCAGTGTAGAGGCGCGTGCCCTGTTTGACGCCGAGGTCCGTAGCCTGCGTGAACTGGTGATTGCGACAGAGGAGTTTTTGCCTGCTTATGCTGCTCATCTTGGCAAGCACTCAGGCATGTTGGCGGAAGTTGCGCTCGTCTTCCATGTCTTCGGACAGCATGGCGGGAAACTAGGAAACGAGGTCGGTGCGGAGGCAATAAACTACGCCATCCGGTACATGCGGAAGGTTCGCCGACACGCCTACACCCTCTATTCAAGCATCCTCAGCGCCGCCCCGGCCTTTGAACTGGTGCGTGCACTTGCGAGATCAATTGTTGCCGCTGAGGAGGTGATGGCCACAGTTGGGCGCGATTGGATGACGCAGCATTGCCAAGCATTCAAGAAGGCTGACGACCGGCTGCGGCGGGAAGCGGTGCAGATCCTTGAGGATGCAGATTGGCTGGAGGCGCAGGGTCGCCCTTACGGCGGGTGGCCGAGCAAGTATTCGGTTCACCCACAGGTCTTTGCGATGTTCGCTCCCGAGGGAGAACAATGGCGCGCCCGCCGCGCAGCGGTACGTGATGCCATTGGTGAAACCGCATGACATCGCGCAGAGTTAGCAGAGATGGAATTAGGCCACAGGGAATCTCAGCTAACTCTGCATTGCGCGCGCCATACAGGGAAGAAAAATACCCCCTCTCTATAGCAGTGTATGGCGTGCGTAATGCAGAGTTAGCAGAGATTCATGTAATGGGAGGCCTCCCCGTTACATGCGGCAATGACGGTGGTGGCAGGCAGCGCGCGACCGACGTTCAAGCTCGTCCAGATAGGCAATGCTGCGCATGGTCTGCGCGTCGAAGTGGGGCTTCCATCGTTCCCGATCAGCGGCATAGTTGATGACCGGAGGCGTCGTGCAGGCGGCGAGCACGACCATCAGGACGAGCACTGTGGTAATCTTGAGCATCGGGATACGTCAGGCCTTGCTCGCCGTAAACTTCCGCCATGCGTAGAATTCGCAGACCGCGTTATTGACGTTCCAGCGCTGCGCCGTCGCCACCTCGCGTAATTCCTTCACCGTAGCCGTCGGGTTGACGTCGAGGTGATCCCATACGGCGGCGCACTTGCCACCGGCCTTGGGGCGCTTCGGGGTGCTGCTCTCGCTACGTTGGCGCGTGGTGCGCGTTTCGGGGGCGGTCGCCGGTATGGTGGCAGTAGCACCCGGCCGCCGCTGTAACCACCCGGTATCGGCGCTGTCGGGTTCCTTCTCCTTCCAGCCAAAGCGCACTTCACCTTTGTCCTTGTGGACGGTGATCTTGATGCGCTCGGCGGGCACCCCGGCAGCTACGCCCGCGCGGCGGGCATTCTCACGGCGGGTGTACGTGGTCATCTCTTCCATGTTGTCGCTCCGGTTGGGGGTTTGTTCATCGATGCACCAGTTACAGGACAAGTCATCCGAGAACGGCAACGATCTTTTTGACAACTAACCGGCACCAAATACGCAGTTTGGTGCGGGTCAACTCGACTACCAGACCTAACACTTTGATCTAAAAACAAATTCCCTTGCATGAACAAAGAGAGAACAGGTAAATTGCAGCACATAGCACGCCACGTCAGCGTTTGAGAGGCCAAAATGAGCACTGAGATTTCAACCCAGATTACGCCCGCCTTGCATCCCGACAACGTGATGGAGATTGAGGGTTACGACACGGACACTGCACCTTTCCTCGCACCGACCATGACGGCCTTTTCCGAAGCCTATGAAGGGCTGCGGCAGGTCCACACCGCGCGCGAGAAGGCAAAGACCAATCCGACTTGGAACGAAGCCATGCAGGTCATCCATACTCAGGACCTAGCCGACAAGGTGATGACGCGCATCACCCGCACGTTCGACACGACCCGCGCCAATTTGGAAAAGAGCATCGCACACCTTGAAGGTGAGCTTTCTCAGCCGGTTGAGAGCAAGGCGGCGGGGAGCATCGCAGCGGAGGTTCGCGCCCATATCAAGGGGATGCCCACAGGCGAGCGGATGAAGGTCATTCAGCAGGCAATCAATGAGGGTGACCACATCGTGGCGACTGCCGTGTTCGGCGCCCCGGCCATGCTGTCCGGCCTCGGAGCTGATATGCAGAAGGTGCTCATCCGCGTCTATCACGAGCGTCACAATCCGGAGGTCGCCAAACGGCTCAAGGCGATGCAGGGCGCAAAGTCGATGATCGAAGATCGCGGTGGGCTGGTGTTCAAGGCGATGGAAAAGGCGGTCGGCGCTCAGCCTCACAAGGTCAAGGCTCTGCGCGAGGCGAAGAACGCCGCTGAACAAGCCTTCATCCTCAAGGACGCCTGAATCGAGCCTGTTGAAAGCACGCGCCAATGACCGACGCATCGCAACAGCCTGAATGGATGAAAAACTACATCCCTACGCCTGTGCCGCCCGGAGGGCGTTGGCAGAAGGGACAGAGCGGCAATCCAGCAGGCAGGCCTAAAGGCTCTCTGTCGAAGCGGGATAAGATTGTCCATGCGCTCAGTGATGACGGCCCCGCTGTTGCCCGCGTGGTTGTAGATGCCGCATTGGCCGGAGATATGCAGGCAGCGGGTCTAGTTTTGAGTCGTCTCTTGCCTCCTGTCCGAGCGCAGGCAGAGCGGGTGCAATTCGAATTGACCAGCGACCGCCCATTGTCGGAGCAAGCGCAAGAAATCCTCCAAGCCGTTGCTGATGGCAAGCTCGACGCGGACACTGCCCGCATTCTGATCGGTTGTATTCAATCCGTATCCGGAATCAAAGCGACGGAGGAACTGGAACAACGCATCATCGTATTGGAAGCCAAAGAGGTGAGGTAATGTCGGTCATCAAGACGAAAGGCGGCGGCATGGTGGCCGCGTACGAACCAGAGCCGCAGGACCGATGGGTCAAAACGCTCATTAGAGCTTCGGACAATATGCACTGCCTCACGGTCCAGCGCATCAGCCAGTATCAGCAGGCTGTCGCGTGGGCCGTCAGCATGGCGGATCAGTTCGCAATGCCGCTGGAAATCGTGCCGTTCGACGTTAACGACCTCGTGAAGTTGAACCGGCAGCGGCTGGAGCGCGGGCTTGCCCTTCTGACGCCCGACGAGCAGCACGGGCTCAGGCAGGATGTGGTTAGCACCTGTATCCAGGTCATGAGGGACTGCGACGATCCCTCCGTCCGTAGCGATGCCTATGACGTTTTAGTCCAGATGAGGATGATTCAATGAACAACTACGGCTGCAGCCAGCCCGAGATCACCTATGTCAATAGGCGCGCAGCATACCGCAACGAGGCTCTTGAGCCGAGCGGTATGCATCGATCCATGACGCAGGAAGAGCGGCAGGCATTGGTGGAACGCCATTTCGAACGGGGCGAGCTTCGACAGATCGAAAGCGACCTGTATCTACGCAAAGCCATTGAACTTGGGTGCACCCTGAAACGACTTCGCGGCGAGGGCTAACCACGCATGGCCTCCGTCGCTTCCATGCTGTCGCGGGTCCGTCGCCTTGAGGCGGCGCGTGCTGCTCCCTTGTCGCCGTTCGCCCAAGCCTATGGATCGCTGACGGCCTTTGAGGCCGAGGTGCAAGCCGAGATCGACGCCGGAACGCTGGACAGCGTGGACATGCCCATCATCCTTGCAAGCATTCGCAAGTGGGATCGGGAACGCATTTGGAGCGCATGGCGGCGTGACCGCGTTTGGGAGTTTGGAAAGTGACGTTGAATCTATTCTGACGGCCAGTTTCCGCTATCGTTATTGAGAAGTGATTCCTTTAGTTGGCTGCTCGCGGATGACAGATCTCGTACGATATCGGTATCGGTTCATGCCGGTTAAATATTTCCTCAATTGCTACCGGGCTCTTTCGGATGGCAAATCGGCAGTAATTCACTTAGAAAATTTGCTCAAGGAAGAGCGCTTCCTCATATCAGATTGGAAGGTGATTTGGGTTGGCGCGTGTGCCATCCTTCGAACTTCCATTACGCTTTTTCAAATAGATTCGCGCTCATGCCTAGATAAAGCGCTGCGACAAGAAATAGCGAGAGAGTGGAAACTCATTTCTGACGACAAACGCGGCCACGCCATATTTTGGGAATTCCTTCGAAAGGAACGCGACAATATCATTCACGAGTATGAATGGGGCGCATATGAAATGTGGATGAATGCTGAGGGAGAGCTAAGTCAGCCGAAATTTTCGCTTCTTGACATTCGTCCTGCTGACGCTCGTTCGGTGCTGCGTATGAGAGGCGGCTTCTATTCCGGACAGGATTCTCTCGAACTTCTAAAGGACAGCGCGGCATGGGTAGAGGAGCGAATTTATTCTGCGATCCGCCGCGCCGGATATAGTCCTGAAGAGCACAGAAATGTTGCAACGTTCCAAAAGCGCCCATCCCTCGCAGACGCAAGCCTCTTAGGTTCTGCCGCATCGGATGCGGAGGAAGTCAGAGCAACAGCATCTGACGAAGGTCACTCTTAATGTCGTTGAAATCAACTTCTTAGCGTGGCAGAGATACCTCGCGGCGCGGTCAATCCCGCCCGTGGGGCGTGGAATCCCCTTGGAAGCGTAGCTCGGTCGAATTCTCGGCCGGGTGACCGCTGCGTATGTCCAGGCGCACGCTAAAGGTAGCGGTGCCTCGCGCTACGCACGGGGATTCCAACACCCGGCTTAGACCGGTCAGCCTCTGAACACTAAAGGGGGCTGCGGCTATGACCGATATGATTACACCTCGACATCGAAGCCAAATCACAGGCAATGCGGGTTTGAACTATGCCGCATGGCAGCTTTCGCGAAGGGGGTGGCACGTCATGCCCACCATCCGCAACGCTAGAGGTTCCGACCTGATTGTCACGAACGAGGAGGAGACGATCTTCTTCGGCGTGCAGTCCAAAGGGTTAAGCAAACGCTTTCCCGTGCCGCTCGGCCTTTCATTGGATGCTCTCCGATCGGACTGGTGGGTCATTACGATTCACGCCAATTCCGATTCACCTACCTGCTACGTTCTTCGCCTAGATGAGGTTCGTACGCTTGCTTCTCAGGATAAAAATGGCGGCAAGTGGTGGCTTGAACCCAAGGCTTATGACCGCGATGAATTTCGGGAGACATGGCATCGCGTTGCACCGGCACCGGAACATGGCGAGTCGCCCTTTCTACCAGCGACATAGCGTATCTAGAGAGGTGAGAGATGTGCACTAAGTGATTGTTTTTGTGGCGGATGGAGTGGGATTCGAACCCACGGAACCTTTCGGTTCGCTGGTTTTCAAGACCAGTGCCTTAAACCGCTCGGCCATCCATCCTTATGCATTGCAGCGGCTAGCAATGCGCTATACCACAACCGCACACGAGGCCAAGACCCCACGTAAGCGATTGTGTTTATTCCCTGTTTTCGCCCATTCGGCGCAAGCAGCACAAGCTTTCAAGACCGGTGCCTTAAACCGCTCGGCCACCCATCCAGCGACTGCGTTATGCGCAATGGCGCGAAACTTGGCAAGAGTGTTCGCCGCTGGCGGTGTTGAAAATCGGGCGGCGAGGGCGCTTTGAATATTGCCTAACGTCAAATACCTTCCGCAAAGGGAAGAGAAAGCCGAAGGCGGCGCCCGGCATGGTATAATTTACCGGTCGTTAACCATTGATCTTGCATCATAGAAAAAGTTGCGACACTTTGCGCCTCCTCTGCCATGTTGTCGACAAGTTTATCTTTCTGATATAGCCGAATGGACCGGGAAGAGGGGCGTTGTTTCCCGGTTGATTGGCGGCGCTGTTTCTCGCAGCGTGAACGAACAAGTGGGGCGTATGAGTTTCGATCGCGCTAGAGCTGTGCGGAGCGGCGCAAGGTTGATCACCTTGTCGATCCTTTGCGTGAGCGTCGCGTCCTGCACCAGCACCGGGGGCAAGAAGAAGACCCGCCACGGCAAGGAATATTTCTCCGAGTCCGAATACGGTGTGAAGGCGAGCCCGCGTGTCGCCAATGGCGGTAATATCCCGAAGGGTGGCGGGCGTTATCTCGTCGGCAAGCCATATGTCGTCAAGGGCAAGGTCTATGTGCCCAAGGAAAACCCGAACTACGACAAGGTGGGGATGGCCTCGTGGTACGGCTCGGCCTTCCACGGTCGCAAGACGGCCAACGGCGAGGTCTACGACCAGTTCTATCTTTCCGCCGCGCATCCGACCCTGCCTTTGCCGAGCTATGCGCGGGTGACGAATATCGAGAACGGCAATTCGGTCATCGTGCGCGTCAACGACCGCGGACCGTTCCATTCCAATCGCATCATCGATCTTTCGAACAAGACCGCCGATCTTCTCGACATGACCCACAGCGGCACCGGCAAGGTGCGCGTGCAATATGTCGGCCCGGCCCGCATGGACGGGCATGACATGCCTTACCTGATGGCCTCATACATCAAGAAAGGCGACCGCTTCCCGCTGGTCGATCCCGCCGGCCAGATCGCAAGCGGCGTCATGGTCGCCTCGGCCGACCCGGCAGCCGTTCCGCTGCCCGCACCATCGCCGTTGGCGATGGCGGAAACGCCGGCACCGGCCATCCAGACGAGTCTCGCGGGCCCGACACCCTCTGAAGCCTTCGGCGGCCAGCAGATCGTGCCGGCCGCGCTCGATTCCTTCACCGGTTTCGTGCTGTTGCCGGATCTCGGCCCGATACCCTATGAACGGCCGGAACCGGGCGCCGGAGCAAGTTACGCCTCCGCCTATGCGGAGGAGCCGACCGTCACCGTGCGTCTTGCCTTCGACGCCGTTATGGTGCGCAATGACGGCCTGACCGAGGGCGCGATTCTGGCCTCGGCCCGGCGCACGGCGGCAGGGCAGGCCTCGTCCGGCGGCGCCAGACCGGCGCGGTGACGTTCGGGCTGCGACTGGCGGTCCGCCCGGGAAGAGGAAAGCGGGCCGAAGGCAGACGATGACGGGAAACAGCCTCGCAACACCGATCGGCCGCCGTCCGGCACGGTACTTTGCCGATGCGCCGATTGTCGGCCGCATGGCAGCCATGCTCACCCTTCTCGTCCTTGTCCTTCTGACCGGCCTGCCGGTGGCCGCGCAGCAGAAGACCGCTCCCGTATTCGAGACCAAGGCGGCGCAAGTCTATCTGATCGAAGCGTCAACCGGCACCATCCTGCTTTCCAAGAACCCTACGAAGACGCTGGCGCCGGCCTCGCTCGCCAAGATGATGACGCTCGAAGTCGTCTTCGATGCGCTGAAGCGGGGCGAGGTGAGCCTCGACACTGTGTACAAGGTTTCCGAGCACGCCTGGCGGACCGGGGGTGCACCGTCGCGCACGTCGACAATGTTCGCCGCGCTCAACTCGCAGGTGCGGGTCGAGGATCTGCTGAAGGGCGTCGCCGTGCAGATGGCAAACGACGGCTGCATCGTGCTTGCCGAGGGAATGGCCGGCAGCGAGCAAAACTTCGCCGAGCGGATGAATGCGCGGGCGGCGGCGCTCGGGCTTACCGATACGCATTTCGCCAACCCGACCGGGCTTCCAGATCCCGCCAACCGCACGACGGCGAAGGACATGGTGACGCTCGCGCGGCACCTTCAGACGGCCTATCCGGACTACTACCGACTGCTGTCGCTACCTGATTTCGAGTGGAACAAGATCTACCAGCGCAACCGCAATCCGATGCTCGCCGCCGGCATCGGCGCCGACGGGCTCGCCACCGGCTTTGCCGAAGGGGAGGGGTTCTCGATCCTGACCTCGGCCGAGCAGAACGGCCGACGGCTTTTCCTGGCGACGGGTGGACTTGCGACCGACAAGGACCGGCGCGAGGAGGCGGTGAGGCTCCTCAAATGGGGTTTCGAGAATTTCGAGATGCGGACGCTCTTCAAGGCGGGTGAAACGATCGGGCAGGCGAGCGTCTACGGCGGCGAGCGCGGCAAGGTCGACCTCGTGGCGAAAGCACCGGTCGAGATCTACGTCCCGGTGACGAATCCCGAACGGCTCGCCGCACGGATCGTCTACCGCTGGCCGCTCGACGCGCCCGTCTCGCAGGGACAGGATGTGGGGACGCTCCGAATCACCGCCGGCGACAGGCTGCTGCGCGAAGTGCCGCTGAAGACGGCGGCGGCGGTCGAACCCGGCACGCTGCGGCAGAAGGCGACGGATGCGCTGATTGAACTCCTGTTCTTCTGGCTCTGAGATGGCTTGCCGAGGTTTCGCGGTGCAGGCATATGGGATAGAAACGGAACCGGCCGGCACATGCGCCGGATTGACGGGAAGCAGAGATTGGCGACGGGACGGGGATTGTTCGTAACTTTCGAGGGCGGCGAGGGGGCCGGCAAGTCGACGCAGATTCGCCGACTCGCCGAGGCGCTGAAGGCCCGCGGCCTCGAAGTCATTGTCACCCGCGAGCCCGGCGGTTCGCCGGGCGCCGAGGCGTTGCGCCACGTGCTGCTCTCGGGTGCGGCGGAGGATTTCGGCGTGCGCATGGAGGCGTTGCTCTTTGCTGCTGCGCGCAACGACCATGTCGAGACCGTTATCCGACCGGCGCTTCAGCGCGGTGCCGTGGTGCTTTGCGACCGCTTCATGGATTCCTCGCGCGTCTACCAGGGCGTCACCGGCAATCTCGAATCGGAGTTCATCGATACGCTCGAGCGGGTCGCGGTGAACGGCGTCGTTCCGGACCTGACCCTCATCCTCGACCTGCCGGCCGAACGCGGGCTCGAGCGGGCGCGGGGCAGGGCCGAGCCGGGCGCAAACGAAACGCCGGACCGCTTCGAAAAGGAAGAGCTGGAGACACACGAAAAGCGGCGCCAGGGGTTTCTCGACATCGCTGCCGCCGATCCCCGTCGCTGCCGGGTGGTCGATGCCGGCCGGCCGGTCGAGGCGATCGCCGCCGAGATACGGGCGCTGGTCGAGCCGCTGGCATTCGCTCCGCGCGGGACGGAAAGACCGGTGACGGCGGAATGAGCGACGAACGCCAGGGATTGCTCGACGGCGCCGTGCCGCCGCTCGCCGCGGCCAAGCTTTTCGGCCACGAGGCGGCGGAACGCTTCCTCGCCGAGAGCTATCGCTCCGGCAAGGGGCACCATGCGATCCTGATCGAGGGACCGGAAGGGATCGGCAAAGCGACGCTCGCCTTCCGCTTCGCCGCCCATGTGCTTTCGCATCCGGAGCCGTCGCAGGCGCCGGCCACGCTCGCCGACCCCGACCCGGGCTCCGCGATCGTGCGCCAGCTCGCCTCGGGCGCCAGCCACAACCTCCTACATCTCACCCGGCCCGTCGACGAGAAGACCGGCAAACTGCGTGGCGCCATCACCGTCGATGAGGTGCGCAAGGCGGGCCGCTTCTTCTCGCAGACCTCGGGCACGGGGAACTGGCGGATCGCCATCATCGATCCGGCCGACGAGCTGAACCGCAACGCCGCGAACGCCATCCTGAAGATCCTCGAGGAGCCGCCGAAGCGGGCGATGTTCCTGGTGCTGAGCCACGCGCCGGGCAAGCTCCTGCCGACCATCCGCTCGCGCTGCCTGCCGCTGAAGCTCGAACCGCTCGACGCGCAGAACATGGAGCGGGCGCTCGCCCAGCTCGGAATCACGCTTGCGGGCGGGCAGCGGGAGACGGTGCTCGCGCTCGCCAAGGGCAGCGTCGCCCGGGCGCTGAAGGTCATCAATTACGGCGGGCTCGACATCATCGCCGCCTTCGACGAACTGCTGGCAGCGCAGGGACCGGCGGCGCGCAAGATCTTGCACCGGATCGCCGACGCGCTGAGCGCCAGGGACAGCGACGTCGCCTTCGGCTTCTTCGTCGAGCATCTCGGCGACCATCTCCACGGGCAGGCAAGGGCGGCCGCCCTTTCCGGCGCGAGCGGCGAGGCCGACCGCTTCGCGCGGCTTTCGTCTTCGGTCACCGAGCGGCTCGCCGTCAGCGCCGCCTACAATCTCGACCGCAAGCAGACCATCCTCGACATCCTCGACGAGATCACCCGGTAGGGTGGGCAAGGTCAACCATAGTAACCGCGAGCAAAGACTATGACGGACTCCACAGGATCGTCAGGGTGGTCATAGGCGGAAGGTGCCCAACCACCGATGCCGAACCGCAATGACGTGAACCCGTCGCTTTCAATAGCGACCTCGGGATCGGCTTGTTTGATCTTTTCGACCAGGTCCGTAAAGCTCATGCCGAGCAGCATTGCGCCGTCCAAAGTCGGCTCTGCCGGGGCAGCAAACTCGACGGCATCGACCACACCATCTGCGTTGTCGTAGTACACGAAGCATTCAAGTTCCGAAAAGTGGTCGCAGGGGTGGATACTTTTCGAGCTTCGCTTGAAGCTACTGAAGTCGACGCCAAGAGCCGTCCGTGCCTCGTCCGGGCTCATGCCGAAGCGTATCGGCCCCACTCCTTCGTGACACCTGATATCCATGTTCATAATCACAAGTTTCACTCCGCAATCGTGTTTCGCCGGACGATGCTCCCCTGATCGCAGCTCGTCGCTTTCCGCGAAGCTGCGAAAACGTTGCCTTGCCGAAACGTGACATCGTCACACGGTGTATCTGCGCCGTTCAACATTTCGCAAGAGCGAAACTTGTTGTTTCGCCCGGCGATGACATGCGCTAGAGCAGGACGGCAAAAAGAACGCAGTCCGCAACAGGGCCGATCATGAAAGACACATTCTATATTACGACCGCCATTTCCTATCCGAACGGCAAGCCGCATATCGGCCATGCCTACGAACTGATCGCCACCGATGCGATGGCGCGGTTCCAGCGGCTCGACGGGCGGGACGTGTTCTTTCTGACCGGCACCGACGAACACGGGCAGAAGATGCAGCAGACGGCGCGGGCCGAAGGCATCACGCCGGAAGCGCTCGCCGAGCGCAATTCGAACGAATTCCGCGCCATGGGCAAGCTGCTCAACGCCTCGAACGACGATTTCATCCGCACGACCGAGAAGCGCCACCACGAGACGGTGCAGGAAGTCTGGCGGCGCATGGCCGCGAACGGCGACATCTACAAGGACAGCTATGCCGGCTGGTACTCGGTCCGCGACGAAGCTTATTACCAGGAAGAAGAGACCGAAGTGCGCGCCGACGGCGTGCGTTACGGGCCGCAGGGCACGCCTGTCGAATGGGTGGAGGAGGAGAGCTATTTCTTCCGCCTCTCCGCCTATGCCGAGCCGCTGCTCCGGCACTACGAGGAGAACCCGGAGTTCATCGGCCCGGCCGAGCGCAAGAACGAGGTGATTTCCTTCGTGAAATCCGGCCTGAAGGACCTCTCGATCTCGCGCACCACCTTCGACTGGGGCATCAAGGTGCCGGACGACCCGAAGCACGTGATGTATGTCTGGGTCGATGCGCTGACGAACTACATCACCGCCACCGGCTATGTCGAAGACCAGAACGGACCGCGGGCGAAATACTGGCCGGCGGACATCCATGTGATCGGCAAGGATATCATCCGCTTCCATGCCGTCTACTGGCCGGCCTTCCTGATGTCGGCCAAGCTGCCGCTGCCGAAGCGCGTCTATGCTCACGGTTTCCTGCTCAACAAGGGCGAGAAGATGTCGAAGTCGCTCGGCAACGTCGTCGACCCGGTCAACCTGGTGAACCATTTCGGCCTCGACCAGGTGCGCTACTTCTTCCTGCGCGAAGTCTCCTTCGGGCATGACGGCAGCTACTCGGAAGAGGCGATCGCGACTCGCATCAATGCCGATCTGGCGAACGGCATCGGCAACCTCGCGAGCCGCTCGCTGTCGATGATAGTCAAGAACTGCGACGGCAAGATCCCGGATTGCGGCGAACTCACCGACGCGGACAGGGAAATGCTCGCCTCGGCGGACAGGCTGATCGACATCTGCCGCGAGGAGATGGACCGACAGGCGATCCACAAGGCGGTCACCGCGATCATTGCAGTGGTCTCCGAGGCCGACCGCTATTTCGCCGGGCAGGAGCCCTGGGCGCTGAAGAAAACCGATCCGGCGCGCATGGCGACCGTGCTCTACGTGACGGCGGAAGTCGTCCGGCAGATCGCGATCCTCCTGCAGCCGATCGTGCCGGGCTCGGCGGCAAAGCTGCTCGATCTCGTCGCCGTTCCGCAGGATGCGCGCGACTTCTCGTGTCTCGGCGCGGCCGGCCGGCTCGTCGCCGGTACGCCGCTCGAGGCACCGAAGCCGGTCTTCCCGCGTTATGTCGCACCCGACGATGATGCGAAGGCCTGACGGAATGCTGATCGACACCCACTGCCATCTCGATTTTCCCGATTTTGACGAGGAGCGCGACGCGCTCGTCGCGCGCGCCCATGCCGCGGGCGTCGGCCGGATGGTGACAATCTCGACCCGGGTGCGCAAACTCGACACGTTGCTTGCGATCACCGACCGTAATCCGTCGGTCTTCTGTTCGGTCGGCACGCATCCGAACAACGCCAACGAGGAGCTCGACGTGACGGCCGACGACCTCGTGCGGCTCGCCGAGCATCCGAAGGTGGTCGCGATCGGCGAATGCGGGCTCGACTATTTCTACGACACGCAGACGCCGGAAGATCAGAAAACCGGCTTCCTACGCCACATCGAGGCGGCGCGGCGCACGCAATTGCCGCTCGTCATCCACAGCCGCAGCGCCGATGACGACATGGCGGCGATCCTGAGGCAGGAAACGGGGAAGGGGGCCTTCCCCTTCATCCTCCACTGCTTTTCCTCCGGCGAAGCGCTGGCGCGGACCGGCGTCGAACTCGGCGGCTACGTCTCGTTCTCCGGCATCCTGACCTTCCCGAAGTCGACGGAACTGCGCGACATCGCGAGGGATGTGCCGCTCGACCGGCTGCTCGTCGAGACCGACGCACCGTATCTCGCGCCAAAACCCTGGCGGGGCAAGCGCAACGAGCCGTCCTACGTGGTCAATACGGCCGAGGTGCTCGCAGAGACAAAGGGCGTGAGCTTCGAGGAAATCGCCCGCATCACCACCGAGAACGCGCTCCGCGTCTTCTCGAAGATGCCGGGGCTCTGACAAGATGACGTTTCGCCGGCGCTTCACTATCCTGGGCTGCGCGTCCTCTCCGGGCGTTCCGCGGATCAACGGCGACTGGGGCGCTTGCGACCCGGCGAACCCGCGCAACCGGCGGACCCGTGCAGCCTTCATGGTGCAGCAGATCGCGCCGGACGGCGGGATGACGACGGCGGTCGTCGACACCGGGCCGGATTTCCGTGCGCAGATGATCGCTGCCGGCGTGCAGCACATCGACGGCGTGATCTATACCCACGGCCATGCCGACCATCTGCACGGCATCGACGACCTGCGCGGCTACTTCATCAACCGCAGCCAGCGCATCCCGATCTATGCCGATCCCGAGACCATGGCGCGCATTCGACAGGGCTTCGGCTACTGTCTCGAAACGCCGGTCGGCAGCAACTATCCGCCGATCGCCGAGCCACGGCTGATCGAAGATCTCGAAAGGCCGGTCGAGATTACCGGCAAGGGTGGCACGATCCGCTTTATGCCGCTCAAGCAGCGCCACGGCGATATAGCGTCGCTGGGTCTCAGGATCGGCGACATTGCCTATTGCTGCGATGTCAGCGACTTTCCCGAGGAGACGGTCGCCAAGCTCGAAGGGCTCGATGTACTGGTGATCGACGCGCTGCAATACCGTCACCATCCGAGCCATCTGTCGCTCGAGCAGGCGCTCGGCTGGATCGAGCGGCTCAAGCCGAAGCGTTCGATTCTCACGCATATGCACGTTCCGCTCGACTACGAGACGGTGATGGGCGAGACGCCGCCGCATGTCGAACCGGCCTACGACCAGCTGGTTTTCGAGGTGGAGATCGCCGCGGACGGGGTGTGATGCCTTCTTTCTATGCTGCGTGAGGTTTTTCACGCATACCTTTGAATATCCGACATTTTACGAAACGCGGGATCGGCATGGATGATCGATCCGCCGGAGGAGATACGAATGGCCTGGATCATACTCGTCGTCGCCGGCATTCTCGAAGTGGTCTGGGCCTTCTTCTTGAAGCAGTCGGCAGGCTTTACGCGGTTCGTTCCGACGGCGATCACGGTAGTGGCGATGATCGCCAGCGTCATCCTGCTGTCGATCTCGATGCGGAGCCTGCCACTCGGCACCGCTTACACGATCTGGACCGGCATCGGAGCGCTCGGCGCATTTTTGGTCGGCATCATGGTTCTGGGCGAGCCTGCCAATGCGATGCGCGTAACCGCGGCGGGGCTCATCATCGCAGGGCTGGTGCTGATGAAGGTTTCGACACCGACGTGATTTCAGGCCTTTAGCGCGCATCCTGCATATCATTAAGTTCCATAATCTACCTTATGCGATCTTCGGATGTGCCGCGGTGGGTTCAAGGATGACGTGCGACAGTCTCGCCTCTCGACGGATCGTCGCCTGTGCTCTTACAGCGAACCGAGTGTCGCCTGATCCGCCAGGATCACCTCCGCCTCGTCGCGGTCCATCGCCATCACCCTGCGCGTAATGTCGAAGCCGAAGCCGTTGCGGGCGAACGCGGAAAATTCCCGCGTCTCGCGCTTCTCGTCGCTTTCGTTGCGACGGAACGGACCGAAGCCGCGCTTGCGGGCGAAGACTAGTGCCGCCGGCAGATCGTCGGCCTCCGCCAGAGCTTCTGCGACGGTCTCGCGGTCGATGCCCTTGTCGACGAGCTTGCGGGCGATCGCGCGTTTCGACTTGCCGCTCCTGGCTGACGACCGCGCCTTGATTTCGGCGTAGGACACGTCATCGAGTGCCCGCACCTGCCTTCCGAATTCGACCGCCGCGACCGCGAGCGCCTGCACCTGCGCCTCGCTGATGTCTTCGAACTTCTGCCTGGCCTTGCGCGACACTGCGTCGGACAGCTCGCGCTCGGTCATCATCTTGCGGGAGAGCCGGTAGGCCGCGGAGTTGCGGGCCCAGGCGAGCATGCGCGGCGTCGGCCCCTCGATTTCGCCCTCGTCCATGACCCCTGCCCCAATATCGCTTATCAGCGATTCCAGATATACGGCTATGCCGCCTCGATATCGCCTTTGGCCCACATTTCCTGCGTCTCGGCCATGAAGTCGGCAAAACGGCCTTCCTCGATCGACTTGCGGATACCCTGCATGAGCTCCTGATAGTATGCGAGATTGTTCCACGAGAGCAGCATGCCACCGAGTGCCTCGTTGGAGCGCACGAGGTGGTGAAGATAGGCGCGCGAATAGTCGCGGCTTGCCGGGCAGTTCGACTGCTCGTCGAGCGGACGCATGTCCTCCGCGTGGCGGGCGTTGCGGATGTTGACCTTGCCGCGGCGGGTAAACGCCAGTCCGTGGCGGCCGGAACGGGTCGGCATCACGCAGTCGAACATGTCGACGCCGAGGGCGACCGATTTCAGGATGTCGTCGGGCGTGCCGACCCCCATCAGGTATCGCGGCTTTTCGCCGGGGAGAACGGGCAGCGTGATGTCGAGCATGTCGAGCATGACCGCCTGCGGCTCGCCGACGGCAAGCCCGCCGACGGCGTATCCCTTGAGATCGAGCGCTTTCAGCCCCTCGGCCGAGCGGATGCGCAGATCCGGGATGTCACCGCCCTGCACGATGCCGAACATCGCCTTGCCCGGTTGCTCGCCGAAGGCGACGCGGCAGCGCTCGGCCCAGCGCAGCGACATTTCCATGGCGCGCTCGATTTCCTTGCGTTCGGCGGGAAGCGCCACGCATTCATCGAGCTGCATCTGGATGTCGCTGTCGAGCAGCCCCTGGATCTCGATCGAACGCTCGGGCGACATATGATGCGTCGAGCCGTCGACATGGCTTTTGAAGGTGACGCCCTGCTCGTCGAGCTTTCTGAGCCCGGAGAGCGACATGACCTGGAAGCCGCCGGAGTCGGTGAGGATCGGATGCGGCCAGCGAATGAGCTCATGCAGGCCGCCGAGGCGGGCGACGCGCTCCGGCCCCGGCCGCAGCATCAGGTGATAGGTGTTGCCGAGGATGATGTCGGCGCCGAGCTCACGGACCTGGTCGAGATACATCGCCTTGACGGTGCCGACGGTGCCGACCGGCATGAAGGCCGGCGTGCGGATCACCCCGCGCGGCATGGAAATCTCGCCCAGACGCGCCTTGCCGCTGGTGGCCTTGAGCTTGAACTCGAATTTCTCGTGCATGGTCAGGATTTCCGGTGGAGAAGGCTGGCGTCGCCGTAGGAATAGAAGCGATAGCCGGATTCGATCGCATGGGCATAGGCCGCACGCATGGTGTCTAGGCCGGCGAAGGCCGAAACCAGCATGAACAGCGTGGATTTCGGCAGGTGGAAATTGGTCATCAGCACGTCGACCGCCTTGAAGCGGTAGCCGGGCGTGATGAAGATGCCGGTCGCCCCAGACCACGGCTCGATCCGGCCGGAAGCATCCGCCGCGCTCTCGATCAGCCGCAGCGAGGTGGTGCCGACGCAGACGATGCGCCCGCCCCTCGCCTTCACCGCGTTGAGCCGCGCCGCGGTCTCTGCGGTGACGTGGCCGGTTTCGAGATGCATCTTATGGTTGTCGGTGTCGTCGGCCTTGACCGGCAGGAAGGTGCCGGCCCCGACATGGAGCGTCACGAAATGGCGTTCGATGCCGGCACTGTCGAGCGCCTCGAAGAGCGCCGGCGTGAAATGAAGCCCGGCGGTCGGGGCGGCGACGGCGCCTTCCTCGCGGGCATAGACGGTCTGGTAATCGGTGCGGTCCTTCTCGTCCTCGCCGCGCTTGGAGGCGATATAGGGCGGCAACGGGATGTGCCCGACCGTCATGATCGCCTCGTCCAGCGCCGGCCCGGAAAAATCAAAGCGCAGCGTCACCTCGCCCGCCTCGCCCTTCTCCTCGACGACGGCGCCGAGCGTGCCGAGCAGGCAGGCATTGCCGGAATGGCCGAATTCGATGCGGTCGCCGACCTTGATGCGCTTGCCGGGACGGGCAAACGCCTTCCAGCGTTCCGGGCCGATCCGCATGTGGAGGGTGGCCGAGACCGGCGTCTCCTGCCCGCCTTCGCGCAGCCGCTTGCCTTCGAGCTGGGCCGGGATGACCTTGGTATCGTTGAAAACGAGGGCATCGCCGGGTGACAGGAAGGTCGGCAGGTCGAAGACGTTGCGGTCTTCGAGCACCGGCTCGCCATCCGGCCTGACGACGAGCATGCGGGCGCTGTCGCGCGGGCTCACGGGCCTCAGCGCAATCCGCTCCTCGGGCAGGTCGAAATCGAAAAGGTCTACGCGCATGGTGTCTCGGCTTCTGGAAAACGCGAAACCCGCCCGGGCGTCATGGACGCCGGGCGGGCTCGGAAAGCGGCTCTCGCTCAGGCGTCGGCTGCGACCTTCATCGAGACGATCGAATCCGGATCGCGCACCGGTTCGCCGCGCTTGATCTGATCGATAATCTCCATGCCTTCGACGACTTCGCCCCAGACCGAATACTGCTTGTTGAGCCAGGGGGCATCGGTGAAGCAGATGAAGAACTGCGAGTTGGCGGAGTTCGGGTTCTGCGAGCGGGCCATCGAGCAGGTACCGCGCACGTGCGGGGTCGCGGAGAACTCGGCCTTGAGGTCCGGCTTGTCGGAACCGCCCATGCCGGCGCGGGCCGGATTGAAGCTTGCACCGCCCTGCTTGCCGTACTGCACGTCGCCGGTCTGGGCCATGAAGTCCTCGATCACGCGGTGGAAGACGACGCCGTCATAGGCCCCTTCCCGCGTCAGTTCCTTGACGCGAGCGACGTGGCCGGGCGCGACGTCGGGCTTGAGCGCGATCACGACCTTGCCCTTGGTGGTTTCCATGATGATGGTGTTTTCCGGATCCTTGATCTCGGCCATAGACTTACTCCTCTCGGGGCACGGGCGTGCCCGTTTTAAGATTACCTGCCGACCGTGACCTTGAGCATCGCGTCGGGATCGCTGACTTCGCCGTTGGCGCCCTCGCCGCGCTTGATCTTGTCGACATATTCCATGCCCGCGACGACCTTGCCGACGACCGTGTACTGGCCGTTGAGGAAGCCGCCGTCGGCGAACATGATGAAGAACTGTGAGTTTGCCGAGTTCGGGTCCTGGGCACGCGCCATGCCGACGGTGCCGCGCTCGAACGGGAGGTTGGAGAACTCAGCCGGAAGGTCTGGCAGCTTGGAGCCGCCGGTGCCGGCGCGCGACGGATCATAACCGTCCTTGAGATCGCCGAATTCCACGTCGCCGGTCTGCGCCATGAAGCCGTCGATCACCCGGTGGAAGGCGACGTTATCATACTCGCCCTTGCCGGCGATCTCCTTCATGCGCTCGACATGCTTCGGAGCGACTTGCGGAAGCAATTCAATGACAACCGGTCCGTCCTTCAACTGGATCGTGAGGATATTCTCGTTCGACTGCGCGTGGGCAGAGCCGAAAAGTCCGGCGACCGCGAACGTCGCGGCAAAGGCAAGATGAAGCAGCTTCATGGTGGCTCCGTAGTGTTTCGCTAACAGGTCAGGACTTGAGCCTGGATTTGAGGGCCGTCAGGACCGAGGCCGGCACGAAGGCGCTGACGTCTCCGCCCATGGACGCGATCTGACGAACCAATGTGGCCGTTATGGGCCGCGAGGCGGTGCCGGCCGGCAGGAAGATCGTCTGCATGTCCGGCGCCATCTGGTAGTTCATGCCCGCCATCTGCATCTCGTAGTCGAGATCGGTGCCGTCGCGGAGCCCGCGCACGAGGAGCTTCGCGCCGTGGCGGCGGGCCGCATCGACCGCAAGATTGTCGAAGGAGACGACGGATATGTCGCCCACCCGTGCCGGCATCGCTTCGGCCAGCGAAAGGCGGATCAGTTCCGCGCGCTCGTCATAGCTGAACATCGGCGCCTTGCCGGGATGAATGCCGATGCCGACGATCACTTTCGACACGACATTCAGGGACTGAACGAGGACGTCCAGATGCCCGTTGGTCATGGGATCGAATGATCCTGGATAGAAGGCGATGGTCATGGCGTCCCGGATTCATTGTTTGGAGCCTTTTGTCACGGACGGCCGGAAATCGCAAGGGACTTGGCCGGCGGGCGCCCGGGCCGGCATATACCAAAGAAGGTCACGCAAACCGGCGAAATGCCTCTTCCGCCGCACCGTTTCGCGCCCGCATCCCCTTCCCCGTCAACCGTTTTTGGAGTATCGCCTGCGTCCGATGCTGCGCCGCACACTGCTGGTTGGAAAGATGAACGCCAGATGAACGGGCCATTAAGGCGGGCTTCAGGCTGACCTTGATATCAGATTTTCATGATGCAGAGGAACAATGCCGTTGGCAGAACATTCTTTGCGCGATGCGGCAATACCAGAAAGGACGAAGACCATGCCTGATAAAGTGACCCTTATCAACTTGGTTTGGATGGCGACCATGACGGCGATGCTTGCGACCTCCGTCACGTTCTACATGAACGAGAAGAACGACGCCAAGTTTTATGGGCCGCCGATGACGGCGAGCTACCATACCTTCGGGCACTGATCTTCTACTTCAGGTGCAGCCGCAGCAGGATAACCAGACGAGGAGGATGTAGATGTTCATGACGCTCACCGTACTCGCAGCCCTGATCTGCGGAATGTTCGTCGCCTCGGTGACCTCGACCATTTCGGCCTTGCGTCGCGAGAGCGAGGACCACAAGCTGCTGATGGAAAGACACAAGGCTTTCTAGCATCCACGGCGGCCCCGACCTCCAGGGCTAGACGCCAGCCGCGGGGATCCACACCTGTGGCCAAGACGGGCGTCCTGCCCCACCGGCCCCCGACTAGACATTCGAGCCTCCGCCGCACCCGGCGCGAGGCTCTTTTCATGCGGTACTTGCGTCTGAAGTGACAGAATGACCGGAAGAATGAGGCCGCCGGATCGCTCCGACGGCCTCTTCCGTATTCCTTATTCGGCTTCGCCCTCGCCGGGAGCCTCTTCCGCGACACCTTCGACATCCGCCTCGCCTTCGGGCTCGCTGATCCGCTCGACCGACACGACCTTTTCGTCCTTGGCGGTGGAGAAGATCGTGACACCCTTGGTGGCGCGGCTCGCGATTCGGATGCCGCCGACAGGTACCCGGATAAGCTGGCCGCCGTCGGACACCAGCATCAGCTGGTCGTTTTCCTCCACCGGGAAGGCGGCGACCAGCTCGCCGATCTCCGCCGTCTTCGAGGTGTCGGTGGCGCGGATACCCTTGCCGCCACGGCCCGAGGTACGGAAGTCGTAGGAGGACGAGCGCTTGCCGAAGCCCTTCTCCGAGACCGTGAGCACGAACTGCTCGCGGGCCCTGAGCTCCTGGTAGAGCTCTTCGGAGAGATCGGCGAGTTCGCCCACCTCCTCGCCGACGAGCGCGATGTCCTCTTCGTCCACGCCGCTGGCGCGCCGTTCGGCGGCCGAGCGCTTGAGATAGGCCGCACGCTGGGCGGCATCGGCATCGACATGGCCGAGGATCGTCATCGAGATCAGCCGGTCGCCATCGGCGAGCGTGATGCCGCGGACGCCGATCGAGTTGCGGCCGGCGAAGACGCGAACCTCGTCGACCGGGAAGCGGATCGCCTGGCCGAGCGCGGTGGTGAGCAGCACGTCGTCGCGATCGGTACAGGTCTCGACGGAGAGGATCTCGTCACCCTCCTCGTCGAGCTTCATGGCGATCTTGCCGTTGCGGTTCACCTGCACGAAGTCCGAGAGCTTGTTGCGGCGGACGGTGCCGCGGGTCGTCGAGAACATGACGTCCAGGTTTTCCCAGGTCTTCTCGTCTTCCGGCAGCGGCATGATCGTGGTGATACGTTCGCCAGGCTCCAGCGGCAGCATGTTGATGAGCGCCTTGCCGCGCGAGGTCGGGGTGCCGATCGGCAGACGCCAGACCTTCTCCTTGTAGACGATGCCGCGCGAGGAGAAGAACAGCACCGGCGTGTGGGTATTGGCGACGAAGAGACGGGTCGCGAAATCCTCTTCCTTCATCGCCATGCCGGAGCGGCCCTTGCCGCCGCGCCGCTGGGCGCGGTAGGTCGCGAGCGGCACGCGTTTGATATAGCCGGCATGGCTGACGGTGACGACCATGTCCTCGCGGGCGATCAGGTCCTCGTCGTCCATGTCCGGACCGCCTTCGACGATCTCGGTGCGGCGGGGCGTGCCGAATTCGTCGCGAACGGCGGTGAGCTCGGCCTTGACGATGTCCTGGATGCGCAGGCGCGAGGAGAGGATTTCGAGGTAATCGGCGATTTCGGCGCCGATCTTGTTCAGTTCCTCGTCGATCTCGTCGCGGCCGAGCGCGGTGAGGCGTGCCAGACGCAGTTCGAGGATGGCGCGGGCCTGCTCTTCAGACAGGTTGTAGGTCAGGTCCTCGTTGATGCGGTGGCGCGGATCGTCGATCAGCCGGATCAGCGCTTCGACGTCGTGCGCCGGCCAGCGGCGCTCCATCAGCTGCTCGCGGGCCGTCTGCGGATCGGGCGCGCGGCGGATGAGGTTGATGACCTCGTCAATATTGGCGACGGCGATCGCGAGACCGACCAAGACATGGGCGCGTTCGCGCGCCTTGCGCAGCAGGTACTTGGTTCGCCGGCTGACGACCTCTTCGCGGAACGAAACGAAGGCCCGCAGCATGTCGAGAAGCGTCATCTGCTCCGGCTTGCCGCCGTTCAGCGCCACCATGTTGCAACCGAACGAGGTCTGCAGCGGCGTGTAGCGGTAGAGCTGGTTCAGGATGACATCGGCATTGGCATCGCGCTTCAGTTCGATGACGACGCGGTAGCCTTCGCGGTCGGACTCGTCGCGCAGGTCGGAAATGCCCTCGATGCGCTTCTCGCGCACCAGTTCGGCCATCTTCTCGATCATCGTCGCCTTGTTCACCTGATAGGGAATCTCGGTAATGATGATCTGCTCGCGGTCGCCGCGCATCGGTTCGACTCTCGCGACACCCCGCATGATGACCGAACCACGGCCGGTCTCATAGGCCGACCTGATGCCCGAACGTCCGAGGATCATCGCGCCGGTCGGGAAATCCGGGCCCGGAATGATCTGCATGAGTTCAGGCAGTTCGATCGCCGGATTGTCGATCAGCGCGATACAGCCGTCGATGACTTCGCCGAGATTGTGCGGCGGGATATTGGTCGCCATGCCGACGGCGATGCCGCCGGCCCCGTTGACGAGGAGGTTCGGAAACTTCGCGGGCACGACGACGGGTTCGGCGAGCGTGCCGTCATAGTTGTCGCGGAAGTCGACCGTCTCCTTGTCGAGGTCGTCGAGAAGCGAATGGGCGGCCTTCTGCAGGCGGCACTCGGTGTAGCGTTCGGCCGCCGGCGGGTCGCCGTCGATCGAACCGAAATTGCCCTGGCCGTCGATGAGCGGCAGGCGCAGCGACCAGTTCTGGGCCATGCGCGCCAGCGCGTCATAAATCGCCGCGTTGCCATGGGGGTGATACTTACCCATGACGTCACCCGTCACGCGGGCGCACTTGACGTACTTCTTGTTCCAGTCGATGCCGAGCTCGGACATGCCGTAGAGAATGCGGCGATGCACGGGCTTCAGGCCGTCGCGGACGTCGGGAAGCGCGCGGCTGACGATTACGCTCATGGCGTAGTCGAGATACGACCGCTGCATTTCCTCAATGATGGAAATCGGCTCGATGTCGGACGGGGACTTGCCGCCGCCGGGAGTGCTTTGCTCAGTCAAATCTGGTCACGATCTCTGTTCGGAATCACTGTCTAGCTTATAGCCGAAAGGGCGCCGCAGCGCCAATTTCGCCGCAGGTTTTGAACAGCTTTTGCGGCGCTGGAAAGGCAGGACGATCAAATACCTAGACAAAATTGCAGAGGTTGATGCTAGTCTTTGCCGAACGGGACCCGAGGGGAGCTGAAATGGCAACGACCGACGCGATGATAACGGCTTTCACCACGCTCCTGGTGACACTCGATCCGCCGGGGCTCGCGCCGCTCTTTCTCGGCCTCACGCAGGGCATGACCGGAGCCCAGCGCCGCCAGGTCGCCGTCCGCGGTTCCCTCATCGCCTTTGG
The DNA here is from genome assembly GCF_014126615.1 of Ciceribacter thiooxidans. Classification (NCBI taxonomy): domain Bacteria; kingdom Pseudomonadati; phylum Pseudomonadota; class Alphaproteobacteria; order Hyphomicrobiales; family Rhizobiaceae; genus Ciceribacter; species Ciceribacter thiooxidans. The sequence continues at coordinate 1,592,766 of NZ_CP059896.1, forward strand.
GATCCTCGCCGTCTTCGCCGTCTTCGGCTCGGGCATCCTCGGCGTGCTCGGCATCTCGATGGGCTCGTTCCGCATCGCCGGCGGCCTGATGCTGTTTGCGATCGCCTTCGAGATGATTTTCGAGAAGCGCAACGAGCGGAAGGAAAAGACCAAGGACGACGCGATCACTCGCGACCACATCCACCATCTCGCCGTCTTCCCGCTGGCGATCCCGCTGATCGCCGGGCCCGGCGCGATCTCCGCGACGGTGCTGATCGCCGGCACGATGGACGGTATCGCCGGCCGGGCCGGACTGATCGGGGTCATCGCCGTCTGCCTGGCACTCGTCTTCCTGGCGCTGATGCTGGCGGAGGGCCTCAACCGCTTTCTCGGCGTCACCGGTCGCGCCCTGCTCACCCGCCTGCTCGGCGTGCTGCTTTCGGCGCTCTCCGTGCAGTTCGTCGTCGACGGGATCAAATCGGCCTTCGCCGGGTGAGACGCCGGCGTTGCCGCCGGCGCCTGCTCTCTCAGCTACGGTGCAGGAATTCGAGGAGCACCGCGTCGAAGCGTTCGCTTTCCTCGAACTGCATGGTGTGTCCGCTGCGTTCGAACATCTCGATCGTCAGCTGGGCGAAATCGCCCCGGAACGGCTCCCATGCCGCGGGCGGCGAGATGAGGTAGTCGAAGCGCCCGAGGGCGAGGAGTACCGGTGCCGTGACGCCACGGGCGAGCGCGTGCATGTCGATGTCACGGAACACCTCGCCCCACAGATGATCGAAGCCGATGTCGTTGATCCAGACCCCGTCCCATAGCGGACGCGCATCGAAACCGGGATCGAACCAGCTGCGTGCGCCAAGCCGGATCAGCAGGTGCTTGAAGCGCTCGTGAGGATGGGCGGCGATGTCACCGGCGAGCTTCGCCATCTCCCGGTCGAAGATCAGCTTGCGCTCGGGCGAGGCTTCCGCCTCCCAGCGCCGTTCCGCCCACTCAGCGAGCTCTGCACCCTGGTTCGGGCCGGTGCCCGCGAGCACAACGTGGGACACGCGGTCGGGAAACTGGCGCGCATATTCGAGTGCCATGTAGCCGTGGCCCGAATGCCCGAGAACGGCGAAGCGCTCCAGCCCGAAGGCCTGCCGCGCCAGTTCGATGTCGTCGATGATCCGGTCGAAAGCGAAGTCGCCAGCCTCCACCGGTCCGAGCGGACGGGCGAAGCAGCGGTGGTCGACAAAGTGGAGGCGGACCGAGCGGCGAAGGCCGGGCGAGAAGGTCCGCGCATAATAGAGGCTGCTGCCGACGACGAGCAGCGGCAGCCCCTGCCCTTCGATTGCGTAGCCGAGCTCGAAGATGCCCGAGCGAATGATGCCGCGCGCGGCGCGGCCGTAATCCAGTTCTTCCATGATGATGTATCCGATAGTGCGGTTCGCCGCGCCGTGTCGGGCGCCGGGAACCGGACGCTGATCCAGGAAAACACACGAGCGCAGCTCGGCAAAAGGCCGGCGGCGACGTGCAACGGTTTTCATGGTCAAGGTCGCTAACGGATGAGGCGCATGGACTTTCTCTCGGAGCCTTGTGGGCGAGGATCGCCGCCGGCAGCAATACCGATTCTGCCAGAGGAGGACAAGATGTGAGGCGCGACGCGAGTAACCCGCGGAAGTACCGCTCAGGTCAGCGCTGCGCCTTCAGGATGCGCTTCCAGATCGTCCCGCCGAGATACCGGTTGAACACGATGAAATAGACGACGATCAGCGCGAACAGCACGAAGGCCGGCAGGCCGTTCAGCTGGAAACCGCCCTCCGTGCGACCGTCGGTCACCGAGGCGATCAGAAACCCGAGCACGAAAAAGGCGGTGAAGAAATCGAGCAGCGCCGCGAGCACGATGCGCCAGGTCGCGGGTCCGGTATCCGTCTTTGTCTCACCCATCGAAAGCCCCCTTTCGGATCAACGAGAAGATATGGCGCGCGGCTGGCCGACGCCCCCCGGAATCAGAACGGGATGTCGTCGTCCAGATCGCGCGAGAAGTTGCCGCCGCCGCCCGCCTGGTTGCCGGTGCGGGCCGGCGCACGGGACGGCTGGTTGTAATCGTCGCCGTAGCCGCCGCCGAAGTCGTTGCCACCGCGCGAGGCGCCACCGCCCTCGCCGCGACCGCCGAGCATGGTCAGGTTGGAGTTGAAGCCCTGCAGCACGACTTCGGTCGAATAGCGGTCGTTGCCGCTCTGGTCCTGCCACTTGCGGGTCTGCAGCTGGCCTTCGATGTAGACCGTCGAGCCCTTCTTCAGATACTGTTCAGCCACCTTGCAGAGACCTTCATTGAAGATCACGACGGTGTGCCACTCGGTCTTTTCCTTGCGCTCACCGGTGTTGCGGTCGCGCCAAGTTTCCGACGTCGCAATGCGCAGGTTGGCGATCGGACGGCCGTCCTGGGTCCGGCGGATTTCCGGATCCGCGCCGAGATTCCCGATCAGAATTACCTTGTTCACGCTACCAGCCATAACACACACCTTGGGAAGAGAGGGCACCGGACCGGCCGCACCCGCATTTGTCGATTTCCGCCACCTTAAACCAATCGCGGGTCCCGATGGAAAGTCTTAACCGTTAATCCACAACGAAAAATGTTCTTTATTTGTTCTAGTGATTGTCTATGATCCTGTCAACCGACTCGAAATGTGACCCGTGACGTCCTGTTGCGTCTCGACAGGGGCACAGCGATCACTAAATAAGGACTGTCCTTCTCCAAGCGAGCCTTGTCCATGAGTGAACTGAAGACCATTTCCATCCGCGGCGCCCGCGAGCACAACCTGAAGGGCATCGATCTCGATCTGCCGCGCAACAGCCTGATCGTGATGACCGGGCTTTCCGGCTCGGGCAAGTCGTCGCTCGCCTTCGACACCATCTATGCCGAGGGGCAGCGCCGCTACGTCGAGAGCCTCTCGGCCTACGCCCGCCAGTTCCTCGAGATGATGCAGAAGCCGGATGTCGACCAGATCGACGGGCTTTCGCCGGCGATCTCCATCGAGCAGAAGACGACCTCGCGCAATCCGCGTTCGACGGTCGGCACGGTGACAGAGATCTACGACTACATGCGTCTGCTCTTCGCACGCGTCGGCGTTCCCTATTCGCCGGCGACGGGCCTGCCGATCGAAAGCCAGACGGTCTCCCAGATGGTCGACCGCATCCTCGCCTTCGAGGAGGGTTCGCGCCTCTACATTCTCGCCCCGATGATCCGCGGTCGCAAGGGCGAGTACAAGAAGGAACTCGCCGACCTGATGAAGCGCGGCTTCCAGCGCGTGAAGATCGACGGGCAGTTCTACGAGATCGCCGAAGCGCCGGCGCTCGACAAGAAGTACAAGCACGACATCGACGTGGTGGTCGACCGCGTGGTGGTGCGCTCCGACATCGGCACGCGCCTCGCCGACAGCCTGGAGACGTGCCTCAAGCTCGCCGACGGGCTGGCGATCGCCGAGTTCGCCGACAAGCCACTGCCGGCTTCGGAAACGGCCGCCGGCGGCTCGGCCAACAAGTCGCTCAACGAGACGCATGAGCGGGTGATGTTTTCCGAAAAGTTCGCCTGCCCGGTCTCCGGCTTCACCATTCCGGAGATCGAGCCGCGGCTCTTTTCCTTCAACAATCCCTTCGGCGCCTGCCCGACCTGCGACGGGCTCGGCTCGCAGCAGAAGATCGACGAGGCGCTGATCGTGCCGGAGGTACAGCGGCGGCTGAACGACGGGGCGATCGCTCCGTGGGCGAAGTCGTCGTCCCCCTACTACAACCAGACGCTCGAATCCCTCGGCAAGGTCTTCGGCTTCAAGCTCTCGAACCGCTGGTCGGACCTGAGCGAGGAAGCGCAGCGCGCGATCCTGCACGGCACGGAAGAGAAGATCGAGTTCCACTATGCCGACGGCGCGCGCGCCTACACGACGACCAAGACCTTCGAGGGGATCGTTCCGAACCTCGAACGGCGCTGGAAGGAGACCGACAGCGCCTGGGCGCGCGAGGAAATCGAGCGGTTCATGTCGGCGGCCCCCTGCCCGGCCTGCGCGGGCTACCGGTTGAAGCCAGAGGCGCTCGCCGTCAAGATCAACGGCCTGCACATCGGCGAAGTGACCGGCATGTCGATCCGTGTTGCCGGCGCCTGGTTCGAGACGTTGCCGGCGAAGCTCAGCGACAAGCAGAACGAGATTGCCGTGCGCATCCTCAAGGAGATCCGCGAGCGGCTGCGCTTCCTCAACGATGTCGGGCTCGACTATCTCTCGATGTCGCGCAATTCCGGCACGCTTTCGGGCGGTGAGAGCCAGCGCATCCGCCTCGCCTCGCAGATTGGCTCGGGGCTGACCGGCGTGCTCTACGTGCTCGACGAGCCGTCGATCGGTCTGCACCAGCGCGACAACGCCCGCCTCATCGAGACACTGAAGCACCTGCGCGACATCGGCAACACGGTGATCGTCGTCGAGCATGACGAGGATGCGATCCTGTCCTCCGACTACGTCGTCGACATCGGCCCGGCCGCCGGCATCCACGGCGGCGAGGTGGTGGCGCAGGGCGTTCCCGCCGAGATCATGGCCAATCCGAATTCGCTGACCGGCAAGTACCTCTCCGGCGAGCTCGGAGTCGCGGTTCCCGCCGAACGGCGCAAACCGAAGAAGGGCCAGCAGATCAAGGTGATCGGCGCGCGCGGCAACAATTTGAAGAACGTCACCGCCAGCATTCCGCTCGGCGTCTTTACCGCCGTCACCGGCGTTTCCGGCGGCGGCAAGTCGACCTTCCTCATCGAGACGCTCTACAAGGCGGCGGCACGCCGCATCATGGGCGCGCGCGAAAACCCGGCCGAACACGACCGCATCGACGGCTTCGAGTTCATCGACAAGGTGATCGATATCGACCAGTCGCCGATCGGCCGCACGCCGCGCTCGAATCCGGCGACCTATACCGGCGCCTTCACGCCGATCCGCGACTGGTATGCCGGCCTGCCGGAGGCGAAGGCGCGCGGCTACCAGCCGGGCCGCTTCTCCTTCAACGTCAAGGGCGGCCGCTGCGAGGCGTGCCAGGGCGACGGGGTGATCAAGATCGAGATGCACTTCCTGCCGGACGTGTACGTGACCTGCGACGTCTGCCACGGCAAGCGCTACAATCGCGAGACGCTTGACGTCACCTTCAAGGGCAAGTCGATCGCCGATGTGCTCGACATGACGGTCGAGGAAGGCGTCGAGTTCTTCTCCGCGGTGCCGGCGGTGCGCGACAAGCTGCAGTCGCTCTTCGACGTCGGTCTCGGCTATATCAAGGTCGGCCAGCAGGCGAACACGCTTTCCGGCGGCGAGGCGCAGCGCGTCAAGCTCGCCAAGGAACTCTCCAAGCGTTCGACCGGCCGTACGCTCTACATCCTCGACGAGCCGACGACGGGGCTTCACTTCCACGACGTGGCGAAACTCCTCGAAATGCTGCACGAACTCGTCAGGCAGGGCAATTCGGTGGTGGTGATCGAGCACAATCTCGAAGTCATCAAGACCGCTGACTGGGTGATCGATTTCGGTCCCGAGGGTGGCGACGGCGGCGGCGAGATCGTCGCAACCGGCACGCCGGAACAGATCGTCGAGGCCGAGCGCTCCTATACCGGCCAGTTCCTCAAGGAACTCCTGGAGCGACGGCCGATGCGGAAGGTGCAGGCGGCGGAGTGAACGATGATCCTGATCGGCCAGTATGACTCCTCCTTCGTTCGCCGCGTCGGCGTGGCGCTGACGCTCTACGGTCTGCCGTTCGAGCATCGGCCATGGTCGGTGTTCGGCGACGGCGAGAAGATCCAGGCGCTCAATCCGCTGATGCGGGTGCCGACGATGGTGCTCGACGACGGGACCGTGCTGGTCGACAGCGTCACCATTCTCGACCATGTCGACAGCCTCGTTCCCGAGGCCGAACGCCTGTGGCCGACACCGGACGAACGCCGGCATGCCCTCAAGGTGATGGCGCTGGCGACGGGATTTGCCGACAAGGGCGTGAGCCTGTTCTACGAACTGGTGCTGCACGAGCAGCCGGCGCAGGTATGGATGGACCGTTGCCGGTCGCAGATGCGCGCGACGCTCGCCGCTCTGGAGGCGGATCGCGCCACCCGGTCGACACCCTTCTGGTTCGGAGACGGGATCACGCATGCCGATATCGCAGTCGCCTGTGCGCTGCGCCACATCGGCGATTCCCATCCGGGCTTCATATCGGCAGCCGACGTGCCGGCATTGGCTGCCCACTGCGAACGTCTCGAAGCCCTGTCGGTTTTCAAGGCGATTTCCCAGCCGTTCGTTCCGCCGGCCTGAGACGACCCGACACCAACAGCGAGGGCCGTCTGGCCCGTGACCGTCAAGGAGGAGAGAGGATGACCCAGTCAGGCACAATCCGCACCGGAATCGGCGGCTGGACCTTCGATCCCTGGGAAGGCTCCTTCTATCCCGAGACGCTGCCGAAACGGCGGCAGCTCGAATATGCGAGCCGCGAACTGGCGGCGATCGAAGTGAACGGCACCTATTATTCGAGCCAGAAGCCGGCGACCTTCGCCAAATGGGCGTCCGAAGTCCCGGACAGCTTTGTCTTTTCGCTGAAGGCGAGCCGGTTCTGCACCAATCGCAAGGTGCTCGCCGAGGCGGGACCGTCGGTGGAGAAATTCCTGACCCAGGGGATCACCGAGCTCGGCGCGCATCTCGGGCCGATCCTCTGGCAGTTCATGGGAACGAAGAAGTTCGAGCCGGAGGATTTCGAAGCTTTCCTCGCGCTGTTGCCGAAGAGCCAGGACGGGATCGCGTTGCGGCATGTGGTCGAGCCGAGGCACGCCTCGTTCCAGGTGCCGGAATTCATCGCGCTCCTGAAGAAATACGAGGTCGCGGCGGTCTGCGCCGACCATCACGACTATCCGATGTTCGCCGATCCGACGGCCGATTTCGTCTATGCACGGCTTCAAAAAGGCGAGGACGACATCCCGACCTGCTATCCCGAAAACGAGATCGAGGCCTGGGCAGACCGGCTGAGGAGTTTTGCTAAGGGCGGAATGCCGGACGACCTGCCGAAGATCGCTGAGAAGGAGACAGTGGCGAAGAAGCCGCGGGACGTCTTCGCCTTCTTCATCACCGGCGGCAAGGTCAATGCGCCGAACGGCGCAAGGGTGCTGCAGGCGGCAGTTTCCTGATACCAGAAACTGTCATTTGACAAAATTGTGACCCCGGCGAATCTGGGATATGGTCCGTCGCATTGCCGACCTCATTGGGGCCGGAAATAGCGGACGCTTTCCGGCTGCGGGCTGGAAAGACCGTTTTCCCTCAACGTTCCGGGTTCCTCATGTCGGGCATCGTCGTCTTCATCAATCTCGCCGGCGCTGTCGCCCTGCTTCTGTGGGCGACGCGCATGGTACGCACCGGTATCGAACGCGCTTACGGCCATGTGCTGAAGGACAAGCTGCGGCTCGCCGTCGGCAACCGGGTGACCGCCGGCGCCGCAGGCTTCGCACTGGCTGTCGCGCTGCAGAGCGCAACCGCCGTCGCGCTGATCGTCGCCTCCTTCGTCGCCGGCGGCTATGTCTCGTCGGGGATCGGCATCGCCACCCTGCTCGGCGCCGATTTCGGCTCGGCCTTCGTCGTGCGCATCCTGCGTCACGACCTCTCGCTCCTGATCCCGATCCTGCTGCTGATGGGCACCGTCGCCTTCCGGGCCTCGGAAACGCGCGGCTGGAGGCAGGCGGGCCGCATCTTCTTCGGGCTGGGCCTGCTGCTGCTGTCGCTCCGGCTGATCGGGGAAGCCTCCGACCCGTTGCGCACAAGCCAGATCCTGCCGCTCCTCATCAACTATCTCTCGCGCGACTGGATCACCGCCTTCCTTCTTTCGGCGCTGCTCGCCTGGGCCTTCCATTCCAGCGTCGCGACCATCCTGCTCTTCGCCTCGCTGGCGGACCGCGGGCTGCTGCCGCCGGTGCTGATCATCCCGATGGTGCTCGGCGCGAATTTCGGCGCGGCGGTGATCGGCGCCATGCTGACCAAGAACGCCGAAAGCGCCGCACGCGTCGTGCCGCTCGGCAATGTCGTGATCCGCGGGTTGGGCACGCTCGCCGCACTCGCCATCCAGTTCGTCTTCGTGGTGCCGTCGGACGTTTTCGCGAGCCACCCCGGCGACGCCGTCGTGATGGTGCATCTCGCGCTCAACGGCGCGGTGCTGCTTCTCGGCCTGCCGTTCGCAGGCGTCGTCGCCGGCCTGCTCGACCGCCTTCTGACGAAGCCGGCTGCCGTTGAGACGGAGGGACCGGAGGAGCGTCTCTCGGCGCTCAACCCGGCGGACCTTGCCAATCCAAAACAGGCGATCGCCAACGCCACCCGCGAAGTGCTGAGCGTCTGCGACAAGACCGAGGTGATGCTGAACCGCATCTTCGAACTCTACGAGACCTTCGATCCGAAGAAGATGCAGCGGCTCGAGGCGCTCGACGACGAGATCGACCGCACCCACCGCGACATCAAGTTCTATCTCGCGCGGATTTCGGAAAGCGCGCTCGACGAGGAATCGGCGGCGCAATCGCAGAACCTGCTGAGTGCCGCAATCAAGGTGGAGCAGGCGGCGGACATCATCGCCCAGAACATGGCGACGAGAGCGCGCAAGAAGCACGACCGCAAGGTCGCCTTCTCCGACGAGGGCTGGAGCGAGCTGAAGGCCATGCATAACGAGGTGGTCAAGAACGCGCGCCTCGCCTTCAACCTGCTGGTCGACCGCGATGTCGAATATGCCCGCCAGCTCGTCGCCCGCAAGGAGGCGGTGCGCAACCTCGTCCGCCAGAGCGAGGAGCGGCACCTGCAGCGGCTGCGCGACGGCAATATCGCAAGCTTCGAGTCGAGCTCGCTGCATATCGACACGATGCGGGACCTCAAGGAGATCAATTCGCTGGTCGCCTCGATCGGCTATCCGCTGCTCGAAGACGAGGGCATGCTGCGGCGCAGCCGCCTCCTCTGACGGCGCGCGACGGGTCCGGTCTTCTTCCGGAAACGCTCAGAGGCCAGCCGCGTCGCCGACCGGCGTCTTGCGGGCAAGCCAGCGCGGGTTGAAGACGTTCATCACCAGACCGAGGACGATCAGCACGGCCGCGACGACGCGCAGCGGCCCGAAATCCTCGCCGAGCACGAGGGCTGCCGACGACATGCCGAAGACCGGGACGAGCAGCGAGAACGGCGCGACGGTCGAAACGCCGTAGCGGCTGATCATTGCTCCCCATACGGCAAAGCCGAAGACGGTCGCACCGTAAGCCACGAAGAGCACGGCCCCTGCCCCTTCGAGATTGAGGTTGGCCAGTGCCTGCAGGTCGCGGTCCCATCCCTCGAAGAGCGCCGAAATGATGAAGAGCGGGATCGGCGGCACCAGGCTCACCCAGACCATCAGGTTCAGCATCTGAACCTTGCCGACCTTCTTCATCAACATGTTGGAGCAGGCCCAGGCGACGGCGGCGGCCAGCACGAGCACGAGGCCCGCGACGGTGAAGGTGCCGTCGATCGAGCTGGCGATGAGCGCGACGCCAGAAAAGGCGAGAACCATGCCGGCAATCTGCAGCGGCCGCGGCCGGTCTCCGTAAAGGAGAAAGGCGAGCAGGACCGTGAAGAAGGCCTGCGACTGCAGGAGCAGGGAAGCGAGACCGGGCGGTGCCCCGACATTCATGCCGATAAAAAGGAAGGAGAACTTGACCACGCCGAGCATCACCCCGATGCCGAGGATCAGTCGCCACGGCACATCCGGACGGCGGATGAAGAAGGCGAGCGGCAAGGCGGCGAACAGGAAGCGGAGCGCGGAAAAGAGAAGCGGCGGGAAATTGTCGAGGCCGAGCTTGATCACCACGAAGTTGAAGCCCCAGACGGCGGCGACGAGGACGAGCATCAGGATGTGAAGGGGCGACATGGGGAGAATCTCCGGCTGCTGGTGGGTGACCGATACACCCGCGCCCGTGGTTTCGAAAAACGTATTTCGCTAATGCCAGCGATCGATATGGTTGATGAGGGTCTCGGCGGTGAGGCTCGCGCCGGCCTTGCTCGCCGCCTCGCCATGCAGCCAGACGCCGGCCGCCGCCGCCTCGAAGGCGGGCATCCCCTGCGCCAGAAGTCCACCGACGATGCCGGCGAGCACATCCCCCGATCCGGCGGTGGCGAGAGAGGCCGGGGCATTTTCGTTGATGACGGCGCGACCGTCCGGTGCGGCGATGACACTGTCGGCGCCCTTGTAGACGACGGCGGCGTTGGCGCGGGCGGCTGCCTGCCTCGCCCTGTCGACCTTGCTCAGCGCCGGATCGTCGGCAAGATCGGGAAAGAGCCTTGCGAACTCACCCTCGTGCGGTGTCAGCACAAGACGAGGCGCTCCATCCGCAAAGGCTGAGAAGAGAGCCTGCGGGTCCTCCGCGAAGGCGGTGATGCCGTCGGCATCTAGGACGAGGTGTCGGCCTGTTGCGGCGAGCGCTGTGACGAAGGCACGAGCCTTCGGACCCACGCCGAAACCGGGTCCGAGGACGAAGGCGGTGCGCCGCTCGTCGCGAAGGTAGTCGTCAAGGTCGTTCCCGGTCTCGACCGCCTTCAGCATGACGGCGGTGAGATGGGCCGCATTGGCCGCGATCGCATCCGGCGGCGTGGCGACAGTGACGAGTCCCGCCCCCGCCCTCAGGCCTGCGGCGGCCGCGAGCCGTGCGGCACCCGTCGCTGTGGCCGGCCCGGAAAAGACGGTGAGATGACCGCGGCGGAACTTGTGGGCGGTGGCATCGGTCGTCGGCAGGGCGGCAAGCCACTCTTGCGGACCGTTGACGAAGAGGTGCACGTCCTTCGCCTCGACGAGGCGGAACGGGATTCCGATGTCGACGGTTTCCACGCTGCCGCAATGGAGCCGCCCGGGAAGCAGCAGATGCCCCGGCTTGCGGGTCATGAAGGTGACGGTGTGGCGTGCCTTGAACGCGGCGCCCATGACGGTGCCGGTTCGCCCGTCGATCCCGGAAGGCAGATCGACCGCGACCACCGGCGCGCCTGCCTCGTCTACCCGTCGCACGATATCGACAACAACCGGCGGTACGGAGCGCGCGAGCCCCGCCCCGAAGATGGCGTCGACGATCACGTCGCCCCGCATCGGAAAATAGGTTTCGAGCGCTTCTGCGGGAACCGGGCAACGGGAGCGGGCCGTTGCGGCATCGCCCTTGAGTTTCGACGGATCGCCGAGGTGGTAGAGTGCGACGGCAGCTCCGCTCTCCTGCAAGGCCCTCGCCGCCACGTAGCCGTCACCGCCGTTGTTGCCGGGACCGCAGAGAACGACGAAGCGCTCGCCGCCGGGAAAGAGCTTGAGAACGGCGGCGGTGACTGCCTGCCCCGCTTTCTCCATCAGGCCGAAGGAATCAATGCCAGACGCTGCAGCCGCAGCGTCGACCTCTCCCATCGCCGACGGTGTCAGCAGCCAGTTGTCGCGTCCCTTTGCCATACCGCCATTGAACCCATTCCCGTTGGAAAGACAACAGGCATCGCCGTCGCAGCGTCAACGACCAAATATAGTGCATTTGCCTACATTGTAATCACTGCCAGCCTGCTTTGCAGGCACGTTGCGCATTTGCGAATCCGACCGAAGAATCGGCGAATTTCGCCGTCCCGCCGCATTCTCGCTCCAATTTCCATCTGTTTTTCTCCGGAAACGCGCGGGATTCGGCCCTTCCCTTCAAAAATCGGCGCACTTTTTCGAAAAACCTGTCGCCAACTGGCACGGCGCGTGCATCATTATGGGCGAGCGGGATCATCCTGCCGTAATGAGAGAAGCGGAGAGAAATTTTCTCATGAAAAAGATCGAAGCGATCATAAAGCCCTTCAAGCTCGATGAAGTGAAGGAAGCCCTTCAGGAAGTCGGCCTGCAAGGCATCACCGTCACGGAGGCCAAGGGGTTCGGTCGCCAGAAGGGACATACCGAGCTTTACCGGGGTGCGGAATACGTCGTGGATTTTCTGCCCAAGGTGAAGGTCGAGGTCGTCCTGGCGGACGAAAACGTGGAAGCCGTCATCGATGCGATCCGCAACGCTGCCCAGACGGGCCGGATCGGCGATGGAAAAATCTTCGTTTCGAATGTGGAGGAAGTCGTCCGCATCCGTACCGGCGAAACCGGCGTCGACGCCATCTAAAACATCCGTCCTCTTCCGGAGGCGGACCAGTCTATCGTCATCTCACCCAAGGAATTCGATAATGACGACCGCAAACGACATTCTGAAGCAAATCAAGGATAACGACGTCAAGTTCGTCGACCTGCGCTTTACCGACCCGAAGGGCAAGCTGCAGCACGTCACGATGGACGTCTGCTGCGTCGATGAAGACATGTTCGCCGACGGCGTCATGTTCGACGGCTCCTCGATCGCCGGCTGGAAGGCGATCAACGAATCCGACATGGTGCTGATGCCCGATCCGGCGACCGTCCACATGGACCCGTTCTTCGCCCAGTCGACCATGGTCATCATGTGCGACATCCTCGACCCGATCTCGGGTGAAGCCTACAACCGCGACCCGCGCGGTACCGCCAAGAAGGCGGAAGCCTACCTCAAGGCGTCGGGCATCGGCGACACGATCTTCGTCGGCCCGGAAGCCGAGTTCTTCGTCTTCGACGACGTCAAGTACAAGGCCGACCCCTACAATACCGGCTTCAAGCTCGACTCGTCCGAACTGCCGTCGAACGACGACACCGACTACGAAACCGGCAACCTCGGCCACCGTCCGCGCGTCAAGGGCGGCTATTTCCCGGTTCCGCCGGTCGACAGCCTGCAGGACATGCGCTCTGAGATGCTGACCGTGCTCGCCGAAATGGGCGTCGTCGTCGAGAAGCATCACCATGAAGTGGCGGCCGCTCAGCACGAGCTCGGCGTCAAGTTCGACGCACTGGTACGCAACGCCGACAAGATGCAGATCTATAAGTATGTCGTGCATCAGGTCGCCAATGCCTACGGCAAGACCGCGACCTTCATGCCGAAGCCGATCTTCGGCGACAACGGCTCGGGTATGCACGTGCACATGTCGATCTGGAAGGATGGCAAGCCGACCTTCGCCGGCGACGAGTACGCAGGCCTTTCCGAAAACTGCCTCTACTACATCGGCGGCATCATCAAGCATGCCAAGGCGATCAACGCCTTCACCAATCCGTCGACCAACTCCTACAAGCGCCTGGTTCCCGGCTATGAAGCGCCGGTATTGCTCGCCTATTCGGCGCGCAACCGTTCGGCGTCCTGCCGCATTCCGTTCGGAACCAACCCGAAGGCCAAGCGCGTCGAAATCCGCTTCCCCGACCCGACCGCCAACCCGTATCTCGCCTTCGCCGCGATGCTGATGGCCGGCCTCGACGGCATCAAGAACAAGATCCATCCCGGCAAGGCGATGGACAAGGACCTCTACGACCTGCCGCCGAAGGAACTGAAGAAGATTCCGACCGTTTGCGGCTCGCTGCGCGAGGCTCTCGAATCGCTCGACAAGGACCGCAAGTTCCTGACCGCCGGCGGCGTCTTCGACGACGACCAGATCGACTCGTTCATCGAGCTGAAGATGCAGGAAGTCATGCGCTTCGAAATGACCCCGCATCCGGTCGAGTACGACATGTACTACTCGGTCTGATCCGGGTTCCCTTCGACCTTGAGGCCGGAGGACAAACAGACCGGCGACGCCTTGCGTCGCCGGTTTTCTCTTTTTATGCAATAGGAAGAGGCTGTTTCTTCATGTGGCTTGTGAAATGCGCCGATGAGAAATCAGCTTTTCTCGCGTGTCGGAGCGCGATAGCTTTCCATCTTGAGACTCGCCTGCCCGCGCCGCCGCGCAGAAACCTTTCGTTTTTCTCCGGAGTTCCGATGACCGACCGCAGCAAGGCCGCGCAACCGCGGGCGCTCGACTGGCTTCTCTATTTCCTTGCGCCGGTCTTTTTCTCCAGCAACCTCATCTTCGGCCGCGGCATCGCCGGCGAGATCGCTCCCTTCACCACAGCCTTCCTGCGCTGGATGGGATCGGCCATCATCATCTTTCCCTTCGTCTATGCCGAGCGGCGAGCCTGCCTTGCCTTCGTGCGGAGCCACACGGCCATCTGGCTGGTACTCGGCTTTCTCGGCATGGGCATCTGCGGCGGCTTCGTCTATTGGGCGCTGACGCTGACGACCGCCTCGAACGCGACGCTGATCTACACCACCTCGTCGCTCTTCATCATCGTGCTGCAATGGCTGCTACAGGGACGCCGCATCCGTCCGGGCGAACTGCTCGGCATGGCGATCGCTTTTTCCGGCGTCGCGGTCATCGTGCTCAAGGGGGACTGGGCGGCGGCGACGAACTTCACCTTCAACATAGGCGACCTCGGCATTCTGGTCGCGGCGATCGCCTTCGCGCTTTATTCGCTGTTGTTACGGCATCCGGGCGTCGCGGCGATGCCGCCTCTGCCGCTCTTCGGCCTGCTGGCTTTTTCCGGCGCCATCGTGCTCCTGCCGCCCGCTCTTTACGAAGCGACGACGGGTGGGCTCCTGCCTGACAGCGCAAGCGACTGGACGACGCTTGCCGGGATCATCGCCTTCGCCTCGCTCGCCGCCTTCTACTGCTTCCAGCACGCCGTCCGCGTCTTCGGGCCGGCGATGGCCGGCGTGACGCTCTACCTGATGCCGCCGACCTCGATCATCATGGCGGTCGTCCTGCTCGGGGAGCGCTTCGAAACCTATCACGCCGTTGGCATCGTGCTGGTGACGGGCGGACTGATGCTTGCGACGGCACCGGTCAGGCGGCGATCCTGACTGCACGTTTCGCGACATGCTTTTGTCGCACGTTGAACGGTTTTCACTCTAAACTCTTGATTATCGACGTCCTCGACCCCAATTTCTTGGGGGAAAGGATGTTCACGCCATGAAACAAAGCAGCGCAAAATTTGGCATCGGGGAAGTCGTCCGCCACAAGTTCTTTCCGTTCCGGGGCGTCGTTTTTGATGTGGATCCGGAGTTTGCGAATTCGGAAGAATGGTGGAACTCGATACCGGCGGAGGTCCGGCCGAACAGGGACCAGCCCTTCTATCACCTGCTCGCGGAAAACGAGGAGACGGAATACGTCGCCTATGTTTCGGAGCAGAACCTGGAGCACGACGACAGCGACATTCCGCTGCGCAATCCGCAAGTGAACCAGATCTTCGTGATGGAACAGGCCGGCCAGTACAAGCCGCGGGTTAACTTCGCCCACTAGACGACTGCCGGCCGCACGGCGATACGAACGAAAAAAGGCCCGGGAGACCGGGCCTTTTCCTTTGATTCTCGCTCGGCAATCAGTTGCCGGTCTTCGCCTTGTCCTGGGCGGCCTCGAGTGCTTTGCGGCTCTCGTCGGTCTTCTTCTGCATGACTTCCTGCAGGAGGCGCTGGCGCTCCTCGGCCTGCGACTGCGACATCGCCTCGCCGTCATAGGCACCCGTGAAGCCCTCGAGCGAGATCTTGATCGGGTTCGGCGCGCGGCGGAAGTTGATCGACGTGAAGACCACCTCGTTGCCCTTCTTCAGGCTCGCGATGACGGCGTCGGTCAGCGGCATTTCGGCCGTGCAGCGGTCGGGCAGGCAAACGGCGTAATCGAGCTTCTGGCCCTTGCCGCCGTCGATCTGCATCATGATGCCCGGCGGGATGAGGCGGGCGGTCGGAACGGTGACCTGCAGGATCTTGCGGTTGATCTTGCCTTCGACGCTGATGAGGCCGACGGCCGTCAGGAGCTGACCGTTCTGGGCGAGCTGCTGATTCTGTACCACGCAGACGTCGTTGTCCTCCTGCTTCTGGCAGGTCTTGAACCACTTCGGCGGAGCGGCATTCGGGGCGGCGCCTGCATCCTGTGCAGCCGAAACCGCAGGAACGGCGGCCGTGCCGATGGTGAGGACAAGCGCGGAAAGAACAGCCCGCGTGGCTTTGTTTGCTTTAAGCATCATACGAATTCCGTCTCCTGAAAACCAATCCCGAACCGCACTCATAGTACGGCACCGCTCGGTCGTGCTGCCAGTCACCTGTCGTTCAAATGAGGCAAATACATGACCTTGGCTACCCGGTCACACCTGTTACATCGGGCAACGGCGAATATCCAGCCCTTCTTTGGGCCTTCCTTGCGCCGCCGGGCGAAATTGGCCGCTCCATGTGTTGGTTTTATGGTCTTCGTGCTAGCCTCCGCCAGCGAATCCGACATCAGCCGAAAGGAATCGACGTGCGCCGCCTTCTTCTTCCCCTCCTCTTCCTTGGCTTTTCCGGACTGGCTCAGGCCGAGCCCGTCCACGGCATCGCGATGCATGGCCAGGTGGCGCTGCCGGCGGATTATGCGCACTTTCCCTACGTCAATCCACAAGTGAAGAAGGGCGGCAAGATTTCCTACGGCGTCGTCGGGACCTTCGACAGCCTTAACCCCTTCGTCATCAAGGGCATGCGCACGACCGCACGCGGCGTGTGGGACCCGGAATACGGCAATCTCTTCTACGAGGCGTTGATGCAGCGCTCGAGCGACGAGCCGTTCTCGCTCTACGGCCTGCTTGCCGAAAGCGTGGAATGGGACGACGAGCGCAGCTTCATCCAGTTCAATCTCAATCCCAAAGCGCATTGGCACGACGGCAAGCCGGTGACCGCGGAAGACGTCATCTTCTCCTTCAACCTGCTCTCCGAGAAGGGGCGCCCGCCCTACAACAAGCGTCTTGACGCCGTCGCCAAAATGGAACAGGTGGGCGAACGCAGCGTGCGTTTCACCTTCAATGAGAAAGCCAATCGCGAGACGCCGCTCATCCTGGCGCT